>NZ_FOOG01000017.1 GCF_900113125.1 Halobacillus alkaliphilus | reverse complement strand
ATGAGAAAAGAGAAAGTTGAACGTAGCTTCGCAGATTCAAAAGAACTGCACGGGCTGCGTTATTGTCGCTTGCGCGGAAAAGAGAATGTACGCGAACAAGCGTTACTGACGGCGGCCTGCCAAAACATGAAAAAGATTGCCCTTCACCTATCCAGGGTGAGATAGGTGAAGGAGAGTCTTTTTCGGTGAAGGGCGGGCGAATACCAGGAGACTCCTGCGGAAAAACGGGCGATCCGAGACCCCGCAGTGTGGGTTTTCACGAGGAGGCTCGGACGTTCGTCCGCGGAAAGCGAGTGGTATTCGCCCGCACGATCTGCACAAAAAAAGCTTGCAGAAAAACACGGGGTTTCTCTACAAGCTGAGGTGTCCAATTTGGACACCTTTTTTCTTATACACCGTTATGATAGTCTTTAACAACCAATGCGGCATGCACCGCTCCAGGAACGAAGAATATCATCGTAAGCACTAGATTCAATAATGCTTTTCCAGGACTACCTGTAAATAAAACCGCGATCGGCGGCAGGAATATAGTTAGAATATATAGTAACACGAGATCACTCCTTTCGCTTTCTATTTGTTTCATACCCGAATTATAGAAAAATATAACTATTCAACCTAACGCCATCTTGATGACACGAGGTAATTTCCTAGGCAGCAATGCAGATGATCAGTCCTCCAAGCCCTAAAAGAAAGCCTACAGAAACATTTGATGATGTAAAGCCATAAATAAAGAGCTCCGTTAATCTGGAGCTCTCTGTTACGTCATTCATTTAAAATAATTGGGCTATATAGCCGTTTGATCATGCTTGTTCTGTAGTTCGAGCTGCTGATTTCTTACTGGCTCTGCGCCGTCTTTGGTTCCAAAGTGTAACTTCAAGGGCAGCAATGCAGATCATCAGCCACGCAAGGCCAAATAAAAAGCCAGCCAGAATATCCGTAAAATAATGGACACCTAGATAGACGCGGCTTAAACCAACGCACAGTATCAGGATTCCAAGTATACTATTAATCAGCCATTTCCACCCTTTTCTTAAAGGACTGATGACAATTAAGTAGATTAAAAAGCCATAAAAAACCATTGATCCTGTTGAATGGCCGCTTGGAAAACTAAAGCCAGTACCGTCATATTCATCAAGTACTTCCGGTCGCTGACGTTCAAAGAGTAGTTTCAAACCTTTCGTAAGCGCACTAATTCCAATCATGTTGACAGCAAAATAGATGCCCACCCACCGGCTGAAGGGGGAAAGGAAAAGCAAATAAATAAGGAGAAGTACGGACATCACTGTTATAAGCGTTACAGAACCGGCCTCCGTAATCCATCCCCCTAATTGATCCATTCTTGGCGAGCTGATGGAGCTCATCACATCAACGGCCCACTGGTCCACTGCAAATTTTTCTTTTTCCAGTACCTCATCTGCCAGTTCAAAAAAGAAATAGAAAGAGGCCCCAAGCGTAATAAAACCGGCAAGAATAATGATGATAGAAGCTTTGGAAAGATCAGACACTTTTGTCCCAGAAAATAACATAATATATAAACACCTCAATTGTTTTTACTGCTATGTGTTTCCCTTCCCTGCCTCTGTCAAAACTATGCTTTATTATGCTCTGTTAAGCTAAAAGAATTCCCAATTTCGGGAACTTTTCAGAGATCTATTCAATAGGAAAAACTATTTTCTTTTCCCTCTCGATAAGCGAATATTTTTCCGGTGAAAGAAGCCAGCACCTGCTGAAACAACATCCCTACAATAACCGGCACTGCTACCGGCGGTGGAAAATAGGTAATCGCAATCACTGCGCCTCCACTTATATTTCTCATCCCGCTGTTAAACGTGAGCGAAATAACACTTGGAGGATCAAGCTTAAGAAGCTTCCCTGTAAGAAATCCAATAAAGTAAGCCAGGATCGCGAGCATACAAACTACTACAGCAGTTAAAATAAGCTTCCCGTTAATATTTTTAAAATAAGGAGCGACGGCCGAACTATTAATGGTAACAACGGCACCAATTCCAAGCTTAGTCACCGGAGAAAGGTTCGCTTCCAGTTTTTCAGTAACTTCCTTTTTAGCGAATTGGTTAATGAGCATACCCACAAGCGAAGGAATCACAATCATCCAGAGCAGTCCGTTCATGATTTCCTGAACGTTCATTTCCACTGCATTTCCGACAAGGATCTGCATTACAAAAGGAACAGCAAGAGGTGCAATCAGAGTGTCGACAAGAATGATCGATAATGTCAGGACCACATTGCCTTTATAAATCGAAACCCAGATGAGCGTCGTAATCCCTGTAGGAATAACAAAAGAAAGCACTAATCCGATCGTCGTATGAGCACCGCTTCCGAAGATAAGTGTGCCCACTCCAAGGGCAATCAGCGGCATCACAATATGTAGAACAATGATACAGGCAATCATGGACAGCGGATGACGGAGCACCTTTTTCAAATCGGTAAAATTGGACCCCAGGCTCCCAGCAAATGTCATGACGGCAAAGATCCATGGGACGAGAAAGACAAGCGAGTCAAACCATTCGGAAAACACCACTCCGATAACGACAGCTGAAGGTGTTAGGTAAGGCATGATTTTTTGCAAAAATTGATTGAAGGTGCTGATCATAGAATGGACTCCTCTGCTCCTATTCAAGTTATTCTATTATAACGCGCGTGGTTCAGATGAGCATGGATTTCATATTCGGGCGGCAATATTTCATTCCAACTTTTCTGCGCTCCTTTTTTTATATTACCAACACCTGCTTATAACCCCAAATGATTACATCTCCTAATCTCTGCCTAGAAAAAAGCTCCCTACATAAGTAGAGAGCTTTCAAAAAAACACCCGTCACTAAACGGCAGAATATTTAGTTACAAAATCACGTGATATTAAGTTAAACTGTGATGACTGTTCAATATTGCATACGTGACCGCATTTTTCCAATATGGTTAACTCTGCTGATTCTTCCTTACGTGCGTGTTTCACAATTCCCTGCAAAAACATATGATCCTCATCACCTGAGATATAAAGCTTTGGAATTTTGTTCACCTGCTGCTTCAATTTCGAATAGATCTGGTGGGCATCTTTTACGATATAGAGCCAGCGAAGGTAAGAATTCTTACCGAGTTTCAATGCTTCTCTAATAAAGAAATCCCTGGATTTCTTATGATTTCTTTTTGGCATTAAAATGTGAGCAAAACTCACAAAAGGGACCATATAAGGAAGCATATTCCGGATAGGAAAAGAAAGCACAATCTTCCCAAGCGTCTCTCCCCACCATAACCAGCGACCGACCGCACCGGATAAAACCATTGATTTGATCCGCTTCGGAAACTTCATGGCCAGGTCCTGAATGACGATCGTTCCGAGCGATACACCTATGAGGTGGACCTGGTTAATATGAAGGCGGTCAAGCAATTCAACGACTTTCCTGCTCGTATAGTCCAGAATATTTTCATCATTTGTCAGATCAGGAGACTTACCATGACCTGGTAAATCTATAAACAATAGATTATACTCTGGTTTAAAGTACTCAATCTGCCGGTTGAATATAGAATAATTTCCGCCAAACCCATGAAAAAACACAATCCAATCTTTCTTTTCACTATTAATATAAGCTTCATAATGTAAAGAAGTCTTTTTGAAGTTCAACATAGATGCATCCTCTTTTTAAATATTAGACTTATCTTCCAGCGAGAATCGTCATAAGAACCGTATCGTTTAAGTCGAGAGGTTCGGTACCGTTCTTCTTTAAAAGTGCCTGCGTATTAGAGTCATCGAACGTTAACGTCTTATCCAAGTACTGATGAAATACTTTCATAGGCTCATTAAACCTGAGTTCCTGTTCGGTGAGTTCTCCTTGATAATCCGTCGGTACAAGCTGTACATTATAAAAATTTAACTCTCTTTTCAAAGCTTCGAACACAACCTGGTTGCTCGGGGGGTTGGAATTCGTAATGTGATAAATTTTTTTATTTTCTGCGTGGGTAAGCCCTGCTGTCAGTACATCCACTACATAATCAATTGGTACAATATTTTGAGCCGTATCCCTATTACATAAGAACTTAATCTTATCGTCGGGAGAGGTCTTTTGGCGATCCAATCTCTTTTTCATAATCTCAAAACTTCTCATAACTCCGTATAAAGCAAACGTTGTATCGGCTTCCCCTGTCTGGGAATCCCCTACGATAATCGATGGACGGAAAATGTTTACATTAAAAAACTCTCCATAACTGTAAACTAAATGTTCCGCCTCACATTTGCTTTTCTCGTAATAGTTCACAAAAGGATTATCTAACGGATGGAGCTCCTCTTCAGCATGAAGCTGATCCCCAAGAGTATAGGCTGTACTTACATGGAAAAAGCGTTTCACGCGTATACGCCTGGATAAATCCAGGATACGCTTTGTCCCATTTACATTAATATCAAAAAGCTGTTCTTTTTCAGTATCGTCAAAAGACAGATAAGCAGCGATGTGATAAACCGTATCAATCGTGTCTTTTAATCCTTCCATTGCTTCCTCTGAAACACCAACGTTCTCTTTCCCAATATCGCCTTTTACAACCGTCAATTCCGGCTGCAAAGCAGTTGGTACGGATTCCATCAGGCTTTCAGATTTTTTCTCATTCCGCGCCAGCGCATATACGGAATGACCTTCCTGAAGCAGCCGGATGGTTAACTGTTTCCCAAGAAATCCTGTGGCACCAGTTAAAAGTATATTCATGTTGCTCACCCACCTAAACCATCTATTTGTTTAAATTTTCCATTTGTCAAGAGTTTTGCATCTAGGTAAAAGTTTAGCATAAATAAGAGGGATAAACATCTATTAATAGCCTTGTTATATATTGGAATCCTCAACGCGCAATGTGAAAAGGCGTCCTTTAAAAAAAGCACGCCTTTTCACATTGGATCATTTAGTTAACGAGCCGGCTGTGTCCTTCCCAGAACGACTTCCGAATGATTACTTTCTGTATTTTCCCTGACGCTGTTTTCGGCAGTTCATCAATAAATGTAATGCTGTTCGGAGCCTTAAAATGAGCCAGTTTTTCCCGGCAGAACATGATCAGTTCTTCCTCTGATACGGTCTCGCCTTCTCTTAACACGACAACGGCTTTCGGAACTTCTCCCCATTTATCATGTGGCGTCGCTACCACCGCCGCTTCAAGTACCGATGGATGCTCATACAGCACAGCTTCCACTTCAATAGAGGATATATTCTCGCCTCCGCTGATAATCACATCTTTCTTCCTGTCCACAATTTCAATCGTATGCTTTTCATCCACCACGGCCATATCCCCGGTGTAGAGCCAGCCATCACGAATCGCGGCATTCGTCGCTTCCTCATTTTTAAAATAGCCTTCCATGATCCCATTGGTCCGGGTAATGATTTCTCCGATAGATTTCCCATCATGAGCCACCTCTTCCCCAAACTCATCCACCACTCTCACTTTACTTCCCATCATTTCGTAACCTGCCTTCGCTTTCAGCCGGTATTGTTCTTCAGATGGAAGGTCAAGATCCATGGATCGTAATTCCGATGTCGTAATCAGCGGGGAGATTTCCGTCATGCCATATACCTGGATGAACTTCCAGCCTAAATCCTCCTCCACTTTTCGAACGAAGGCCGGCGGCGGGGCAGATCCGGCAATTACCACGCGTACATCCTGTTCGATTTGCGGCTGCACCGCATCATACTCCTCCATCAGCATATTCAATACAGTCGGTGCCATATGTAAAACCGAGACACCATGCTTCTTAATTTTTTCTAACATTAGTTTTGGATCGGTTTTGCGAAGCATGACCTGGGTGGCCCCATTGGCTGTGTAATAGAAAGGAGAGCCCCATCCATTCACGTGGAACATCGGAAGCACGTGCAATAATGTATCCTGATCGCTCACACGCAAGTGATGCATCGTGGACATTGCATGAAGATAGTTCGCCCGGTGACTGAGGAGCACCCCTTTCGGATTACCTGTCGTCCCGCTCGTATAAAGAAGAGAAGCGATATCTGTTTCCTCCAAATCCGCACGCTCGAACAGTTCATCAGCAAAAGACGCAAGCCAAGGTTCATAGGAAGTAGCCCCTTCTTTTTCATCTCCATGCACAATCACATGTTCAAGCTGCGGAAGCTGGGGCAGAACCGTTTCAACTAAGTGATAAAGATCTGAGTCCACAAATAACACTTTACTTTCACTATGTTCCAGAATAAATTGATAATCGGCCGGTTTTAGCCGAGTATTCAGGGGAGTCATAACTGCGCCCACTTGAAACACCCCATAAAAGCCTTCCAGCATTTCCAACGTGTTCGGAGCAAGATACGCGACTTTGTCCTCTTTTGTTACTCCGAGGTCACTAAGCCCCCGTGATAGCTGATTGACTCGTCCATTCAACTGTTTATACGTCAGCGTGCGCTCATCGTCAATAATAGCGGGCTTGTCCCCATACAATTCCACGGCTCGATCAAGAAAATCGGTCAACACCAAAGGTACCTGCATTCCATCACTTCTCCCTTATAAAATATATTGAAGCGCTTACACATATTGTAATAACTAAACTGTTATATATCAATAGTTTAATAATATAACAGTTAGAAACAGGATAATCCCCTGTGCTGAAAAAAACGAATGGTTTAAATCCAGATATCGTTTTCCGCCGTTAAGTCACTCTCCGCCTCTCCGGTATTCGTTACTCCCTTAGGCTCGACCAGCATAATCTGACATTCTTCTTCTGCATAAGGTTTGTGTTCTACACCTCTTGGCACAATATACATTTCTCCATCTGACAGTTCGACTTCCCCGTCGCGAAATTCAATAACCATGTGACCCTTCACAACGAAAAATACTTCGTCCGTGTTTTCATGACTGTGCCAGACAAAACCTCCCTGCACTTTCACCAGTTTGAATTGGTAGTCATTCATTTCACCTATGACTTTGGGGGACCACCGATCATTAAATTTTGTAAATTTTTCATTGAGATTAATAGGAAAATGTTCCATTGAAAAAACCCCTCTTTTTTTATGAGTCTTAACCACCTTTTTCTAAGAGCTATTTAATTGTAACTGAACTTTGATTTAATAGTCTCGAAAATGCTTTGAGTTCGCCGTATTGTAGTTAGCTGCTGCGATAACTTGAAGATGTGTATAAATGCTAATGCGCACATTAACCTGAATGGAGAATTGAACGTTGGCGCGACCGGAGGACTGAACGCTAGTGCAACCAAAGGAGTGACCGTTGGACCGGACTAAGGAGCGGGCGCTTTATTTAAAAGAAAAGAAAGGAGAAGAAAAGAAACAAAATGATGTAGAAGCGGATCATCATCCACTATTTAAGTTTATTTTTTAAATCACCTCATCTTGGAAAGAGTTAATGATCAGCGAGCTAAAAGTGAAAGTGAATCTGACACCAGAATTATTTCCCTGGCGATTATAGTGTTAGAGAGGTTAACTGAAAACTCCGAAGGAGATAAATGGAATTTACGCACATGATTTAATCGTAGTTTAGTGCCACATTATAACAAAGCTCCACTTCCTAAAAATAAAAAACAGCCTGACCCCTATAGGGTAAGGGCGTCAGGCTGCAGGCTCACTTCGTTTATTAAGCGAGCGTAATTAATCTTACTGAGTTCAAGTAATTATATTTTCGCTTCCCAATTCTTCTGTTCTTCCTCTTTCATCATATCTTCTGCATCCTGAGGATAGGCTGTTCGGAAAGCGTGATGATCTGCTTCAATCACTTCCACCATCTTATCGATCATTTCCTGTGGATCATATTGATCATCTAAAATTTTCTCCGTTTCGGCGATGGACTCTCTTGGCGTAAAGTTCTTATCTTCATCGTACCATTTATGCTTTTCTTCAAACATACGATCATTAAAGCCAGTTTCATAAGGTCCAGGATTGATCGTGGCTACCTGAACATTGAACTCTTCAAGTTCCGCTTTCATAGTCTTTGCCATGGCTTCGACCGCATGCTTTGAAGCAACATATGGTCCAAGGTAAGGCATACCAACTACACCTGCAATAGAGCTCAAGAATACAATTTTCCCTGCTTTCTTATCTACGAATTTCTTAGCTGCAATTTGTGCATTTTCCAGTGTACTGAATACATTGGTTTCAAAGATGTCTCGGACACGGTCTACCGGAATTTCTGCAATAGGACCGCCTTCACCAATCGCCGCATTAGCTACAAAAATATCATAATCATATTCCTGAATTAACTGCTGATCACGCTTATTTTTAATATCCAGCTTGATTACTTCTAGTTCTACCCCAGCTTCTGAAGCCGCTTCTCTTAGACTAGTAATCTGAGAAATAATTTCAACCGCTGCGATCACATGATGTCCTTTTTTAGCGAGTCCAATTGCTGTGCCTTTACCTAATCCGCTTCCAGCACCAGTAATAAAGATTGTTTTACTCATATCTTATTTCCTCCCTTGCGAAATACTATCTGTTAAGGAAGTTCCCTTCTGTTCATTTGCTAAAACTTCCCAGTTGGAGGAATGAACTGTCACCATTTTCAAATTCAAATACTAAGCCTCATGACCAATGCTTAATGAACTTATCTTTTTGCATAAAAAAACGCCTTCTACTTTGGAATGTTTTCCAAAATAGAAGACGTCTTTCACTGTTGATGTTTTACCATCGCCTATAACGCATACGTCCGAACTAAATCAGCTTTTGACTAAACGTTATTTTATAAGTGGAGCATAGCGGGCTCGAACCGCTGACCTCAACACTGCCAGTGTTGCGCTCTCCCAGCTGAGCTAATGCCCCATAGATTAATTTAAGTCTAACACTTGATAACAGAAGGTTTACAACAAGTTTCCGAGTATGTAGACCGCCATTCATTTTCAGGGTAAATAGTAGGTTGACCACCATTTAGAATAACAATACTTTACATATTGTATAGTGAACCTTTTGATGTGTCAAGTAGTCTATTTTTCACTTCCAGGACAAAAATAAAGAACCAGGATAACTCCCGGTTCACACCCACATGCTATTTACTTTTATATAAATACTATTCTAACGGTCAATGCGGTCAATTAGGCGGTCACACGGTTTAATTACTAACTCATGTTTCTAAATAATTCTATATTACATGAACTTAAAGAAAAAAGGTCAACCTGCTAGATTATTTATTATTTTCACCCTTACCACTAAGTAATAAACTAACTTCCTTAAATAATATATCTAACTGTTTTATGTAAGATTTCCTGCCATTTTCATTTAGGGATGGAAATGCATAGCTTAATCGTTCAAAAAAATTGATTTGAGCTTCTATTCTTTTTGTTTCAAATAACCTATCATCTAAAGTCTCACTATCTGATACCTTTTGTTGTAAATACCCATCCTTATTTTGATTGTAGTATCTTCTTACAATTCCAAGCTTGTGGTCAAAAGCCATCTTGTCCGTAACACGTTTAGCAATTATATTAAATTCATCAATCTGTACTAATTTCTCATTTAATTCTTTAGAATTTATTACATTTTCTAGCTGTTCTCTTTTTTTGTCTATATTCTCGCTAAATTCAATTAATTCCTTTTGTTTACTTGTTATTTCGGATTGTTCTCTTTTTATTTCTTGCCTTTGTTTATGAGCTTCATCAATATGTTCCTGGGCATTTTTGTGAAGTTCCTTTGCTTCATCCATAGCTTTCTTAGCTTTATTAGATTGCATTTGTATCCATACAACCACAATTGCAAAAAGACCAACTACTACACCAAAGAACGTTAATACATACGTGAGACTATTCTGTAAAAAATCTATTTGTAAATTAAGTCCTGTTACTTCACTTTCATTAATTAAATCCCTTATTTGTTGTTCATTCATAAACTATCCCCTTACCAAAAAAACTTACTTCATCAGCTATTATTCTATAATTTACAATTTCATTAGTCTTACACCCACCCATTAGAAACAACCCCTATTTATAGACCTAAGTAACCATTCGACAAAAGGTAACTTTTTCCTTCTCACAGTTGCAATGACTTGGATTATCACCCACGAAAGATTAAGTTATTTCACTGTATGGCTTCTCTCTGCATAGAAAAAAAGAAGGAAACTAATAATTCCTGCTTTTACAAAGTACTAAAGATTATTGTTAAAAAAACAAAAGTCAAAATCTAAATGGTTATTAGAGAATGTTCTCTGTTAATCTACTTATAATCCTTTATTTTTTAATAAAATAAAAATAAAATTCATTGAGTGTTCATCATTTATTCTACATTAACTGACTTTACTGTTAGAAAAAAAGCAAAGATTCTTTTTAGGAACACGTAATATTTTCTTTTGGCATTATTAGTATCCCTCTCTTAAAATTCTACCTATTATCTTCCTTCAATTATGTACAAGTTCCATGAATTCCTCTTACTAATATCCATTATTCACCACTATGTTTGGTATTTATTTGAAGTTTGTATGTTACAATCATCATAATAATATTGAGGTGATGTTTGTTGAATGTGAGTTATGCAAGCTTAAAAGAAAATATCAGAAAGCATGATTTAACAAATTCAGTGCAACAGTTACTACTTTTATACATAGAAGATGGTAATTCATTTATCAGAAATCTGCTTCTTAGTGGAAGTATCATTGAACCAATTACCTTAGGAGTTAAGGAAAAAGATATACAGTTTGTAAATCAAGTTTTTTTTAAAGCGTTTCGACTTATAGAAGAAAAGATAGTAGATGAAGAAAAAGACTTTGAGGAGTTTACTCGGGAATCTTCAAGATTATTACATTCAATAAATATTATCTATAATGCTTTCAAAGAAAATGCGAAACTACTCTATCAAAACGAATTTTTAGGCTATCCTTTTAAAAAACAAATACAAATGTACTGTACGTTTATTGAAAGTCAATCTATTTACGCACAAAGAAATTTGGAAAATACTATGTCTCAAAATAAATATTTTACAGGTATGGAAGAGATAGTTACTCAAGAAGGTAAAAGCATATCGATTAATGACAATTTTGAAGCGATTATTGAATTATTCGATACTTTAATTAGGTTACTCCAATATAAGTCTAAAGGAAAAATTGATGGGCAATCCAACAAGTCATATACTAATGTTTCCCCTTATTTTATTCCTAGTATTCAGCAAATAATGCATTTGACTTCTCATAAGGAGACTTTAGATGTTTTATGGGAGAGGATAAAATACAGAGGGTGGCAATCTAAGGTTTATAAAACTGAAGATAACAATATTTACTATTACGCTCCTAACAATCAAAAGATTCTTAAACTAGAAAGAGCAGCCACGCTAAGATACAAGTATAAAGAATATGTAGATTATGTATCCAATATAGATTTAAAATCAGCTAAAGAATTATTAAATGATATTAATAAGAATATCAAATTCTCATTGCACAAGCCTGAAGAACTATTTGCATTAGAACCTAAAATACTTACCTTATGTCTGAAACTTTCTGAACCAAGAATAGAGACCTCAATTGAGAAAATGAAGGATAAATTAGGAAATAGATTTTCTACTATTAAAATAGGTGTATCCAAAACAGTTTCATTATTTGAATTATATGACAGTTTTAGTTACTTGTTATCTTTAGGAACTGCATACAGTGTGAATTCCACTCGCTCTTTTAATGATACTGATTTTTCTTACTTAACTCCAGTTTTTGATATTGATTACTTTGTAAAGGGCTTGAGTCAATATTATTCTTTGGACATGAAAAAAGCTAGAGAAGTAATTGAATTATTTGTATTTAAGCCTAAAGATATGAAAGAGAGTTTGGATGTGTTTTCCCAACCACTGATTTACGTTGGCGACAACCAAGTGGTATTTTGCCCTCATCTAATACAACAGATGAACTTAGAAAGAATAGTAGAAAAACATTTAAATTCTTTTAATGTTCAACTTTCTGCTAAAGGAACCCTATTAGAGAATAAATTGACTTCAACCTTAGATTTTTCGCCGTATTTCGAAGTTAATCACACTAAAGTTAAATTTAAAGCATATGACCACAAACAAGTAGAATATGACATGATAGGGGTTATGGACAATAAAATACTACTTATTGAAATGAAATGTCTTACTCGTCCATATTCAGATTTTGAGTTATACCAAAAAGAAAAAGAAATATTATTTGGAGTTGAGCAAGTAAATAGAAGAGAAAACATACTAATTAAACAACCAGAACTTGTACAAAACCATATGGATATAAGTCTACCTACAAACTCTCCAACAAAAGAAGATATCATTAAGATAGTATGTACTGATATTTACGATTTCACTGGCAGAACTGAAGGAGATGTATATATAACTGATACATCAGCTTTTATGAAGTTTTTTTTGGACCCTGAGATAGAGCAAGTTGAAATCCAGGATGGGCAACCTTCCGTGACCAATGTTAAAAGTTTATTTGAGGAAAAACCAAACTCTAAAGTACTCATAGAGTATTTAAAGTTGCCTCCAGCAGTAAAACCTTATTTCTCTAACTTAGTAGAAGAACCACGACAACTTATTTTATTAAACGAAGAATCTGATAGGATTGCGTTTAAAGATTTCATTCTACGTAACAATCCTTATGAACCAATTAGTAAAACATCTTCTTCTAGAAAGATTGGTCGAAATGAAAAATGCCCTTGTGATAGCGGAAAGAAATATAAAAAATGCTGTGGAAAGTAATTAGACTCCCTTTTATATTGGGAGTCTTTTTATTATAGTTCTTTATTAAAAGGAACAGGATACCCGAAAGGCCTTTGTAAGCTGTATCTATTTAATCTACATAGTACATAAGAAAGAGCCGAATATCCTTATATCCAACTCAATGAATCAACTGCATTGTCCATGTCTTCTTGTCCTGGTTGAGTGTATTTCATTGTCATTTCAATATTAGGTGAACCGTCTTCCTTCATATGCCCCATTAGTTGAGCGACAACATCAAATGGTACTTTGTTATTTACGAGTTCATGTCCGAACGTATGTCTTAAAGCATGTGCTGTCAGGTGTGCTATACCTGTCAGCTTTTTATATTTCTTGATGATATGCTGAACGCTCCTGGTAGTCATCTGTGGAGAACGTTGAGACTCAAATAGATATATTCCTGTTGGTTGAAATTGTTCCAGGTACGTCTTCAATGTTTCCCTGGCAGACTTATTTAATTTAATCGTTCTTTGTCTATCCATTTTACCTTGCTGAACAAATACCTTTCCTGTCCGTTCTGTTAGTTGAACATGTTCCTGCTTCAAGTCACATATTTCCTGAATACGTAGACCGGTGTGGAGAAGAGTTGTAACCATCGCTAATTCTTTAATATTACCATGTTTACGAATGGTTCTAATTAAGTGGTTCTGTTCGTTCCTGGTTAACCATTTAGGTGTACTTCTTTGTTCCGTTACAAACTCTTGAAACTTGAATGGATTATCAGGAACTTTCCCTTGTTCAACCAGGTAATTATAGAATGACCTTACGTGCATTAATGATTGGTTGAATGTTGAAGCCTTATATTTTGCCTTTAGGTTGTCCTGGAATTTCTTAGCGTCTATCTCTGTTACTCCTACTAATACCTCGGATTCTGAATTAGTGTGGTTATTTTGATAGCCAGATGAGGACGGATTCATGCCCGCTTGCCCGGTCTGTACCCCCTCACTGTCTTCCAGGAACTTCACCAGGCGATTGACTGAAGTTCTATGATTTATGATTGTTCTTTCTGTCTTTCTCTTTCGCTCTAAATAATCTATGTAATCATTCAAGATTTCGCTCATGTATATTTCCCCTTTACTTGTCTTCAAACAAAGTACGACAAGATAATCATAAGATATTAAAGCCTTTATTCAACTTTAAACTATCTTCACCTTAACAATTTCGTCTTACTTTATCAATGAAGTACGACAAGTTTATATAGTGAATTTATTGAATTATTGAATCGTCAATGAAGACAATGTTCCTTTGTCTGTTGTCCTTTTAGTGTTGTACAGACTTTCCTATTCAACCAACAATAACTCTATTGTGTGCCTTTCTGTGTGCTTTGTGTTGGCTAAATTAATGTGTTGTTTGATTCACTTCCACAACAATTCCTTCCTAAGCTTGACGAACTGACTTAGTTACTTGATTTCGCAATATCGTCACCTAAGATACGTTAAGCTTTCAACCTACCCTGCTTTAAATATCAGTCTTATAATAGGCTCTGTGTCTTCTTCTTAGGACTCCAGGCTAATTAATCTTATAAGGGAGTAGTTATTTAATATGTGAAGGCTGTGTAACTATTTAAAGTATCTCTGAAGGGAATTGTCAAACAACTGATTGAGATTTGGGAAGGGACACGGTGGGCGGCTATTGCTGATGTTTTAAGCTATAATCTGTAAAGTTAAATATCTTGACAATTCTTGTTTTTCCTTTGATTTTCTTCAGTATAATAATAGATTTGTAATTTAACAATCCAGGAAAAAGCAGGTGTCCCTCTGGACATAAAAAAGAAGACCAGGGACAAACTTAATTGCCTTCCTGGTTACTTTCTAACTGTTCAAACCCCAGATGTAATAGCATTTGGGGAGAATTTCTCTCCTGATTACCTTCCTGGAGTTGAATAGATTCTTCTGCAATCTTTGCTTCAGCCTGTTCTTTTTCTTTGTCTCTTAACTGTTCATAGCCTTGCTTCAAAAGGTTGATGGAATTAGCCTGCTTCCTGGTCATTATCCTTATCCTCCTTTTTTTGTCTTTCTTCCTTCTGCTTCTCTTTTACTTGTTGTTCACTATGAAGTAGATCTCCTGTTTCAATATAGTGCCGTAAATACAATGGAGTTGTCAGGGAGTTCCTGAAGTTGTGAGTGTACCAGTCAAAGGCTTCCTGTGTACTAATGCCAACAAACTGGTCAATACTTACGTCTTTATTAACTAAATTAGGCTCGGGAAGAGATTTCTTTCTTAGTTTTTGTTTCTCCCCTACACCTAGAACAGAATATACTTGTTCAAGCTTCTTCCTGGCTTGTTCTTGCCGTTCTCTTGGTTGACCTAGTTCATAAACCTGCTGGAGATACTCTGCTTTCAATCTACGGAACTCGGGAAGGTTACTATTCATTTCCTCATAGACTTCATTCTCAATATCTCTATAAAGCTCTTCCAGGTCATCTTGATATATTTTCTGTAAAGTCTCTGCTTTCCCTTGTTCTATACTAATAATTTGTTCTTCAATATCCTGAAGTTCATCCTGGAGGTTTTTCCGTTTTTCCTTAAACTTTTGTAGCTGTGCTTCATTATGACCTTTGCTTCCAATATTAACAGCTACGGACTTATGTTTAATTTGTTCCTCAAGGTCTGCAAGTTCCTGTTCCTTTTCTCTACGTTCTAATTTCTTCTCCTTAAGTTTTTCCATACTCTTTTTATTCTTTTGAAGTAATTCTTCTGCTTTCTCATTGAATTGATTTAGTTTATCTGACATTATTTCTCATTCTCCTTTTCTAGTGTATCTACTTCTCTATAATGAACATCTATTGATTCAGTTTGTTGAAGCTGTTCACGTAAGTCTTCAACATGCTTATTAATTTCGTCATTCGTCTGTTGCTCTTCAGTGTTTACATTTTGATTAAAAGTAAATTGGTTCTCCTGTATTAGTCCAACTAGCTTCAAATAGTTCTCTATTGATTTATCCTTACCGGCTCTAATGTTCTGCATGAGAACGTCCAGGACTTCAGGAAGGTGTTCCCCTGCTTTTTCAACAGCACGTTTCCTTACTTCTTCTTGGAAGTGTTCATCCTTCTTCCAACGTGTAATTGTTTTCCTGCTGACACCTAACTTCTCTGCAAGTTCTTTCTGCGTGTAACCCCCATTGTCAGATAAAGACATAAATTCAATAGCCCACGTCTTAGCTGAGTCATTTCTATCCATGATTTCATTATCGAATTGTTGTTCCTGCTTCCTCCGTGCCATTTAACTCAACTCCCTTCTGTTTATGTTTTTTTGCTCGTTCGACTAGTGTCCTTAATTCTTTCTCGTATCTCTTTCATCAATCTTTTTAAATGGTAAAGCAATCATTCTCCTTTAATCGTTTTTGTATCAATTTGTGATAGTCATGAAGCAAATCAAGCTCTTCTGGAGTTACATCAAATGCTTCGACTATTTTCCACTCAAGATATGGAGTTAATTTTTTCTTACCTTTTTCAACTCGATTTACATCTGCCGTGTCTATGTTTGCCTTTTTTGCTAGTTCTGATTGAGTCATTTTTAGATTTGTTCTAATTGCACGAATAAATTCACCTTTATTGTAGTCCAATGAATAACCCTCCTTTTTTTGGTTGTTCGCATGTTCTGAAGATTGATATGAAGGATGTTATTGTCTAAGCAGCTACAATATTTTTGGTTTTAAGGTACAAAAAAAGCTCCTGCCTTATAAAGCAGGAACTCTTATGTACGCAATTTTTAGTATCCATGTAGTAGAAACCCATAAGGAAAGGAACTCTCATATTTATTAATTGCTGAGCCTTCAAAAGACAAGGAGAAACTCTAAATTCTCTTCAATATATTCTTACAATGTAATTGTTATGTTCTAAGTATGTTTGTATGAATTATCTAACAACATGATTGCGAAGCAATCGCAACCGAAGGTTGCATATGTTTTGAACTTTCTTCTATCTTTTGAATTGTTAGCCTTTTTTTAATTATGTTGACCTAAGGTTAACTTATACTCACTTACGTTCGTAACGAACCGAAGGTTCGTGATTACCTAAATCCCTAAACCATTAACCTTCAAAGTCAAAACCGTTAGCCTTTTCCTCAACCCTTTCTTTTTCCCTTCTCCTTCTCATAAAACTAATGTAGCAAAAATAAGGCAGTACAATAACAAAAATAAAAAAAGTCTTTGAAGACCGTCATAGAGCTATTTCAAAAAGCAAATCTTCCTTTGAATATCCGAGTTTTATCCTTGTGCTATTTTTGTTTGAAGTTTAGTTCATTATTTATCTATGAAGTTTAGTTCAATTTTATAGTCACGTAGAACAACTCGGTCTGTTATTTCAAATAGAAAACGATAGGAGGAATATAGGAAATGATATTTCAACAATTAGTTACGCATGACTTATTAAAAGAAATACCAGGTGGAGCATTTAAGAGTTTTATTTCTATTGCTTCAAGAATGGACAGAAATGGGATAACAGAAGTCTCCAGAAAAACAATTGGTAAAGAAACTGGAAAGAGTGTTAAAGCTGTTTGTAATGACCTGGAACAACTAGAAAAAGTTAAAGTCAATGGTCATTCATTACTTAATATTGCATCAGCAAACAAAACGGAAAACGTTTTTATATTAAATCCTAATTTTAATGTCCTGGATGAAATTGAAGCAATTACCCCTAGAAATGTGATAGCGTACTTTACGTTCAATTTTTACAGAAAGTATAAAGAAAGAACTGAACAAAAATTTAACACTGACGCTATCCAAAGGTATCTGATAAACAAATATACTTTTGAAAAAATCAAGGGTTTCATAGACCGATTAATTGAAGACTATGATGATGTGTTCAAAACTCCAGGATATGATAGACCAACCTTATTTATGTTATTTGATAACCGATTCAATCATATTCGTGAGGGAATTATGGAGTTACCTAAAAAGAGCGTCATGCCTTCCCAGAAAAATAAAACAGGTGTCTCCTTGAACGGACAACACTATTCTTCAGGTGTCCGTTCAAGCGGACACATAGAAGAAAGTGAACTAGAAGAAAGTTCATTAGAAGAAAGTAATAATACAAAAAAGGATGATGCAGTGAATGAAATCAAAAATGCTCCAGATGTATTGAAATACTTTTGTCAGGAATACGAGAGAAAGTATGGAGAATATTGTGACCTTAATTTTACGAAAGATAGTTCTAAGGTAAACAACACATTGTTGAAGCAATACAATACTGAAACCATTAAGAAAATGATTGACGTACTAATTCGTGACTATGAGAAGCATTGGAAAAAGAAAGGATTTGAGAAGCCAGGATTGTTCATGTTGTACGTAGAGAAAATGAATTGGTTACGTGACCAGGTTCTAAAAATTGTAGAACAGGACAAAAAGGAAGAAGAGGAAGTTAAGAGAGTTCAGAAGGAAGCTGAAGAAGCTAATAAAAACCATGAAGAAGAATTAAATAAATTTATGGAGTTCCTGGAAAGTTAAAAATGACCGTCACACTTTGTGGCGGTCTTTGTTGTTGCACTTAAAAACTTTTATAAAAGTCCACTGTGAACGCTGTGTGCTTCCTTTATACATTACAGGATGTAATCCCCTCACACCTTCATAAGTTTCCTCAATCCCCTCAATTTTTCCTTCAAAAATGCTAGTATCTGTCCCTCTTTGCCGACTAAATAAGACGGAGGAGGAATGGTAAAATGAAAATCGAAAGTTTCGAAGAATTGTATGAAATATTCAAGAACAGTGAAAGAAGTAAAGTCAGTTTAGCACGTGAATTAAGCCGTAACTACAATAATGTAATTACTTATCACGGTTCTAGCCTGGAACACTTAGAACTGGAAGACGTAAAGACCCTTTTGAATCAGCGTAGAAGTTATGAGTTCTGTATTGTTCTTTTCAGTGATAAACAAGGAAGTTACTCTTTATTTAATTACGAAACTCTGGAGGTTAGTCAAAAATGACAAAATACCTCCATCTCACTCAAGAACTATACAACATGTTGAACACCAAGGAACTAATGATAATATATGCTATATACTTTCATGGTAATGATGAACAAACGGCTTGTATGGAAATCAAAACTCTATCTAAAAAAACAAATCTCACTAAAGAGGATATTGAACAAAATATCAGCACTTTAATGTCAAAAGGTTACTACGGACACTGGTTCCTTAATATAGCAGGCGGAGGAAAACAACAGAAATTATTTGTGTTAAATAACTTCCTTTTTACTGAAGAAGGGAGTAGTAAACATGATTGAAACTATTACCCTTTGCGGTTTTATATGTACTTCACTAATGTATGTAAGGACTTAACCTGGAGTTTAATCGCTTCAGGTTTTGGCATGTAACATTATTGTGGTTTCCAAGTAATAATCTTCCCCTCCCTGATAGGTATAAGGGAACGGCTAATGTCCGTTTTCTTCTCAATATACACAAATCTTAATGTTTGGACTTGAATTAATCGGATATGTAAAATTCTATAATGTTAGCTGGACTATTCCTTAAAAATTTCACAAACTGTTCGTAGTTAATATCTAAATAATTTCCTTCATTACTGATACCGTCATCTCTTAAATTATTCCTTATAGTCCCAAAAAGTGCATGTAATAAGGATTCAAGCCAATCAGTGTAGAAGCCAATCACAGTATAGTCTTTACTCCCATTGTGGAACATCTGATTTCTTAAGCTATATATCTTAGACAATTGCCTTTGATAAGTTTTTTTCAAGCGAGCATTAAACTTAACCCTTGTTTCTATATTTTCATTTAGTGAAGCAAACTTGTCTATTCTGTAAATTAAATACTCATTTCTTATATACTCTGGGAATACTCTTAAATTTTGTGAAAAGACTCTTAGATTAATATAATTATAAAAGTCTCCTAAGTCTTCTATAGAGGATATTTCATTTGGAAATTCTATTTTTTGAGTTTCCTTGTTATGATAGTAATATTTAAATTCCGCAAATATCATATTGTAAATATCGACTAATTCAATGTAATAGTAATAATATGTTAAGTGCTCAGAATAGGTATTAATAATTTCCGATTTTATGTTACCTACTTTTTTATTAGCCAGTAGAGATTCTGCGGAAATCCAGTAATGATGAAACTTATTAACTGTCGATGACTGGTCAATTCCTAAATGGAATGAATTTAGACTGTTTAGCAAGTATTGGCGGCTATTATCGTTTACTCTAAATAATTTGTTTATCAGGTTGTCTTCATCTTCTAACTCATTAATCTTATTCCTGAAAATATTCAGGTCTCTATAATTAGTGGCTAAATACTTATCGATGTTTCTACCATCTCTCCATAAAGGATAACTTTTTTTCAGACCAGAAATAGTAACATTTTTTTCACTTACTCGGATATTTGAAATATCATAGACAAACCTGATATAAGTAACAATCTCTTCTAGTTCTTTTAAAACTTCTTGTTTAGCCTTAATTTCATTCCAATGACGTGTATTCACTCGAACGTGTAAATCGGTATGCTGAACAATATTAAAAAAACTTCTATCTTGTTTTCCCATCCTAGGACTATTTCTCAGGTATTCTACCTCTTCTTTTCTCATTAACCCTTCTTCAGCAAATAGTGTATTAATATTCTTGAAATAACGATTATGAGATTCTCTTAAAGGGTTATAGAATGTGTACCCTTTAATTGTAAAAGGTTGAATAGACTTGAGGTTATCTATTCTAAAGATAAAAGTGTACTTATTCATTTTTTTGTTTTGTGTAAAACTAGTTCTTTTATTCTCAAATTGCTCTTTCAAAGAAAGTGAGTAATTGCTCATTGTAGAAAAGTCAAACTCTGTTTCTTTGTAAACTTCCTTTATTAAATATTCGATTGGATAGCCATCCAAAATAATTTCTATAACTAAATCCATAACTAGTGATTTTACATATTCGTAAGTGTCCTCTAATTTAACTGAACTATAAATATAATATATTAATTCATTAAATAGGAGTTTGATATTGTTCTCTTGAATTTTTTGTAAGTTTGAAGCAAGCTTCTCTAATTCTAACACTTGCTTTTTTATATTTTCTTTATTTTTGGCATTAAGAACACGTTCTAGCATCTTAGAAAGATAATCAATTTCACCATGTTTATTGTAATGTTTTACGAAATATATATTTTGCTTTAAGTACGAATATAAATCTTCTACTATGTAAACCAACCCGAATTTCTTTTTTTCATATTTTGAGTTATCCATTTTAATGGAGCTGATAACATTAGTTAATTCAAGCAGGTATGTGTTCAGATTGCTTAATTTATTTTCGTCATATTTATAAACATTAATGTTAAGAGTATCTAACCAATAAGATTTAATGAAATTTATCTTCTTTTTAGAATCTACACTTCTCAAGATATCTACCCCCATAACTATTAAAAGCAATATTGATATTAGCTTATCAAAAGACTTATAGATTGGGAAATATAACCACTAAATCCTTTGATTATCTTATTATAAACTCAACTCTTAACTGAGCTATCAAAAAATAAAATTTTAAACTAAGGATTCCACATTTTGAAGCTATGAGTAATTCTATATCTAACCTGTAAGCCTTTTAACTCTTTGTGCTAGGTTATCTAAGCATACTTCATCAGCTCCCTGAGAATTATCTTGTGTACCTTTGAGCCATGATGGCAATACTTCCTTCTTTGAATCACATTTGTTTTCTAAGGACTTATGGAGAAGACCTTCAAAGCTACTTTTAACAGGTTGTTCAAGTACATTCGATACTACATGGATGAATTGCTGTTCACTTAATAATTCTTTGAACTTTTGGTACTGATTTATTATTGAGGAAACCTTGTGTTCGTCTATCTGTTCATTCCATGATTCCAGGCGACTACCTACAAGAGAATAGCCTTCATTATAGATAGATTGTATTCTATTTTTATTAGATATATGGTTCTTAACTCTATTCTTATTTGTTGTACGTTTCGGACGTTCTTTTTTGTCCGTTTCGTTCATTCCAGTTTGTCCATTTTGTGCATACTGATTGTGACAGTCTTCATCCTGGTTTTTATCTTCTGAACTCCTGATGTCATCAGTTTGCACGTTTAGTGCATTCTTGTTTGTACCTTGATTCAATAGTTCGTATATCTTGAAAGTAATTTTATAATGAGTTTTGGCAGGGAGACCGATTCTTTTTGTTTCAATAAGACCTTGCTTCTTCAGGTTTCTAATAGCTGTTTCTCTTTTCTTCCTGGATGTTGCAGTGTCGTGTTCTAATTGCTCTGAAGTACAGTAAAACCATTCTTCTTCTGTAAGCTGTTCACGGTCTTTCCAATACTTATATTTACTGACTAATTCACTGTAAAGAACAGTCTCAATTAGTCCGATATTCCTTGCTAGTTCTTTATTGATTGAGATATAAGCGTCTTGTCTGATTAAGTCAAATAGTTCCACCTTTGTTTTCCCTCCAGGTAAGGGAAGATACTTGAAGCATTTTGGTTATATAAGTAAAATAATTACTACAAGCACCTTCCATGTGTTTGTGTTAGGAACGTCCTGGTTGTTGGTTGGTAGCCGTCCAGGGCGTTCTTTTTGTTTGGCTATATTTCCATATCATTCAAAGGATTATGCTTTTCATTTTGGTCTTTCAACTCGTTACCAAAGTAATGTAAATAACGTTCTGTGGTTTTTACAGATGTATGCCTTAGGATTCTTGCCAGACTGACAATGTCACCACCTGACTGTATATATCTCTTTGCATAATAGTGCCTTGCTGAATGGGCTGAAACTCTAGTTCCTTTAAAATCCATAACAGTTGCTAATCGTTTGAACATACATTTAATAGCATTCACTGTTATTGGTTTATTGTGTTGATTGACGAATACATACTCTGAAGATTCATTGAAGTAATTTTCTTTCCATACCTTATATTCAGCTAATTCTTTTGAAAGCTTGTTTGATAATGGCACTGTTGCTTCAGTCCTGGACTTGCCAAACACCTTGATAACTCCACTCCTGAAATCAACATCATTCCACTTGATATTTATTAGCTCTCCTACACGTACTCCAGTACCTATTAAAGTGAGAAATACCGTATAATTACGAACAGCAAAAAATGTATCCTCTTTTCGTTTCTTCCTTCTGAAATAAGACAAAATTTGTTGAACCTGGTCATCCGTAAAAGTTTGAATTCTTATATCTTCCCTCACCTTCTTCAAACCTGTTGCCGGATTGTTAGTCAAGAACCTTTCATCAATAAGCCAATTGAAGAAACCTTTAAGTAACCTGGTTTTACTATTTAATGTAACTGGGTTGTTCCCTTTTTCTTGAAGCGTGAGAAAGAACCCTTTGATTGTTCTAGTCGTGATTTCATTAATGTTTGTTATTCCTCTTTCTTCACAGTACACACGTAAATCTTCCAGGGTATACTTATAGTTTTGTAGTGTTCCTGGGGCTACATTTTGATAGCGCTTTTCTTGATAAAACTCCTGTATTGCAAACTTTAATAACACAAAAAAGACCACCCTTCCTAATTTTAGAAAGTAGTGGTCTACACACTCATAAAAGTGTCCGCAATTAGACACCATTCATTTTCAGTTGTAAATCCTGTTATGTAAGCATTTTGTAGTCAATTTATTAGGACAAAACTGCCAGTGTTGCGCTCTCCCAGCTGAGCTAATGCCCCATGATTTAATTTTTTAACTCGACAATCAGTATTATATAACGATGTCCCTCCTACTATCAAGAGCTAAATACAAATCCCTGCCTGTTTTTTCGATATCAGGACTTTCTTCATCGTTTAAGCTGATTTTCCCTCGGGAAATCTTCTTTCTAAAGGAGGCGATATCGATGCAACCTAACTATCAAATTTTTGGCGACGATGAACAGATGGGTCAATCTATCGACAGAATTAAAGAACACGGAGTAGATGAAGACAATATCTACATTCTTTCACACGATAATGACCATGTCAGACGTACGAAGAGACAAACAGATGCCAATAAGATCGGTGTAAGCGAAACTGGTCTCGGTACAGCGACAAAGAATATTTTCCGTGGGAAAGATGACAAGTTGATTTCCAAGATGAAAGAGATAGGCTTCGAACAGTCCACGGCCAAAGAAATTCATAAAGAATTAGAGAAGGGAAAAACATTATTAGTCGTAACAAATGAAGAAGATGTCCAGTTTTAAAATTACGCGATTCTCATTTTAAAGCGGAGTAGTCCTGGTCTTGGATTTCTCCGCTTCTGTTTATTGAACTAGCACTTTTATATACTGCTGCGGCAAAATCTTTATCAGCTGCTTTTCTTTTTTGTTTTTTTCAATGAGAAATTCAATGGGATAGACGATTGGTATGAAGATGGTCTTCCAGGTTACAATAACCCGTAAAAAGGATGATCTCACATTGGAATTCACGCTGCGAGGAAAAAATGGCGCCTATCCCTGTATTATTACGATTGACCCGGATAACGGTAGATATACCATACGGAAAGAAGATACCAGTGGAGAGGTATTCAACTCACCGGAAGAATTAAAGCAATGGATTCACGAAAATTGGACAGCAGACGATTTTGAAGATCCTTTAGCCTTTCACCATATGCTCGATAAAATTCAAGATACCCCGTAGAAAGATCTACTCAAAGCATGAGTGAAAGCATAGGGTTCTAGCTTCTTTATTACTTACCCATTTCTATAGAAATCTTATGCAATTTAGCGAAATACGTAAATAACACTTTCATGTTTGATAAGATAAAGAAGACTATAGAAATTATAGAATATGCGGATACTCTGCTTCGCTTTTTAAACGGAGGTACATACAACATGGAGATTACGACTAAAGAAGTCAGCAACAGCTGGACAAAGTACGACCTGACGAATGATCACGGCATGAAGCTCAGCGTTCTAAACTACGGAGGTATTATTACAGAGCTGCACGTACCAGACGAGAACGGAACGATAGAAAACGTTGTACTAGGCTACAGAAATTTAGAAGACTATAAAGAAGATCCTAATTATTTTGGTGCGCTAATCGGACGAGTGGCCGGACGAATCGAGGGAGCTTCTTTTACACTTAACGGGCACACGCACTCGCTTGATGCTAATGAAGGTTCTAACCACCTTCATGGCGGTCCGAATGGATTCCACCAAAGGATCTGGGGGGTCACCCCTTTTGAAAGTAACGACGAGGTCGGTCTGACGCTCTCTTTGAATGTTTCAAAAGAAGAAGACGAATACCCTGGCAATCTGGACGTCACCGTGACTTATACGTTAACGAACGAAAACGAATTAGTGGTGGATTATCAAGCTGAGAGCGATGAAACAACGGTCCTGACATTAACCAACCACTCTTACTTTAATTTAAGCGGGAACTATAAAAGGACCTTGCATAATCATCACCTTACTTTCAACAGTCCGCGATTTGTCGAATTGGACGATAAGCTGATTCCTACCGGAAAATGGCTGGACGTCAACGATACCCCTTTTGATTTCCGGGAAGGAAAAGACCTGGTGGAAGGGATTGTGACTCCTCACCCTCAGAACAAAGTCGCTAAAGACGGCTTTGATCATTATTTTATCCTGGAGGATGGACAGGTCCGTGTCGAAGAACCAACAAGCGGCCGGACGCTCGATATTACTACCGATCAACCAGGAATGGTTATGTACACCTCAAACAACCTAGATGACAGCTTTCTTTTGGCAGAAAGATCTGCAGAAAAGTATTTAGGTTTATGTATGGAAACCCAAAGTTCCCCGGCATCACTTCATCATGAAGGATTCCCATCTATTGTTTTAAACGGGGATGAACCTTACCACAAACGCACCACTTTTTCATTTAAGACCCAATAAAAACAAGCCAGGAGGTCTCCCTCTTGGCTTGTTTATTGGGTTTGTTAAAAGTTAATGTTTTCAGAAGAATATTAAACTATCGGGCCATATACTTTAAGACTCGATATCGAGATAACTCGGGTCCGTTGTCAAAAAAACGATGAGGCCGGCTACGGAAACAACTCGCTTTCCTACGGGGGAACTGGCAAGCCTCCTCGGTCGCTCCCTGTGGGGTCTCGCCTAGTTCCTTCTCCCGTGGGAGTCTCGTCGTTTCCTTCGCCACCTTATGGTTGAAAAGTGAACGGACCTTTCTATAAGCGAAAGGAGTGGTGGATCAGCTTCAAATGCTTTTATAGCAGGATGCAGCCACGTGGACATGCTCGTTGTAAAAGCTTTCCCTCCCCCATAACCCAGGGCGTTTCAAACATGATTTCGAGTTCCTTTACTTCGCAAGGTCCGGAGGGGGACGATGAAGACTCCTGCGGGATGAACATGATCGGGGAGATCCCGCAGGGCTGGTAAGCCCGAGGAAGCTCACCACATGCCCGCGGAAAGCGAATCGTCCCCCAGAGGACCTTCCTAGTAACCCAGTATCTTGAAACTGACTCTTACAGTATCGGTAGCTTTACTGTAACAACAGCACTGAGTTTTAACAGTGCCTCGTTATTAGTAAACTCCTCGAATATGATCGTGCACCTGCTCGTTATAAAACTCTTTTAATTGCTGCAGCTCTTCGTTCGAAAAGTCCCTCGCTTCAAGCGCCTTCAGGTTATCCTCTACTTGACTCACATTACGGAAGCCTGGAATGACACTTGTAATTCCGTCCTGCTGCATAATCCACTTCAGCGCCGCTCGGCTCATATTCCCGCGGCCTTTGATCATCCACTGAAGCTCCTCGCTCAATTCTACCCCTTTCGAGAATTCAAGCCCAGCAAAGGTCTCACCGACATTGAACGCTTCCCCGTTTTGGTTAAAGTTACGATGGTCATCTTCTTCAAAGACATGCTGTTTATTGAACTTCCCTGTCAGAAGACCACTTGCGAGCGGTACGCGTGCCAGAATCCCTACCTGCTTTTCACGTGCTTTTGGAATCAATTCATCAAGCGGCTTCTGCCTGAAAATGTTGAAGATAATCTGCAGAGAACTGGCATTGGTGTGCTCAAGCACATATAACCCTTCCTCTACCGTCTCGACGCTAACCCCATAGTAGCGGATTTTTCCTTCTGATTTTAAATCCTCCAACACTTCAAATACAGAGCCATCCTTGATAATTTCAAAAGTTGGACAGTGGATCTGATACAAATCGATCTGATCACGATTAAGCCTCTTAAGACTGTCCTCCGCATACTGTCTTACCTGCTCCGGTGAATAGTTCGCTGGGTCGGCAAAGTCTCCCTGCCGTCCGAACTTCGTCGCAATATAGATCTCCTTCTCTTTTCCTTTGGTTGCCTGGGCAAGCAGCTCTTCGCTATGCCCCATGCCATATACGTCCGCTGTATCAAAAAAATTAACTCCGCTTTCCATGGCGGTCTCGAGTGCCGCAAGCGCATCTTCATCGTTCGTTTCTCCCCAGGCACCGCCAATCGCCCATGTTCCAAAACTCAGTTCACTGATTTCAAGGTCTGTATTCCCTAAACGATTGTATTTCATAAATAACCGCCTTTCGTAAATAATAAGAAAGGCTGGCCCTTAAGCAGACAGCCTTACTCTCCCCCCTTTTACTTTCGATAAGGGAGCAATTGTGTATTTAGTTCCCTTGTTTGCTCATAAACATGCTGATAAATTCCAAAAAGTTCCTCATAAATTTGGACATTTTCTTCATTCGGTGAATAGGTCTTCTCAATTTGCAAAAATTCATCCGCACATTGCTTCAGGGAATCGAACCAGCCGCAGCCGTAAGCAGCAAGCATGGCAGCCCCGACTCCCGGACCTTGTTCACTCGATAGCTTCACGATGTCCGCGTTAAATATATCCGCCTGCATTTGCAGCCAGTGTTCATTTTTCGTACCGCCTCCGGTAGAAACAATCGTATCAATCGTTTTTCCACTATTACGGAATAAGTTGATAGACTCATGGAGGGAAAAGGTAATCCCCTCCATGACCGCGCGAACGAAATCCTTTCGCTGGTGAGAACTGTCCATTCCAATAAAGCTTGCACGAATCGATGCGTCTGCATGCGGCGTTCGCTCCCCGGAAATATATGGGGTAAACAACAATCCATTAGCTCCAGGCTGCACGGAGTCCACTTCCGCTACAAGATCTTGGAAGGATTCTTCTGCCGCAAATACTTCTTTAAACCAGCTGAGACTGTAACCTGCAGCAAGCGTTACGCCCATCGTGTAGTAAGCATCCGGAGCGCCGTGGTTAAAGTAATGAACCTTGCCGCCAAACTCTTTGTCATGACTGGATTCATAAGAGAGCACTACTCCCGAAGTACCTATACTGCACAAGGTTTTTCCTTCTTCTAAAATGCCGGATCCAATGGCTCCGCACGCATTGTCCGCTCCTCCGGCAAACACCCTTGTGGAAGGTGAAAGACCTGTAATGCTTGCCATTTCAGGCAGTACCGTTCCCGTCTGTTCATAAGAACCAATGAGCGGCGGGCAAAGATTGGAATCAATCCCTAATGCCTGGCAAATGTCTTCGCTCCAGTTGTTTGTATGAATATCAAGCAGGAGAGTACCTGAAGCATCTGAATAATCCATATGCAGTTCTCCTGTCAGCTTGTAACGCAGATAATCCTTTGGCAGGAGAAACGTTTTAGCTTTTGAGTAGATATTCGGCTCATGCTCTTTTACCCACATCAGTTTAGGAAGAGTGAAGCCTTCCAAAGCTGGATTCTGCGTAATCTCAAGCAGACGTTCATTTCCAATGACATCATAAATTTCCTGACACTGTGCAGTCGTGCGCGTATCGTTCCACAGAATCGCATTACGCAGCACTTCGTTGTTGTCATCCAGCAGCACAAGTCCATGCATTTGTCCGGAAAAGCTGATGCCTTCAATATTTTCAGCATTGCCCGGGAAATGGTTCATCATTTCAGACAGCCCTGCTACGGTCTGTTCTACCCAGACATGCGGTTCCTGTTCACTATATCCATGGCTTTCCTGAATCAATGGATACGTCTTTGAGACTTCTTGAACAATCCTGCCGCCGCGGTCCATCAGTAATAGCTTAACTGCACTTGTTCCAAGATCAATTCCAATGACATGAGACATATTTACTTCTCTCCTGCAAAAGTTTTCAGCAGGTATTGGTTAATGATGGCTTTAATATTTTCCAGGCGGCCGGATGGCTGAGAGATACCTTCCAATCCAAGAGCATGCTGCTCAAGCTTATGGAAATTAGTCGTACCATTTACTATGTCCTTGCCAATTCCCTCTTTATAGCTGCTGTAGCGATCCTCGACAATATTTTCGAGCACTCCGTCTTCAAGCAGTCTCTGCGCAACTTTTAAGCCGACCGCAAAGCTGTCCATCCCAGCAATGTGAGCGTGGAATAAATCTTCCGGCTTAAAGGAGCCCCGTCGGACCTTCGCATCAAAGTTCAACCCTCCGCGTCCTAATCCGCCATTTTTAATAATTTCATACATAGCAAGTGTCGTAGAGTAAAGGTCAGTTGGGAATTCATCCGTATCCCATCCTAGCAGCGGATGGCCTTGGTTGGCGTCCACCGATCCCAGTACATTGTTGATGCGGGCATAGTGCAGTTCATGCTCGAACGTGTGCCCGGCAAGTGTGGCGTGGTTAGCTTCAATATTGAATTTAAAGTGATCCTGAAGATCATATTTTTGCAAAAATGCATAACCTGAAGCTACATCGAAATCGTACTGATGCGTCGTCGGCTCTTTTGGCTTCGGCTCAATTAAGAACTGGGCATCGAATCCGATCTCCTTCGCATAGTTCACCGCCATATGATAGAAGCGGCCTAGGTTATCAAGTTCCAGTTTCATATCGGTATTCAAAAGCGTTTCATAACCTTCGCGTCCGCCCCAGAATACATAGTTTTCTGAACCGAGCTCTTTTCCGACCTCAAGTCCCTTCTTCACTTTTGCAGCAGCATACGCAAATACATCCGCTTCACTGGATGAAGCTGCACCATGAACAAAGCGCGGGTGGGTGAAATTGTTTACCGTATTCCATAGCAGCTTCGTTTTACTGTCTTTCATATAATCCTTGATCATCCTGACAATCGTGTCGAGGTTCTCGTTCGACTCACGTAAGCTGTTTCCTTCTGGAGCAATATCGACATCGTGGAAGCAGAAGTAAGGAACATTCAGTTTTTCAAAGAATTCAAAAGCCGCTTCTACTCTTGCCTTCGCAAGGTCCATCCCTTCATATCGATCCCACGTACGCTGTGCGGTACCTACACCAAATGGATCGGATAGATCTTCCGTAAATGTGTGCCAGTAAGCCACCCCGAATCGAAGATATTCCTCCATCGTCTGCCCGTTAATCGTTTCTTCCGGATTGTAGAACTTAAATGCGTATGGATTTGTGGATTCAGAACCTTCGTATTTAATTTTATCGATATTGTTAAAATAAGCCATTTAAATAACCTCCTAAAGATAATAAACCATTATTATTTTTGGTTTTATTCAAACATTTTTCCTTTACGCCACTATTTCTTTTTGTATAATGAGACATATCTCCTAAAACTATTTCCGGAGGGTCTATTATGAATTTATTCAGCGGCGCACTTTACCGAATCATGGTTTGGATTAGCCGGCTTGCCTATCTCCACCTCTTGTGGATTTTGTTTACAGTGGCAGGAGCCGTTGTTTTTGGGCTTTTCCCTTCAACCTCTGCGATGTTTGCCATCGTAAGAGACTGGTTAAACGGGAAAACGGATCGAAATCTTTTTTCTACATTTTGGGTATATTTTAAAGATGAGTTTTGGAAAAGTAATCGCTTAGGTCTAGTCGTGCTGGGGCTGCTTCTACTTATCAGCGTGGATATCTACTATATCCGGACAATATCCGGAGACGTAACCTGGACCTATGTTCCCTTATTTGCTTTCATGTTACTGTTTCTATTATTCTTGTTTTACTTGTTTCCCGTGTTCGTACATTACGACCTCAAGATTCCAGCCATCTTGAAAAATACCTTTCTAATTATGCTGATCAGCCCAGTACAAAGCTTTCTTATTCTGGTGAGTCTGGCTTCACTTATGCTAGTGTTCCGGTCGCTTCCCGCCCTTGCTTTCCTATTCGGCGGAAGCCTTTATACTTTTATCACCATGTGGCTCAGCCTGCATGCTTTTCGCAGGATTGACCGTCAAAAAGCATCTTGATCAGCTTCGGCCTCATCTCACCAGCAGATGGGGCTTTTTTATTTACCCTTTAACGGCACTGGATGAAATGCCCTCTACTACTTTGTTACTGAAGAAAATAAAGGCTAATAGAATCGGCAGAAGACTAATGATCAAGGTAGCTCCAATCGCTCCCCAGTCGGTCATATACTGGCCGATAAAGTTCTGGATTCCTACGGTCAGGGTCTTATACTGGTCAGAACTGATGAAGGTATTCACAAACACAAACTCGTTCCAGTTGTAAATCATGTTGATGATGACAATGGTGGATAATACCGGTGTCGTCATCGGCAGGATAATTCGGAAAAACAGCCGGTGAATCGAGCATCCATCGATGATAGCAGCTTCTTCAATTTCACGCGGTAATGTATAGTAAAACCCTAGAAGAATCATCATAGTAATTGGCAGGTTGTATGCCGTATAGGTGATGACTATGGACCATGGGTTATCTATCAAGTTCACATTTAAAAACATATTGAACAGTGGAATAATGGCGGAATGAATAGGAATCATAAGTCCGACCATAAATAATCCAAGTACTAAACTGCTGAGCTTCCACTGCATTCTTGTGATCGCGAATGTTGCCATACTCGCAAGCAGCGAGGTAAGTATGATCGCAACTACAGTAATCCATATACTGTTAAAGAAATAGGTGCCGATTCCACCCTGCCATACGGTTAAGTAATTTTCCCACTTCCATTCCTGCGGCAGCGCAAATGGTGATCCAGCGAATATCTCACGGTTTCCTTTTAACGAGAATAAGAACAGCCAGACAATCGGCAAAATCTGAAATACAGCTACCAGTCCTAAACATAAATAAAGGAAGATATAGCCGAGGCGATTCATGTGGTAACCTCCTTTTAGTATTGAAGTTCTTCTTTGTCAGCAGTTAATTTACGAACAATGACTGTGACAATGAGTGTAATGACAAGCAGCAAGAAACCAATTGCACTTCCATAGCCGAAGTCATTGGTACTGAAGGCCAATTTATACATATAGGACGCCATAACTTCACTGGCTCCATTCGGTCCGCCTCCGGTCATAACGTAGATCAGATCGAAGTATTTTAATGAGCCTACAATCGCAAGAACGATAGTAACTTTTACAACCCCTGCAATCAGAGGAAGTTTAATCCGGTAGGCAATCTGTAAAGGAGTAGCCCCGTCAATCTTAGCCGCTTCAATAAGCGATTCCGGGATATTTTTTAAAGCTGCATAGTAAATCAAAATGTAAAAACCTGCGTACTGCCATAAAATCGGGATAAAAATTGCATACAGGACAATATCTGGATTCGCAAGCCACGCCGGTGGATTTTCCACTCCTAAGCCCATCAGCATTTTGTTCAATATCCCGTTGGACGGGTTAAAGACTTTGATCCACAATTGGGCAATGGCCACCGATGACAAAAGCATGGGAATTAAATATATTTTTCTTAGTAGATCGGCTCCTTTAATTTTGGATGCCAGAATCATAGATATAGCTAAATACACGATTAAGCTTAATGTTGAGAAAAAAGCTAATAGAAATGAATGAAACGCACTATCCCAGAATTTCATATCCTGAACCGCATTTATATAATTTTCCATTCCGATAAATTCCATCTCGCCAATGCCGTTCCAATCCATCAGCCCATAATAGGCCGATAACCCTAACGGTATAAAAATAAGGATCCCGACAAGGATTAAGGCTGGCAATACATAGAAGGCGATCATCCATTTGTTGGACATTACTTTATTCACTGACATTACCTCCTCCCCTGGTGGGGTAGAAAAGGAGTTCCGAGAGACGGCATCTCCTTTTCTAAATTAACTAGTCATCTTGTTATCTATCTTTCTATTCTTCGCTTGTCATAGCTTCCTGGTGAGCTTCGGCGAATTCTTCTGGGGTGATTTCACCGCCGAATAAAGCTTGAATTTGATTTAGGTGAACTTCTGCTGCATCGGGGCTCATTTGTACGTCTGCAAACAAGGTGATGTTGCTGGCATTATTTAAGTCATTCAAGACATCGACGTACATTTGCGGAAGATCCATAGATTCGGCGTCTACTTTAGTGGCCGGAATTACCCCTGCATCTTGCACCGATCTTTCACCCCATTGCTCTACAAAGAATGAAACAAAATCTTTCGCTTCTGCTTTTACATCAGAATTTTCAGCTACAAACAAACCAACACCAGGACCACCTACAAAGCTGCTTTGATCCCCCTGACCATTAACCGTAGGGAATTTGAAGTATCCGACAGAGTCTCTAAACTCCTGCGGAACATCTTCATTCGTTGTATAGTTTGGCAGATCCCACGTGCCGATCATGTACATCGCTGCCTGGCCGCTCATAAACATACTTTTTGCTTCTTGATCCGAAAGACCGTTAAAACCGGCATTAAAGGCATTCATATCAGTTAGTTCTTGAATTTTAGCAGCTGCTTCTACAAACGCAGGGTCTTCAAAGGAACCGCTTCCATTAATAGCTTCCGATAATGCTTCTGGTCCGCCGATGCGGTCAGCCATGTACATATACCATAGAGAACCAGTCCAGCGGTCTTTGTTACCTAATGCAATTGGATCGACTCCATTCTCTTCTAGTGTCGCAACTACTTGTTTAAACTCTTCATATGTTTGCGGGACTTCTAATCCGTTTTCTTCAAAAATGGACTCATTGTAATAGATGGGAGCAACGTTCAACTCAAGAGGCAGACCATACGTCGTGTCCTCAATTGCATAGGCCTCTGTTGTTCCTGACACAAAGGAATCCTGCAGTCCGCTCTCTAAAACGTCATTTAACGAAGCAAACTTATTCCCTTCCACATAAGGTTCCAGATATCCGGCTGCCCACGTCATCCCTACATCCGGTAATTCATTAGATGTGGATAGAACTTTCATCTTATCCTTGTACTGTTCATTACTCAACACTTCAACTTCGACGTTTACACCTTCATTATTACTCTCAAAATCAGCCACAATGTCTTCTATAATTTTGTGGTGCTGAGCCGAACTACCTTCAGGCCATAAGTGCATAAATTCAATTGTTTTCCCGTCCTGACTGGCACTTCCCTCATCCGCTCCGCCGCTGCAGCCAACAAGAACCAAAACGAACGATGTAATTACTAAAAATAATGTAACCGCTTTCTTTTTCATCTAAATTTTGCCCCCTATAAATTCAGAATTTTTACATCCTTTTCGAATGTTAATTCCAATGTACCAGACGAAACTTAGTTTGTCTAGTGGATAAACAATGTTGTTCGTGCTATAATTGGGGAAACTTTTTAAGAAGTGGATGGATGCGAAATGAAAAAGTTAAACACTTGGAATCAGTACACCATTAAGAACGGAAACAAATCATTAGTATTAGAAACCATCATGAATTATGCTCCTATATCCAGAGCTGAAATTGCTAATAATACCGGCCTGAATAAAGGTACAGTCTCCTCACAGGTAAGTGAATTGTTAAATGAAGATTTAATATACGAAAAAGGACCGGGAGAATCAAGCGGAGGCAGACGCCCGGTTATGCTTTTATTCAATCAGCACGCGGGATACTGTATCGGTATGGATATCGGAGTCAATTATCTTCTTGGGATCCTGACAGACCTGGAAGGAAATATTGTGGAAAAGACCTCGATGAATTTCCATCAGCTTTCCTATGAGTATATCAATGAGGAACTTTGTAAAATTATTGATCATTTAACAGCTGCCGCTCCCCCTAGCCCCTATGGAATAGTGGGAATCGGAATCGGCGTCCCGGGTGCCGTTAATAAAGACGGCAAGGTTCTGCTTGCCCCGAACCTTGGCTGGCAGAACGTGGAGCTTAAGCAGCCGCTTGAAGAAAAGTACGAGTGCCCAGTAGTCATTGAGAATGAGGCTAACGCGGGAGCCTATGGAGAGAAAAAATTCGGAGCTGGCAAAGACGGTAAGGACATCATCTACGTTAGCGTCGGCGTAGGGATCGGCGTCGGACTTGTACTCAATGGTAAATTGTACAGAGGCAATAACGGCTTTTCCGGGGAGATGGGTCACATGACCATCGAAGTGAATGGTGATAAATGCCGCTGTGGCAATAACGGCTGCTGGGAATTATATGCTTCCGAACAGGCCCTGATCGCCTACGGGAAGAAGCTTGGCTTTTCTGACGATCAGGATACTTTAGCAGAAATGATTGAGCTGGCAAACAAGGGGGACATGGATCCGATTCAGTCCTTCCGTACGATTGGAGCTTATCTTGGAGTCGGTATTACCAATATCATCAACTCTTTCAACCCGGAAAAAGTAATTATTGGAAACCGTCTCGTTGCAGCCAAGCAATGGATTGAACAGCCGCTTCTCGAAAAAACCAAAAATAACGCTCTATGGTTCCAGAAGGATGATTTAAATGTAAGCTTTTCCGAATTACACACCCATGCCACGGCACTTGGAGTGGCTGCCTTTACCTTTGAGAATTTCCTTAAAGTCGATATTCACCACGCTCCTGCCTATAAGCTGATGAATAAATAATTTTCTATAGAGGTGATGTTACTATGGCAACTATTCAAAACCCGATCTTAACTGGATTTAACCCCGATCCGAGCATCTGCCGGGCCGGCGATGACTATTATATCGCTGTCTCCACCTTCGAGTGGTTCCCCGGAGTTGGGATTTACCACTCAAAGGATTTAAAAAACTGGCGGCTTATTTCACGTCCATTAAATCGCTTGAATCAGTTGAATATGAAAGGCAATCCAGATTCAGGTGGTATATGGGCCCCTGCTCTCTCCTATGAGGACGGGCAATTCTGGCTCATCTATACCGATGTAAAAGTAGTGGATGGTCAGTGGAAGGATTGTCACAACTATCTAGCCACCTGCGATTCGATCGACGGGGAATGGTCCGATCCTATCCATTTGAACAGTTCAGGCTTTGACCCTTCCCTGTTCCACGATGATGACGGGAAAAAATACTTAGTTAACATGGTGTGGGATCACCGCATCAGAAACCATAACTTTTATGGAATTGTGCTCCAGGAATATGACCACGGCGAACAGAAGCTTATTGGAGAGCCACAGATTATCTTTAAAGGAACCGATGTTAAGCTAACGGAAGCTCCTCACCTGTACAAGCTGAATGGTTATTATTATTTACTGACAGCTGAAGGCGGTACGAAATTCGAACACCAGGCGACGATCGCCCGTTCAGAACATCTGGAAGGCCCTTATGAAGTGCATCCTGACAATCCACTGATCACGACGTGGCCGTATCCAAGAAATCCACTTCAAAAGGCTGGGCACGCATCGTTAGTGAAAACGCATACAAATGAATGGTTCCTTGTCCACTTGACTGGTCGTCCGCTAACACCGGAAAACAAACCACTGCTTCAGCCGCGTGGCTATTGCCCCCTCGGCAGAGAGACGGCCATTCAGCGCCTGGAATGGAAAAACGACTGGCCATATGTAGTAGGTGGAAACCAGCCCTCTGTCTCCATTGAAGGACCATCCATTGACGAACATCCATGGGAACAGGATTACGAAGAAAAAGATGATTTTAATCACAAGGAATTGAATCATCACTTTCAGTCGCTCCGCATTCCTCTAGGGCAGGATACACTTACTCTAGAAGAAAACCCAGGTCATCTGCGTTTGTACGGTAAAGAATCGCTTACTTCCCAGTTTACTCAAGCTTATGTCGCCCGGCGCTGGCAGCACTTCCAGTTTACAGCGGAAACCAAAGTTGATTTCGCACCTGAATCCTTTCAGCAAGCAGCAGGACTTGTAAATTATTACAACACCAGGAACTGGACCGCCCTGCAAATAACCTGGGATGAGGAAAAAGGAAAAGTCCTCGATGTAACTACATGCGATAATTTTACATTTGATCAGCCTTTGAAGGAGGCGATTTCCATTCCTGAGCCCGCTGATTCCATTTACCTAAGATCTGAAGTAAAAGAGAACTTTTACTATTACTCCTATTCCTTTGATGGCGAGGAATGGCAGGAGGTTCCCCTGACCTTTGAATCTTATAAACTATCAGATGATTATGTGGACGGGGGAGGTTTCTTTACGGGAGCTTTTGTAGGCATGCAGTGCCAGGATTTATCCGGCCGCAGCAAGCCTGCTGATTTCGATTATTTTATTTATAAGCGCCATTAAAAGTTAGCGTTGACTTTCTCAAACGGAGTCTCAATTATCGGGCCAAATTGTTGTAGACTCCGTTTCGAGATATTGTATAGATAAGAGACTCCAGTGAACGGCTCGCCTCTTTGCGATCACGGAGAGCTCGAAATCCTATACTAAATGCCTTCATATGAGGAAAGATAACCTATGTGATCAACGCTAAATACCGAGTCTTTACAGGGGATAAACGCCGCTATAGAAGTATTTAAGCCGATTTAAGGTTCCCACTTTTTCTACTGGCAGGGTCCGTTCGCAGAATTATAGTGGGGTTGGTGGGGAAATGGCTCCTTCTCCCATGGGAGAAGGAGCTAGGTGAGATCCCGCAGAGAGTGAAACGAGCGAGGAAGCTCACCGTTCCCCCATAGGAAAGCGAGTTATTTCCCCACCAGCCCTTATCCATCTAACGTAACGGGCCCATTTATCTCGAAACTGAGTCTTCAACAAACGGGAGCTTATATGTAAAACCAACCATGATATTTATCAGGGCCTACTAATACGAAGAAGTAAAGGTACCTTAGCAGCTTATCCACATGGATAAGCTGCTTTTCTTATGAATGACTATCCCTTATGTACAATTTCTTAAACAGGAACTATTATTTGTCCCCCCTCTTACATATACATCAATGAGACTACCTGTGAAGGAGATGAACCAATGAATTCCCAGAACGTGTCGATGAACTCAGCGATCGATCCGTATGTATACCAGACACTAATGTCCATCCAGGGGAGACCGGTCGTTGTGCAGACGACTCAGGGTTCTGTGAGGGGAATGCTGAAAACAGTAATGCCGGACCATATCGTGGTTGAAGTAAGTGGAACGCCTTTTTTCATTCGAACGCAACAGATTGTCTGGGTCTTCCCTGATCAAAGATAAAAGGAGGATGCTATGTTTAAGCGCATCAATCGTATGCAGATTGCTCTGACGATTCCTGAGCATGGAGACGCTAATGCGGCCGCTGCCGTACAGGAATTGCTTGGCGGCAAATTCGGAGAAATGTCCACATTGAACAATTACATGTATCAGTCCTTCGGTTTTCGTAACAAAAAGAAGTTCAAACCCTTTTATGATCTGGTGGCAAGCATTACCGCGGAAGAATTCGGTCACGTAGAACTCGTAAACAATTCCATTAATCTATTAACCCGCGGCATCACGTTTACAGGAGATCCGGATATTGCACCTTTGCAGAATGGGCTTAATAAACGCAATACCTATCAGTTTATTGCAACGGCCCAAACGGCTCTTCCAGGTGATTCGATGGGTAGAGCCTGGACAGGAGACAACGTCTTTAACAGCGGCAACCTGGTCTTAGATTTACTGCATAATTTTTTCTTGGAGCTTGGGGCCCGCACACATAAGATGCGTGTATATGAGATGACCGATCATCCAACGGCCCGTGAGATGATTGGATACTTATTAGTCCGGGGCGGCACCCATGCGCTCGCTTATGCGAAAGCACTGGAGATCGCCACTGGTGTTGATGTAAAAAAAATGCTTCCTGTGCCCGATTTGGATAACTCCAAGTTTGACTACGCCCGCCCGTTTATCGAACAGGGACTGGATAATATTCTCTATACGTGGAGCGATACAGATTATCAGGATATTAATCAGATCTGGAAAGGAACCAACCCGGAAAGTGGAGCTCCGTTACAGGTGATTCAAGGAACACCTAAAGGCGCCCCCATCCCTGACCTTGATGATTTGCCGGAAGAGTTCGCGCCGGGAATTGACCGGGACGATTATGAACGGATCGCTAAGAAGCTAATGGAAAACTTATGAATCTATATTCTATAAAAAAAGAAGCTCTTTCATTGAGTGAAAGAGCTTCTTTCCAATATTAAGCATTAGAGGTTACGCTGCGTGTTTGATAGTTGTTCGTCGTAAGTAGAGTCGCTACAATCAGCACAATGACAGCTACTGGAACAGCCACGACTACACTATTGACGTCAAACGGTTTCTGCAGAATGATTTCCCAAGTAAGAGTGGCTACAACTCCCGCCACCATTGAGGATACTCCTCCTACTGCGTTCACACGCTTCCAGAAGAAGACAGCCAGGACAGCAGGCGTCAGTCCTGCTCCGTACACCGTATACGCATACATCTGAACGCTCAGCACAGTTGGGAAGTAACTGATGAGCAGGTAAGAGAAAATCCCAAGGGCTGCGATAAAGATACGGGTCATAGATAACAGCTTTTTATCCGATGCATCCTTATTTACGTATTTTCCATAGAGATCATACGTTAAGTTAGTAGCTGCAGACAAAAGATAAGAGTTTCCTGTTGTGATGATAAAGGACGCTGCGGCAGCAAGTAGAATTCCGCCAATGGCCATTGGCATCGCTACCGTGGTAGCCATCAGTGCCATACCCGGATCAATATTTGGGAATAAAGAGCGGGATGCGAAGGCAATCAGTGAAATGGATGGTGAAATAACAAGCATCGCAAGCAACCAGCCAAGCTGTGCGCGTTTAGCTGATTTGTCCCCTTTGGAGGATGCCAGACGCTGGTACATATTCTGATCCCCTAATAATAAGAATAGGGATGGCAGTAAATACCCGATCATTTGGATGGATGTTAACCCGCCAGTAGAACTCATATGAGATTCAGGAACATTAGCAACTACTTCACTCCAGCCGCCTGCGACAGCAATGATCGTCGGTACCGTTATGATCAGTCCTCCGACCATGAGGAAACCACTGATCGCATCTGTCTGGGAGACCGAACGAAGACCTCCGATCATGGCTAAAAAGATAATCATAGCTGCACCAATTATGGTACCGGTCTGCACACTCATTCCTGTAGTTAAATTAAGTATGAAGCCAAAGCCTTTCATCTGATAAGAAACGATACCTACATAAGCAAGAATGATAATGACACTCGCAATGTTACGGGACGTACGCCCGTATTTTGCTTCCAGAATTCCTGATACCGTGAACTTTCCATAGGCTCGAATTTTGGGAGCAATGACATAAAGAATAATAATACCGACTAACGTTGGGAGCATCATCATCAAAGATGGAAGAATGCCATAACTGAAGGCCATGGACGTTTCTCCACCAGAAATACTACCACTGCCTGTCCAGGTGGCAAGCAGGGTTCCCATTAATACAAACGGCCCTAGACTCTTCCCTGCCAGAACGAAATCTTCACTTCCAGCTACTTTTTTAGACATAACTATACCGATACCGACCATGATCAGGCCATATATAACAATAAACCAAAGTAAATTCGGATTTTGCTGTAATTCCATAACTACTCAATCATCTCCTGGTGTATTAGTTGCTGGTTCTTTAATGAGTCGTCTTTCTGCATCGGCCGATGAATGAAGCGCTCTCTGAACACAACGCTATTCAATTTATCACACTTTAAAAGATTGTGAAAATAGCGATTTCATATGGCTTTAGAGCCATTTTAAGCCATTTTTTACAGATGGTATATTTTCACAATCTCCTGTGAAAGCGGTAACGCCAAAGGATGAAAAAATTGCTCGATTTTTAAGAAATTTCTAATTAATAGTAAGAATACAAAAGAAAATTCTTTCGAAAAATGATTCAATAGTACTAAAAAAAGAAGCGGACATCTATGATTCAGATATCCGCTTCTTTTTAGATCAGCGCTTTAATACGATTTTCAAGTAGATTTTTCAATAGCTGCTTGCCGTCATTGGTACCAATCGATTCAGGGTGAAATTGGACCCCTTCAATAGGGTATTCTAAATGACGAAGACCCATGATTTCACCTTCGATCGTAGTAGCTGTTATTTCCAGACATTCAGGAAGGTCTTCACCATTCACAATGAGGGAATGGTAACGCATGACTTCCATAGGATTGTTCAGCCCTTCATAAATGCCCCGGCCGCCATGAAAAATCGTGGAAGCTTTTCCGTGCATAAGTTTTTCCGCACGTACAACCTGTCCACCAAATACCTGGGCGATGGACTGATGGCCGAGACATACGCCAAAGATGGGGGTGCGTCCTTTAAAGTAATCGATCACTTCAAGGGTTTGACCCGTTTCATCCGGGGAGCATGGCCCCGGTGACAGAAAAATCAAGTCTGGCTCTACTGCTTCTATCTCTGCTATATCGATTTCATCATTACGCCTGACTAGAACCTCTTCCCCGAGCTCTCCTAAATACTGGACCAGGTTGTAGGTAAACGAATCATAATGATCAATCATGTAAATCACTCAGCTCCACTCCTCTCTGATGCTTTGCTTATTTAACAAGTTCAGCAATGCTGTTTGAAAAGCTCTTCAAGGCTCCACTTTTCTCGCCGCTGTTTATTTTATCAAGCTCGTTTTCTATTAAACGGATGATTTTACTGCCAATAATGACGCCGTCGGCATGTTCGCGTACAATTTTTACATCCTCATTGGTAGAAACGCCAAAGCCTACTGCGACAGGAACAGGACTGTATTCTTTCACTTTTTTTATAAAAGCCAGCGATTCTCCTGTCATCTTGTTTTCTCCGCCCGTTACACCAAGCGTGGACACACAGTATAAAAAGCCTTTCGCGTTTTCCGCAATCTGCTTGATACGCTGCTCAGAGTTTGGAGCTACCAGAGAGATAAATTCAATGTCTTTGGATTCTGCCTGGCCACGAATCTCTTCACTTTCTTCAAAAGGAAGGTCTGGAATGAGCACGCCTTCGACTCCATTTTCTTCTAGTAATTCGAAAAACTGATCATGACCAAGTCTTAAGACTGGATTGTAATAGGTGAAGATAACGACCGGAATGGTAAGACCGTGCTTCCGCAGCTGCGGCACGAGTTCAATCGCCTTTCTAAGCGACATTCCTGCGTCAAGGGCTCGTCTCGCCGCCAGCTGGATCGTTGGCCCGTCTGCAAGTGGATCGGAGTAAGGTACACCGAGTTCCAGTACGTCGGCTCCCTGCTGCTGAAGACGAAGTGCGAACGCGATCGTCATGGACGGAGTGGGGTCACCCGCTACGAGAAAAGGGATGAACAGGTCCTCCGTTTTTTCTAACTTACCTTGAAACGATGTCTTCGTCAGCATACTAAACCTCCTCCTCGAAATGTTCCATCAGCGTCGCCATGTCTTTATCTCCGCGTCCGGACAGGTTAATTAAAATGGTTTCATCTTTAGACATACTGCCGGCTTCCTTGAAAGCCTGAGCAAGCGCATGAGCGGTTTCAATTGCCGGGATAATTCCTTCACGTTCCGTTAATAGGCGAAGAGCATCTAATGCTTCTTTGTCCGTAATAGATTCATAGCGTACTCTTTTCGTCTGGAACAAGTGAGCGTGTTCAGGGCCAATGCCCGGGTAATCAAGACCAGCAGAAATGGAGTATGGTTCCGTAATCTGTCCATTATCGTCCTGCATTAAATACGTCAGGGAACCATGGATAACACCAGGTGCCCCCTTGGTAAGCGTAGCAGCATGTTCTGGGGTGTCAATTCCACGACCGGCAGCTTCCACTCCGATCAGTTCCGCGTCATCTTCAAGGAACGGATAGAACATTCCCATTGCATTACTTCCTCCGCCTACACAGGCGTAGATGCGGTTTGGCAGCTCTTGTTCTACTTCAAGGAACTGTTTCTTCGACTCGTCCCCGATGACACGCTGGAAATCGCGGACCATACGTGGATAAGGGTGAGGACCGACAACAGAACCAATTAGGTAAAAGTGGTCTTCGCAATTGGCGACCCAGTAGCGGATCGCTTCATTCGTTGCGTCCTTCAGTGTTCCGTTACCGCTTGATACGGAAACAACTTCCGCTCCAAGAAGCTTCATGCGGAATACATTCAATTCCTGACGGCGAATGTCTTCTTCGCCCATGAACACTTTACACTTCAGACCAAACTTAGCAGCTACAGTTGCTGACGCCACACCATGCTGGCCGGCACCTGTTTCGGCAATGATTTTTTCTTTGCCCATTCGTTTGGCAAGTAAGGCCTGGCCAATCGCATTGTTCAATTTATGCGCTCCAGTATGGTTTAAATCTTCACGCTTCAGATAAATCTTGGCTCCGCCCAGATAGTCACTGATTTTATCCGCATACGTGAGAGCTGTAGGACGCCCTGCATATTCTTCAAGTACATGATGATATTCGTCATGAAAAGCCTGATCCTCCATAGCTTGGTCAAGGGCATCTTCCAGTTCCTGAAGAGGTCCCATTAATGTCTCAGGTACATATTTGCCTCCAAAGTCACCGAATCTGCCTTTAACGTCTGGAAATACTTGCAACATTCCGCTCCACCTCTTTCGTAATCGCTTGTATTTTACTAAGATCTTTTTGTTCATCTTTCTCGATGCCGCTTGATATGTCGATTCCTTCCGGACGGTAGGCGATTAATTCTCCCACGTTTTCCGGTGTAACTCCTCCGGCAATCAGGCAGGGAACTCCCTGCTCAAAAGCTATATCGCGATATTCCGGGATCGCTTCCCAGTCAAATCGGACACCTGTACCGCCTGAGACTCCCTTCACCTTGGAGTCAATCAAATAGCCGTCCGCTACACCCTGGAACACTTCCATTTGATTTTTTCCATTTTGCTGGTGATGAATGACCTTCCATACAGGAAGACCGAATGATTCTTTTATTTTTAACAAATCAGAGACCTTTTCGTTTCCATGCAGCTGAATAACATCCAGTGGAACAAAATGAAGAACTTCCTCTATTTCTTCAATGCTTGGATCGATGAACACCCCGACAAGCTTCTGCTTCGGACGTATCTGTCTCACCCAGCGGCCTGCCAATTCAGGGCGTACGTATCGTTTCGTTTTTCTAACAAAAATGAAACCCACGTGTGTGGCACTGGAGGAGGTGGTTTTCGTTAAATCTGATAAGGAGCGGTTGCCGCAGAACTTAATGATAGGCTCCTTCATAACACATTGACTCCAGTCATTAGGTCATGAACACCTTTCTTAATGTCGGCCTGTTTCATAAGTGATTCTCCGACAAGTACTCCTTCAGCTCCGTAGCCGACTACTTCGCGTAAGTCTTCATTTGTAAAAATTCCGCTTTCAGAAACAAGAAGGGATTCTTTAGGAGCAAGCTCCGCCATTCTTTTCGTCTGGGAAAGTTTCGTTTCAAAGGTGTGAAGATTACGGTTGTTCACCCCAAGGATTTCAGGTGTAAATTCCTTCAGCACCTTTTCCAGTGTTTCTTCACTGTGAACTTCCACCAAGGCTTCCAACCCCAGATCTTGAGCCTGCAAGTAAAGTTCGTGAAGCTTTTCTGCTTCCAATGCTTCGCCGATCAACAGTACGGCGTCCGCTCCAATATAAGCACTCTCAGCGATTTGCATAGAATCAATAATAAAGTCTTTTCGTAAAACGGGAACATCTACCACTTTTTTGATATCCGTCAAAAAGTCTCGATGACCCTGGAAAAAGTGTTGATCTGTTAATACAGAAATCGCCTGAACCCCGGCCTGGTTGTATTCATATCCGATCCGTACAGGATTGAAATCTTCGCGGATAATTCCTTTAGAAGGTGAGGCCTTTTTCACCTCTGCAATCAGTCCTGCTAAGTGGGGAGAATTTTTCAAAGATTCCTTTAGTGAATAGTTTGTAAATGACTGTTCTTCCGGTAAGAAGAGGCGTTCTACCTCTTGTCGTTTCACAGCTAGAATGGTCTCAAGCATACTGGCGGTCCTCCCTTTCCACTGCTACAGATTCAAAGTAACGACGGGTCACCCCTGTCTGGATGGCCTCTTGAACTTGCTTAACTCCATCACGAAGGTCTTCGGCTTTTCCTGCTACGTAAAGGCCGGCTGCTGCATTCATGGTCACGATTGTCGTTGCGCTTTCGTTCGCTTTACCGAGCATAACCGCCTCAATCATTGCTGCGCTTTGTTCTGTTTTTTCTATTTGTATATCTTCGAGTTTCCCTCTGGTAAGACCGAGGTCTTCCGGTGAAATCGTTGTACGGCTGATAGTTCCATCTTTCAGTTCCACCAGGTCGGTAATCCCGGTTATGGTTATTTCATCTAAGCCATCACGGCCTGTTGCTAACAATACGTGTTTCGAACCAAGATTGTGCAGCGCTTCAGCCATCTTCTCTGCGTAGGCCGTATCATAAATACCTATTAGCTGACGGCGTGCATTCGCCGGATTGGACATCGGTCCAAGCAGATTGAAAACGGTACGGAAACCAAGTTCCTTCCGTGCAGGACCTGCGTGCTTCATCGCCTGATGATATAGAGGAGCGAACATGAACGTCATCCCTTTTTCCTGAAGAGCTTTAGCGCCCTCTTCGGGAGTGGTATCGATCGGAATACCGAGTGTTTCGAGCACATCGGCGCTTCCACTTCTGGAGGAAACTTTACGATTGCCGTGTTTTGCGACCTTCACACCCATGCTGGCAAGGATAATAGAAACAGCGGTAGAAATATTAAACGTAGAAGCTCCATCTCCTCCTGTACCGCACGTGTCTACAACTGAATCATCCTGAACATCAAGCTTTGTCATGTTCTCCCGCATCGCCTGGACGAAGCCAGTCATCTCATCGACCGTTTCTCCGCGGTAGCTCATCACGCTCAGCATGCTCATCAGCTGACCTGTAGTCGCTTCTCCCTTCATAATGGCGTCCATAGTAGCAAAAGCTTCCTTCTCGGATAAAGTTTCTCCGGATACTACTCGTTTTAAGATATCGTTCATTTGTACTCCACTCCTTCTCTGCTCGTCTCGAATACTTGCTCAGCTATTTGAATCGTTCTCTTAAGGGCACTTGCTTTACTTAACGTTTCCTGAAATTCCGTCTCTGGATCTGAGTCGGCAACGATCCCGGCGCCTGCCTGAATATAGAGATCTTTTCCGACCAGCGTCATCGTCCGAATCGTAATGCAGGAATCGATATTGCCATCGAAACCAAAATACAAGATTCCGCCGCCGTATAAGTTACGAGGAGTGGGCTCCAATTCCCTAAGAATCTGCATCGCCCGCACTTTAGGGGCTCCGGATAACGTTCCAGCAGGGAAGGCTGAACTTACGGCATCAATGGGTGAAATGTCTGATCTCAGTTGCCCTACGACTTTACTGATGATGTGCATAACTTTTGAAAATCGCCCGATGGTCATATATTCGGTTACATCCACCGAACCAAATTCAGCTACCCGTCCGATATCGTTGCGGGCAAGATCAACCAGCATGCGGTGTTCCGCTAATTCTTTTTCATCTGCTAAAAGTTCTTCAGCGAGAGCGTCATCTTCTTCCTGAGTGACTCCACGCTTTCTCGTTCCTGCGATCGGGTGAATTTCAAGTTTCCCTTCCTGCACTTCCAGTAAACGCTCAGGAGAACTTCCGATTACTTCTACATCATTAAATTTCAAAAAGAACATGTAAGGCGAAGGGTTAACGTTTCTTAATACGCGGTACAATTCAAAGCCGCTCCGCTCTGTGACGGTGTGAAATCGCTGGGATAATACAGCTTGGAAGATATCACCGGCACGAATGTATTCTTTAATTTTCTCTACATCGCTCTTGAATTTATCAGGATGGTAATTGCTGCCGAGTTCAACACCTGCATTTTCTTCCAAGTCACCGGCAAGCATTAAATCCGGCAGTCCCTGGTGGTTCATTAGTCGCTGTTGCACTTTTTTAATCCGCTGTCTGGATTGTTCATATATAGTAGAAGAAACCGATTCGTTATCGACTCTTGCATACGTTAAAATGGTTACTTCTTTGGTTTTGTGATGATACGCAATAAGCGTCTGGCAAAATAATAAATGGTAATTAGATAAGTTCAATTCGTCCTGGATGGCACGAGGTACTGGCTCATAGTCGGAAATCGCATCATAACTGATGTATCCGACTCCCCCTCCTTTAAAAGGAAGTGGTACATCGGCCGGTTTTACATTCAGGGTGTTTACCACATGGTTAAACGCTTCTTTAAAAGTAGCCGCCGATTCTTTGGTCTTTTTTTGAAAATCAGAGATCACAAAAGCAGCCTCGTCTTCTTTTATTTCCATCATCGGATCTAAGCCAATGAAGGAATAATTAGACCAGGGTGATTCAGGATCCTGACTTTCCAGCATATAAACAGCTTCATCATTAAGCGCATGAAACATGTGGATAGGGGTTAACGTATCTGTGAAAAAAGATTGGCTTACGGGAATGGTCTGATGCTCGCGGGCATCCTGGATAAATCTTTCGTACGTGGTCATGGGCTCACCTCTCCATATAAATTTATGGAGAATGAGACGTTGAGAGGATAAATATAAGAGGATGATAAATATACTTCTATAACGGCCAGGCAATCTTCCAGCTCCTTCGTCTGTTGATCCCTGTGCTCACTCAGCTATGCTCATCCTAGAAACCTCAACTCTACGGCTCTCATTCTCATCTCAACTATGCTATATTCTGATCACTTTTAAATAGTCTATAAAATTCAGACAATAATGTCAACCACCGGCGCTTGGCTGAGTATTCAACCCTCGTAAAGGAGCGTTACATACGCTGCCTTGGCTTACGAGGAAGTCCTCTGGGGGAAGATTCTGCTTTTGAACACTTTCCGTGTCCCTGCACGACGCAGCTCCTGTGGAAAGGGAGTTATTTTTCCTCCCCCTATTTTTCCACACCAAATAAACGAAATCCAATAAATTGGTAGCTTAGCTGTAAGATTAAGATTGTGATTTGGCAGGTACATTACATAAGAACTGGATAAATTTTTTACATAAACTTTGAACGAATTCTGCTGGCTGTTCGTCTTATAAGTAAGTCGGAAATGAGGAATGATGATGGATTCTAATGACATTCAACTTGCTAAGCAGGGAGACCAACAACTTTTGGCTAAACGGCTCAAAGAAAATTACTCCTTCCTTGTCAAGTACGTGTGGAAGATGAGCGGCGATGAGCAATTAGCTTACGATGTAACACAAGAGACGCTCGTAAAGGCGATCCAGAAAATCAATCAATATAAAGGAAAGTCCAGCTTCTCATCATGGCTTATCCAAATTGCCACTCATACGTACCTGGACATCAAACGAAAACAAAACAGAGCCTTCACTTATGAACAATCCGAAGCAGCATGTCTAAAACGGGATGAAATAACCGACTCCATGCCTGCCGAATGGTATGACGTGCAGCAGGCCCTGCTTCAATTGGAGGACCAGTACCGCATCCCTATTGTATTAAAACATTACTACGGCTATGACTATGAGGAAATTGCTCAAATGACCAAAGCTAAAACAGGCACAGTGAAATCCAGAGTCCATTATGGGCTTAAACAGTTAAGAAAGGAGCTCGGCGAACATGAAGGATAAAAAAAGTATAGACAGCCTGCTGCGAACAACTGCCCATCAAATGGATAAAGAGATCGAAGTTGAGGAACCTTCCCTTGCTTACTTTACTGATTTAGTTCAGAAGGAAACAGAAGCCTGGTATAAGAGGCTGTGGATCGAACTCGCCTTTCTCTGGCTGACGGCTGTCCTTTGCCTTAGCGTCTTAGCAATCAGCGTTGTATACGCCCCGCTTGTATTTATAGGGATTCAATTACTTTCCGTTATTGTTCTATTCGGTTACTTCCTTAAGGAAAGCTCCAGAACGGTGGCGTGGCGTTCATGAAGCATTATGGACCTGAAGAAATCCCATTATGGGGGATCCTATTAATCGGAATTATATTAATTACACAAAGCTCTATTCTTTACATTAAAGCAAGAAAAAGAGGCAAAGCCCCCTGGCTATGGGGAATTATAGGACTTATTCAATTTCCGATTCCAAGTCTGGTGTACTTCGTCCTCACTAAAACCGTCTGGAATGAGAAGAAGAACGGCCAAGGACCGGATCATTCATGAATATTCTGCTGATCACCCTGGCCATAACCGCTCAGTTGCTGGGATATGGGCTCCTCTTTTTCCACCTGGGGACAGGAATTGCCCTTGTATTAAGTTCCTATTTACTTTTAATCATCATCATTTACAGATTAATACTTGAAAGAAAAAAAGAAAAAAGAGAGGAAGATCAACGTGATTATCGTGACTACTGACTTTATTCCAGGTTATGAGATTAAAGAGTTAAAAGGATTTGTAAGAGGCAGCACGGTTCAGTCTAAAAATATTGGCCGTGATATCATGGCAGGATTAAAAAACCTGGTCGGAGGAGAGATTACGGACTATACAAACATGATGGATCAGGCCCGCCAGCAGGCCATCGGGAGGATGATTGAGCACGGAGAGTCTAAAGGTGCAGACGCAGTTATAGCCGTACGGTTAGAGACTTCCAGCATATCAAGTTCTGCTTCTGAGATCATGGCCTATGGAACAGCGGTCACACTAAATCCGTCTCCTCGCAACTAACCTGAAAGGAGGGTTGTTATTATGTTAATGATGCAGAACGCTATGCAGCTTTTACAGGAAAATCTAGCTATTATCGCTCCTCTTATCGTCATACAAATCATCCTTATGATTGCTGCCTTAATCAGTTTAATTCGGACAGAAGAAACAAACGGACCAAAATGGGTGTGGGCACTGGTTATTGTCATTTTCAACACACTAGGTCCTATCGCTTACTTTATTTTCGGCAGGAGGTTTGACGCGTGATTACGGTACAAAATCTATCCAAAGTCTATCAGAATAACCGGGCGGTTGATGATATTTCTTTTACGTTATCATCCGGAAAGTGTATTGCACTTCTTGGACCAAACGGTGCCGGAAAAACAACCGCTCTCCGAATGATGGCTGGGTTAATCTCCCCTACAAGCGGCAAAGTGGAACTTTTAGAAGAGCATTCCGGTGATATCCGGAGACACATTGGTTACCTCCCTCAACATCCCCATTTCCACTCGTGGATGACAGGTAGAGAATTTCTTATCTACGCCGGTAAGCTCGCTTACCTATCTAAAAAGGAAGCTGCTTCCCGTGCAGACCAGCTGCTTACCAGAGTTGGAATCTTTGAAGTGAGGAATAGAAGGATTTCCAAGTATTCCGGGGGAATGAAACAGCGTCTTGGTATAGCGCAGGCATTGATTCATAAGCCTGAGTTATTGATGCTTGATGAACCTGTTTCCGCGTTAGATCCGATTGGACGGCGTGATGTATTGGATTTAATGGAAGAATTGAAAAAGGAAACAACCATTCTTTATTCCACCCACATCTTAAACGATGCTGAAGAATCAAGTGATGAAATCCTTCTTATGCATGAAGGGAAAATTGTAGAGTCAGGCTCACTTTCTTCCTTAAAAGACAGGCATCAAGTTGATAAAATTTCTCTTCAATTTGAAGACAGCCCAGAAGCCTACAGTCAGAAACTGGACCATTTAGACGTGGTTACCCGTACGGAAATAAAAAAAGAAACGCTCGATGTGTACGTTACTGACCAGGCGCGGGCAAGAGAAATCATACTGAACCTGGCGTTGAAGGAACACTGGCCGCTTCTTCAGTTTGAAGTGGGCAGAATAACACTTGAAGATCTGTTTATGAAGGTGGTGCAAAGTTATGCAGTGGCTGACCGTATTCAATAAAGAACTGTTGGAGTCATGGAGAAACTTTAAATGGATCTGGGTGCCTCTTGTTTTCATTTTGCTTGCCATTACGGATCCACTTACAACTTATTATCTGCCTCAAATTCTTGAGGCAACGGGCGGGCTTCCAGAGGGCGCAACTTTCGAGATGCCGGAACCTCCCCCTTCCGAAGTTTTCATGATGAGCGTGTCTCAGCTGAATCTTATTGGAGTGCTGATTATCGTTTTAATTACGATGGGCACCATTTCCGGCGAACGTAAAAGCGGTGTGGCCGAACTGATCCTGGTAAAACCCATTGCTTATCACTCGTACGTTACGGCTAAGTGGGCCGCCTACGCCTTACTCATCTGGATATCCACTTTTACCGCTTTATTGGCCAGCTGGTATTATGTGAATTTACTCTTCGGCGAAGTATCAGCAGGGAGCTTCTTACGAACGTTTTTCTTTTACGGCTTATGGATGACATTGATTCTTTCCATCAGCATCTTTATGAATACATTAAGTAAAACAGCCGGTCTTGTCTTATTCTTTACAATAACGCTAGTGATCGCATTGAATCTTCTTAGCAGTGTTTTTGCTCATGTGGTGAAATGGAGCCCGTCTTTAATCAGTTCACACCTTAGAAATACCTTAATTTCTGGAGAGTTATCAAGCGCGCTGTGGGGAAGCGCCGGAACAGCGGTCCTATTTATCATCCTCCTTCTCGCAAGCGCAGCCTATACCCTGAAACACAAAGAGATCTCCTGAAAATAAAAAATCCTTCCAACCAAAATCTTCCACCTCAGGTCATCCAGTTATTGGGTATACTTAAGGTGGAAGATTGTCCTTGGTCTGGTTCGGGTATAGACTGAGAGCAAACTATTATTTGCAGAAGGAGAGATCTCTTATGAAACCAACCGCTCTAATTACGGGAGCTTCAGGTGGAATCGGCTATGAATTTGCCCGCCTGTTTGCGAAATCAGGATATAATCTTATTGTTGTCGCCCGGTCTGAAGATAAATTAATGCAGTTGAAAGAAGAATTGGGTGAACACCCCGTCACAATTATTCCTCATGACCTATCTGAACCTGGAGCTGCTGAAGTTCTCTATAGTAAAGTGAAAGAACTCGGGCTCACAGTGGAAGTGCTTGTGAATAATGCAGGTTTTGGTTTAAACGGTCAGTTTGATGAACTTCCTCTTCTCGATCAACAGAAAATGCTTCAAGTCAATGTAAACACCCTTACAGAATTAACTCATTTATTCTTACAGGATATTAAAAAAGCACCTCTACCCGATATACCAAAAGGGGTCATCAATGTCGCAAGCACCGCTGCTTTCCAGCCGGGACCTAAGATGGCTGTGTACTATGCTTCAAAGGCTTACGTCCTATCATTCTCTGAAGCGTTAGTGGAAGAACTACGCGGCACAGGTATTACCGTCTCCACCCTTTGTCCAGGAGCAACCGATACAAACTTCTTCAAAACGGCTAAAGCCGAGCACACAAAACTGGTAAAAAGCACGATGTCTCCTGTAGATGTAGCGAAAGCCGGCTTTCTCGGTTTCGTGAAAGGAAAAAGAGTGATCGTTCCAGGAGCAGCCAACCAGTCCATGGCCTATGCTTCTAAATTCGTCCCTCGTTCCACTGCAGCTAAACTGGCTCACTATATGGACCAATAGTCACTTTGAGTGACACAGGTATACATCTTTATCCTTATAAAAACAAGGAGCAAACTTCAAAGTTTGCTCCTTTTTATGTATAATTGGAAGATCATGTTTATTTCTTTCAGGTAATATGAGGAGAGGGGACTAGTTTTGAAAAAAATAATCGGATACACTTTATTAATAACCCTCCTGGTCGTAGGTGCTGGAGGATGGGTTGTACAAAAATATATTTTTACACCAGGTGAGGATAAGGAAGTCGCCTCCCCAGAAGATCTGCGCGAAGCGGAAGAAGTGATTACAGGAGCTATATCAGAAGAAGAACTAGACAGTTATGAAGAAGCAGGTAAAAACCCATTTGGAAAGGATACTCCTGCAGACGAGTTGACGGATTATCATTATAAAGAGTACATACATGGAATGTCTCATCAAAAAGTAGAAGCTTCTAAAAAGTGGGGTTTCTATGAAATCCATCCCGAGCGAATAACCTGGCTGCTTGAAGGTCTTGACCAGGCAGACGTAGAACATAAGCAGGTGTACAAGGATATTCTGGTTAAATGGAATGAAGAGAATTTCTCTACCATAGATGAGGATCACAATGCCATTTGGAATTTACAGAATGGCACGATTGGAAAAGCCACCGGTATCCTGTCTCCTACTGAAGAGAAAGATTATATAGAAGGAAAGAAGTAAAAAAAAAAACACTCGGAGCCTCAGCTCCGAGCGTTTTTCATTTCTTCTGGTGATTTCCTAAAACCATAAAACGAACGATATCCGCGATTTTCATAATATTCATGGGAAGAAGTGGTAGCAAGCATCTCTACTCGCGTACTTGGATAACATTCATGAGCGGTCCGGACAAGCTGCTCACTAATTCCCTGATTACGGTGACTTTCTTTAATCAGAATCTCACAAATATAAAGCGTCACAGCTCCATCTGTAAGTCCGCGCAGATAGCCGACTACTTCTCCATCTTCTTCAGCTACAAGAGCAGGCTCTGAATTCAACCAGGAACAACACGTTTCTTCATTTCTTTCAACCAGTCCGTTCCATCCCTCTTTCTCATTTAATTGCTGGATGTCGTGAAAGTCCTTTTCTAAAAACGATCGTATTTGAACGGTCATCCAAATTCATCCTTTCCTGTTGAGTTGCCCTCACTCTAGAGTCGTCGTCTATCCCTCTTTGTAGGCTGAGTTCCCTTATTAGATCAACTACAAACTAGAAACCCTATCCAATCCGTAATACTTTTGTGCTAAAATTACAAGGGAGAATTTTTACCTGGTCATAAGGAGAGACGCCATATGAAAAAAATCCTTGTCTTTCTGGCTTTTCTAATTTTTTTAGCCGGATGTTCATCTGCCGATTTAGCCTTAAGCGACTTAAAAGCCAACTATCCTAATTCATTTGCAGAACCAATTGATTCTCTCCCGGAAAGCAAACAGGAACGGGTGGGGCTTCCAGATGAGCTTCCTTTTGAGGTGAAAGCTGTGGCAGCTTCTGCTGCGGGAAAAGAAGTAACGGTTCGTTATCATTCTACAGAAGCTCATGATTTAACCGTCACCACCTTATTTGATCCGTCTGGAGAGATGGCTGAAACAGACTTGCAGATTCCATTAAATTCTGGATCTGTGGCTGGAGTACGGGAAGAGAAAAAACAAGTTTTTGTCGAATGGTATAATAGTGATGAGGATGTCATTTACCAAATCGATTACAGTGCAGTGGATAAAGAAAAGCAGACCCAGCAAGCCATGGATATCGCAAATTCCATCAATTAAGAAGACGTTCAGGTTATTTTACCTGAGCGTTTTTTTAAACGCTTCAACGGAATAACCCGCTTCTTCCTCGCAATTTGTTTAATAATAAGGAACTCTTACTATATTAAAATAACTTACAATCGTAATTATCTCAAAATTTCATCAATTATACAAACAGAAAGCTGGAGTATAAAAAAGCCTGAATCTTATCCGATTCAGACTTTCCACGTTTTAACTCTTCCATTTTTCTATAATCTTCTCATCTACACTCCTCACATGCAGATCTCTCTGCGGGAAGGGAATTTCAACACCATTTTCTCTGAAGATTGCATCAATCCTGAAGTTTAAATTGCTGCGGATTCGTATCACATGCTGAGGATCCGAGATCCAGACAAACAGCTCGAAATTTAAAGAGGAGTCTCCAAACTCTTTAAAATTAATAAAAGGCTCCGGGATCTGTCGAACGGTTGGTGAAACCCCCGCCTCATCTTCCGCTACCTGCAGCAGCAGTTTTTTCACTAAAGGCACATCGCTTCCATAAGCAACCCCCACTGGCATGACTAACCTCATTACTTTATCGCTATACGATCGATTAATCACTTGCTCTTCCAGAAAATACGAATTAGGAACAATAATATGCTCATTATCCAGGGTTTTAATGACCGTTGCTCTCATATTTATACGCTGTACGTCACCGATAATTTCATCCACTATGACTCGGTCGCCTACTTTTATAGGCCTTTCAAACAAGAGAATAATTCCGGAAATGAAATTAGAAGCAATATTCTGCATCCCGAAACCAATCCCGACTCCTATGACTCCAGCAAAAACCGTAAGAGCACTTAATTCAAACCCTACTGTAGATAAACTGATAATAATAGCCAGTACCATGATTAAGTAATGGAACGCTTTGTCGAATGTAAACTGGACGCCGCGATCCAATTCATACCGCTTATAAACTCCCGGAAATACATATCCGCGAAAAAGCTTGGATATGCGGTTGGTAAGAGAAATAATCAGTACAGCTATAATCAGTAAAAACACAGATACAGGTTCCGAGCCAATAGTAAAAAGGGCACTGAACATCCACTGGGCACTGCGGAAATGAAAAAGAGTATAAATAACGACTCCATATAAGGCAATCCAATTAATAATGCTTTGAAACATATAAAAAAATCTGGATCGTTCCTCTTTATTAGAGCTCCACTTCTTCAAAATGCCAATAAGTATACCTCTCATCACAATTACTGCAATCAGTACAACCGCAAATACTACAAATGAATTGATCCAAAGTTCATTGCCAGATATATTTTTCACACAACCGATCCTTCCTTTAGGATTCTTCTAGTTTCTCGAGTTTCTTGAAATTCCTGCTGATCGGCCTCGGTGCTTTTAGATTATCAAAGAACACTCGATAAGTATTCTTCTTTTCATCTATATCTACGATCTCGCCCTCCCCGAAAACAGGGTGTTTCACCCGGGTACCCTTTTCATAAAAACTTGCAGGTGCCTTTTCCTTACTGTGATGGGTCGTTCTTATATATTCTCTCGCTTCTTCAATCAGAGCTTCATCCAGTTCTCCGATTCTTTCATAGAGATCATCTTCCACTTCAAAAATAAATCGGGAAGGATATTTCTTCTGGCCACCATTTTGAAACCCCTCAGATTCCGTTAAGTAAAGCTCTCGTTCAGCACGGGTGACCGCCACATAAGCCAGGCGTCGCTCCTCTTCAAGCGCCCGCTCTTTTCTTTCTCTGAGCGCACGCACATTGGGCAGCACGCTTTCTGTCATCCCCACTACAAATACATAAGGAAACTCAAGCCCTTTAGCCGTATGAATAGTCATCAGTTTAACAGAATCCAGTTGATCGTCACGTTCATTATCAGTGTACAACGAAATCATTTGAAGATATTCTTCCAGATTAATATCTTCCCCCAGTGTCTGCTCATATTGAACGATGGAATGAAGTAATTCAGTCAGGTTATCCAGTCGCTCCTGGTCTCCATCCTCCCGCCGGTAAGCTTCGTAACCTGTTTTCTGCATGGCTTCCTGGAGTAATTCAGAAACTTTCAACTCATCTTTTCGATTTTTTAAGTATTCGATAGCTTCGATAAATGAATGGGCACCTGTAGATTTAAAACGTTCGTGATCCTTGTATTTTTTTAAAGTTTCATACAAAGAAAGATTCTCTGCTTCGGCCCGTTCACGAAGAAACTGCATTCGCTTTTTACCAATCTGCCGCCTGGGAACATTTATAATTCTGGAAAATGACAGATCATCTGCCGCAGCAGTCATCCGTAAGTGAGCCAGAGCATCTTTTATTTCCAGACGATCAAAGAATTTAAAGCCTCCGAAAATAGTGTATTCAATATTAGCACTGATAAGTTCCTGTTCAATGGAACGCGAGAGATAGTTCGCCCGGTACAATACCGCGATGTCACTATAGTTTGCCTGACGGGTTTCCACAATTTCTTTGATCCGGTTCACCACCCACTTCGCCTCGTCAACTTCATTTTTTCCATGATAATGAACGACTTTCACGCCAGGTGGATTGCTGGTTTCCATATCCTTATCTACACGAAAATAGTTATTCTGGATGAGTGCATTTCCAAGAGAAAGAATCTCCGGGGTAGAACGGTAATTCTGCTTTAAAAAGATCGTCTGGGTGTCAGGAAAATACTTTTCAAAATCAACCATGTACTTAGGGTCAGCCCCCCTCCACTCATAGATGGTCTGATCAGGGTCCCCCACCGCAAAGAGGTTTCCATGATGGGCCGAAAGCTTTTTCACCAACTCAAATTGCTTCAGGCTGCTGTCCTGAAACTCATCCACTTGAATATAGAACAGACGATCCTGCCATTTCTCCAGTACTTCCTGATACTGGTCAAAGAGGACAAAAACAAAATTAAGAAGGTCATCGAAATCCAGTCCGTACACACGCTTTTGTTTCTTTAAATAGCGCTGGATAATTTGGCCGTCCATATCTCCAGCCTCTTCTACGGCAGGCATCTCCCCTCGCAAAATCATTTGCTGTACGTAATGAGTGTTACCTTTTAGAATTCCTATCTTATCGAGCAGCCGCTTAAAGGTTTTATCGTTCATTTTTAAATCCATATCTTCAAAAATTTCTCTCAGCAGAATTTTCTGGTCTTCCACATCTAAAATGATAAAATTCTTAGGATAAAACAACCGGTGAATATCCTCTCGAAGTACACGAACGCAAAATCCGTGATAAGTGGTAATAAACCCAGTATCCTGCTCCCCGCCGATCAGCTTCTTCACACGTCGCCTCATTTCATGAGCAGCCTTATTTGTGAAGGTGACCGAAAGTATATTGGAAGGATCTACACCGAGTTCATTTACAATAAACGCATAACGATGGGTCAAGGCACGCGTTTTTCCTGATCCTGCTCCGGCAATGACCCGGATAAATCCTTCAGTGGAAACAACAGCTTCCTGTTGGGATTCATTTAATTCTGCAAGAAGTTCTTCCATAAAAAGTACTCACCTTTCAAAGAACATTTGTTTGTATTATAGCATATCAGGGAAGATAATCAGCAGACCCAGCTGTTTAAAAAAAGCGCGTAAAGGTTATGAAATCCATGAAGGAGTTGAATAGTATGAAGGAACAACATCAACCATTGTTTGAAAGTAAAACCATAAATGACCGTACGTTCGCAAACCGTTATGTGGTAGCACCGATGACTCGTGTAAGTGCCGAGAATAATGGAACGCCAAATGAAACGATGAAAAAATATTATGAACGCTATGCTAAAGGCGGATTCGGGACCGTCATCACGGAAGGAGTCTATCCGGATGAACGTTTTTCACAGGGATACCCTAATCAGCCCGGCCTCGCAAATGAAGCTCAGCGCGATGCTTGGAAACCTATTGTGAAAAGTGTTCAGGAACATGGAGCGCTTTTCATTGCGCAAATCATGCATGCAGGCGCACAATCACAGGAAAACCCATATGCTGAACACAATATCGGCCCCTCCCAAGTAGCCCCGAAGAATGATAAGCTCTCTTTTTATGGAGGAGAAGGTCCTTTTCCAGAGCCGAAGAGAATGAGTCATGACGATATACAGACGGCTGTAGAATCCTTTGGCCGATCTGCTGAACTTGCCAAAGAAGCTGGTTTCGATGGTGTGGAAATTCATGGAGCTAATGGCTATTTAATTGATCAGTTTTTAACTGATTATTTCAACCGTAGAGAAGATGAATTTGGTGGAGATACCAAAAACCGCCTTCGATTTGCGCTTCAGGTTATTAAAGAAGTTCGGAAAAAAGTCGGAAAAGACTTTATCGTAGGAATTCGCATCTCTCAAGGGAAAGCCTCCGATGCCGATCATCGATGGGCGCTTGGAGAATCGGATGCCCATACTATTTTCAGCACCCTGGGAAATGAATCCCTCGATTATATCCATGTTACAGATGATGATGCTGAGAAACCTGGATTCGGTCAGGGTTCTATGTCCATGGCTGAAGCAGCTAAGAAGCACAGTGACATTCCAGTCATCGCAAACGGTAAATTAGCTGACCCAGAAAAAGCCGTGTATATGCTGAACAACGGACATGCCGATTTTGTGAGCTTAGGTACCAGCGCTCTTCAAAACCCTGATGCACCGAAGCGGATTAAACAGGAGAAAACTCTGGATGAGTTTGATTTCGGTTCAATCATGCTGCCCCAGGCTTATATTAAAGACCATGAATTAAACAAGCATATTATCGTATAATTCCCCAAAAACCCCGTCCCTGACCATTTATCTATGAAATGGACTGAGACGGGGTTTTTTATTATAGAACTTCACAAAATCCCACTGGTAATATTGCAGTAAAGCTCCCGTTACTTGAAGACTTGATTTCGAGACATTTGTGAGAATTAGGTCCTCCGGGGAACGATTTCGCTTTCCGGCCCTGCACGACGCAGGGTCGTTCGACGTTGCCACAGGACGTGGCGATCTTAGTCGAACATCCCATGTGGTAAGCTTCCTCAGGCTTCGCCTTCCGGGATCTTACCGATCATGTTCATCCCACAGGAGTCTACATCATCCCCTCCGGACCTTGCCGAATCAGAAGCTCGAAATCCACCAAAAATGCCTGCTAAAATTAACTGGAGAGCGAAAGAGTATCTAACTTATTTAAGTATGCAATCCGTGATATATAAGGGTTTAAGGCTGATCCAAAGCGATTACCTCTCTTATAGAAGGGTTCGTTCACTCCTCAATCATAGGATAGCGGAGGAAACGACGAGACTCCCGCGGGAGAAGGAGCTAGGCGAGACCCCACAAGGAGTGAAAACGACTGAGGAGGCTTGCCAGTTCCCCCGCAGGAAAGCGAGTTGTTTCCGTAGCCAGCTCCTCTCTTTCTTAGCAACGGTCCCGAATTACCTCGAAACTGAGTCTTACAGTAACCGGCCCTATTGTTTAATAAACCGGTTTTTAAAATCATTAAAAGCTTTTAATGTAGTATCACATTAAAAGTTTGCTTTTAAGCCGGTTTCTAAAAAGTATTTGGTCGCCTGGCTGATGTTCATAAAGGTGCGAACATCATTCAGCCTAATGTTATTTTCTATGAACTGCCTGACAACTTTAGGACGCATTCCTGCCAAAGCCACTTCAATCCCCAGTAATTTTAAGCTATGCAATAAATTCCTAAGCAGCACAGCCCATTCCTGGTCGATCTCTGAGATGCCGGAAAACTGGATTACCAGGCGAGTTACATTTTTTTCCTGACATTGAACAGGGACTCTTTCCAGCAGAATCAACCGCTGCTCTTCTCTTAGAATCGGCTGCAAAGGTAAAAGCGCGTAGCCCTTGGCGATCGTGACCACATTTGCCGTCATCTCTTCAATCATATGTATTAGATGCTTTTCTGTCTGGGATTGCTTTGTAATATCAACAATCCGGCTTAATACAAACCATTCGCCTTCATGAATAAACCGCTTTGTTTTAAAATGAAGGATCATTTCTTTGCCGCGCCAATGAAATTCCATAGACTCTAGTGTGATATCTTTTTCTCTTTCAATCGTATGGGTTATCACACGTTTGGATTGAGGTAAATTGGGATAAATATCGTGAATATGCTCTCCGACAACCCGTTCTTCTTCTAATTGAAACATTTGAACATAGGCAGGATTAACGTACGTCACTTTGAAATCCTTGTTTAGAATCAATACACCTTCATCTAAAAGATCCATAGCATTTCTCAAGAGCACATTCATTTCCCCCTCGGCGTGTATCTTACTTATATTATGAAGGTATTAAGGAGAAAATCAAGAACATTCGACTTAATTTTCAGAAAAAATAAACCAGGGAGTATCCCTGGTTTTAGCAACGGCTTATGCCTTTTCCATTTTATCTACTTTAGATATAATTTCTACGTGCTTTAAGTTCCCAATATTGTCAAAATCGATCTTAATAGAATCTCCGGGTTTGGCGAACGCAATTAAACGCTCCTTTAATACAGATATTTCATTATTATGAGCATCCTCTTGAATCAGAATGGCATAAGCCCCTTCAAAGCGATCCAATTTGTAGTTGTTCACCTAATTCATCCCCTCTGTAATTTTGAAAAAATGGTGATAAGTACGTATATATATATTCTATTTCCCTTCTACTTGTATGAATAAACTTGTCGAAATTTGGAAGAACCGCATGAAGAGAGGATTCCAACTTGAATTTCATCCCCCTTGACCTTCAAGGGGGTGCCATTATTTCTTTGGTAAATCTAGTTCCCTATCGCTTCCCCATGTATCCTCCAAATAATCATCACGGCCAGAGTTCCCACGGTAAAAATCATATCGAACCTTATTTTTCTTATAATAATCCTGATGATACTCTTCAGCTCGGTAAAATTCTTCAGCCTGCTGCACCGGAGTTACAATTTCATTTTCGAAACGACCGGATTCCGTCAGCTGCTGCTTGGATTCCATGGCCGCTTGTTTCTGCTCTTCATTATGATAAAAGATCCCTGTCGTGTATTGGAAGCCCCGATCAACGAATTGCCCTTCATCATCGGTCGGATTAATCTGACGCCAAAATACATCTAAAAGCTGTTCGTACGAAATGATTTCCGGATTATAGTAGACCTGTACGGCTTCCAAATGTCCTGTGCCACCGGATGAAACCTCTTTATACGAAGGGTTTTTGGTATCTCCACCCGTATAACCTGAGACAACCTCCTGAATTCCTTTTAATTTTTCAAAAGGCGGTTCCATGCACCAGAAACAGCCTCCTGCAAAAGTAGCAACCTGATATCCTTCTGGAACCTGTTCCTTTGTAATCGCTTCACTTTCATAATTTCTTTTTGTCAAATAGGCATAAGCTTCTGGAATCGCAAAAATCCCAATGATCACGAGCACGCCGGCTATAATAAACCATTTTTTACGCTTCATCATGATGCCCACCTTTATTGCTTTATTTACCTTCATCATAGCACGGGAACTCGATTACCTCCTAGAAATATGCAGGCCTCAATCTTCTTCCTCCAGGATCAGTCCCTCTACATGTTTCCTATCCAGCTGCTTCCGCACTTTTCGGTAATCTTTGGACTTGAAGATAATATCAAAGTCGTAATCCTCTGGATATAAATCTTCAGCACGAATGTGTAGCTTAAGGCGTTTGTGATTGTAGGTGAATTTCTCTCCTTTCACCTGAACCACATAGCTGCCAGTTTGATCTGGACCTTTATATACAATGGCGGTCTCACCTGTAGCCTGAATAATCACATTATCCCCCATTTGAAAATGCGGCTTCTCGCTCACAGGTACCCTGGAGGTTTTACCTCTTCTGTAACGGTTTACGGCTGCCTGGCGATTGTATTCTGCTTCCTTTAATTTCTGATCACTAACCTGAAAATCTCCCTCCTGCTTATAAGTGATCGAGTACGCCTGATTTAAAATCTCAGGATGAAGACCTAATTTATGAGCAATATCAAAAGCCTGACTCCTCCCCGAGGTTCCAAGAAGCAGCCGGTAGGTTGGCTTAAGCGTTTCAAGGTCAAATTCCATAGCTCCATTCATAAATCCGGGCTTATTCCTGGCGTACTCCTTCATTTCACTATAATGTGTGGTCGCAAGGATTGTTGCTCCTTTTTCCGAGAGCTTATCGAGTATGGCTGTCGCAAGCCCCATCCCTTCCCCAGGATCCGTCCCTGATCCAATTTCATCTAGTAAAAGCAGAGAATGATCATTCGCTTCTCTTAAAATATCGATTAAGTTAACTAGTCTTGAACTAAAGGTACTTAAGTTCTCCTCTATGCTTTGCCCATCTCCAATATCCACAAAAATCTGCTGAAAAATTGGTAGTACACTTCCCTTCTCTGCCGGGATCGGAAGGCCGGACTGAGCCATCAGACAGAGCAACCCTACCGTCTTCAGCGTTACAGTTTTTCCTCCTGTATTAGGCCCCGTAATGAGTAAAGCCTGGTCTTCTGCATTCATTTGAATACTTAGAGGAACTGCCTTCTCGCCAAGCATTGGGTGTCTCGCCCTGCTGACACGAAGCGTAAAGTCTTCGGTAAATTCCGGTGCAGTCCCGCTGATCATACGGCTGTATTTCCCCTTAGCAAAAATAACGTCATACTCATGCATGGTTTCCATGGCAAGATTCAACTCAGACTCGTAGTTCAGCACTTCTGCGGTCATTGTATAAAGGATCTGCTCTACCTCATGTTCTTCACTCATGCGCAGTAACTGCAAATCCTCCTGAAGATTGGCAAGCTCTTCTGGTTCAACAAAAAGGGTTGCTCCTGAAGCAGACTGATCGACAACGCCTCCTTTGATTTTGTTCCGGTTTTCTCTTTTAATCGGAAGAGTCCAGCGCCCATCTTTCTCGACGGGTCTTGGCTCCTGCATAATCATTTTATATTTTTTTGCCTGAGCCTCTGTCCTTTCCTTCAATCGGCTTTGCTTCGTTTGAATTTGCTTTCGGATCTTAGCTAAATTCTTAGAAGCATAATCATCTACCTGCCCGTGACGGATCACACGGTGGATATCCTCCTCCAGTCTGCTTAAGTCAGAAATGGAGGAAGCATACAGACTGATTGTCGGGGCAATAACCTCTTTATCCTTCATAAAACGCTTCAACTTTGTACAATGATCCAGAAATGAAAGCAAAGCTGAAAATTGGTTCGCTCGAATGAACATCCCTTTTTTTCCTTGTTCAAGCATATCCGTTACATCTTCCAGTGTATGGATGGGGATGTTTCCACTTGTGTTTAAAATAGCTACAGCCTCTTTCACCTCTTCATGCCAGCGGTTTATAGCTTTAACGTTACGTACTGGCCGTAAGGATTCAATCGATTCTTTGCCGAGCTTTGTAAAAGCCAGACGGCTCACCGTTTTCAATATTTCAAAAAATTCTAATGTCTGATACGTTCGTTCGTTCAATGTTGACTCCTCCTTAATGGATTCTTACACGTCCATGTTAGTTTTCTAAAATGGACTATAAGGCAGGTAGCTGGATGGCAAAAGGTATTTAGAAAATCAACCAAGTTTACGCTGCATCCTTTCTCTGCCAATAAAAAAAGCCACGGCAAGCAGATACGCTCGCCGTGGCTTGATTAGAACAGACCTCACTTATAAGTGAAGGATCCTATTCCGCCAACAGAGAATATAAAAAAGCTATGACTGAATAAGCCAGTCATAGCTTCGTTTCTATCCTCAACGTGCTACGCTTATGCTTGTTCTTAACTGTTCCTGAAAAATGGGTTTACAAACAAGACGTGTCAGATCCACGCCTTTCCCATTCCTTTGATCAGGACTCTATCCAATTACGGATTAGTTAAGAACAACCACACTCATAAATCATTCTCCTCTTATTGATAAGGATGTTGTTGGCGGAACAGAAGTCTGCTCCTTTTACAAATATATGCCGTGGAAATAAAAATGTCAATCTTCAAAAATTGATTGATAATTTTCTTCAGTCGTTGGTGCGGTACTTGTAAACAGGGAACGTTCAATAATTTTAAGAGCATTTTCATTTCCTTCTGCTTTTTCTGAGGCAGTGCAATCTTCCGGAACCCACAAATTATACTCCCGCATGTACCCGTCATTAGCTGTAAATAATACACAAATATCTCCGGCAATTCCAGTTAAAATAAGGTTTTTTACACCTAATTGGTTGAGAAGAATATCCAGCTGAGTACCAAAAAATCCAGAATGTTTAGGTTTGATAATGAAATAGTCATCTTCATCTGGAAGGATTTGATTGATCACAGGTTCTCCCTGTCCTTTCCTGCATTCATCAATCAAATCGGACACATTATCCTGCCAAAGGCCAAAGTTATCATTAACATAGATAACGGGTAAGCCTTCTTTTTGAGCTTCTTTTTTAAAGGAACGGAGATTTTCCACCATAGGTTTTGTATTCTCCAGGAGATCCTCGCCTCCGCTAAAATCCATTTTATTGATCATATCTATGATAATGAGCGCTGTATCATTTTTCATTTAACAAAACTCACTTTCCGTTGTATTTTTCCGGACCTGCTGGAATCTGACGCTTATGCTCTGTTTTCTCATGCAGATCCTTCAAGAGTTTTTCATCCTCTGGGTCGATTTGTTCTCCACGCAAGTAAGCGTCTATAGTGTCATAGGAAAGACCAAGTTCTTCTTCATCGGACTGCCCTTCCCATAACTCTGCACTCGGTTTCTTATGAATAATGGCATCAGTTACGTTTAGTGCCTTGGCCATTTCCCTTACTTCTTCTTTTCTCATATTAATAAGAGGGACTAAGTCAACGCCTCCGTCTCCGTACTTCGTAAAGTAACCTGTATAATCTTCTGGAGCATTATCTGTGCCTACGACTAGATAATTATAGTTATTAGCAACGGCGTAAAGCGTGCTCATACGCAGACGAGCCTGAAGGTTTGCTCCACCTAATTGGGATTTATCATTATTCCAGTCACCCTTTTTTTCGAGTTCTTCCTGAATAGTTGCATACGTCGTTTCATAAGACGATGTCAGATTAATTCCTACATACTCAAGGCCAGCGTCCTCTACTACATTCAGAGCATCGGTCTGGTCTTTTACTTCTTTGTTAATAGGGAGCAGTACGCCTAAAGAGTTTTCAGGAAATGCCCGTTTAATTAAGTATGAAACAACAGCCGAGTCAATACCGCCGCTAATACCTACGAGTGCTCCATCCGCTCCTGCTTCTTTTACCTTTACTTGTAACCATTCGGTTAAATACTCTATTCTTTCCTGCATCCTTATTTCCCCCTTCATTATTTACACTATATGGGTTCTCTTCCTTATTCCGATATAATATAAACCTTGTTTATGATTGATGGGCAGGAAAGTTTTAAAAAAAGAACCTCCTTCAATGGAGGATTAATAGATGTATAAGCAGTTTTTCAAATAAAAAGGCACACTCATAAGCGAGTGTGCCTTTTGAAAAGCCTTAATTTTTAAGTTCCTGTTCTCTGACTCCCCATTGAAATCTCTGGAGATTCCAGGATTGAAGGTGCTGTTCTGGGAAGCTTTCCAAAGATTAACCCAGGACGCAGGAAGTACTTATGCGTTAACCAGATGACCAAGTAACAAAGGACGATCGTACTCACGTATCTAAGAAGAATAAACACGTGGAACCAATATCCCTCAGGCGCAGGGATGAATTGAGCCACAACTTTTAAGATGAAAGGGTGCAGCAGATAAAACCCAAAAGAATACACAGCAACACGCTGAACGTACGGAATAATGCCCGGCCATTTGTCACAGACAACTTCGGTCAATCGGAACAATATATAGCTTCCACTTAGAATGTATGAAAGGTTCATAACTAAATAAATATACCCGGGAAGGGCAAACGTGGAAACCGTGTATAAATGGTAGTGTAAGAACACGGTAGTAACACCGGCGGCCAATGCAAAAACGGCCCAAGCCGCGTTCGTCTTTTTATAAATAAGAGAACGCTGCTCCTTATAATACGTACCAATCCACGCACCCAGCAGGTAAGGTCCCAGAGAACTTAGGAAGATGGAAAACGGAATCAACTGGAACGTCTGGTCAAAGAAATAGTATCCAATTTCTATAGCAATTCCAAATACCCACATATACTTTCTAAACACAGGAACTTTCTGTGCAACAAAAAGAATGATAGGAAATACCAGATAAAATTGCACAATTAAGAATATAAAGTGAAGCTGGTAAAAAGATTCTCCTTGAATGATCCTCCAGGTCATCTCTGCAAAATTAAGAGGAACTGCTCCAATATAAAGAGAGAAAGCTTCATAAAATAACGCCCATAAAAGGTAGGGAACCACGATATAAAGCGCCCGCTTTTTATAGTAATCTTTCAATTCTGATACCGTCATTTTTTCATCCATATATTTATAGAAAAATACCATGGCTGTAATCATGATGAATATACCGGCTTCTAATCGTATGATCCGATTGATAAAATGATAAATTCCAAACTCTGTACTTCCTTCAGAAAAGACGGATTGAAAAACACCTGTAGTATGAACCAGTACAACCATCAGCATGGCAAACAGCCTTAAAAAATAGATAGATTCAATTCTATCTTTCTGCATAATGATCATCCTTATTATTATATAATTTCAAAACCTAAGTTATCATACCATAGATCTACAAAATACGTCTTACTGTTACAAAAACTTAATTAATTCGTGATGTTATTTAAACAAAACTTTCCTTTAATTGGCAGATTTGGTAACTAGAAAATACATGACAATTTGGCCTCTTTATATCAAGAGGTCCCAAGTGTCATTCCCCCATCTACAACAATTTCCGTCCCTGTGCAGTATGAACTTTCATCCGAAGCAAGAAAGGCTGCCACTCTGGCTATTTCTATAGGCTGTCCAATACGCCCTAACGGAATATCTTGATAGGATTCTGGAACTCCTTTTCCCTGAGTAGCCATTTCGGTTTCGATCCCCCCGGGATGAATCATATTGACTCGAATGCCTTTAGGTCCTAATTCAATTGCCGCAGATTTAGACATGGCCACTACTGCTGCCTTAGTTGCAGCATAAGCTGAAGAACGGCTGATAGGAGCAAAAGACGAAATGGATAAGTTATTAATGATTGAGCCCTTATTCTGTTTTTCCATGTAAGGTGTAACAGTTTGCATGCCGATGAATACTCCGAGCTGATTCACATTAATTAACTGTTGATATTCTTCTATTGTGAGTTGACTGAAAGGTTTACGTATAAGGATTCCAGCATTATTAATAAGAGTATCAATTCGGCCGAACCTTGTAATGATCAGACTTACTGCTTCTTTCCACTCTTCTTCACTGATAACATCCAACTGCACTGGAAAAGCCCTCTCTTTTCCAATTTCTTCAGCTGTTTCCATTGCTTGAGTATAATCCCGGGCAGCAACTATCACAAGGCTCCCCAGTTCAGCCAAATGTTCGGCCATCGCTTTCCCCTGACCTCGATTAGCACCGGTAATCAGGGTGACTTGATTGGTTAAATCGGGCATATTTCATTCTCCTAACTAATTATTTTACGTTTTGTCGTCTGAAGGACCATTGGTAATTATGCCGGGTGTGATTTAATATGCACGCCTCATCGATTTTGCTTCATCAACACTTAAGCTGTCTTCTGACTTGATGATTTTAAAATTTTTTCAGCGCTATCTCTTCATCTCCCAGAGTCTCACTAGTCTATACTTATCTGCAGGAGTGGCGCAACTGTCAATTCCGCCTTACCAACCGCTCCTTAACTAAATTCAGGCGCGTCCGATAAAAGAATTTTCAAAAAATAAATTGACAGAGTTGGAAAAATATAATAATATAGATTTACAGTTAGCGAGTAAAAACTGTGCTCATAAAGAGCTTATAATACTCCAAAGGGGAGTAGCTTACAGTTATGTCGACAATACGTGATGATTCATCACCGGCTTAACTGACAACATTATGTTGTTTGCGAGACCTTTGCCAATTCGGTAAAGGTATATTTATTTGGAATCCCAAACCTTTACCAGACCGATGGTAAAGGTTTTTTAATGTACAAAAAAGAAGGAGTATCATTCAATGAAAGTTGATTTTCGGATCAATATCAAAAACCCTAAGGAGGATCCAGATCGTGATTCAATCATTATTAAACTTATTTAAAATCGGTTCCCCGAAAGTAGATTTAGTGCTGCAATCTCACCAGATTGTACCAGGCGCCATAGTGAAGGGGTCTTTCCACATTTATGGAGGATGGCTGCCGCAGAAAATTAAACGATTGGAATGCGATTTTGTAAGAGAAGCGAAGAATCATAAAATAGAAGTCATTGCCCCTGCCGCTACCGTATTAATGTCTCAAACAATGGAACCAAAAGGAAAGCGTGAAGTACCTTTTCACTATCAGATTCCTGAAGACCTTCCTCCTACGTCTCAAGCATATTCCTATCGTTTGCAAACGAAGATTGTGTTCGTCGATGATGTTAAACGTTTCGATCACGATGAACTTGTCGTTATAAATTAAGGCTTTTTAAAGCTTATTGTTGATTTTTCATAAAAGGCTCATTACGCAATAGGGCCGGATTGTGGAAGACTCAGTTTCGAGATATTCCGGGTCCGTTACAATATGAGGAAAAGGCTGGTGGGGAAATAACTCCCTTTCCTATGGGGGAACGGTGAGCTTCCTCGCTCGCTTCACTCCCTGCGGGATCTCACCTAGCCCCTTCTCCCATGGGAGTCTCGTCATTTCCCCACCAGCCCAACTTTATTAGGAAGAACGGACCCTTCGGAAAGAAAGTGTCCTCTCCTCCTTAACCTGCCTGAAATGCTTATATAACAGACTATCTCGCATTGTTCAGCTTGAATAAAGAAAATACACCCACGTGGTTATTTTTCTTCAAGCGGGTGAAAGATAAACCCATTTCGATTTTCTGATTCGCCCAGGTCCGGAGGGGAGCGGGGAGACTCCTGTGGGATAAACATGATCGGTAAGACCCCGGGCTTGTGGAGGCTCAGCACATAAAAGGTTCGACAAAGAAGCCACCTCCTGTGGCAACGTCCAACGCCCCTGCGTCGTGCAGGGCCGGAAAACGAGTCGTTCCCCACAGGACCTAACTCTCTAACTAGATATCTAGAAACTGAGTCTTCAACTAATGGAAGCTTTGCCATAAAATCAACACGGAAGTTTAACAGAGACATTCATGCTAATTTTTTCGCACCATGATATATGAAAATGGTTTCCTAACGGGTATTAGAAGAGTACAGTCAGCGACTTCTACCAAAGGTCGAGATGGCGTGATGTCTTAGAACTCGTAACAGAGACGGGTCTTCGGAAGCAAGTGTACCATGGATTGTCGCTCTCCTCGGAGAAGCACGTAGGGTAGATTACACGTAACGTTTCCGAATGGAGTGGCTGGCTGCAACTTTCCAAAAGGAGGCGGCCCCTTATGCACGTTATAAGTGATCGTGTGTGTGGGATGGATGTGCACAAGAAGAGTATCACCGCGTGTCTTTT
>NZ_FOOG01000042.1 GCF_900113125.1 Halobacillus alkaliphilus | reverse complement strand
GTCCAGTCCATACGCCGCTGACCAAGGTGCTTCCGCTTTTAACCAGGGAGTCTCGTCGTTTCCTTCGCCACCCTAGCCACGTAAAAATAACGGACCCTTTCCAAGAGAGAATGCTCACCTCCTAAATTGCTCTATAACAAGCTTTTTCACATCGTTCTAGTATGAAAATAATCTCATCACCCCATGCTTTTTTCTCATCTAGCAAACAGTATGTTAGGTGGTTTCGAGTTTCTAATTCGGCAAGGTCCGTAGGGGGAACGATGTAGACACCTGCGAGATGAACATGATCGGTGAGATCCCGCAGGGCTGTTAAGCCCGAGGAAGCTCACCTCAAGGGATGTTCAACTAAGAACGCCACGTCGTATGGCAACGTCGAACGACCCTGAGTCGTGCAAGGCCGGAAAGCGAAATTGTCCCCCGAAGGACCTTCCGCTCAACAAATGTCTCGAAACTGAGTCTTCAAGTAACGGGAGCTTTTATGAAAAAATTATGTATGGGGGTACTGGACTCTGATTTTTGGGGTTAAGTACGATAGAATTGAGGGAAGAAAGACAATAAGGAGAGGGATAACGTGTCTAAAATAGATTTAACTCAATACGAAAAGAAAATGATTGTACGACATATGCAGGAAAAAGATATAGAGCAGATTTTTGAATTACAGCAAGTCTGTTTTCCTAACATGGAACCTTGGAAAAGAGACCATCTGGAAAGTCATTTGAAGATTTTTCCGGAAGGGCAGTTTGTCGTAGAGTTTGATGGACAGATTATAGGAAGCTGCTCCAGTCTGGTCGTTAACTTTGATGAATATGATGATCGGCATACGTGGGACGACATTACAGACAAAGGCTACATCACAAATCATGATCCGGATGGATACAATCTTTATGGTATTGAAGTCATGGTACACCCAGGATACCGCGGAATGAAGATTGGCCGCCGATTATATGAAGCACGTAAAGATTTGGCCAGGGAATTGAACTTGAAGAGCATTATCATAGGAGGAAGGATCCCAAATTATCATAAATATGAGGACGAGATGACCCCCAGGGAATATGTAGAAGAGGTCCGGAGTCAAAGCATTTATGATCCGGTACTCACCTTTCAAATTATGAACGGGTTCACGGTCATGCGTATCAACCCAAATTACTTACCGGACGACGATCTTTCCTCTAAATATGCAACGCTGATGGAATGGAATAATATTGACTACCGCGCACGTACGAAGCGACATTTTAAAACAAGTAATCCTGTTCGGATTATGGTCATTCAATACATGATGAAAAACATCGACTCATTTGAGGAGTTCAAAAAACAGTGCGAGTATTATGTAGATGTGGCTGCCGATTATGGCAGTGATTTTGCGGTCTTTCCTGAAATTTTCACCACCCAGCTCATGTCATTTTTAGAAGAAAAAGTTCCATCGAAAGCCGTAAGAAGATTATCGGATTATACAGAGGACTATATTGAAATGTTCACCCATCTGGCTGTGAAGTATAATGTCAATATAATCGGAGGCTCTCACTTTGTAGAGGAAGATGAAAAAATCTATAATATTTCTTACTTATTCCGAAGAGACGGAACGATTGAGAAACAATATAAGATTCATGTCACCCCGAATGAGCGTACGTGGTGGGGAATTCAACCTGGAGACGCCGTGAAAGTATTTGATACGGACTGTGGAAAAATCGCCATTCAAATTTGTTATGATATTCAGTTCCCTGAATTGGCCCGGTACGCTGTAGATCAGGGAGCGAACATTATTTTCGTTCCGTTTTGTACAGATGACCGTCAAGGTTACCTGAGAGTTCGTTACTGCGCTCAAGCACGTGCTGTGGAGAACCAGGTGTACACGGTTATCTCTGGTACTGTAGGGAACATGACGCAGGTGGAAAATATGGACATTCAGTACGCTCAATCCGGTATTTTCACTCCGTCTGATTTTGAATTTGCTCGCGATGGAATTATCGGAGAGTGTAACCCGAACGTAGAAACTGTTGTTGTTGGAGATGTGGATCTCGAGATTTTAAGACGTCAGCGCAAGTCAGGTACGGTAAGGCAATTGCAGGACCGCCGGCACGATCTTTTTCAGCTGGACTATAAGCTGAAAACAGAATTTAAGCCGGAAAGGACGTAAAGGAGGAAGGTTCCTTTGTTAAAAGACCAAGTGGCTATAGTAACGGGAGCTTCCCGGGGGATAGGCCGTGAACTGGCTTTCCAATTAGTGGCCAAAGGAGTTAAACTTTCAATTTTTGGAAGTTCTGAAGATATTCATAAGACGAGAGAGGATTTGAAAGCTTATGGATATGCAGATGTTCTTTCATTTACAGCGGATGTGAGCAATGAGAACGATGTGGATCACGTAGTTCAGGCAACGAGAAATGCCTATGGCAGAATCGACATTTTAATCAACAATGCAGGGATTGGGGAAAGCAAACCCGTAGAGTCTGTCACCGTCGAAGAATGGAAGAAAACGTTTGATATTAATGTACAAGGCGTGTTTCTTGCCTCAAAATCCGTGCTTCCGTTTATGAGAAAACAAAAATCGGGTACGATATTGACGGTCGCTTCTGATGTGTCGAGATATACGATTCCTGAGAATGGTTCTCTATACACCGCTACCAAATATGCGGTACAAGGGTTCATGGGATCACTAGCGCAGGAAGTGCGCAGGGATGGCATACGTGCGGGTACCATTAATCCTGGTAAAGTGGACCCGTATTTTGCAAACAGCACGCAAGGAGAACCAGAAAAATCAGATTGGCTTAAGGTAGAAGATATAGCTCAAACTATCGTTTATATGCTTGAAGCACCTAAGCATATGATAATTGATGAAATGCACGTTCATTCGATCCATCAGGATTATCCAAGAACGTAAAATAAGCAGACTCCGGTCTGCTTATTTTACATTAATAACCACCTCAGGTCATCCATATTATGGATGACCTGAGGTGGTGTTTTTTTACATTTTGCGATTTGATTTATCTGAACGCCGGGTAGGCAAGTGTTGTTTGTGCGTGGTCAATATAATTTAACAAAGCTTCATGGGACTCAAGCATCTGGCTTTCATGTCCCGGGTAGTAACTGGCATGCAGAAACGTCTCAATTTTTTTGGATAAAAACTGGTCTCGTGTGCGTACCATCAGGACAAGTAAATCATCCCACTGACCCCAGATCATAAAATGCAGTGCTTTGTCATAATCCTGATAATTCACTGGGTCACATCCTTCTTAAAAGGATTGTTTTTATTGTCTCCTATTCGGGTAATTATCAGTCAGAAAGTTCGTCACAATTTTGGGAAAAACGAGTGATTTTGAGCTTTTTTCCCACATGCGCAGTTGTGGTTTGTTATGATGGTATAGTAACTTTGAAATGTTTTTTAAGGTATATGAAGGGAGATTACAGTGGTGACCAAGAAACAATGGGAATATGCAAATTTTGGCGGGGTCATCGCCTTCGGGTTATTTTTGCTTTTAAGCTTCGTAACAGCTGAAGCAGATACAGTTCACCGTGTGATGGTTTTGATTTGCGAAGTTATAGGTGCAGTATTAGCAGTAAACGCATACCTTTCATTACACTATTTGAATGGGGAAAGAAGGTTTATTCCCTTCTCCATTATGGTTTTTTGGGTGCTTGGCTGGTTTATGGGATCGGATACGAAATAGGTGTGGAAGCTTCTACGAACTACAAATGGATTTGGTTCTTGTCCTTATACATAGTATTGATTGTAGGTTTTATTTTATTAAGGAAAATGTATGCTGGACTGACGGGTTCGTTTAAATTGCTGCCAATATTTTTGTTATTTGTTAATGCTATTTTATTCGTCTTTATATTATTTTTTAATATTTGGTGGAGTTTACCATTTTCAGGGTAAGAGGTCTTTCTTAGAAAGGCCTTTTTATTATGGGATTTGGTGGTTTATTCCGGCAGATGTTTCATCGCATATTTGCTTTTGAATTTCACATAATATGTGTAAGCTGCCTAAGGAGGAATAAACCATGAAAATAAGAGCATTTGCTATTGGTCTTTTAGCTGCTTCCTCTCTGGTCGCGTGTCAAGCAGAACAGGAAACAGGCACTGGCCAGGATAATTATGAAGGTGTGCAAAACACACGTTTTCAGCGAATGGCCGATAATATGTACGAAGAAGGTAACCGGGCTAACCGCTATGACAACGACCGCGGTATGGTTCATAATACGAATTATCACGTCGCTAAAGATGCGGCGGTTAATATTGAGAAAAATGTTAAAGGCGTCGACGAAGCTTACGTTTTAAAAACGCGTGATAATGCGTATGTGGCAGCAGTGATGGACAATAACAGCGGTGAAGAGAGTATGACGGACAAGGTGGAAGAGGGTATTACCAAGGCTGTAAAAAATACAGATCAGGATATAAACAATGTTTATGTTTCCACTAATCCCGACTTCATTGATTTAACGAATAATTATGTTAATGACGTGGAAAATGGAGAGCCTGTACGTGGCTTTTTCCAGGAGTTCGGTCAAATGGTTGATCGAGTTTTTCCAGAAGCAAAGTAGTTTAGATGAACCAGGTGCCTCGTAAGAGGACCTGGTTTTTTCTTGCAGAGAAGCCCTCCATCTCAATCAATTTGATATAATAGAGCCAATCATTTAAAAGCTATTTGTTCATTTTCACAAATGTATATTAAGCTAAAGGACCGGTTACTGTAAGACTCAGTTTCGAGATATTTTGTAGAGAAAGTGGCTTCAGGGGACGGCTTGGCTCGCTTTCCGCGGCCCTGCACGACGCAGGGGCGTTCGACGTTGCCACAGGACGTGGCGATCTTAGTCGAACATCCCTTGTGGTGAGCTTCCTCAGGCTTCGCCTTCCGGGATCTCACCGATCATGTTCATCCCGCAGGAGTCTTCACCATTTCCCTCCGCCCCTTTGTGATCATGGAGCGCTCGAAATTCTCAGCATAATCGCCTTCCAATGAACCAAGATCATCTATGGTCCATAGTGGTTTTTACGTGTGTTTACGTGTCCCTTATCCATCTAACGTCACGGACCCATTTATCTCGAGATCAAGTCTTCAACAAACGGGAGCTTTTAAGGGAAATCAACTTGGAGGTTTATCTGAGCTAAAACATAAAGGAGGTGCTTGTCATGAGAATCATTACACTTACGCCAATTATGGCTGAAGCTTACGTTAAGTTAGGAGAACAGCTGGAAGCGGAAACTGATTTTCTTTTATATGGGGCTGGGGAACGCCAGATGAGTGTGGAGCAGGCAGAATCCATGCTCGAAAGCATCCAGGAACAGGAGAATGCAGTTATACTGGCTGCTGAAAATGCAGGTGAACTGATTGGGCATATCATGTGTATTGGCGGGCGTGCCGAGCGAAACCGGCACACCGTTCAGATTGTTACTGGTGTCCTGAAAATGTATCAGGGACAGGGGGTCGCTTCTCAAATGTTCAGTAAAATGGAAGAATGGGCGCGGAAGAATCAAGTTCACCGTATTGAGTTGACTGTAATGGTACATAATGAGCCGGCTATCCAACTGTACAAGAAAGCTGGTTTTATAAAAGAAGGGGTCAAACGTGATTCATTATATGTAAATCATCAATGGGTAGATGAGTATGCTATGGCTAAAATCCTCTAGTCCCCAATGAAAGATTAGAAGCATCAATCTTTCATGTTCTCTCGCTCCTTCTCATATAGTAAGATAAGTGAAATCAAAGGAGGAGGGGCCCTTTGAAACCAGAGGACCAGAAACAACTGCACAATGCGATCAAGGAAATTACGGAGATTGCCAAGGGATTCGGTCTTGACTTTTATCCGATGCGCTATGAGGTTTGTCCTGATGATATCATTTATACTTTTGGAGCGTATGGAATGCCTACGCGCTTTTCTCACTGGAGCTTTGGAAAACAGTATTACAAAATGAAGATACAATATGATCTCGGTTTAAGTAAAATTTATGAACTGGTGATAAATTCAAATCCTTGTTACGCCTTTTTACTGAACTCCAATAGTTTGATTCAAAATAAACTGATTGTAGCTCACGTACTTGCCCATTGTGACTTTTTCAAAAATAACGCGCGTTTCCAGAATACAAAACGGGATATGGTTGAAAGCATGGCAGCGACGGCTGAACGAATTGCCTCCTATGATAAGTTGTATGGTAAAGCTGAAGTCGAGTCTTTCTTAGACGCTGTACTTGCGATTCAGGAGCATATCGATCCATCGATTGTAAGGCCCAAATTAGCCTGGACGATGGATGAAGATGAAGAGAGTACTGAGAAATCCATATCCACTCCGTACGATGATATTTGGAAGATTGATGAGTCGTCTTCGGAAGATCAGTCCATGTACCGTAAGAAAAAGAAATTCCCGCCAAAACCTGAAAAGGACTTGCTCTTGTTTATTGAACAATACAGCCGCGAGCTTGAGGACTGGCAGCGTGACATCTTAACGATGATGAGAGAAGAGATGCTTTATTTCTGGCCACAGCTGGAAACAAAAATCATGAACGAAGGCTGGGCTTCTTATTGGCATGCCAGAATTTTGAGAGAGATGGATTTGACCAGTGATGAAGTAATCGACTTTGCCAAGTTAAACGCGAGCGTCGTGCAGCCCTCGAAAACTCAGCTCAATCCTTATTACTTAGGATTGAAAATATTTGAAGACATTGAGTACAGGTATGATAACCCGACGGAAGAAATGAAAAAGCATGGCATTCAGGATAATTCCGGCAGAGAAAAGATGTTTGAAGTTCGTGAAATTGAATCAGATCAAAGCTTTATCAGGAACTATTTGACCAAGGAACTTGTGCGTCAGGAAGATTTATACTTATTTCAAAAGCAAGGGCAGAAATATAAAATTACGGATAAGGACCATGAGGCGGTAAGGGATCAGCTGGTCACAATGAGAGTCAATGGAGGTTTCCCTTATATTACGGTTCAGGACGGAGATTATATAAAGAGCGGAGAGCTATATTTAAAGCATCATTATGAAGAGGTTGAACTGGATGTCAGTTATTTAGAGAAAACCATCCCTTACGTTTATCAATTGTGGGGACGTCCGGTCCATTTAGAAACAAGAATAGAACATAGAGATGTAGTGTTCAGCTATAGCGGTAAAAAAATACAGAAGAAATACTTATAATAGCGAAGACTGTCGATGTGGGGACTTACTAAAGCCCGCGGAGACAGTCTTTTTTACTATCTTGGGATTGTTACGCGGAGGTCTGTAAAATATCTGGTATAATATTCTAAAGATTCATTATATCGGATGCGAGAGGTGGAAGCGATGAAAGCACTCCGTTGGACACTGTATGGTTTTCTGGCTGTTCTGCTGATCGTTATTATTTTTTTTCAGATCAACAAAGACTTCAACCAGCTTGCGCAGGGGGAGACATATCCCATGACAGCTTCCCCTGAAAGACGTCCTGTTTCTCTTACTTCTTCGCCACTCGAGATTGAAGGTTCAGGTGTCCAGGTTACTCCGTTGTACCATGGTCTGGATACAGGAAAACTCTATCTGGGAATTTCATACGGGAAATTAGATCTGGCACAAAAGAAGAATTATAAGTGGAAGAAAGAGGAAGGTGCTGTCCAGTTTTTAGTCAAGGTTGTAGATACGAATGGGACAAACTTTAGTGGAGAGACGACAGGAACGGTAAAGGGAACATTTTCTACTTTTCAATATGTCCAGGTGGAAGATTTTGAGGTGCACGAAAAGACCGAGAATCTCTCCCTGTTATTCTACCCGCTTATTGATAAAAAAGGGAAAGATGTTCCCAGCGAACAACCAAGCTTTCAAGTCAACGTACCTCTACAGTGAAGAAACGTTACTTCCCTTACAGCATATGATACAATGATGAGTAGCTAATAACAGGAGAGGAGCGGGAACTATGAAGGCCTTTACACATCGTTTGGTTAAACCAATGGCCGAATTGTTATTTCCGCTCCCGCAGTAGAGCATAGACTTTTGTCTATGCTCTTTTTTTAAACCGGGGAGGACAGGTTGATGAGGTATAAACGTGTACTGTTGAAAATCAGCGGTGGGGCACTCAGTGGGGACAGCGAGGAGAATTTTGATCATAATAGCCTGGAACATATAGCGAATGAAATTCTGAATCTGACGGAAGCCGGTGTGGAGGTTGCCTTGGTAGTAGGCGGAGGGAACATCTTCAGAGGAAAAACGGCAGAAGTGTGGGGAATCGATCGAGTCGAGGCTGATAATATAGGAACCATAGGCACTGTGATTAACAGCCTGATGCTTCGCGGGGTTTTAAAAAATAAAACAGAGAAAGAAGTCCGGGTAATGACTTCGATCCCGATTACTTCCGTAGCTGAACCCTATATACGCTTAAAAGCCATGTATCACCTTGATAAAGGTTATATTGTCATTCTGGCGGGTGGAAACGGCCAGCCTTTTGTGACGACCGATTATCCTGCTGTACAGCGTGCGATTGAATTGGAGTGCGATTCCATTCTTGTTGCTAAGCAGGGAGTGAATGGCGTATATACGGCGGATCCTGTAACGAATCAGGATGCTAAATTATATGGTAATTTAAATTATAATGATGTTTTACTACAGGATATTCAGGTAATGGATCAATCGGCCTTATTGTTAGCTCGGGACCATCAAGTACCTGTACACATCTTTAATTTCAATCAGTCGGGAGTCATGATGGACTTGTGCAAAGGAAAAAACTTCGGTACACTCATTTCCAATCAACCATCTACATTTCAGGAAGAACTGTAGGGGAAATGATGGATTATAAGTAAAAACGTGTTTGAATATATTTTTTTTGATAAACTAGGCGTTAATGAATGAATTTGTAAGGAGGACGATCTCATGACAATTTATGATCGCATATTAACAGAAGATGATTTTATTCATCAGAATGAACTCCGCTATCCGTTTGAGGAACGGGGATTGCAGTTCGGCGATGGCATTTACGAAGTTATCCGCGTATATAACGGCAAGTTTTATCTGTTAAAAGAACATGTAGAGCGTTTATATAGATCAGCAGCCGCTGTAAAAATAAATGTACCCTATACACAGGAAGAAATGTATGATCATTTAAAACGTTTATTGGAACTCAACCAGGTAGAAAGCGACGCGAAAGTGTACTTACAAATCACTCGTGGTTCTGCCCCAAGGAACCATGCGTTTCCTAAGGACATAGTAGCTAACCTGTATGCTTATGTTAAAGATTTGCCGCGTCCAACGGATTTAATAGCCGGTGGCGTCCACACCATTACCCATGAAGATGTGCGCTGGGACTGGTGCTATATTAAAAGCCTGAATCTGCTTCCAAATGTTATGGCCAAACAAGCAGCTGAAGAACAAAATTGTTACGAAGCGGTGCTTCATAAAGACGGCAAAGTTACCGAATGCAGTTCTTCCAATGTGTATATGGTGAAGAATGGTAAGGTTTATACACACCCAGCTAAGAAAAATATTTTGCACGGGTGTGTAAGAATGCGTGTAGAAGCTTTCTGCGACTCCCAGAATATTGATTTTGTAGAAGAATCGTTTGAAATTGAAGACCTTCAATACGCAGATGAATTGTTCCTATCCAGTAGTACATCTGAGATTATGCCAATCTTAAAAGTAGACCATCTGCAGATTGGAGATGGAAATCCAGGAGCTGTGACGCGTCTTCTTCAGCAGCGGTACGAAGAGGAAGCCGGTATATCTCCGGATGCCTCGATTTTCAGCAGCAATCAAAAAGCTCAATAAAAAAAGCGGTTTGCTTGGCCCTTGGCCGGCATACCGCTTTTTCGTTCTTTGGAGTTATAGAAAGGAATTATGATATAATTCCAACGAACCATTGATGAAATGGAGGAATAAGAATGGGAAAAGTCAATCTTGAGCTATCTCAGAAACAGTATGAAAAATTAGTAGAGACGGTATATTTGGGCACTTGGATGGTTAATTCCACCCGCATGGAACTGGATGACGAGTTTGAGGATGTACGAGAGCTTGTGCTTGCCAAGTATAAAGAAGCGGGGCTTGAGGATCGAGTTGTTCATCAGGAGGAAATGGATGTTTATGATTTGGATGTTGATTATGAATCTAAGCTGCTTGATACGTACGTAGAGGAGTACGATGAGTTCAGTTTCTGGGATAAGCTGGTCGAAAAACTCGCTGATAAAGAAATGGCCGAGCGTTATGGGGCGAATCAGGATAAGATGACCGATGAAATGATGGAAGAACGTGTGCAAATAGAAGAGAAAATTGGTAAGAAGTTAGAAGAAACTGGAGTAACAAAACTTAATTTTACCGACGAATAAGAAATATAAAAAGCGTGAAACAGTTATGTTTCACGCTTTCTTCGTTATTCAGTCCGACGCACTTGAAGAACGGGCTGAATCTGACCATAGCCTGGCAATCGGCCGCACCCAGAAGTAAGACCATTGGATAAAGGGTCCTAATAATAAAGCGACGATAAGTGTTCCTATGCCCACTGGAGCGCCTAAAAGATAGCCGACAAGAGCCATCGCTGATTCTGCTATAATCCGGATAAAGCCTTTGGACTGTTTGGTTTTTTCATTCATAATCATCATAAAGTGGTCGAGTGGGATCCGCGGGAAGGGAGTGCGTAAATAAACAGCAACGCCCAAAGCCGTAGCGAGTAATCCAAGGGAAAAGGTCCCCCACTGAGTCCACCATACTTCATAATTTGCGTTTTCAAGCATCCCGTATAAAAACAGGTCTACGGTCCGTCCCCTTATAATAATGGGGATGAGAGATTCATACTGCGGGCGTTTTTTTTCAAGCCACGCATTGATCAGCAGTAATATGACAAAAGCTGCAATCATAACGGATCCTACCGTAACCGGAAAGCGCATAGATAGACCTACAGCTATACTATCGGCAGGTCCTACTCCCAAACCAGATTTAATAATAAGGGCAAGACCCAGACTGGAGATTACGAGCCCGCCTGCATAAATGATAAATAAGTAGAGGTACTTCATGTCAGACTCCTTCTTCTATCAGTCAAACTAGTGCTTCATTTATCATATACGCTGCTATTATAGATGTAAAGCAGTCTGCGGACACGGTTAGGTTTTCTATTCAGGAAGACGGGAATAATGAGAAATAGCAAACAAAAGGAGGATTTTCACATGCAGTATGCTATTGTTACCGGAACGTCACGTGGACTTGGTGAGTCCATTGCGAAACAGTTTATTGAAAAGAATGTTCACTTAATCTCTGTATCGAGAAACGAAAACCAATCTTTGCAGAAGCTGGCAGATGAAAGAAAAGTAAGCTATACCCACATTTCATGTGACTTGAGCGACCCTGGCCAATTGGAGGAAGGTCTTGAGGCTATTGTTAACGAAGCATTTCACGAAGATACCCACTACGTATATCTGGTAAATAATGCAGGAGTGATTGAGCCGATTAACCCGGTGGGCCAATTAGAGCCTGCTTCTGTTCAAAAGCATTTTCAAGTAAATGTGACAGCTCCTGTTCTATTAATTAACCGCTGTCTGGCAGAAGCGAATAAAAAAGAAATCGGGACCTCGATTATTAATATCACTTCCGGGGCAGCTGAACGACCGGTTCACGGATGGAGTACATATAGCAGTGCAAAAGCAGCTATTAATCGGTTTACTTCAACCCTGGCGTTGGAGCAGGAAGGGAACAAGCATGTTATATTGGCTTTCAGCCCAGGAGTCATGGACACGGATATGCAAGGAGAAATACGTGCCTCTTCTAAAGAAGAGTTTAAAGACGTTGATAAATTTAAACAAATGAAGGAAGAAGGTCAGCTGAGATCCCCTCATGAAGTAGCGTCCATTCTTATGGATCTGATCAATAAACCTAAAGATATTGAGAATGGAAAAGTATACAAAGTGTACGATTTAGTTAACGAATAAACCAGCAGAAAGGACGGCTCAGCCCGTCCTTTTGTTTGGTGTATGCGGGTGCATTTAGTACTCTATCATCTGAATGGAAGCTGTTTGACCAGAAGCCTGAATGGCAGCCTTCCCACCGATAGGGAAAGTGAACTGCGGTGTGGTATGGCCGAAGCTCGCCTGGGCAATGACTGGGATGTTTGAGAGTTCCTGCTTTGATTGGATGATCGCGTGAATGTGATCGAGGCTAACGTTGGATTCTTTTTGAAACCGGCCGATGACAAGTCCCTTCACTTGATCAAACCCGGGTTGATGAATCAAGGACTGCAGGTCACGGTCAAAGGTTTGTGGAATGGTCATTTCATCATCCTCAAGAAAAAGAATCGTGTTCTCAAGTGCAGGCATGTATTCGGTCCCCTGAAGAAGATTTAACGTACATAAATTCCCTCCAAGCGTTCTTCCCGTGGCCGACCCTTCATTGATCACAGCATAGCCTTCATTTGTATAAAATTGACGGTTATCCTGATCGAGGAACCAGCGGTCGTCACTCCAGTCGTCTGCTTGCTCTATAAAGTAAGGAGCTTGTTGAGTAAACATCTGGCGAAAGTGAGCCCATGTGTATTCAATACCTTTCTTCATGCCGAATGTAGAAAAGTGGGGGCCGTTATAGGTAACGAGTCCAGTTTTTTGGTAAATGGCATTTGAAAGTACCGTAATATCTGAAAAGCCGCAAAGGATTTTTGGGTTTTGGCGGATCAGGTCATAATCCAGATAACGCAGAAGCTGATTGCTGTCAAAACCTCCAATCGTAGTAAGGATCATGGTAACGCGTTCATCGTTGAAAGCTTCATGAAGATCAGAGACTCTTTTTTCAATGGATTGCGAAAGCGCAGACTCATCATTTATCTCTGCATATGTACTATAACTAACACGCACGCCAAGCTGTTCCAAACGTTGAATGGCAAGCTTGCGTTGATCTTCAGCAATAATAGATAAGCTCTCGGCAGGAGAGATTACCCGTATTTCGTCCCCTTGTTTTAATTTGTCTGGAAACATAGAATTCCTCCCTTTTATGCTTACTCAGTATTCCTTTCTTTTGCTATGCGGGGGAAAGTGATCGTACAGAACACCTGCTTATTTAAGCTGATAAGTGAGAACGATCATCCCATCATCGAACTTTTCTGTACGCAGCAGGTTAAGCTGCTGCTCTTTTTGATGTGGCTTGAAGAGAGAAATCCCGCTGCCGATTAAGGTGGGCTGGATCGCCAGATGGTATTCATCAATAAGCCCCATGCTCACAAAATGGTCAATCAACTGTGCCCCGCCAACCAGCCAGATATTTTTATCTGCTTTTAATAAATTCAACAGCGGGAGAATTTGTTCGGGCTGAATGAATGTGGCATAGGAATCGTGACCTTCTTTCGTACGGCTTACTACATAGACATCTTTGGATTGGTAAGGAAACTCGCTCGTTAATTCAAAGATTTGTTCATAGGTTTTTCTCCCAAGGATTACGGTGTCCATTTGATTGAAAAACGCATCAAAACCATAATCTGTTCCGCTATCCTGTCCGTCCCACAGCCAGTCAATCGAACCGTCTTCTCTGGAAATGTAACCATCCAGACTTTGCGCAATGTATAACACGACTTTCCCCATGCTGAACCACCCTTTCCGAATTTTCTTGCAAATATATTCCTGTTCATCATATAATAAACGAAGATGAAATAGAAGGGACTGACGTTTAAAGCGATGAAGTACTAATCCTGTCACTACACGAGTATGTAAATAAGAAATTTTACTCGTTCCAGATACAGGATTAGTCTGTCTTTCTTTAAACGTATGACTTTTCGGCACCTTTATGGTTTTTTTGAGGATGGCCGAAGCAGCAGACTATGACTTCTCTGGAGCGTACAGGGAGGTCTATTTATGTTATTGATGTATGCCAAAAATATTCACTATTCGATCGGTGAACGAACATTGCTGGATATAAAAGAATTAGCTATTCACGAGGGGGAAAAAATCGGTTTAGTGGGAAGGAATGGTCAGGGTAAGACCATGCTCCTCCGCTACTTAACTGGAGAACTGGATATTCTTCCTCAAGTGAAGTGGTACACAGCGTATGACCGATTAGAACAAATTCATAAGGAAACAAAGGAAGAGCGCCAAAGCGGCGGTGAACGTACACTTGCCAAACTCGAAGCTATCTTTCAGGATGCGGCCAGGCTGTTGTTTTTAGATGAACCGACGAACGATCTGGACTGGTCTCGGGTGGAAGAAGTAGAGGAACGGCTGCGGAAGCACTCGGGAGCCTGTGTGATTGTATCTCATGATCGAACGCTTCTTGACCGAACGTGCCATAAAATCTGGGAATTAGAAAAAGGGAAAATTAGAGAGTTTAATGGAAACTATTCCTTTTATCTGCAACAAAAAGAACAGGAACGAGATCAGCAGATGGAAAAGCATGTACAGTATCTTCAGGAAAAGAAAAGAATTGAAAATCGTATTGAGCAAAAGCGTACCCAATCCAAAGGGATGAGGAAGCCTCCCAGACGTATGGGGAATTCTGAATGGCAGCTTGGTAAAAACAAAGCAGCTGCCAGACAAAAGAAAGTGGAGCGGACAGGGAAAACACTTGAACGCCGCCTGGATCGTTTAGACCGTGCTGACAAACCATTTGAATGGGATCAAGTGAAGCTGGAAATGGACCATCTGTCAAAGATCCACAGTAGGTATATCTGTCAGCTAAGAGAGGTTAATATCCAGGCTGGAGACAGATTTCTTTTTCACATAGACGATATTTTACTGAAAACAGGTTCAAAGACCGCATTTATAGGCGCAAACGGAGCTGGTAAATCTACTTTTCTGCAGTATTTGCTTAATCATCATAAAAAGCTGTTTCCAAAAGGAGTTAAGACGGAATATTTTCATCAGAATATGGGAGCACTGCCAGATGAGGAGACGGTTTTAGGCTATGTATCGAAAACGAGTTGTTTAGAAGAATCTGTGGTTCGAATTATCTTGGCCAGGCTTAGATTTTATGAGGAGGCTATCCATAAAAAAATTCACGTATTAAGCGGCGGAGAACGAGTGAAGCTTGTTCTAGCCAGGATGCTTGTCAGTGAAGCACAGCTGCTTATATTAGATGAACCGACCAATCATTTGGATATAGAAGCAATTGAAGCTTTGCAAAAATTGGTCCAGGATTATCCGGGAACGATTCTGTACGTCACCCACGACCGGACGTTTGTGGAGAAAACAGCGGATCAGTTATGGATCATCGAACAGGAAAAACTGAACTATTTTGATGGAACGTGGCAAGAATGGCAGGAAGCCTTGAGCAAACCACAGAAAGCAGAGGAAGACGTGTACAATTTGATGACTCTGGAAACTAAACTGTCCGAACTTATTAGTCGATTAAGTATGCCAGGAATGAGTGAAGACCGAACGCTTCTCGAAAAGGAATATGAAAACACTTTAGAGCTATTAAAGCAATTAAAACAAGACACTTGAGGAAAATTTTTCACACTTAATAAGCCCTTCTGTTCATTAACAGAAGGGCTTATTATATCTGACACTCATGTTCACTTCTTATTGTTACTCCTTTTTAGAAGAACAAGTATGAACACGAGAAACAGTGCTGCTACACTTATAGCCATAATAATGACTGAAATAAAAAAAGAATTCATGCTTCGACCTCCTTACTATTCTTCTTTTACCTTTTTCTTTAGGAGATTTGTTCACTCTCTCTATGGAAGTACAGAAGAGCTGGATTTTCCCCGTCCAGCTTTCAATTGGAATGCATTTTTGCCTCTCTAAAATCTGCCCTATTGCTTTTAAAATAAAGCTCCCTTTTCTGTAATACTCAGTTTCGTGATAACTCGGGTCCGTTGGCAAAAAACGGGGAGGGAGGCTACGGAAACAACTCGTCTTGTTCCATCACCCCGATAGACACAATGCTTCTAGTGCAGGGTTCCTACATATAAATAACTTTTAAAACTTAGGGTGGATTATAGATGATCCTTGCTCAATGGAAGGCGATTATGCGGATATTTCGAGCTCTCCATGATCGCAAAGGGGCGGAAGGGAAAGCGAGCCGTTCTCTGGATCCCCCTTCTCCACACAATATCTCGAAACTGAGTCTTCATGTATCCGGCCCTATTGTTTAATAAGTTTTTCATGAAAACTATCTTTACCATTCACTAGAGAGCCTTTTTATTTTAGCAGCCTCTTTGATAATGGGTAAATGCCGATGCTTTGAATAATAAGAGAGAGCAGTACGGCTGCAAATGTTAATGAAAGTAAGAGGTCTGTTCTGTCCCCTCCCTGAGTGGAAAGGCTTAAAATAAGAAAAACAGACATGGTCCCTTTTAAACCCGACCAACTAAGAAGAAAGGACTTCCGCCAGCCAATTTTCTGCCGCCATTTCGGAAAGACTTGCGTAGTTCCAGCTATGATTATAAAGCGCACAATAATGGAGGCAAGGAAAATCAATACAGCCAGCCACCAGTAATTAAAGGACAGATGGTCAGCGGATACAATACCAATCAGTAAAAATAATAAAGAAAGAATAGAAATCTCAACAATGCCCCAGAAATTATCGAGCGATTCACGGAAGTGGTCTTCCTTAATTGTCCGACCAAACTCAAAGGAAAGCATTATTCCAGCGAATACCGTGGCCAATACACCGGATAAACCCAAGAATTCAGCAAGGTTAAAAATCCCATACGCTACTATAATACTGAGCATCACCTGATATTCTTTATGATGGGTAAAATGAATAGCTTTACTGAACAGCCAGCCGAATAATAATCCGACGAAAATGCCACCAAGCGAGACAAGTAGGAACTCTCCTAAGAAGAAACTGAAGGAAAAGGGCTCATTCTTAAGGAAAATTCCTGATACGACAGAGAAGATGACAATGCTGGTGCCGTCATTGATTAAGGACTCACCTTCCACCACGTCTGCCATCATTTCATCTCCGGAGGACTGCTTTAAAATGGATGCCACGGATACCGGGTCTGTAGGTGTCAGCATGGCCGCAATTAAGATCGCCCCTGTAAATGACATAGATACAAACGGTGTAGTAATGATAAAAATGATGGATCCTAGCAGAATAACCGTAAGTATAAGGCCAATCGTCGCAAAGAAACCGATAATACCTCCGTTCTCTTTAAGAGCAGAGGGAGGAAAGCGATAAGCAGAAGTGAACAAAAGACCAGGCAAAAATATATGGTAAATTAAGTTTTCAGTAACCTCTATTGATGAAAAGTAGGGAATAAAGAAGAGGCCAATCCCTATCAAAGTCAGAATAGGGGGTACGGGTAGATCTTCTTTTTTCTTATCTATTGTGAAAATGAGATAGCCAATGAACAATAATACAATATACGGTGTGGTATGCATATAAGGGTCCCTCCAAACTTCTATTGTTTAACCTTAGAATAGACCAGAGATATAGTTATTCAAAGTGAAATTTCGACGTCTCATAAATAATGTTGAACGATCCGACTTGTTAAGCTCTATATTGATAGCCATTAGTAAAAAATACCACGTTTATGGACTCATTAATCCTTATTTATCCGAATGTTGGTGCTGGTGTTAAAAAACACTATATAAAAAGACCTTCCTCATTTGTATAAAAGGAAGGTCTTGCGTTTACGCTTTGGAATGCTGCACTTTAGCGTTTTGATTATTTTTAAGGAACATATAAAAGGATGCTCCGAAAATCGTTACATAGCCGAGAATACTGAGCCAATCAGGCACCTGTCCAAATAGGAAGATACTGATCAGGGCGGAATAAACCACTGTGGAATAGAAAAAGATTGAAATTTCTCTAGCAGGAGCAAATTTATAAGCTATAGTTAAGCCAAACTGTCCTAGAGTAGCGAATCCGCCTGCAGAAAGAAGGTAAATCCATTGTTGTAACGACATGGGTTCGTAATAGGCTATTGTAAAAGGGAGAAGAGAAACCGTTGTAAAAAATGAGAAGTAAAAGACAATGGTATAAAATTTCTCTTTATCCCCGAGAACACGCAGCAATGTGTAGGCACCTGCTGCAAAAACGGCGGAGAACACGCCGGCAAGATAGGGTATGAACTCTACGGAAAAGGCTGGCTTAATAATAAAAAGAGTACCTATAAAAGCAATAATAATAGATACGATTTGATACAGCCGTGCTCTTTCCTTCAAAAAGATAGCCGAAAATATAATAAGCAGGAATGGGCTCAGTTTATTCAGCATATCCGCATCAGATAGGACTAGATTATCTATTGCGTAAAAAAACAGGACCATTCCAATGGTACCCAGGGCCGAACGGGAGAGAAGAAGCTTTTGGTTTTCTTTTTTTCCAAACAAGCGCTCTTTATTATACATCACAAATCCAAAAGCGATGACGGCTGAAACGAGATTCCGAAACAGTGTCTTCTGTACGGTTGGCACCTCTCCTGATAATTTCACTAACGCGGCCATCATAGAAAATCCGAATGCAGATATAAGCAGTAATAGAATTCCTTTATTGCGATCACTCATAATGGTTCCTCCAATTAGGATTAGGTTGTGCAAAATCACCTTTACCATCCTAATATAAAAGGACGTATAAGGAAAGCCATTCACACTCTTCATTCTCCATTAATTGACAAAAACAGACAAGATGATACGAATACGCAGGAATCGGGTATAATGAAATAAGCATGGATTTAAGAAAGGAAGATTATTTTGTTTTATTCGCAGCCGATCGTGTGGCAGACACGGGTCATTAAAGACAATCAACAAGTGTACACAGAAGAACGATCAACATTAGATCTTTATGAATCCGAAGTGATTACTCCGACGGAAACATATCGGCTGAAAGATATTTTTGATGTCTCTTATAAACCATTTTCGGACAATTATGGCCTGTTGTATTTACACACCATTAAGGGAGTGAAAACGTATATGGTAAAAGAATCTCCTGAAGCATGGATGGAGGCTTATCATCAATGGAAGTGAAAATTCATACCACATTTTTCATATAATGGAGTGTGAGTCGAATGGAGATTCTTGAAAAAGGGGATCGATTGCATCTAAGAGAAATTGTTCCTGAAGATTGGGAGGCTTTGCACTCATACGCTTCAAATAAAGAGGCATGTAAATTTCAGCCTTGGGGCCCAAATAGCGAGCAGGATTCTATTTTTTTCGTTCAACAGGCGATTCGTGATCGGGAGGTTCGACATCGCAGCCGCTTTGTATTTACTATTGTGATGAATGAAACCGGAAGGATTGTTGGAAACATTGAAATGAATATTATCGATTGGGACGGCGTGGGTGAGATCGGTTTTATTATACACCCGGAACATTGGGGCAAAGGTTACGCGACTGAAGCTGCCCTTCTCATATTGAAACACAGTTTTGAAGCGTGTAATCTTCACCGAGTATCAGCCACCTGTAATCCAAACAATGTGGCTTCTCTTTATGTCTTAGAGAAAATAGGAATGATCAGAGAAGGAGTTTTGCGTCAGGATCTTCTTGTTAAAGGAAGCTGGCGGGACTCATGTGTGTACAGCATGCTTAAAGATGAGTGGGCCGCAAAACACGGCTCTTATTCATAATAAAAAAGTGATTCCCGCTGATGGGAATCACTTTTTTATTAATGGTTGGATACAGAAGCATTAGGTTTATTGTGAACGGCAAGCCGTTTGACTAACTGTGAACTATCTTTATTCAACCCGACAATCTGGACTTCCTTGCCGTATTCCCTGAACTTCAGGACCAGCTTATCAATAGCTGCTACGGCTGAATCATCCCAGATATGGGAGTCAGAAAAATCGATGACAACTTCTTTAGCTTCAGCATTGAAGTCAAAGTGTTTCATCAGGTTGTCGATGGAAGCAAAGAATACTTGTCCACTTACTTGATAGACTAGCTTCTTCGTGCTCTCTTCATACACTTCTTCTACATGTATTTTAGAAATTTTAGCTACAAAGAAGATGGCGCTTAAAATAACACCTGCCAACACACCTTTAGACAAATCATGTGTTTTAACAACAGTTCCTACGGTGATCACCATAACCACTGTGTCTGTAATTGGCACCTTGTGGAATCGAGTAAGAGAGCTCCAGTCAAAGGTTCCAATGGAGACCATAATCATGACACCTACCAGCACGGCCATCGGGATTTGAACCAGTAAATCATTGAAGACGATAATTAAGAGCATCATGAATACTCCTGCGACTAGGGTGGACAAACGTCCACGTCCTCCAGAAGAAACGTTTATGACCGATTGGCCAATCATAGCACATCCAGCCATACCTCCAAACAATCCGGCTACAACGTTAGCAGTACCCTGACCGCGTGCTTCTTTGTTTTTGTCACTGACGGTATCGGTCATATCATCTACAATTTGAGCAGTTAATAATGACTCAAGTAAGCCGACAAAAGCTAAAGCAAGGGAGATTGGGAAAATAATTTCCAATGTTTCAAAAGTCAATGGAATGTCAGGAAGCAGAAAGATTGGCAGAGTACTAGATAACTCGCCCATATCTCCGACTGTCTTCAATCCGGTTCCTGTACTAATCGCAATTACTGTCATGACGATAATGGCCACGAGTGGTGATGGTACAGCTTTAGTAAACCTCGGAAGAATATAAATGATGGCTAACGAACCTGCTACCATCGCGTACATGGCCCAATTGGCCCCTTCAAAATGGGTCAGCTGAGAGGTGAAGATCAAAATAGCAAGGGCGTTAACGAAACCAATCATAACGGAGCGTGGTATGAACTTCATGAACTGTCCAACCCTTAAGGCTCCTAAGATAAACTGCAGGATTCCGGTCAAAATCGTAGCTGCAAGCAGATACTCCAGACCATAATCTCTAACGAGTGTAACCATGAGCAGAGCCATGGCACCTGTGGCCGCTGAAATCATTCCAGGCCGGCCGCCCATAAATGCAATAACGACGGCGATACAGAAGGAAGCGTACAATCCTACCATGGGGTCGACTCCAGCGATGATAGAGAAAGCGATCGCTTCAGGGATGAGTGCCATTGCGACAACCATGCCTGAAAGCGTATCGTTTTTTACGTTTCCAAACCATTGTTCTTTAATTGTTTGTGTGTTCAATTGCGCACCTCTTTCTGTTTATTTTAGAAGCGCACTGTCCGTAACAGTGCTTATATCCGGCAAGAACGAACAGAGTATATCATCTATTAAATAAATTTCATAACTCCATGTAAGCGCATAAATTCGATATATACGTTTATATTCTTTTATATACTCTTATATAGACCTAGAAATCATAAAGCGTAAATTTATTACAAAACGCCTCAGACTACACGGATGTTTTTTTAGGGAAAGCTCCCATGAGTTAAAGACTTGATTTCGAGACATTTGTTGAGCGAAAGGTCCTTCGGGGGACGATTTCGCTTTCCGGCCCTGCACGACGCAGGGTCGTTCGACGTTGCCACAGGAGATGGCGATCTTAGTCGAACATCCCTTGTGGTAAGCTTCCTCAGGCTTCGCCTTCCGGGATCTCACCAATCATGTTCATCCCGCAGGAGTCTTCATCGTCCCCCTCCGGACCTTGCGATACAGGGAGTCGAAATCCTCTTAGAAGATGACTGCTAAATGAAGATCGTTAACCAGGAATCGAAGTTAAATTTCTAACGTATCCAAGTGGATAAAAAATCGCTATATAAGCATTTAAGGATGATTCAGGACGCTTACTTCTCATATGAGGAGGGGTCCGATACTAGATATCGTCGAGGAGGCTTGCCAGTTCCCCCGTAGGAAAGTGTTCAAATGTGGAATCACCCCGATAGACACGACCAGCATAAGCCGACCATCACAAGGATGGCGGTTTTTCAATCCGTTGATGAGCGGCTTATGGCTCGAGTGTCTGGGTGATGGAACAAGACGAGTTGTTTCCGTAGCCCCCTCATCAAACTTTTGGCAAAGGACCGGGCCCGAGTTACCTCGAGACCGAGTCTTCAACTATTCGGCCCTATTGGTTAATAAAGTGCTTGTGAAAATAGCTTATTATTACGAAACATTTGTATTTGATTTAATGGAATTCATCATACGTGTTAAAATAGCGGCAGATGTTATGAAAACAGGGGGATTATATGTATAAGAAAATACTGTTAGCTGCAGATGGATCAGGACATTCCGTCCGAACAGCTGAACGTGCAGCCGAACTAGCCCGTCTGCAAGGTGATGGTGAAATTACAATCATCTATGTGGTGGACGGTGAACAATCAAAATCCGATGTCCTATCAGAAGGCGATAAAGGAATGATCGAGCGTCGCCGTCACGAGCGGTTGAATCCCATTGAGCAGATGTTAGAAAATAAAGGGTTATCTTATCATGTAGCTTTAAAACATGGTGAGCCAGGTCCTGAGATTGTTAAATTTGCCAATGATGAGGATTTTGATATTGTGGTAATTGGAAGTCGTGGTTTAAACACCCTGCAGGAAATGGTTCTCGGAAGTGTCAGTCACAAAGTAGCAAAGCGAGCCAAATGTCCGGTTATGATTGTAAAATAATTAGATCATTTCTCTACTAAATAAAACTTCATATCCGCATAGATGAATAAATAGAGGAAATATTATTAAAAACAGGAGTGTGTCTATGAGCGAACGAGGTTGTATTAAATGCGGCAGTACCGATGCCGAACAAAATCATGTGTCAATGACAGGCTCAGGTCTGTCCAATATATTAGATGTGCAAAATCATCAATTTACAATGGTCTATTGTAAGAATTGCGGTTATTCTGAGTTCTACAATAAACAGGCCGCTGAAGAAGGTAACGTCTTTGATTATTTCTTTGGCAACTAACCTTTTGTGTATGAAAAAGACTTCGACCTGATTTGCAGGTCGAAGTCTTTTTTTGATCGTTCAATGGATAGAATAATACCGTTTATTACTAAGTCGTTTCAAACCCGCATGGCAGGCGGCAATCAGAATAATCAGAAAGGTAAGCAGAACACCTGTTGTTACCCAGATTCCGCTGATCGCACTCACATTCCAAAGGATTAATATAAGGGTACCGAAGACCGTTGCTTCAATTGCCAGCATGGCGAGCCCGATAAAACGTCCTTTAAAGACTTCACGTTCATCGGTCCAGTCAAGCTTTGGACTGTAAAGATCAATGATGAGCCCTCCTATACTGGTAACCCAATTGGTAACTAGCGCAAGAAGCAGCCATAGGGTCCAGATCTTAAAGGAAACCTGTAATAGAAATAAGGCCGCGAAGCTGAGAATAGCAATGGTGAGGAGGTTTAACGTGAAAGCCGTTATAATTTTACTTCTAAGGACTGTTTGCGGCGCTATAGGCAGATGAAGATGATTGAACCAGCTTTTTCCATCTCTTGAAATCGAAGAAAATGAGGCCGGGGTCATCCCAACAGCCAGTAAAGTAAAACCAAACAGCCCAAGAACCAGTTTCTTTCCTTCCAATTGGGTGAGTAAAGAACCAAGGCTTGCTACTGAAGTATTCGATTCCATAAATAAGATGACAAGCAGAAATACGGGGAAAAAGAGACTCTGCACCACAATTTGCGTGAAGAAGGCTGGGGTGCGGAATATGATTCTCATTTCTTTCAGCCACAGACTGTAAATAAGCGGTTTTTGCTTAATCGTCTTATGTATCTTTCTCTCATCAAAACGGCTTCGCGTTCCTCCCGATAAGCCCAGCACACCTTTAAAATAAACCTTCTGGCCAACGGTTAGAAATAAAATAGCAAAACCTATCGATAATCCAAGCATCAGCAGCAGGTAGAGAACTCCTGTTAGAGAAGCTGGCTGAGTCAGGGCGATCGAACTAAAATAGGCGGTTGGAAAGAAGCCTGTAACCAGTTCAAGTAATCCATTCTGCTCTCTGATTAAATCGGCGGCACCACTACCGCCTCCTCCGCTATCTAAACGGATAACAACATTGATTCCAATGGCAAAAATAAAGCCGAACATGCCTACAATGATCTTCGTCCGGTCTTTATTTTTGGAAATGTTGGCAAAACGCATGAGGAACATAAGCACAATCGAGAGCAGTACAAATGGAATCACTGGTGTAACCGCCCATAGCAAAATAGCGAACAAATAATAAAGCAGTCCAGCACTGCTGTGTAATCCGTAAAATAATAGAACCGGCAGTAAAAGTAAAGCATTCAAACCGTACAGAGACAAAAAAGGTACGGCAGATTTCCCAAGTACAATCTGATAAGGGTGAAAGGGGAGAGCTACAAATGATTCCACGTCCTCTGCAAAGTAAAAGGAGCTTAAAACCGTTCCAATGCTTGTCACAAAGAAAATCACAAACATGAGAATAAAAAATAAAGCCAGAATTACGCTTTCGTTTCCAGTCGGTGCTAAGGCATCGTAAAGACTTCCAATTAAATTGTTCAATGAAAATAAGATTAAGGCGCCAAAGGGAATAAGAGCAAAGGCCATAATAACATAGCCGACTTTTTCCGAACTGCTTTTACCCGCCCAGGAGAGCTGCATTTTCACCATGATTTTCATTAATTTCCATGCGTTACTCATTTTCTGTTAACTCCAGGAATAATCGCTCCAGATTATCATCATCTTGAAACTGCTGCTTCATTTCGGTCATATTTCCTTGAAATTGCACACGTCCATGGTTGATAATCGCTACTTCATCACATAATTGCTCGACCACTTCCAGTACATGGGTGGAGAAAAAGACGATTTTACCTCTTTCGGCGTGTTCTCTCATCATTTCTTTTAAAGTATGAGAAGACTTAGGATCCAGACCGGACAAAGGCTCATCTAAAATCCATACATCTGGATCATGGAGAAGCACGCCGCTTACAACAATTTTTTGCCGCATTCCATGGGAGTACGTCTGGATATGATCATCAAGTGCCTCGTAAATACCAAAGCTCTTGGTAAGGTAGTCGATTTTTTCTTTCCGAACTTCTTTCGACACTTGAAATACGTCTGCAATGAAATTTAAGTATTCAATTCCTTTCAGACGGAGAAATATATCTGAGCGGTCAGGTACGTACCCAAAAAGATGCTTGGCCTCCATTGGATAATCGGTAATATCCACACCATTGATCGTAATAGAGCCCTCATCAATAGGAAGGATCCCTGTCATCATCTTAATAGTAGTTGATTTCCCTGCACCGTTTGGTCCCAGAAAGCCGAAAATTTTCCCGTCAGGTACCGTTAAGTTCAGGTTTTTAACAGCCTGCTTGCCGGTGAAACTTTTCGAAATGCTCTTTAATTCAATCATACGGTCCACCCTTTACTAAATAATCTGCTTTTTAAGTACGATATGGATGGACGAAAAGTTTCACTCCGTTAAGAATAGTTCCATCAGTTCTTCGTCCAGGTAGCGATCGGCTATTTTAATAGCTTTTCGCTCTAAACCGTATGATTGAAATCCAATTTTCTCATAGAGCTTCATTGCAGGAGTGTTGTCCGTAACTACATTTAAGTGGAGCACTTTTAATTCAATTGCGCGGGAAAAATTAATAACTTCCTGTAAGAGGAGGGCAGCTCCGCCTTGCCGGCGGCAGCCTGGACTTACATACATAGCTACAATGCTCCCTTTGTGAGAAAACTTAGGATGGGTTTCTTTAACTAGGGTAGCCGTTCCGCAAAGGGTTCCGTTTTCAAACAATCCAAAAGTACGGGAGGATGGGCTGTCCAGCCTCTCCGCTGTTTTTACAAGAGGATCGGGTCTTTGTTTTTCCTGTTCATATGTAGTAATAAAAGCATCCGGGTTTGTTAATAATGCTTCTAATCGTAGTTCATAATAGTCTTCTGCATCTTTTCCATTTAGTTCTCTCACCTGCATGGCAGATCCCTCCTTCAGTTGTTCCAAGTCTAGTTAAAAATTGTGGTAAAGTAAAGGAAGTTGTTCAACATATAATAAGAAGGTGAGTGTATGACAGAAAAGGAAAAGATGCTGGCCGGCGAACTTTATAAATCCTGGGACGATGAATTGGTTCACGAAAGGGCAAGAGCCAGGCAGATTGTTTATTCTCTCAATCAAACGAAAGATGCAGAAATGCATTACCGAAAGCAATTAATAGAAGACCTATTTGGTACTCTGGAAGGAGAATATGGGCTTGAGCCTCCTTTCTTTTGCGATTACGGATACAATATTCATGTAGGGGAAGGGTTTTTTGCCAATTTCAATTGCGTATTTTTAGATGTCTGTCCTATTCGAATCGGAAAAAGAGTGCTCATCGGTCCGAGTGTGCAGCTTTATACCGCTACTCATCCAATGGACCGTGAAACAAGAGCGAGCGGATTAGAAGCGGGAAAACCTATTACGATAGGGGATGACGTTTGGATTGGAGGAAATGCCGTTATCAATCCTGGCGTGACTATCGGAGATAATGTCATTGTTGGAGCTGGAGCGGTCGTAACCAAAGACGTTCCTTCAAATGTTTTTATAGGAGGAAACCCTGCTAAAACGATAAAAGCAATTGAGTAAGTCCCAGGGGTGGTCGAACGGGAATTTTTTCGATATTATACTATAGGATGCATAGTTAAACGTTAGAGAGATAAGGAAGGAATGGGTGTATGATTAAACGTAAAAGTAAACGAGAAATTGAATTAATGCAGGAAGCCGGCAAGCTGCTGGCCAACGTTCATAAAGAATTAAGAACATTTATCAAGCCGGGTGTGACCACAATGGAGATTGAAAATTTTGTGGAACGTTATTTAACCAAACATGGAGCGACCGGTGAACAAAAAGGCTATCAGGGTTATGAGTTTAATACTTGTGCCTCAATTAATGATGAAGTATGTCACGGCTTCCCTCGTCATGAGAAACTTGCTGAAGGAGATATCGTTACCGTGGATATGGTTGTGAATCTCAACGGAGCGCTTGCTGACTCTGCCTGGACGCATGCGGTAGGGAACATTAGCGAAGAAGCAAGTAAGCTGATGGATGTAACAAAAACGTCTCTATATAAAGGGATTGAGCAGGCTATACCTGGGAATAGGATCGGTGATATTGGTCATGCGATTCAATCCTATGCGGAAGGGGAAGGCTACTCTGTCGTCCGCGACTTTACAGGTCACGGGATCGGCGAAGGCATTCACGAAGATCCTTATATCCCGCATTTCGGTAATGCTGGAAAAGGTGCTCGTTTGAAAGAGGGAATGGTCATTACCATTGAACCAATGATTAACATTGGCGGCTGGAGCACTAAAATGGATGATAATAACTGGACCGCCCGTACAGTAGATGGATCATTATCTGCCCAGTATGAACATACGGTAGCTATCACAAAAGACGGGCCTGTGATTCTAACTCAGCAGGAAGAAGAATAAATAATTGCAGGCAGGAGCTGGGTAATCAGCTCCTGCTATTTTTAATTAGAGATCTTATGTATGTTTGAATCAAACCGTTGATGTCTTAAATGGTTTCGAGTTTCTGTTAAGGCCAACGGGAGCTTATCTGTAAAATCAACAATGAGATGAAATGGAATCTGAACATAATAAAAAGACTCCCTGTTAGGGGAGTCTTTTTTAGGTAATTATTTACGAACGTTAGAAGCTTGTGGTCCGCGTTGTCCTTCTTCGATTTCGAAAGTTACAACTTGACCTTCTTCTAGAGATTTGAAACCTTCTTCTTGAATAGCAGAGAAGTGAACGAAGACGTCGTCTTGGCCTTCTACTTCGATAAATCCAAAACCTTTTTCTGCATTAAACCATTTTACTGTACCTTCAACCATGTACAAAAACCTCCTGTGTGGAAATATTCCACATTGTATTACTATTCTTGCCCTTCAAGTTCAATCAAGACGACATCTTTGAAACATCTTCTCTTGCATGAATCTGATCGAACAACAATAATTAACCCTAGTATAGCAGATGCCCAATAAGAAAGAAAGCTTTTCAGGAAAAAACTTTCTCTTGAAACCCCCGTTTACTCCTGAGGCTGAATAATATAGGCGTGATTCAGTAAGGAAAAAAGCGATCGCTCCACGAAAGTATCCACATCTTCTTTAGGCACGGAAGCTAAATCTCCAACCGTCCGCCCATTATCCAGGAGGTGCTTGACGACGATCCATCCCGTAAAGTTCGCTTCTTTTTCATATCCAGAAGCGCCTGTTCCTTTTGTAAAGGAAAAAAGAGCTTCATAGTCTGTCCGACTTAAATGAGGGATGATATTAATCATAATACGATTTGGCTCCCGGCTGCATTTCTCACGGCTCCACAGGAGTTCTGTTTTTATATTTGCCTGTTTACTCATTAGCTGGCGGGCTGTATGCAAGGCAATGCCTTCCTGAAAAATTAATTGTGCAAGGGTACGAGTCTGACTTGGCGCGAGACCAGATTTGCAGCAATGGACTACACGGACAATTTCCTGGAGCAGCTTAAACTCATTCCATTCTGTTTCGATAGGAAAACAAAGGGTATATTCATGATCTTGTTCTAAAATGAATGGTTCTGTTTCAAAGGTCCCTACGAAAAACAACAGAGTCAGCGAAATGGGCTCATCATATTGTAGAGCTTGTTTAACGGGAGTGACCAGTTCCTGTAAGTTCACTTCATCTATTTCAAAGTACTTGATCCTATCATAGACGAGAGAATATTTATCCCAGGCATAGTTCAGCATTTCTCTTTCAAATTGGTCTTTTTCATAGCCGGGAGGGACAAAAGTAAATCCGTAGTGTTCCTTCCATAATTCAAAACGGCGCTCAGGGTCAGCATTTTCAAGGGAGGCTTTATCATAAAAAAACAGGAAGCGGTCCAGCATTTGTTTAATTTTTAAATCATCCACGATGATCCTCCTCAGTATAGTTTATCGTGACAGAAACTCTAGACGCTTGTTCCAAACCTGCTGTGCGTTTTTACCAATCCAGATCAAATGGCTGTCTGCATCTACTTCAAAGATTTCACAATCAGGGACCCTGGATTTTAAAAGGAGAGCATGGGTATAAGGGACACTTTTATCTTTTTGGGAATACATCCCCAGTACAGGAGCCTGGATCTTGGATAAATCCGTGGTTACGGAATGGTCAATATCAAGGCTGAATCCATTTCCTGACTGAGAGGTAGCAAGCATGTCATAAATAAACCTGCGATCATTAGGGGACAGGCGTTCTAAGTATTCTTCAGGATCTTCTGTAGTCATTTCTGAGATGAGCTGTTTCATAATAAGATCCGGGAAGAATTTAAGCATGGTTTTCAGACTTCCCCACACCATCCGTTCGGCAGGACCAAATAGAACTCTGGCTTTTTGTTTCACAGCCTCTTCCCATGGTGATGTAAGAGCAGCTTCCATTATTAGTTTAGTTACCCTTGACGGATGGTTGGCCGCTAAAGCAATACCTGTAGGACCAGCAGCCGAGATAGCAATCACTTTCACCGTCTCAATGTTTAAATGATCGAGGATTTCAATAATAGTTTCAGCAAAAATCTCAGGGCTTTTCCCGGTCGAAACCTCAGTGTAGTCGTAACCAGGACGAGAGACGGTCAGAAGAGAGAATCCCTCATAAATCAGGCTGCTGTGGGACAAATCAGTCTCTCTGGTGGAATGGCCTCCTTTTAATAGAAGCACGGCAGGACCGGTTCCTTTATATGTATATTCAACAATTCCTTTGGAAGTATCGAGTAGTGTGGCAGTCATCGGGATCATCCCTTTCTTCCTTTTTTAATTACTTTAAATATAAGCTATAATAAAAGAAAATGAAACATCAGAGGATTCTGAAAAAAGAGGTGGAATTGTGAGGATTGTGTCGATATGTCCCAGTAACACTGAACTTGTAGCCTATCTCGGTCAAACGTCTATGTTGGTTGGTGTCGACAATTATTCTGATTATCCTGAAGAGGTAAAAGATCTTCCAAAACTTGGTCCTGACCTCTCCATAGATATGGATGCCGTGGAGCAGCTGAAGCCGGATCTGGTACTTGCTTCTCTTTCTGTTCCAGGAATGGAGAAGAATATAGAAGGTTTAAAAGAGAAAGGTCTCCCTTATATCATTTTAAATCCAAACAGTTTGAAAGAGATCTCAGAAGACTTAAAGGTAGTTGGGAATAAGCTTGGGATGAAAGAACTCGGGGAAGAAAAAGCAGATCAGTTTTTGAATGAGATTGAGGCGTGCAGGCAGAAAGCACTCACTCGCGCCGATCAACCTTCACTGTACTGGGAATGGTGGCCCAAGCCTATTTTCACTCCAGGTAAAGCCAACTGGTTAACTGAGATTAGTGAACTGGCCGGAGCACGGAATATTTTCGATACAGAGCCAGAAGCAAGCGTTCAGACGGACTGGGAAAATGTGAAACAGAAGAACCCGGATCACATTTGTATGGTATGGGTAGGGGTGAAGGAAGAGAAAATGAATCCTGACCTGGTACGAAAACGTCCGGGCTGGACTGAAATGAAGGCAGTTCAAGAAGATCGTATACATGTACTTGAGGAATCTTTATTTTGTCGACCCAGTCCGAGGCTGCTGGAAGGATTGAAAAGATTAACATTTGTTTTAGGTGAAAAATAAGGCAGCCCAGAGCCGGGCTGCCTTATACGTTAATGAAGCTTATTTTTATGCTTGGGAACGGCAAGTTCTTTAAAGTTTTGAGCCAGATGATCCAGTTGATCGGCTAAAAGTTCACCTTCCATAGGCAGTCCGTGCCCTGTAATAGCTACTCGCGGCTGCAGAGCGGCAAGTTTTTTAACGGACCTTTCAGCTTCTTCCCAATTATGAGTGAAATAAGCAGGGGGTCCATGCACGTGCTGATGCTGGATGAAAACGGCCATGCTCGATTCCTGTTTAACTGTAATAAACGCATCACCGGAAAGAAGCGTACGGTCCTCTTCGCGGAATAAAGCGATATGGCCGGGTGTATGTCCAGGTGTATGAATGGTTCGCCAGCCTTCAAGGAAGGGGATGGAACCGTCTTCTGGAAGAGGGTAAATATATTGGCTTAAATCTACGGGATCAGTCGGGAAGAAGGGAGACAAAATTGAAAACAAGCCTCCGCCAACCGTAGCATCCCCGACAGGATAGTCGCGTTTCCCTGTTACATATTCCATTTCCATCGGATGAATGTAAATCGGAACGTTCCAGTGGTCTGCCAATTTTTTGGCTGAACCCACATGGTCAAAGTGGCCATGCGTCAGTATAATAGCCTGCGGTGGCCTGGAGCCGTAGCGTTTTTGGGCGGCTTCGATAATACGTTTAGCGTAGTGGCCAATACCGCAATCAACAAGGACCCATTCCCTTGCATTTTCTTCTCCAATAAAAATCACATTTGCAATTAAAGTTCTATAAAAGGCGACGTCTGGAAGCGTTTGTTCAGCCACCGCCTGATCCATGTGCCATCCATTATCCATTTCATCTTCATGTTCGTATTTATCCACGTCTCCACCTCTTTTTTTATAGTTTGGTTGGAGACAAAGGTTCTATACACCAAGTCGTACGATTAGCTCGTCGCTTTTTACTTTTCTGCGGTTTGCATGGTCAGCGTTTTGCCGGTAAAACCAAAAATAATGGTCAGTACTGGACAGAGCAGACAGAAAAATGCGAATGGAAGGTAATCAAGGACCGGGACACCAAGTACGTCGGATAAAAATACACCGCAAACGCTCCATGGTACCAACGGATTAATCACCGTTCCTGCATCTTCCAGGGTCCTGGATAAATTTTTACGCGCTAAACCCGCTTTTTCATATATGTCCTGATAAGCTTCTCCTGTTAGCAGAATGGAAAGATACTGTTCACCTATTGCTATATTAATACCGATTGCTGTTAAAGCGGTGGAAAGGGTAGCAGAACGAGCGGATTTTAACCCGGATTGAACACGAACTAATATTGAAGGAATAACGCCGGTTTTGAAGAACAGTCCTCCTAAAGCAAGAGCCAGAATGACGAGTGCAATTGTAAACAGCATGGAGTTCATGCCTCCGCGAGTTAACAAATTATTCACGGCATCATTGCTGGTCTCTGCTGTATATCCATTAAACCATGTTCCCCAAAGAGCAGACCATTCCATGACTCCTCTAAGACCTGCTATGATGATAGCGGCTAAACTGCTTACCGCAAGGGAGATAAAAGCGGGACGCTTTGAAACAGCCATGACTACTAGGATCAACAAGGGAATCCAGGAACTCCAGTGCATTACGCCCGCCTCCACTAAGCCGTTTTGAAAATTGGTTAATTCTTCCGGTGAGACCTGTTGGCCAGGAGAAAGGATAATAAAAGCAAGAGCTGTGAGGATAAAGGCTGGAATCGTGGTCCAGCTCATATTTTTAATGTGATCAAATAAGTCCACTTTCACTACGGTGGAGGCAAGGTTGGTCGTATCAGACAGAGGTGACATTTTATCGCCGAAAAAGGCGCCTGAAACAACTGCACCAGCGGTCATAGCCAGGGGTAGGTCCATTGTCTGGGCGGCGCCGATAAAAGCGACCCCGACGGTAGCCGCTGTTGTAAACGAACTGCCAAGAGCAACTCCGACAATAGCTGTAACAGCAAAAGCAATGGCCAAAAACCATGGTCCGCCCGCTAAGTAAAAGGCTGTATCCATTAATACGGGGATCGTGCCGCTGGCCATCCAGCTTGCAATTAGTATCCCAATTAAGAAAAATAATAGAACAGCCCCCATTCCGGTTTGAGCTCCCTGGACCATTCCATGCTGTAATTCCTGAAAACTTACTTTCTTCAGCATTCCGTAAGTAACCATAAGAAGAATTCCAATTAGAATAGGGATATGCGGAACGGTCTGAATTTCAATGATAAAATAGCTGATAATTCCAATGACTAATAATAGGATTAAACTTGATTCTACCACTCCTGGCAGTTTTTTAGGCTGTAGATGAAGCATAGTAATTCCTCCTCGAATAGATAAGATCTGTTCATTCTCAGTGTTAGTTATCGAATATTCTTCCGGTTCTATAGGCGAAAAGCCGTTTTCCTGCCAGGGGATGCGGAAGGGTGTAAATAATAACTTGTTTATTAAGAATTAACCAAACGTTGATGTTTTTACAAAATAAAAAGACTTCATCCCCAAAATCACAGGGACGAAGCCTTGGCTCCGCGGTACCACCCTCGTTGGTAAGGCATACTTACCCACTCGTCTGGTGTATCACTGGTAAAGAATCCTGTAATTCAAAGAAAGGAAGACCTGAATTTCCACCTGACATTCAGTCTCTGAGTGCTGTCCCTCAATCTTTTACTCCGGAATTCATGATACGGATTATTTTTTTACTTGAACGCTTTTAAGTAATGAAGCATATTAGTTCTATTATCGTAAAAGAAGTGAAGGAAATTGTCAATCAGTTGTTGTAAATCAGTTCACCCTCACATTGCGTTATTTCTTTCCTGTAAGCATTTGTCTTATTTTTTTCGAGGTACTTATTAAAGATAAGCTCCCGTTTGTTGAAGACTCAGTTTCGAGACATTTGTTCAGCGGAAGGTCCTTCGGGGGACGATTTCGCTTTCCGCGGGCATGTGCTGAGCTTCCTCGGGCTTAACAGCCCTGCGGGATCTCACCGATCATGTTCATCCCGCAGGAGTCTACATCGTCCCCCTCCGGCCCTTGCGATATATGGAGCTCGAAAACTCTTTCGAAACGCGCCGTTTATGATGGAGATAAACTTCAAATAATAATCGTGTACGTGTGTATAATTCCCGCTATAGAAGCATTTGAGGCAGATCAAGCACCCCTCTATCGCCTATAGAAGGGTCCGTTCATTCTTCAATCATAGGGTGGCGAAGGAAACAAGGAGACTCCCACGGGAGAAGGAGCTAGGCGAGACCCCACA
>NZ_FOOG01000022.1 GCF_900113125.1 Halobacillus alkaliphilus | reverse complement strand
CGCGCCGTTTATGATGGAGATAAACTTCAAATAATAATCGTGTACGTGTGTATAATTCCCGCTATAGAAGCATTTGAGGCAGATCAAGCACCCCTCTATCGCCTATAGAAGGGTCCGTTCATTCTTCAATCATAGGGTGGCGAAGGAAACAAGGAGACTCCCACGGGAGAAGGAGCTAGGCGAGACCCCACAGGGAGTGACTGAAGCTTTCCGGGGTCTCACCGATCATGTTTATCCCACAGGAGTCTCCCCGTTCCCCTCCGGCCCTTTAGTTTAATACGCTGATAATGGAAAAGTTGCTGCGACTTTAGTGAATCTTTTATTTTAAGAAGCTGAATGCATGGTTTTTGTTTCTTCGTTCTTGTGATTTCTCTCCTTTTGTTTTCGGAATAAGGTAGCGATAATTGGTCCGGATATGTTGTGCCATACACTAAAAATCGCACTTGGAACGGCAGCAAGAGGGCTGAAATGAACGGCGGCCAATGAAGCACCAAGCCCGGAATTTTGCATGCCGACTTCTATTGAAACTGCTCGTTGCTTAGCAGGTTCCATGTTGAAGATTTTTCCTAACAGGTATCCAGTTAAATATCCTAGTGCATTGTGAAGAACAACGATTGCAAAAATGACTGCTCCCGTTTCAGCAATTTGAGCTTGATTGACACTGACGACGGCGGCTACAATTGCAACAATCGCGATTACAGATACGAGAGGAAGGGCCTTCACTCCTGCCTCTACTTTTCTACCAAGTAAGGCTTTCACAGCAAGCCCCAGAAGAATTGGGAAAAGGACGATTTGTACAATCGATAGAAATAAATCTCCTGCTGAGACCGGCAGCCATTGACTGGCAAACATCCAGACTAGAAAAGGTGTAAATATTGGAGCGAGCAAGGTAGATACAGCAGTAATAGAAACAGAAAGAGCTGTGTCTCCTTTAGATAGATAAGTCATTACGTTTGAAGAAGTTCCTCCAGGACAGCATCCTACAAGAATAACTCCAATGGCTACTTCTGTAGACACTGGAAGGATTGTGACAAGGAAGAAAGCGAGCAGTGGCATAAGAATGAATTGCGCTCCCACTCCTATAGCCACGTCCTTTGGTCTTTTAAATACTTCTTGAAAGTCACTTTTAGATAAAGTAAGTCCCATTCCGAACATAATGATCCCTAATAATGGCACAATATAGGGAGAGATCCATGAGAAACCTGATGGAATAAAAAATGATAATACCGAAAACAGTAACACCCAGATTGCAAAGGTTTTTCCTACAAAGTTACTCGCTTGTTCTAAAACCTTCATATATTTCCGCTCCTTTATAAATTATTTGAATTTTGATTATACGCGACATATTCAATTTTCAAAGATATGAATAAGGGAAAAAAATGAAAAAAATAATAATAGAGAAATGCGCTAATCAGGCATTTAGATCAAAAGTCTGATACGATAATAGAAGAAAACTTTTTAAAAAGTGAAACCAAAGTGTATCCAGGCACGTAAATAGAAGTACACAGGGTCATATAGAAAGGTGAGGTGAGTATTTGGGATTCTTTTCAAGATTGTTTTCCAACCAAAAGAAACAAGTTCCTGAAGTTGAAGAACGAACCGTATTGAATATTCAGATAGGCGATATTCTCACATACGATCTTGTCGATTATGAGGTAGTGGGTAAGATCACTTACCGGGACGGGTCATATGAGTGGTTTGCTTACCAGCTCCTAGAAGGCCAGTCTACCAAATGGCTGTCGGCGGAAATGGATGACGAGCTTGAGCTGGGGATGTACGAAACGATTAAGCTGCCGGTGTCCACCCCTTACCCAAAGCAGCTTCAATATGATGGAAAAACTTACAATAAAGATGAAGAAGGCGAAGCGCGGGTTACAGGGGAAGGCCGAAGTAAGAATGTTAATGGACGAACTACTCATTACGCCGATTATCTTTCAGATGATGAAGAGACTTATCTGAGTCTGGAAGAATGGGGGAGTGAAGTAGAAGTTAGTTACGGTTATGATATTGAAGCTTATGAGATTAAAATAATTGCTGGTTCCAAATAAAGAAGGAGGAATTTTAAATGTTTAAGTTTTTCAAACGTGTTAAAACAGTAGTAGGTTCAGAGTTGAATTCGATGCTTGATAAAGCAGAAGATCCTGTGAAGATGCTGGACCAATTTATGAGAGATATGGAAAACGACATCCGCGAAGCTGAAAGTGCGGTTGCTAAACAAATTGCCAATGAGAAAATGCTGAAGCGCAAGTATGATGATTCCCAAGCAATTGTAGATAAACGTATGCAGCAGGCGGAGCAAGCCATAGAAGCAGGAAACGAGGATTTAGCCCGTCGTGCTCTTGAAGATAAAAAGAATCATCAGGATCAAGCAGATCAACTTAAAGCGTCCTGGGAGCGTGCCCAAACTGATTCCAGTAATCTACGCCAAAAATTGGACGAAATGAAGAAAGAATATCAGGAAATGAAACTGAAAAAAGATTCACTAAAAGCGCGTGCTGAATCCGCGAAGACTCGTACGAAGATGAATCGTACAATGTCCAATATCGGCGGGGATGAGTCGCGTCAGGGCTTTGAGCGCATGGAAGAGAAGGTGATGCAGCATGAAGCAGAAGCTGAAACAAGCGAAGATATGTCCTCTGAAAGCCGTTCACTTGATGACGAGTTTGAAGAATTGAATAATAATGACAGTGTTGATAATGAACTAGAAGAATTAAAAAAGAAGATGAATAAAGAATAACCAGTTTGCAAATGATACTCCGTGCCTGACACTGCGTCAGGCACGGATATTTTAGAGAAGAGGGGAGGAGCTGCATTGAGAGAATATGGAGGCATATTTGTCGTTGGTATAATTGCTATCGTTCTTTTGTTTAACGTGTTTGGAAATGGGAATCCAATGAGAGGTATTTCAGGATCAAATATAGAAGATACATATGGAGAACTGCCCAGTGAACCTGATCGTTCTGAAATTTTAAATAAAATAGAAAATTCGGAAGCAGATTCAATTGAAAATTTGATTCAACAAAACTTCCCTTTGTTAGACACTGTGCGATCTGACCAGGGAACTACTTCACGTATATACATGACCAGAGAATTGACTCTTACGGAAGTAGCTGACGCTTTAGCTGGTGCTATAACTCCCGAAGAAATCAGTGAAAGACAGGAGGATAAACAAGCACTCGTTTATCCGGACAACTTTGTAATTATTCAGGAAAGTGAAGAAGAGCCAGACGTTATCACTATTGAACTGGCTTCTGATCAGTTTGTTAGAAATCACTATTCACCAGGTTTCTTTAATGGGATGTTTACGGCTATCCTGTTAAACCGAATGCTGGGTTCAAACGACTGGTATAACCGAAGAAGCAATACATGCAGGCAATCAGGAAACTGCTATGGCGGATACGGGATGTACGGAAATTATAATACAGGAACTTCAGGGTCTCTTCGTGGGTCTTCAACTCGCGGTGGAGGGCCAGGAACAGGAAAATAAAGGAGGTAATCAGCATGGAACCGTTTTTAGCTACATTAGGATATTTTGTCATTGCTGTAATAGTAGTATTGATTGGACTTTTAGTATTTGAATGGTTAACACGACAGTATAAGGACTGGGATGAAGTAAAAAAAGGCAACCAGGCTATAGCCATGTCCATATCAGGGAAGATTATCGGGATTTGTATAGTTCTTTCGTTTGCTATTTATCACAGCTTAACTGTTTGGGATACATTAATTTGGGGAGCTTATGGAGTCATCCTTCAGATGATCGCTTATCTATTATTTGAAATGCTTACTCGTAAATTTTCAGTTGAAACTCAACTTAAAGCTAATAATACGGCAGTAGGAATCATTTCGATGGGTGTGTCCATAGGCCTTGCTTTTGTAATTGGGGCTTCAATTACATAGAGAACAATGGATATCTTAGTAAAGCCACTATGAGTACCAGCATAGTGGCTTTTTTGAGGGATAACAACAGAATCCGAAATTTACGGGTTGGAGTGAACAAATTTGGAAACAAACGGCATGAGAAAAAGTCATCTAATCTATTGGGCTTCGGGAATCGTTTCTATATGCGGAATTATATTTGAGGTTCTGTTCGGGGCACTTGGCTCCTATATCCTTGGAGACGGGGTGAAACAGTACACCCTGACCATCAGTTTATTTCTAACCGGAATGGGTGTAGGGGCTAGTATCAGCGAGCGTGTTATGAAAAACCTGATTATTACGTTTATATGGATTGAATTCATGGTGGCACTTATTGGTGGTTTTTCAAGCTTCACCATGTTTGGGATGACGGCATTCGCTCCCTCAGGAACTGATGCGTTGTTTTTATATCTCATAACTTTTACCATCGGGGGATTGACTGGTCTTGAACTGCCAATATTAATTCGAAAAGCTAATGAAATTGGAGTAGAGCTGAACCGGAGTACAGCCAGAGTGTTGTTTTCTGATTACGCAGGAGGCCTTATAGGAGGGCTGTTATTTGCCTTCTATTTGCGGCCCCAAATGGGTATGGTTAAAAGTGCCTTTTTTGTAGCGTGTATCAATTTATCGGTAGCTTTAGTAGTCTTATATTTATTTCGGTCTGAAATTAATCGCTTAGTTTTTCACACGAGTGCAGCTGTTGTTATTGCGATTCTTTTAATTGGCGGTTTATTCTTTGGGGAGGAACTAGCGTTTTCCTTCGAGCAGAAGCTATACAAGGACCCAATAATTCATATGGAAGAGAGTGCCTACCAAAAAATAGTTGTTACAAAAGAGCAGGGAGACACTCGTTTATTCTTAAATGGTTCGCTTCAATTTAGTTCCTCAGACGAATATCGCTACCATGAAACGCTAATCCACCCAGCCGTTGCAAATGCAGAATCTAAAGAAAATGTACTCGTTCTCGGCGGAGGAGACGGCATTGCCGTAAAGGAATTATTAAAGTATGAGAAAATCAAAAATATTACGGTGGTAGATTTAGACCCGGCTGTAACAACTTTAGCAAAGAATAATTATCATCTATTACAGTTAAACCAAGGATCACTATCAGATGAACGAGTTCAAGTGCGGAATGAGGATGCTTTCGAATTCTTAGAAAAGTCTGGGGATTGGTATGACATTATTATTTCCGACTTGCCAGACCCCAATAATGAGAGTTTAAATAAGCTTTACACCAGAGAATTTTATTCTTTGCTCCGGAACCATCTGGAACCGGGCGGCACATCAATGGTCCAGGCCACCAGTCCTGTTTTTGCTCCCAGTGTCTACTGGACGATAAGTGAAACAATAGAATCGACGGGATTACATACAGCAAATTTTCATGTGGATATCCCAAGTTTTGGAAACTGGGGGTTTGTTATGGCAAGTAGGGAGCCAATTAAAGTTGAAGATATTTCTATTCAAGCCGACACAAAATTTCTAACAGATGAAGTGTTAAAGTCTATGACAGTGTTTGGAAAAGATGAAGACCGGGAAATCGTAAACCGTGAAGGGGAAGTTGTTCCCTTAAAGCCAAATACATTAATAGATCCTCATTTAATACAAAAGTATGAAAGTGCTTGGCAAAACTATTAAACGAGGAATAATAATGATTAAGGAGTGGTAAAGTGAAAGTATCTTATCATGGACATTCTGTAGTAAAGGTAGAAGCGAATGGCAAAACGGTTTTAATTGATCCGTTTATTTCTGAAAATGGAAACACTGATCTTAATGCAGATGAAGTAAATCCTGACGTCATTTTACTTACACATGGTCACAATGATCATGTCGGAGACACCTTTGAGATTGCAAAACGCAATAATTGCCAAATTGTTGCTCCGTTTGAGCTCGCCACTTATCTTGGAAACAAAGAGTTAAACGCCCATCCCATGTATATAGGGGGAGGACATGAATTTGACTTCGGCCATGTGAAATTTACTCAGGCGTTTCATGGTTCATCCTATACAGAAGAAGATGGAACCATTGTTTATACAGGAATGCCAACAGGCATCCTCTTAACGATTGAAGGCAAAACTATTTTCCACGCAGGGGATACAGGGCTGTTCTCTGATATGAAAATGATAGGGGAACGTAATAACATCGACCTTGCTTTCCTGCCAATTGGTGATAATTTTACTATGGGTCCTGAAGATGCCCTCACGGCTGCTGAATGGCTGCAAGCTAAACAGGTAGTTCCCATTCACTACAACACTTTTGAATTGATTAATCAGGACGGGAAAGGTTTCGCTGAGCAAGTGAAGCCTGGTAAAGGGATGGCCCTCGAACCTGGTGACACTTTAGACCTTTAATATCAACTTATCGTAGCCTTCCGTCTATTACAGACGGAAGGCTTTTTAATGAAAAAAATCATATCCCAACAGAAATTGCGAAGTAACTGTATCACTTGTATAATAACAATAATAAGGTTAATAATTAGTACAGTTAGAAAGAATGGTGGGCGTATGGCTACAAAACATGAACAGATTCTGGAATATATTGAAACATTAGAGGTCGGAAGTAAAATTTCCGTTCGTCGTATCGCAAAAGCCTTGAATGTTAGTGAGGGAACAGCTTACCGTGCGATTAAAGAAGCTGAAAACCAAAATTTAGTTAGTACAATGGAGCGAGTTGGAACCATTCGAATTGAAAAGAAAAAGAAGGAGGATATTGAACGACTGACGTTCGCAGAAATCCTGAATATTGTGGATGGTCAGGTGCTTGGTGGAAGAGAAGGGCTTTATAAGACGTTAAGTAAATTCGTTATCGGAGCCATGAAGCTCGATGCAATGATGCGTTATACAGAAGCAGGATCCCTGCTTATTGTGGGGAACAGGACGAATGCACATGAATTAGCTATCAAAGAAGGCGCGGCTGTCCTCATAACTGGAGGTTTTGATACAACCGACCAAGTGAAGCAATTAGCAGATGAGAAAGAACTTCCTGTTATTTCAACCAGCTATGATACATTCACAGTAGCCACAATGATTAACCGTGCGATTTATGATCAATTAATTAAAAAAGAAATTGTTTTAATTGATGATATTTATACTTCTTTTCAAGAAACTAAGTTTTTAGTGGTAGATGATCAAGTGGAAAAATGGCATGAGTTTAATAATGAGACAAAGCATAGCCGTTATCCAGTCGTAGATAAACATAATCGAGTTGTCGGGATTGTAACGTCTAAAGATGTTATCGGAAAAGACAGCTCCATGAGAATTGACAAAGTTATGACTCGGAACCCAATGACCGTCCATGTTAGAACATCCTTAGCAAACGCTGCTCACGTAATGGTTTGGGAAGGAATTGAATTAATGCCTGTTGTGGATCCTTCTCATAAATTGCAGGGAATTATATCCCGCCAGGATGTACTGAAAGCTTTGCAGCAGATTCAAAGACAACCGCAAGTCGGAGAGACGATTGATGATTTAGCCACGAATCAACTTGAAATCGTAAAGAATGAAGAGGATGAACATGTGCTTAAAACTATGGTCACTCCGCAAATGACAAATCAGCTAGGCACTATGTCTTATGGGGTGTTTATTTCTCTAATAACAGAATCCTCAAGCAGACTGTTAAGAAAATATAAAAAGGGAGATCTTGTAGTAGAAAACATTTCTGTCTATTTTATAAAGCCCGTGCAAATTGAAAGTGAAGTCATTATTGCCCCTAATATCTTAGAAGTAGGACGTAAATTCGCTAAAGTAGACATAGAAGTTCACCATGAAGGATCTATTGTAGGGAAGGCCTTACTGATGGCTCAGTTGATTGATCGATAAAAAAAAGTCGCTGCAGTTTAGCAGCGGCTTTTGATTTAAGATTGAACACTAGCCTGATGTTTTTGAAATTCATTACGGTAATGTTTTGCGGCCTTCCATCCTTCTTTAGTTTGGAAAATTCCAAGTGCAAGAAATAGAATACCAATAAATAAAGAAAGTCTGGTTTCATAAAACATGTATTGGTTGATTCCAAAAAAGAAGATGAAACTTCCTAAAAATATTTTTGATTTACTATTCAAATAATCTTGGGTTAAAGGATCTTTGGTCCTCACGATCATAACTTTGTAATAAATATAAAGAACTAAGGACACCAAAATTAGAACAGGAAATATTATCACAATGTATCGACTCCTGAAGTAAAATTTTTTCTCCTTTATTGTAGCTTGTTTTCATTGAAATGGCTACCTGTCAAAAGAAATATATGATTTAATTATAAAAGGCTAAGTATAGAGAGGGTTTTGTTAATGAGTATAAAAGCTATTGCGGAAGCAATAAAAAAATATTCAACCATTATTATCCATCGGCATGTAAGGCCTGATCCGGATGCTTATGGGTCCCAGGCAGGACTAGCAGAGATGATTAAGGCAAGTTTCCCTGATAAGCATATCTTGATTGCAGGGGAAGAAGAACCTTCCTTACACTTTTTTGCGCGAATGGACTCCGTCCCTGATGAAGCTTATAAAGGGGCACTGGTGATTGTTTGTGATACCGCCAATCAGGCACGAATAGATGATCAAAGATACAAAGACGGAGATCTTCTCATAAAGATTGACCACCATCCAGAGGTGGATCGATATGGAGATATCCAGTGGGTAGATACATCGGCAAGCTCCACTTGTGAAATGATTTATCATTTGTACACTCAGTGGAGTGAGGAATTATTTACTTTAAATGAACCAGCTGCTCGATTAATCTATGGAGGAATTGTCGGTGATACTGGGCGTTTTTTATTTCCGAGTACTACAAACAGAACACTTACGTATGCTGCCGAGTTAGTAAATTATGGGTTTGACCGTCCAGCCCTCTATAATGAACTATATAAGACTCCTGTTAAAGTCGCTAAACTTAAAGGGTATGTACTACAGAACTTCACAGTCACCAAAGCTGGGTGCTCTACGGTAGCATTACCTAAGCGAGTGTTGGAAGATTTTGAGGTGACGGCTTCAGAAACTAGTATGCTTGTTGGGTTGTTAGGTGATATTGAGGGGGTAATTGCCTGGGCGTTCTTTGTAGAGGAAGACAATATTATAAGAGTTAGACTTCGTTCTAAAGGACCTATTATTAATGAAATAGCAGTGAACCATGACGGAGGAGGACATCCTATGGCCGCCGGAGCCTCAGCTTCCTCATGGGAGGAAACTGAAGATATTGCCAGAGAGCTTGAAGAGGTTTGTATGAACTATAAAAACTAGCAGGGTTCCCCCTGCTGGTTTTTGTTTAACGTACAAGTTTAATTTCCAGATGAATTTGTATGACCTCGGAGGCAATTAGCTTTGCTACTTTTAGTTCATAAGTGAAATCGTCAACTACATAATTTTTGTTTTCTATCGTTGATATCATTAGATCGACTTGATCAGCCACTACCGTCAAGTCTTTACCAGGTACTGATGTAAGCTGTTCCTTTACGAGTGTAGTCAGCTGATGTTGAGTCAGAAGGTCTATCTCTAATTTTTTTGCGTTTGTGTAAGAAACGGAAATATCCACTACTGTAAGTGGATGGTTTTCCGTTTCTTCTTTCTGATTATTAAGCATTCCTTCGTATTTAGCTTCCATTTCGCTTAATTTTGAATTAAGTTCGATATGTTCCTCTGTATATTTCTCTTGCAGTTGTCCATATATGAATAGAAAAAACAAGTATCCAATAACGGCTCCAAATACCATCCCTGCAAAAAAACGCCTCCACTCTTTCTTCCTATACAGTGGCGGGATATGCATCAGGTCACTTCCTCTCCAAGCAGCCACTCAAATAATAATAGTGCTGCTTTGACACCTCCCATAGCTGCTACGATGATCATTACTTGCTTGAATAAATCAAAAGTAGATCCATCAAAAATTCCTTTTTCAAAGTTGCTTATCGCATCGAACGTTCCACCTATAGCTGCAACAATCGCCCAGATTCTAAGCCCTTTTGCAATACGGAACATGGCAGTTAAGGGGGCTTCTCCTGTCACATAACTTCCAATACTTCCGATAATCGTACCTCCTACAATAACTCCAAAAGCAATAAAGAAGCATTGAGTCATGGATATAATTAAGCGGTCGTCCATCTTGTCCCTCATTTCGCCAGCTTGTTTTTATGTTGTTATTATGAAAATATGGTGTGTACACAGTAAATATGCAGGAGGCTTTTAAGTCGCCCCCCATCCCGCTATAATTGAGAAAGAAAGAAGGTGAAGACGGTGACTTTTACTCATCTAAATGTTCAAAGTGGATATAGTTTAATGAAGAGTACTGTGAAAATTGACTCACTGGCAGAGAGAGCAAGCGAGCTGGGGTTTCAAGCATTAGCTCTGACAGATGAAGAAGTGATGAGCGGAAGTGTGGCATTTTATCAAGCTTGTCAAAAGCGAGGTATTAAGCCACTTATAGGCATGAAGACCAGTCTGTTCTCGGACGGAGGAGATTTCCCTGTACTTTTTCTGGCTAAAAACTATAAGGGTTATCAGAATTTAATGAGATTGAGTTCTTACATACAAACACAAAAAGAGTCTCTGCCTTTATCCTATATGAATTCATATAAAGATGGTCTGGTCGCAATAATTTTGACCTCTTCTTCTCCCTGGGCTGAACCACTTTCCAGACGTGAGTTCAGTCAACTGGAACATGGACTGGAGCGCTGGATATCCATTTTTTCTTCAGATGACCTTTATCTAAGTATAAAAGACCGTGATCTTCATTCGGAAAGGCAAATTCACCAGCCATTAAAGGAGTGGACATCAAATAAACGGCTCTCAGTGGTTGCTGTAGGTGAAGTTAAATATTTACAACAAGAAGATGCAGTAGCTTATCAAGCGCTTCAGGCTATAGAAGAAGGGAAACGGCTATCATCGGAGGCAGAAGAAAGAGTTCAGCATGAATATTTAAAATCAAGTGATGAAATGGAAAATCTATTTAAAGACTGGTGGCCTGAAGTCATTGAGCAGTCTGCAAAGATTACTGAAAAATGTGATCTTCAAATGTCACTGGATCAGCAATTAATTCCTTCTTATCCAGTTCCTGAAGGTGAAAGCGCGGACGACTATCTAATGAAGCTGTGTTATGAGGCATTAGATGAAAAGTACCAACAATGGAGGGTAGAGGCCGAGGAGCGATTAAAGCATGAGCTAAATGTTATCACTTCGATGGATTTTAGTGATTATTTTCTAATTGTCTGGGATTTTATAGCTTATGCACGGCGTCAGGGAATTCATGCAGGGCCGGGCAGGGGATCGGCTGCAGGTTCTATCGTCGCTTATCTTCTGAATATTACTCAAATTGATCCTCTACAATATAACCTTTTATTTGAGAGGTTTTTAAACCCTGAACGGGTAACCATGCCGGACATAGATATTGACTTTCCCGATCATAGAAGAGATGAAGTGATAGAGTATGTTAGCCGTAAATATGGAGAAAAACATGTAGCTCAAATCTGCACGTTTGGTACATTCGCTGCAAGGAGTGTTTTAAGAGAGTTGTTTAAAGTGATGGCAGTAGATGAAAGCGACTCGGCTTATATACTGAAGCATATTCCGAAGGGCACGAATGACGGGCTCGTGCAGATTGTGCAAAGATCGGAACCTTTAAAAGAATATATAAGAAGTTCTGTTCCATTAAAAAAATTATTTCACATAGCCGCTAAACTTGAAGGACTCCCTCGTCATGTTTCCACACATGCAGCAGGAGTCGTCATTAGTCAAAAACCTTTAGTGAATTACACGGCCCTTATGAACGGCCAGGGTGAGGTCTATCTTACACAAATGGCTATGGGGGATTTGGAAAAGATAGGTTTATTAAAAATTGATTTTCTAGGGCTGAGAAACCTTACTTTTTTAGAAAAAATGGAAAGTAAAATAAGAAAATATGAAAATCATGACTTTTCTCTTTCTCATATTCCATTAACAGATGCACCTACTTTTCACTTATTAAAAGAAGGAAGAACGAATGGCGTTTTTCAACTTGAATCACAGGGCATGAAAAGTGTTTTGAGAAGGCTAAAGCCTTCCCATTTTGAAGATGTTGTTGCTGTTAATGCTCTTTATCGACCAGGTCCTATGGATTATATACCTGTTTATATTAATCGAAAGCATCATAAAGAAGAAATACAATACCCTCATCCTGATTTAAAACCGATTTTAGCCTCTACTTTTGGGGTATTGGTTTATCAAGAGCAGATCATGCAAGTAGCACAAAAAGTTGCTGGCTATAGTCTTGGTCAGGCGGATTTATTAAGAAGGGCAGTAAGTAAGAAACAGTCTCAGGTGCTGCAGCAGCAAAGAAATGAATTTATAGCAGGGGCTTTAAAGAATGGGTATGAAGAAAAAGTGGCTTACGAACTTTTTGATTGGATCGTAAAATTTTCTAATTATGGGTTTAATCGAAGTCATGCTGTTGCGTACAGCTTTATCTCCTATCACCTGGCCTACCTTAAGGCTCATTATCCCTCTTACTTCATGGCAGAATTAATTAATGCAAATAGCGGGGATCGTGATAAGCTGGATGCTTATATTCGTGAAGCTCGTGAGCTTAAGGTTTCCGTGAAGGCTCCTTCTATTAATAGAAGCTACATGTCTACCCAGAGTGAAGGCAGTGGGCTGCGGATTGGTTTGACGGCGATAAAAGGAGTGGGATATCAGGCTGCCCAGGCTATTCTCGAGGAAAGAAGAAATGGTGCTTATAAACATTTGAATGATTTTTGTTTACGTGTTATTTCCAGTTCAGTCAGCCGTTCTGTTATTGAATCACTCATTATAGCTGGGGCGTTTGATGAACTCAATACAAACCGGGCCAGCCTGCTTGCAAGTATTGACCAAGCCCTTGAGCAAGGAGAGCTTTTTAAAGAGTTTCAGGATCAGCCAGGGATGTTCAGTGAAGATATAGATATGAAGGAACCGGTAAGTGTAGCCCCATTTCCAATTTTAAAAAAATTAGCCATGGAAAAAGAGGTGCTTGGAACGTATCTATCCGAGCACCCGCTGGAATATCATCGCAAATCTCTTCGTGAAAAAGGGGTTCTGTCCTTACAGCAGTCATTATTGATAAGCAGGTCCCGGAAAATCGTAACAGCCGCCGTAGTAGAAGCTATAAAAGAAATTAGAACAAAACGGGGAGATCCGATGGCTTTTATGACGATTAGTGATGAAACAGCGGAAATGGAAACTGTACTCTTTCCAGAAGTCTACAGAGGTGCAAAAAATTGGCTAGCTGAACAAATGCTGATCCTCGTCTCAGGAAAAGTTGAAGAAAGAAATGAGCGTAAGCAGCTGCTCATTTCTGAAATTTCCAAGTTTGAGATAGAAAGTCTGCCCTCGGAAACAAAGGATCGCTTGTTTATTAAATTGGATAAATCCAAGGAATACCAGGCATTGGAGCACTTAATAGAAGCTGCAAAGTATTTCCCGGGTAATACCCCTGTGTTGTTATTCAGGGCAGAAGATAGAAAAACCTATCAGCTGGATGAAAATTATTCCTTGAATCCATCCAGAGAATGTCTTCAAATGCTGGAGCAATATTTTGGTTCCTCCTCAGTGGCTCTGCGTCGTAACAAGACATGAACATGTCTCAGTCCATGCTTTTGTATTTCCTTTACACTAGCAAGTCATCTGTTATAATTAAGAAGTTAATGGTGGTCTGACCACCTGGAGCGGTTTATACTAATTGGTTAAAGGAGCGTGTAGTCGTGTCGAATTTGCGAGATGAAGCACTGCATATACATCGTGTCAATAAAGGAAAACTGGAAACCCATTCCAAGGTCCCTGTAAGGAATGCTAAGGATTTAAGTCTGGCTTATTCACCAGGTGTTGCTGAACCATGTAAGGAAATTTATGACCATCAGGAAACTGTCTATGACTACACCATGAAAGGAAACATGGTTGCCGTTGTGAGTGATGGATCGGCTGTACTTGGTCTTGGTAATATTGGACCGGAAGCTGCTCTTCCTGTAATGGAAGGCAAAGCAGCGTTATTTAAAAGTTTCGCCGGGGTAGATGCTTTTCCAATCTGTTTAAACACAAGAGATGTCGATCAGATTGTTCAGACTGTTAAGCTTATGGAACCAACGTTTGGGGGCGTGAATCTAGAAGATATCGCTGCTCCAAACTGCTTTATCATAGAAGACCGACTTAAGAAAGAAACGAATATTCCTATCTTTCATGATGATCAGCATGGTACAGCGATTGTGACAGTTGCCGGTTTAATGAATGCCTTAAAAGTAACTGGAAAATCATTCTCTGATATTAAAGTAGTGGCAAATGGTGCTGGTGCAGCAGGGATTGCCATTATTAAGCTTCTTTACCATTTCGGTGTACGGGACATAATCATGTGTGATTCTAAAGGCGCGATCTTTGAGGGACGCGATTACGGCATGAATGATGTGAAAGACGAAATAGCTAAGATCACAAATAAAGATCGGTTAGAAGGCAAGCTTTCTGAAGTAATGGAAGGGGCAGACGTGTTTATAGGTGTTTCAGTAGGAGGACTTTTGTCTAAAGAAATGGTTTCTCGCATGAATGATGACTCTATTATTTTCGCTATGGCTAATCCGGAACCAGAAATTATGCCGGAAGACGCAAAAGCAGCTGGAGCGCGTGTGATTGGGACAGGTCGCTCAGACTTTCCTAATCAGGTAAATAATGTGTTAGCGTTTCCGGGTATATTCCGTGGAGCACTCGATGTACGTGCGACTCGAATTAATGAAAAAATGAAAATAGCTGCGGCTGAGGCAATTGCTTCCCTTGTAAGCGAAGAAGAATTGAACGCAGACTACGTCATTCCTGCGCCGTTTGATACTCGTGTAGCTCCCGCAGTAGCAGCAAGTGTTGCCAAAGCTGCCATGGAATCTGGAGTTGCCAGACATCATGTAGACCCTGAAGAAGTTGCAGAAAAAACTAGACAAATGACTTTGATTGAAGAGCAATAATACGTTTGGAGAAAGGCATCCGCTTTTCTCTTGTTACATATATTTGAATTGCTCTTTAACTGAAAAAGGGGTGTACAAAGTTCGTGACCCGATCGCATCAAGGGAAAGTATATGAAGGTGTTTTATATCAATTAAAGTCCTATATTGACGAAAATCAATTAACACCAGGAGATAAATTACCTTCAGAGCGCGAATTAAGTGAACAGTTAAATGTTGGCAGATCATCGATCAGAGAAGCTTTTCGCGCCATGGAGCTGCTTGGTTTAATAGAGACTAAGCGTGGCGAGGGTACTTATATACGTGCTTATCGCCCCTATCATATGGTTGAATTATTATCGAGTTTCCTTTTAAATGAATCAAGGACCAGGGAAGAATTATCGACGGCTAAGCAAATGCTGGAGAAGGAAGCCTTGTTTATCCTTGTTGGAAAGGTCGCGGAAGGGCAAAGGTTGAAACTGGAGCAAATAATAGTCAAAGAAAAGGCAAAAGAAAGATATCAGTCTTTCTTTACCTTCTTATTTGAACTTTGTGACCGCCCACTGCTATTATCAATGTGGCAATTCATATCCGGATTCGCACTTGCAAGAGAGGATATCCAATATGAAGCTGGCTGGTATAAACAAGTGATAGAGATAATAAAAAATGGAAGTAAAAAAGATATACTTATGCTTTATCCTTAAGTATGGTTTGTCGTAATGGATCGGCAAATAAAGAGTGATTATAGCAGTGCTATTTTGTATATTAGATAGAAAGGAAGCTTTGTCCCAAAGGAGGAATCACCTTGCTAAGAGATTTTTTCAGCAAGAAAAAACGCTATGCATCCATCCCGCGACAAGAAGCGAAAAAGGATGTACCTGAAGGTCTTATGCAAAAGTGTCCAAATTGTCAAAAGATCTTTTATAGAAAAGAATTAAATCGTAACATGAATGTTTGCCCTCATTGTGATCATCATCACCGTTTGAATGCTTATGAAAGATTGGAGCATATATTTGATGAGGATACTTTTGAAGAATGGGACAAGCATATGATTTCAAGCAATCCATTAGGCTTTCCTGATTATGATGAAAAGCTTGAAAAAGATCGTTTGAAATCAGACTTAAACGAAGCCGTGGTTACTGGCAGAGCTCAATTGAACGGCTTGGATACAGCGGTAGCTGTTATGGATGCCCGTTTTCGTATGGGAAGTATGGGGTCTGTGGTTGGTGAGAAAATTACGAATGCCATTGAGAAAGCCAGGAAAGAAAAAATTCCTTTCATCATTTTTACTGCTTCAGGCGGTGCTAGAATGCAGGAAGGTGTGCTGAGTTTAATGCAGATGGGTAAAACTTCTGTAGCTCTGCAGCGGCTGCACGCAGATGGTGGATTGTTCATTTCGGTTATGACCCATCCTACCACAGGAGGGGTTTCAGCGAGCTTTGCTTCACTAGGGGATTATAATTTCGCGGAGCCTGGTGCATTAATTGGTTTTGCCGGGAGAAGAATCATTGAGCAGACTATTCGTGAGAAATTACCAGATGACTTTCAGACCTCTGAATTCTTGTTGGAACATGGACAACTGGATCGTGTGCTGCACCGTCATGAATTGAAAAAAACACTTGGAATGGTCTTAGAAATTCACCATCCAGGAGGTGAAAAAACGTGAAGCATATACTTGAGTTTGAGAAACCGGTAATTGAGCTGCGCGAGAAAATTGCAGAATTGAGACGCATGACTGAAAACAGCGAAATGGATCTGAGTGAAGAAATTGTAACCTTAGAGAAACGATTGGAAAAGCTGGAAGTCGATGTATATGATCGTATGCAGCCCTGGGACCGAGTTCAAATGGCTAGGCATCCTGAGCGTCCGACAACTCTTGACTATATTGAATACATCTTCTCCGACTTTCTGGAGCTTCACGGTGACCGCTTATACGGAGATGACGCTGCGCTAGTGGCGGGCATTGCTAAATTTCAGGGAACTCCTGTTACTGTAATTGGACATCAGCGCGGAAAAGATACAAAAGAAAATATTAGAAGGAATTTTGGTATGCCTCATCCTGAAGGGTACCGAAAAGCTCTGCGTTTAATGAAACAAGCTGATAAATTCAAACGTCCAATTATTACCTTCATTGACACGAAGGGAGCTTATCCGGGAAAGGCAGCAGAAGAGCGGGGACAAAGCGAAGCTATTGCGCGTAACCTTATGGAAATGGCAGGCCTTAATGTTCCCATCATTTGTGTTGTGATCGGAGAAGGAGGAAGCGGGGGAGCGCTTGGTCTTGGAATAGGGGACCGTATTTATATGCTTGAGAACTCCACTTACTCTGTTATTTCTCCAGAAGGAGCGTCGTCTATACTTTGGAAAGACGCAGGACTAGCCCAGCAGGCTGCTGAATCTATGAAGATTACGTCCTATGATTTAAAAGAATTAAATGTAATTGATGAAGTCATTCCTGAAGTCAGAGGTGGAGCTCACCGTGATGTAGAATATCAAGCAAGTGAAATTGAAAAAGTTATTGAGTCATCACTAAAAGAGCTCTCATCCTTGGAAAACAGCCAATTATTAGAAGAACGATTTAATAAATATAAAAGTATTGGCGATTATGCGTTTCTTGATTTATAATGAACACGGTATAAATGAATATCAGCTAATATGAAGAAGTCGCACATCGAGAAGTGCGACTTTTCCCATCTTAGGAGGATGGTAACGCTATCAAACCGAATTTTTAAGACTTGTGCCACTTGTCTTTTACATTTTACTTATTTGTACAAACTAGATGTAAGAGAGGGTCTTGTGGCTTCAGAAGGTTTCAAAAGTTCCATGATTGGGCACAAACCAATTAGTAAATAATTTGAGGTGATTCTAATGAAAAAAATTGGTGTACTTACAAGTGGCGGCGACGCTCCAGGTATGAATGCTGCTATTCGTGCCGTTGTGCGTAAAGCAATCTACCATAATGTAGAAGTCTACGGAATTAAGTATGGATACCAGGGGTTAATCGATGGCAGTATTGATAAAATGGAACTAGGCTCCGTCGGCGATATTATTCAGCGCGGCGGTACGAAGTTGTATTCAGCCCGCTGTGAAGAATTTAAGACAGAAGAAGGTCAGCTGAAGGGCATCGAACAGATGAAGAAGCACGGCATAGAAGGACTGATCGCCATTGGTGGTGACGGGACCTTTATGGGGGCTAAGAAACTGACTGAAAAAGGTTATCCTTGTATTGGTGTACCTGGAACAATAGATAATGATATTCCAGGAACCGATTTTACAATTGGATTTGATACTGCTTTAAACACGATCATTGATGCTATTGACAAAATCCGTGATACGGCTACTTCTCATGAGCGCACTTACGTTATTGAAGTTATGGGACGTAATGCAGGAGACTTGGCTTTATGGGCTGGACTGGCCGATGGAGCGGAGAGCGTATTAATACCGGAATTTGAAGATGAATTCAGTGATGTTATTGACCGCTTAAAGCGTGGACATGAACGCGGAAAGCGTCACAGCATAATAATCGTTGCAGAAGGAGTCGGAAGTGGTGTTGATTTTGGGCGCAAGATTAAAGAAGCTACAGATTTAGAGACGCGCGTTACCGTTTTAGGACATACTCAGCGAGGCGGCTCTCCGTCAGCCTCAGACCGCGTCCTTGCCAGCCGTTTGGGTGCTCATGCTGTAGACCTTCTATTGAACGGGAAATCAGGGCGCATGGTTGGTATACAACAAAACAAATTAGTCGATCATGATATAGTGGAAATCCTCAACACCAAACATCAAGTGGATCTAGATATGTATCGTCTTTCTAAAGAATTATCTATATAATATGAATTATGTATCAGAGGAGGAAATAAGTATGTTTAGAAAAACAAAAATCGTTAGTACGATTGGCCCGGCTTCTGAAACAGTTGAGAAATTAAGTCAACTAATTGAAGCAGGAATGAATGTTGCTCGATTGAATTTCTCTCATGGAGATTTCGAAGAACATGGAGCTCGTATTAAAAACATTCGTGAGGCATCTGCCTCAACAGGTAAAACAGTAGCTATATTGTTAGACACGAAAGGTCCTGAAATACGGACAGGTACTCTAAAAGAAGAAGAAGTTTATTTGGAAAAAGGCTCTACTGTCTATGTTTCAATGGATGATATTCAAGGGGATGCAGAGCGCATCTCAGTCACGTACCCTGGGTTGATTAATGATGTCCAGCCAGGCTCAAAAATATTACTGGATGATGGTTTGGTAGAGTTACTTGTAGAGGAAATCGACAACAAAAATAACGAAATCAAAACTACTGTCTTAAACAATGGTCCTTTGAAAAATAAAAAAGGTGTCAACGTACCTAATGTAAGTGTAAACTTACCAGGGATTACGGATAAAGATGCGAAGGATATTGAGTTTGGAATTGAACAGGGAGTAGACTTTATCGCCGCTTCTTTCGTACGTCGTGCTTCAGACGTTCTTGAAATTAAAGAACTATTAGAAAAGCACGGAGCGTTGGATATTCAAATTATCCCTAAAATTGAAAATCAGGAAGGCGTTGATAACATCGACGAAATCCTGGAAGTAAGTGACGGACTAATGGTAGCCCGTGGAGATTTAGGTGTTGAGATTCCAGCGGAAGATGTCCCACTTGTTCAGAAAAAGCTGATTCACAAATGCAATAAGGCCGGTAAACCGGTTATTACAGCTACTCAGATGCTGGATTCTATGCAAAGAAATCCTCGTCCAACACGTGCAGAGGCCTCAGACGTTGCGAACGCCATCTTTGATGGAACAGATGCGATTATGCTTTCTGGTGAAACTGCAGCAGGTGATTACCCTGTTGAATCCGTTCAAACGATGCACAATATTGCCAGCAAAACGGAGACAGGCTTAAATTATAAAGCGATTCTTGATGAGCGTTCTAAACACAGTGATATGACGATTACAGATGCAATTAGTCAATCTGTTACTCATACGGCTATCAATCTAGATGTAAATGCTGTAGTGACTCCAACGGAAAGCGGTCATACCGCTCGTATGATTTCGAAATATCGTCCTAGAGCGCCAATTGTAGCCATCACTTCCAGTGAATCCGTAAACCGTAAGCTTTCCCTTGTATGGGGAGTCTATGCCGTGATGGGACCGCGCGCTCATTCTACAGATGATATGCTGGACGTAGCAGTTGAACGCAGCTTAGCATCCGGAGTTGCTACCCGCGGAGACCGTGTGATTATCACCGGGGGAGTGCCAGTAGGAGAAAGTGGCACAACAAACCTTATGAAAGTTCATGTTATAGGAGATGTACTTGTCAAAGGTCAAGGCGTGGGTCAAAAGAGCGCTTATGGACGAGCTGTGGTAGCTAAAGATTCTCAAGAAGCAATCCATCGTGTAGTGGATGGAGATATTCTTGTGACACACGGAACAGATCGTGACATGATGCCTGCCATAGAAAAAGCCGCTGGTCTGATTACAGTAGAAGGCGGATTAACTTCGCACGCTGCAGTAGTAGGCTTAAGTCTAGGTATTCCTGTTATCGTAGGGGTAAAAGATGCTCTTTCTATAATTTCTGATGGGAACGATATAACTATTGACAGTTCACGCGGAGATATTTATGAAGGGCATGCAAGTGTCCTCTAAAGATTAAAAGAAGGGGAGTTTTTACACTTCCCTTCTTTTTTATTTTAGCTCAATTTAATGTTGAAGAGGGGTTCAACTATTTAGGCTTGAAGTGGAAAATTCAAATTCTGAACTGCTGAAAATATTCTAATTAAATCCAGTTTGTGTAAACTGGGTCCTTTTTGACAGCCAGAGTCAGGACAACAGAGAGTATGGGGGTATTCCCTATAATGTACTTAACTTTAAAAGTACTGGAACTCCAAGTATAATAGAAGAAAAGATCTGGAAAGGGACGATGATATGTTTCGCTGGTTATTACTGTTTATTCTGATTGTCCCGGCACTTGAGATCGGTTTACTCATTTGGGCTGGAAACTGGATTGGGCCCTGGTGGGTCATATTACTGATTATCCTTACAGGAGTTATAGGAGCGTGGCTTGCGAAACAGCAAGGTTTAGAAACGATCAGAAACTTCCAAAATTCGATGTCGAGCGGGCAAATGCCTCAGGATACTCTATTGGATGGTGCCTGTATATTAGTAGGAGGAGCAGTTTTACTAACTCCTGGATTTATTACTGATGCCATAGGGTTTTTATTATTAATTCCTCCAACTAGAGAGCCCATCAAACGTCTTATTAAAAAAGTAATTTCAAAAATGATGGATAAAGGCACCGTCACTATTTATAGAAGGTAAAATATTTCCCCCCTGTTTTTAAGAAATAGGGGGGTTAGTTTCCTTTAATAAAATACCACGTGTAATTAATAATTCCAGTAGTATGAAGAACCTTGATAAACACAATAACTAAAGGGCTAAGTATCATTCCATATAACCCGAAAGTTTGAAAACCCAGAAACATACCTGCTAATAATAAGATTGGTGGTACACCGAAATGGTTAGCGAGTAGTTTAGGCTCCAGTGCCTGTCGAACGATTAGGACAACCATGTATATGATCGAAAGACCGATGGTCATCTGGAATTGTCCTGTAAGAAATTGATAAAAAATCCACGGAATAAAAATGCTTCCAGTCCCAATATAGGGAATGATATCTACCACAGAAGCAGCCAAAGTAATCGTAAGTGCATTAGGGGCTTGAATAATGAATAAGCCGATCCCGATGATAACAGTAGATATACCTACAAGAATAAACTGGGCCCTAACGATACCTTGTAAGGTGGACTTGAGTTCCATTGGAAATCTCCTGGTTTTTTCAAGATAATGGACGGGTATAATACGATTAAGGCTATGAATAATCAATTCCCAATCCTTACATATAAAAAATATAGCCAGCATTAAAATTAGCACAGTGGTAATAGAGGAGGGCAGGCTGGTCAGTCCACGAATTAAGCTTTGAAACAAGGTTTCTAACACCTGAATGGCTGTAGCTGCTACCTTTACTTTAATTATATTTATATAATCAAATATAGAACTTTGCTGCTCAGGAGATAATTTAAGGATAACTTGTTCGATTTTATTGAGTATAGGGGTGAACCAAATGGTGAACTGGTCGATGGAATGGTTCACCAGTTTACCAAAGTTTACAGGCGCTGCTAATGCCAAGCGCTGTATACCTTTAATTAGTTCAGCAATGACTAATATAAGTAAAGAAGCGGTAAGAAGGGTTAGTAAGAACAACAGCGATAGTACGGCCAGGGTTCTGGGGAAATGTAATCTTTTCTCTAAAAGTTGAATAAATGGTTGAAGAGCACCTGAAATCAAAAAGGCAAGGAGAAAAGGATATAAATATTTCCAAGCTCCAATAATTAAAAATATAATGGATAGCATAAGAGTGACTACAAATAGGAAGCGGAAAAACTGGTGAAAAACGGGGTTGTCCATTTGAACCTCACTTTCTAGTGAATTTTTCACTCAGGGTCAGCTTTTTAGTGAAAGAGTTATTTTAAAAAAGGAATTCCCTATGAAATTTCGATAAATTCCCTTAAATTAAACGGTTTCAATTCACATTCAACTCAGAATACTTTATAATTGTCTTTGGGGTTCATTTCCTAATTATTTCATATAAGTACATTAAGCGTTTTCTTGCCGCTTGGGCCGAAAACATCGGAAATTTTTAAAAGGAGAGATTGTATGTCATCAACCAAAGGTCTTGAAGGAATTACAGCAACTGAATCATCGATTAGTTCAATTATTGACGATAAATTAACCTACGTTGGTTACGATATCGATGATCTAGCAAATAACTCAAGCTTTGAAGAAGTTATCTATCTTCTTTGGAATCAGAAACTTCCAAACAAAGATGAACTGAATCAATTTAAATCTGATTTAATCTCAAACATGGACATCCCTCAGGAAGTAGTAGAGCATCTCAAATCTTATGATCTATCTACTGTACATCCAATGGCTGCTTTACGTACTGCAGTTTCCATGCTGGGCATTCATGATCCTGAGTCAGATGTAATGGAAGATCAAGCAAATAAAGACAAAGCTCTTCGAATTCAAGCAAAAATGCCTACAGTTGTTACGGCCTTTGCTCGTATCCGTAAGGGAGAGGAGCCAGTTTCTCCTAAAAAAGAATTAAGTTTTGCAGCTAACTTTTTGTATATGCTGAATGGCAAAGATCCTGAAAATATTGAAGTCGAGGCATTTAATAAAGCATTAGTATTACATGCAGACCATGAATTAAATGCATCAACGTTTACGGCACGTGTATGCGTGGCGACACTATCTGACATATACTCAGGAGTGACCGCAGCCATCGGTGCTCTAAAAGGACCTCTTCATGGCGGAGCCAATGAGCGTGTTATGAAGATGCTTACGGAAATTGGCAGCGTTGAAAATGCGATTCCTGCTATCGAGAAGAAGCTTGAAAACAAAGAAAAAATCATGGGTATGGGGCATAGGGTTTATCAGTACGGCGATCCTCGTGCCAAGCACTTAAAAGAAATGTCCCGCGAGCTGACTAAGCTCACAGGTCACTCTAAATACTACGAAATGTCTATCAAAATTGAAGATTACATTAAAGAAAATAAAGGACTTCCAGCAAATGTGGACTTCTATTCTGCATCGGTATATCACAGTCTTGGAATTGACCATGACATTTTCACACCGATCTTTGCGGTCAGCCGAGTTTCTGGATGGTTAGCTCACATTCTTGAGCAGTATTCAGATAACCGCCTGATTCGTCCCCGTGCTGAGTATGTAGGACCTAAGGGTCAGACTTACACACCAATTGACGAACGATAAGAGAGGGGACGCTAGTCTTCCTCTTTGCTTTTGCTTCTATATAATTTAACGTATGATAGAAGAGGATATTACATCCCATTTTATGAAATAAATTTAGGAGGGTATATTTTGACACAATCTGAGAAAATCACAGTAGAACAAAACGGAGAATTGAACGTACCTAATCGTCCAATTATCCCTTACATTGAAGGTGACGGTATTGGTCCGGATATTTGGGCAGCTGCCAGCCGTGTAATTGAAGCGGCAGTAGATAAAGCTTACAACGGAGAAAAATCTATTGAGTGGAAGGAAGTATACGCTGGTCAGAAATCTTATGACAAAAGCGGTGAATGGCTCCCAGACGCTACATTGGATACCATTCGTGATTACAAGATTGCAATAAAAGGACCTCTGACGACTCCGATCGGCGGTGGAATCCGTTCACTTAACGTAGCTTTACGTCAAGAACTTGACTTATTTACCTGCCTGCGTCCGGTACGCTATGTAGAAGGTGTACCATCACCTGTTAAACGTCCAGAAGATACAGACATGGTCATCTTCCGTGAAAACACTGAGGACATTTATGCAGGTATCGAATGGCAGAAAGGTACACCTGAAGTTAAAAAGGTTATTGACTTCCTTCAAAATGAAATGGGTGTACATAATATCCGTTTCCCTGAAACTTCTGGAATTGGTATCAAGCCGGTTTCTGAAGAGGGTACGAAGCGTCTAGTTCGTGCATCTATTGATTATGCTTTGAATGAAGGTCGTAAGAACGTAACGCTAGTTCATAAAGGAAATATCATGAAATTTACTGAAGGTTCCTTTAAAGCATGGGGTTACGAAGTAGCTGAAGAGGAATACGGAGATAAAGTATTCACATGGCTGGAATACGACCGAATCGTTGAAAAAGAAGGAAAAGAAGCAGCTAATAAGGCACAGGACGCTGCAGAAGCAGAAGGTAAAATCATTGTAAAAGATGCGATTGCAGACATCTTCCTACAGCAGATTTTAACTCGTCCAAAAGAATTTGATGTAGTTGCTACCATGAACCTGAATGGGGACTATGTTTCAGATGCGCTTGCAGCTCAGGTTGGCGGAATAGGAATTGCACCTGGTGCGAACATTAACTTTGAAACAGGTCATGCTATTTTTGAAGCTACGCATGGTACAGCACCGAAATATGCAGGTATGGATAAAGTAAATCCGTCCTCTGTAATCCTGTCTGGCGTACTTATGCTTGAGCACCTTGGGTGGAGAGAAGCGGCAGATTTAATTTCTAAATCCATGGATAAAACCATCGGTAGCAAAGTGGTAACTTATGACTTTGCACGAATGATGGATGGTGCTAAAGAAGTGAAGTGTTCTCAGTTCGGTGACGAACTAATTAAAAATATGGACTAATCGCTGATTAAAAAGGAGCTGGGTAATATGGCTATTCGCAGAAATAAAATATCCGTAATCGGTGCCGGCTTTACTGGTGCTACTACTGCACTTATGGCAGCCCAGAAAGAATTGGGAGATGTTGTGCTGGTCGATGTCCCTGATATGGAAGACCCTACTAAGGGAAAAGCTTTAGATATGTTAGAAGCGAGTCCTGTACAAGGGTTTGATGCCAAAGTAAAAGGAACTTCTAATTATGAAGATACTAAAGGCTCTGATCTGGTGATTATTACAGCGGGAATTGCTCGAAAGCCTGGCATGAGCCGTGATGATCTTGTTGCGACGAACTCAAAGATTATGAAAAGTGTAACAAAAGAGATCGTAAAGCATTCTCCAGACTGCTACATTATTGTATTAACTAATCCAGTTGATGCGATGACGTACTCTGTATTCCAGGAATCCGGACTACCGAAAAACCGTGTTATTGGCCAATCTGGTGTTTTGGATACATCGCGCTTCCGCACCTTTGTAGCGGAGGAACTGAATGTTTCCATAAAAGATGTCACCGGTTTTGTCCTGGGTGGTCATGGAGATGACATGGTGCCATTAACTCGCTATTCTTTTGCAGGCGGCATTCCGCTTGAAAAATTAATTTCTAAAGAACGTCTTGATGCGATAGTAGAACGTACAAGAAAGGGAGGCGGAGAAATTGTAGGGCTGCTTGGTAACGGCAGCGCCTACTACGCTCCAGCTGCTTCACTTGTGCAAATGGCAGAAGCGATCTTAAAAGACCAGCGTCGTATATTGCCAGCTATTGCATATCTGGAAGGTGAATATGGATACGATGGCATTTATCTTGGAGTTCCTACCATCCTTGGTGGAAATGGAATCGAAGAAGTCATTGAGCTTGAATTAACGGAAGATGAAAAGCAGCAGCTCGATCAATCAGCAGACTCTGTTAAAAATGTGTTAAATGTATTAAAATAAGAGTGAAAAGGATTCGGGGCTATCCTCGAATCCTTTTTTACACAACTAACAGAAAACGCTTTCAAAGAGGTGGTTTAATGTTAAGTAAAAAGAGAAAATTAGGAAAAAAAATGAACGACTTACGAGTAGGGGATCTCTTCACAACTTCTGCAACAGTTGAAGATCGTGATCTACTCATGTATTTAGGACTTACAGATGATGCAAACCCTCTGTATATTCAGCACGACTATGCCTCGCAAACTCCATTCAAACGTCCGATTGTGCCCACGGTTATGGTGTTTGGGATGGTATCTTCCATAATATCGATGCACCTTCCTGGGCCGGGCAGTCATATTGTTTCTCAAGAAATCTCATACCCGAAACCCGTTTATCACTACGCTGAAGTACGGTTTAGAGCTGAGGTTACCTCTGTGAATAAAGATAAGCATCTTGTTACGATTCAAGTCACTGGCTATGATGAGGAGGGAGATGAAGTAGTCCAGGGTACATTAGAGGTGAAGCCGCCATATGAACCCAACTCCATGAATGCTCACTCTCTTGAAAACTTTTATTAAAATCCTGACCGAGGCCTTCCTGTGAGGCCTCTTTCTTATTTTGAATCCTTTAGAAAAAGATCTGATTGTCGATAGTTAGTATAGATATGTTTCTTAAATTAGAGCTTCTGCCACTTTTCATGATGCGAAACGCGAATATGGGGAGCCTCCCTTTTTAAATATCATCGTGCCGTGATAAAAAAGCTTATGGTGCGTTAAAGTCCCTAAATTAAGCAAATGAATGATTTATTAAGTTTAAGTAAAAATTATTAACATCCATATCCAAATTGTAAAGTTCATTGTATTATGAAATTAACTTGTAGGTTGGGGTGATGAGAAGTGGATCAGAAGATTTTGATTGTTGACGATGAAGAATCCATCGTTACGTTACTTAAATATAATATAGAACAGGCCGGTTTTGAAACAGACATTGCTTATACGGGTACGAACGCTTTAGAGAAAGCATCTGTTACTTCTTTCGATTTGATTGTACTGGACGTTATGCTGCCAGGAATGGATGGAATGGAAGTTTGTAAGAAATTGCGGCAAATGCAGGTAGATACGCCTATTTTAATGCTTACTGCAAAAGATGATGAATTTGATAAAGTTCTTGGCTTAGAATTAGGGGCTGACGATTATTTAACTAAACCATTTAGTCCAAGGGAAGTTGTAGCCAGGATTAAAGCTATTTTACGCCGTATGCTTCGTGAACCTGCAGAAGTCGATGAGACTCATATAAAAGTTGCGGGTCTCTCTATTTACCCGGAACAATATGAAGCAACGATTAATGAAGAACCTCTGACTTTTACGCCTAAAGAATTTGAACTTCTTCTCTATTTAGCGAATAACCTTGGACGAGTGCTTTCAAGGGATCAACTTCTTCGAGCCGTCTGGAATTATGATTTTGCAGGTGATACAAGGATTGTGGATGTACACGTAAGTCATTTACGGGAAAAAATAGAACCAGAGACCAAAAAGCCGGTCTATATTAAAACCATCCGTGGACTTGGATACAAAATGGAGGAACCGAAATAGATGTCATCTAATACGAGACCGTTAATTACCTACACAATTTTAGTAGTCATTGTGATGGTGGGTCTTGGAATCCTTTTAGCTCAGCTGACACGAACCTATTTCATCAATATATTTGAAGACCGTGTAGCCGTTGAGAGTCAGTACTTTTCTACTTATCTTGAGAAATATGCGAAGAATAATGATATTAGTCAGGAAGAGCTCTTTAATTTCAGTGAACAGCTGAATACAGGTATGGTGTTTGAATCTGATAATGGTGAAATACTAGTGGATACTGTCGAAGCGATCCCCATCATATCCGAAAATGAAAAACAGCGAGTCTTAAACAGCGTCGACAGCAATGGCTCACAAGAGGGGCAATTAATCGGAGATTTGTTTTACTATACCACCAGTATAGAAGTGAACAATACGGAGGGAACTTTGACTCTTCTCTCTCCTGTTAAATCGTTAACTAATATCACAAAGAACATTTGGTTGTTAATAGGGGTCACTTTATTCTTAGGTCTCTTAGTTATATTTGTTATTGGATTTAATGTGTTTTCTAAATACATCCGTCCGATTCGTTCAGCTGCCAACGTGGCAACCGAGCTCGCAAAAGGGAATTATAAAGCCCGGACTTATGAGGGTCACTTTGGTGAAGCCGGTCAGCTCAGCCGCTCCATTAACATTTTAGCTAGAAATCTTCAGGAGATGACCAGTACTCAAGGGATGCAGGAAAATCAGCTTGAAGCCGTTATTAACAATATGGGAAATGGGCTTGTTCTGATTGATGAGAAAGGATATATTCTCCTTGTAAACCGCGCCTTTTTGGAAACGTTTAAAGGAGAGTCTGCCGAATATGTTAGTTATTTATACCATGATGCAATACCATATACAGCGATTCACGAAACTGTGAAGAAGATCTACATGTTTGAGGAAACCGTTAGTGAAACGTTTGTTTTGCCGGTAAAAATAGATCGTAAACACCTTGAAGTGACCGGAGCTCCAATTTTTAGTGAAGATCGTAAGTGGAAAGGTGTTGTACTGGTATTTCACGACATAACAGAACTTAAACAACTAGAGCAAATGAGAAAAGATTTTGTAGCCAACGTTTCCCATGAGTTGAAAACGCCTATTACTTCTATAAGGGGTTTTTCTGAAACGCTTTTAGATGGAGCAATGAAAGATGAGGTTATGCTTGACCAGTTCCTTCATATCATTTTAAAAGAAAGCGGAAGGCTTCAATCACTCATTCAAGATCTTCTTGAACTCTCTAAATTAGAAAGAGAAGATTTTAACTTAAATATTGAACAAGTTAATATTCAACGTCTGTTGTCCGATCTTCTTCCTATAGTTCAGCAGCATGCTGACCAAAAGGAAGTTCATTTAACAACAGAGGTAGAAGGAAACACGATTATCGAAGGAGATTCAAGTCGTTTAAAACAAGTCTTTATGAATTTATTGACCAATGCGATTAATTACACCAAAGTAGATGGAAACGTCTCGTTGACCTATAAGGATTTCGACGATCGAGTGCTAGTCTCAGTAGCAGATAATGGTGTAGGGATCCCGCAGGAAGAGGTTTCCCGCATTTTTGAACGTTTTTACCGTGTAGACAAAGCAAGAAGCAGAAATTCAGGAGGGACTGGCCTGGGTCTTGCTATTGTGAAGCACATTGTCGAAGCTCACCACGGAAATGTCCATGTAGATAGTGTCGTAGATGAAGGCACAACCTTTCACATGGAAATTCCTAAGCAATTTACACAATCTTAATAATGACTTAAATGAATATTTATATTTCTTTGGTAAGATTACTATGAAACCCTTTCATCCAAGGTGTTTTCTCTTTTAGGCAGAAGCTTCCCTCGCTTCTGCCTCTTTTTTGTTACAGAATTTCTATTTAATTTAACCATTCTATAAATTGTAAGAATAACGAGGTCTTTTTTTCTTCTCAGTACTAAACATGGTAGAATGAACAAAAAGGCTTTTTTTATTATTGAAGGAGTGAGTTCATGGCTGAAAAGGTTGTATTAATTGATGGAAACAGCATAGCGTATCGTGCATTTTTTGCACTGCCTTTATTAAATAATGATAAAGGTGTATATACGAACGCGGTATATGGCTTTACTACGATGCTATTGAAGATTTTAGAAGAAGATCAGCCGGACCATTTATTAGTGGCGTTCGATGCTGGGAAAACAACTTTCAGGCACGAAACTTATAGTGAATATAAAGGCGGACGGCAGAAGACTCCTCCGGAATTATCCGAACAGTTTCCAGTTCTAAAAGAACTTCTTGATGCTTTCGGAGCTAAGTATTATCAGCTTAACCAATATGAGGCTGATGATATTATTGGTACAATCGCTGATCAGGCGGGGCAGGATGGATATGAAGTAAAGGTAATTTCCGGAGATAAAGACTTACTTCAATTGGTGACGGATCGGGTAAGTGTGAGCCTGACGAAGAAGGGCATTACGAATGTGGATACATACGACCCTTCTTTCATGGAAGAAAAAATGGGGGTTCGTCCTGACCAGATTATCGATTTGAAAGCACTTATGGGAGATAGTTCTGATAATATTCCAGGGGTTCCCGGCGTAGGAGAGAAAACTGCCGTAAAACTGCTCAAGCAATTTGATACCATTGACCGTCTATATGATAATCTGGACCAGGTAAGCGGTAAAAAATTAAAAGAGAAGCTGGAAAACCATAAAGAAGATGCATACATGAGCCGTAAGCTTGTAACGATTGAGAGACAGGCTCCAATAGAAATAGAATTAAAAGATTTAGGTTATCAAGGTTATCAATCCACTCAGGTCAGCCACCTATTCAAAGATCTGGGTTTTCAGTCGCTATTGTCCAGAGTCCAAGAAGGCGGTATAGAGCAGGAAGGTGAAACTGCTGAACCTTTTCCGGATATTAAAGTGGAAGTTGTAGAAGATTTTGAAGACGACATGTTTACCGGTAAGGAAGCCTTAGTTGTTGAGATGCTGTATGACAACTATCACCAGGCTGCAGTAGAAGGAATTGCAATTGTTAATGAATCGAATAAGTATGTGATTTCAATGGACAATGCAAAAATTTCAAAAGGATTTAAGAAATGGGCCGAAGATGGTGAAAAAGAAAAATGGGTGTTTGACGCTAAACGTACAGTGGTAGCTCTTATGCGTCATGATGTAAATATTAAAGGCATTCAATTTGATCTCTTATTGGCTTCTTATTTGATTAATCCAGCTGAAAACCACCATGACATTCCAGCTATCAGTCATCGGATGGGGGAAAGCAAAGTTAAATATGATGAAGAGGTTTATGGAAAAGGCGCTAAAATGAAGCGTCCTGAAAATGATGACGACTTCTACGAACATATTAGCAGGAAAGCTGACATGGTGTATAAGCTTAAAGACACAGTGGAAAATGAACTGAAAAATAAAGAACAGTACAATTTGTATATGGACTTAGAGATGCCCCTTGCTTTAATTCTGGGGAGAATGGAGCATAGAGGAGTTCTTGTAGACCAAAAACGTCTAGAGGAAATGGGCGCTGAATTGGAAAGCAGACTGACTGCTATAGAAAAAGATATTTTCGAGCTTGCCGGAGAATCTTTTAATTTGAATTCTCCGAAACAACTTGGTCCTATTTTGTTCGAAAAGTTGAACTTGCCAGTTATTAAGAAAACGAAGACCGGGTATTCGACCTCCGCTGATGTACTTGAACAATTAGAAGATCATCACGAAATCATTTCCAAGATTTTAATGTATCGTCAATTGGGTAAACTGAAGTCTACTTATATTGAAGGACTGCTTAAAGTGATTAACGAGGATACTCATAAGATTCATACGCGATTTAATCAAGCCTTAACACAAACTGGACGTCTAAGTTCAACTGAACCAAATCTTCAAAATATCCCGATTCGGTTAGAGGAAGGACGCAAAATTCGTCAGGCCTTTATTCCTTCAAAAGAAAACTGGGTTATTTTTGCTAGTGACTATTCTCAAATTGAACTTCGTGTACTCGCGCATATTGCACAAGATGAGAAACTGATTGAGGCTTTCCGCGAAGGGCAGGACATTCATACACAGACAGCGAGTGAAGTGTTTGGTGTTGCCAAAGAAGACGTTACGAGTGAAATGAGAAGACAGGCTAAAGCGGTAAACTTTGGAATTGTTTATGGAATCAGTGATTACGGATTATCCCAAAGTCTCGATATTTCGCGTAAAGAGGCTCAAGCATTCATAGATAAGTACCTGGAGAGTTATCCAGGGGTTAAAACCTATATGGAGGAGACGGTTCAGGAAGCAAAACAGGTTGGTTACGTTACTACCTTTATGAATAGAAGGAGATATCTTCCTGAGCTGACCAGCCGTAATTTTAATCGACGTAATGCAGCTGAGCGTACGGCTATGAACACTCCCATTCAAGGAAGTGCTGCTGACGTGATCAAAAAAGCGATGATTGATCTTGAACAGCGGCTAGCTGAAGAAAAGCTGGAAGCTAAGATGCTGCTGCAAGTCCATGATGAATTGATTTTAGAAGCACCAAAAGAAGAAGTAGAAAAGTTGAAAGAAGTCGTTGCATCAGTAATGGAACAAACGGTGAAACTAGACGTTCCATTGAAAGTGGATTATTCTTATGGATCTACCTGGTATGATGCAAAGTAAGTGAGGAGAATGACACCATGCCTGAACTTCCAGAAGTCGAAACAGTTAGACAAACATTAAAAACCTTAATTTTAAATAAAACCATAGATGATGTTTCCGTTTATTGGGGAAATATTATTAAGAATCCAAAAGATCCTGATGAGTTCAAGCGCCTGCTTAAGAATCAATCCTTTCTGGATATTGAACGTAAAGGCAAATTTATGATCTTCCACATGGAAGATTTGGTGCTTGTCTCACATCTTCGGATGGAGGGGAAATTCGGGCTATATGAGGCAGAGGTTGAAAAGCCCAAGCACACTCATATCGTATTTCATTTTACAGATGGCACAGAATTGAGATACGACGATGTACGTAAGTTTGGCACGATGCACGTGTTTCCAAAAGGGGAAGAAAAGGACCGGAAACCTCTCAATCAACTAGGCCCTGATCCATTTGATAAAGCCTTTACACTTGATTACTTTTTTCATAAATTACAAAAAACATCCCGAAATATTAAGGCGGTTCTTTTAGATCAGTCCATTGTAGCTGGACTTGGAAACATTTATGTGGACGAAGCCTTATACAGAGCGCGTATCCACCCGGAACGATTGGCGAACCAGCTTTTAAAAGAAGAAGCAGATCGAATTAGAAAGTCAAGTGTGCAGATCATAGAAGAAGCTATTAGTCTGGGCGGAAGTACAATAAGATCTTACCTAAACAGCCAGGGTAAAATTGGAAGTTTTCAACAGAATTTAAAGGTTTATGGCAAACAGGATACAATTTGCATGGAATGCGGGGATTTAATCATAAAAACGAAGGTCAGTGGAAGAGGTACTCATATTTGTCCAACTTGCCAATCGTATCAAAATTTTTAGAGTCCCATATACTATTTACACCTTAGCGAACAGGGGTGGAATAGATGGGGATTACGACTTTCACTTTTTTATTTGTTATTGCACTTAGTATAGATAGTTTCGGCATAGGATGCGTTCTGGGGATGAAAAAGATCAGTCTTTCACTGAGAGGAATTTTAACGATTGCCTTTTTATCAGGTGCAGGATTCATGGTCTCTTCTTACATGGGCGCTCTTATATTGCCGATGGTTCATCCGGATTATGCGGAAAGACTTGGGGCGCTAGCTTTAATTGGAATTGGATTGTATTTTTTATATCAATACTTTCGTAAACATGATCATAGTCAGAAGAAAGAGCCATGGTCCCAGCCTGCCCGCGTACTTAACGATCCTGTAGCAGCAGACGTTGATCAGTCCGGCGGTATTAAGGGAAAAGAAGTATGGTTATTGGGAGCCGCCCTCTCACTGGATACACTCGGTGCCGGCATCAGCGGAGCTTTTATGGGGGTTGAACCTTTTGTAACAGCTTTATGGATCTCGATAATCACATTTTTTATGCTCTATGCCGGGATTTTGAGCGGAGCCAAATTAAGTGAAAAAGCAGAAAGTGTCTCGATTGTACCTGCTGTATTATTAATTACAATAGGGATAATGAAATTAACGTAAGGAGGTTTCAGTTTGACCGTTGTTATTGGATTGACTGGAAGTATTGCAAGCGGTAAAAGTACGGTTTCTCAAATGTTTTCAAAGTTTAACATCCCTGTTGTGGATGCCGATCAACTTTCCAGAAAGGTTGTTGAACCAGGAGAGCCTGCCTACAACAAAATTGTCGAGGCTTTTGGTTTTCAAATTCTTAAGGAAGACCGGACGATTGACAGAAAGCGACTTGGAAAAATTATTTTTTCAGATGAAGAAAAGAGGCAACAGTTAAACTCCATTGTCCATCCGCAAGTGAGACAGGAAATGCTGGAAAGGAGAGATGCATACAAGGCTGAGGACTATCCAGCCGTGGTACTTGATATCCCTTTGCTTTTTGAGAGTAGACTTACCAGTTATGTGGACCGGGTAATGGTGGTTTATGTAGATGAAGAAACACAGCTGAACCGGTTAATGGAAAGGGATCAATCAGAACGTGAAGAAGCCGAAGAAAGAATCCACGCACAATTATCGATCGCGGAAAAAGCAAAAATGGCGGATGCTGTAATCGATAATAATGGAGCTGTAGAGGAAAGTTTTCAACAATTAAAAGACATACTTCATCAGTGGAACATCGTATAGTAACACGTCAGAACTTTTTTAGTTTTGGCGTGTTTCTTATTTTATAATTTTGTGAGTAGCCTACTTTTAAAAAAAATCTTAGTTTAACTGAAAAAGCGCTTACAATATGTTATACTATTTCTGAAAAATCGATTTTAAAGTATATCATATATATAGGGGGCTGGAGCATGGGGAAAACAAAGATCGCTATAAATGGCTTAGGTAGAATTGGGAGAATGGTTTTTAGAAAAGCTGCAGCAGATGATTCAATTGAACTGGTAGCAGTTAATGCCAGTTACCCTCCTGAAACTATAGCTCATATGTTGAAATATGATAGTGTACACGGCCGTTTTGATGGAGAAATTAGAGTGGCAGCAAATGGTTTGGAAGTGAATGGGAAAAAAATAGAGATGTGTTCCACTCGTAATCCTCTGGAATTGCCCTGGGATCGTCTCGGAGTAGACATTGTTATTGAAGCTACTGGTAAGTTCAGAACTAAGGATGAAGCCTCTTTGCATATTGAAGCAGGTGCAAAGAAAGTAATCATCACAGCTCCTGGTAAGCAAGTTGATGCAACGATCGTTATGGGAGTAAACGAAGAAACCTATCTTCCGAAACAGCACCATGTGATTTCCAATGCTTCCTGCACGACCAATTGTCTCGCTCCAGTAGTTAAAGTTCTGGAAGATGAATTTGGAATAGAAAATGGTCTGATGACCACGGTCCATTCTTTTACAAATGATCAAAAAAACTTAGATAACCCCCATAAAGATTTACGAAGAGCTCGTGGATGTACTCAGTCCATTATACCAACTTCAACAGGAGCTGCCAGAGCGCTTGGGGAAGTCATTCCCAGCTTGAATGGGAAGTTAAATGGTATGGCTTTGAGAGTTCCTACACCAAACGTATCATTAGTTGATTTAGTCGTGGATCTAAAAAGAGATGTAACAGCTGAAGAAGTGAATCAATCATTTTCTAGGAAGGCTTCAAGAGAGATGAAAGGTATAATAGAGTATAATGAAGAACCGTTGGTATCTATTGATTATACAACTTCGCCTTCTTCCGCAATTATTGATGCTCTTTCTACTCAGGTAATTGAGAACCGCAAAGTAAAAATATTAGCCTGGTACGATAATGAGTGGGGATATTCCTGCCGTGTCGTTGATCTTGCGAAATATGTAGGAAATGTAATGAAGCAAGAAAAAGAAGCCCGTGTTTCTTAGTAGCCAATCAACCCATAAGTATCTTATAATAGGACCATCGTGTAAGGTATTATTTTACAGGAACTCTCATCATTAAAAAATATATAGAGAGAGCCATGTGAAAATAAATCTTGCAAAATGGGGGTATAACGTATATACTTCTTTTTGACCTTCTGAATTTCAATCCATTTCATCTCTACTCAAAGGGTTAGGACCTCTCAGGACTAACTTTCCCCCGTGGTAGTGCATGACTGTTTTTTAGAAGGGGAAGAAGTTAATGTACAAAAGGGGGATCCTAATTATGGATACAATGGGAAGACATGTAATAGCTGAACTTTGGGATTGTAATGAAGGAAAATTGAATGATATGTCGTATATAGAACAAGTTTTTGTCGACGCCGCTTTAAAAGCAGGGGCAGAAGTAAGAGAAGTTGCTTTTCATAAATTCGCTCCTCACGGTGTTAGCGGAGTAGTCATTATTTCTGAATCCCATTTGACGATTCACAGCTTTCCTGAACATGGGTACGCAAGCATTGATGTTTATACATGTGGAGATCGTATAGATCCTAATGTTGCAGCTCATTTTATTGTGGAAGCTTTAGAGGCAGGGCGTAATGAAACAGTTGAAGTTCCAAGAGGAATGGGCCCTGTAGAAGTTGAACAGTCACGAGCTTTATAATTGTTAAAGGTAAAAGCCACACAGAATATTCTGTGTGGCTTTTTTGAATCGGTTAGTGTTCTTCAAATTCTCATCACACTCACCTGATTCATCCATTTGAGTTCCCATTTCTTATTTTGTTGAATCGTGTTAAAATGTAGGAAGCCAATGTCGAATGGAATGAAGGGGTTAGGTAAGTGAAAGCATTTATATCCAGATATTTTAGTAATCATTCGGAAACTAGTGAGCAGCATAAAGATGAGAAGCTTATTACCCATTACTACAATGCTAAGCATGAGGAACTTATTCGTGCAGTGGAGTCCCTTTTTCCATCCCCTTCAGAAATTGTTGCCGTGTCTAAAGAGCGTGGGGAAATCACAGTAAAGTATAAAGGGAAGAGACGTGCATTTGTAGTGGCAACGATTATTATGGTGCGTCCTTTTAGGATAGCTGTAGATTTTTCTGTCACAACAGATTCAGGAGGCCCTGTAGATTTGGGGTTTAGTCGTAATCTAATTATTAATCTCTATGACGAATTAGATGGACAATTTACAAGAGTGGATCCATCGTAAGGATGCCAATGAAATGAAGACTATGTGGAGTTGATCGAATTTGAAATGTCCGAATTGCCACTATAAAAGTACCAAAGTCCTTGATTCTAGACCAATTGAAGAAGGGCAGTCTATTCGAAGAAGAAGAGAATGTGAGCAATGTGATTTCCGCTTTACTACTTTTGAACGTATTGAAGAGGTGCCGTTGATTGTTGTAAAGAAAGAAGGCACAAGGGAAGAGTTCAGCCGTGAAAAACTAATGCGCGGATTAATCAGGGCTTGCGAAAAACGTCCGGTGGCCGTTGAAGAATTAGAAAATGTGACTCTGGATATTGAGAAAGAATTAAGAAATCGCGGGGTTTCTGAAGTAATGAGTAAAGATATCGGTGAAATGGTTATGGAACGTTTAGCCAATATTGATGAAGTTGCTTATGTTCGATTTGCCTCAGTTTACAGACAGTTTAAAGATATTAATGTATTTATAGATGAACTGAAAGATTTAATTAAACACGAGGATGGAGAATGAGCCTGACGTGGCTCATTTTCTATTTTAATGAAAGATCGGAGGTGTTGTTGTGAATCATTCTGTAGGAAAGCTTCTTCCAGTGGATGGGTTTCGGTTATCTAAGTGCGGAGAACTTCCTGTAAGTGCATATCGATCACTAACTCATCTTTACCAGCCAATTATCGGTCAATTAGCTGTATCTTTATATCAAGTCTTAGTGTCCGAGTATGACATGGCTTCTTCTGGAGAAATTCAAACTCATCACACCTTGATGTCGTATTTGTCAGTTCCTTTGGATAAGATTTACGAAGCCAGAAAAAAGCTGGAGGCTATCGGCCTCCTGCAAACATACTGTTTTTCAACGAGTGAAAAACAGACGGAATATTTATACAGACTTCACCCGCCTTTTGCACCTGAGGGCTTTTTTCTTGATAATATGCTGGCTATGCTGTTATATCATGAGCTGGGGTCAGAAAAATATGAGCAGCTCAAGAGGCGTCTTGTTAAGCAGGAGTATGCGGTGGAGGGTCTTGAGGAAGTGACCGCTACATTCGGAGAAGTTTTTCATTCCCAAACGATTGAAGCGGCGAGGTCTGAAGCCAATGATCAGCAAACAGAAAACTATTCTCGTAAGAGCGGAGGCCCTTTTCTGCAAGAGGACTTTGTGGATTTTGAATGGCTTCAAGATGCCTTAAAGAAACGAATGTATCCAAGCGACAAAATACTAACTGGAGCCAATAAGCGTTTGATCACCCAGCTCGCTTCTCTCTACAATTTAAGTTTGCTGGATATCGAAAAAGCTGTTACCTGGGCAATTGATGAAAATCACCGCTTAGTAGCCGATGAGTTAAAAGCAGCTTGTCACGATTTTATGAAAGAAAAGCCTTCAAGCCGAAATTTCAGTCAAATTGACCAAAGAGAAAAAGCCGTAGCAGGATCGAGCAAATCAAAAAGTAAAGGGGACCAGTTTATTGATATGCTGGAGCAGATTTCCCCGCGTGAATTACTTGAGGATCTCTCAGGCGGGAATAAAGCCTCCGATCAGGATTTAAAGTTGATTCGTGATGTTATGACAGAACAGGGACTTTCTCCTGGAGTCATGAATGTCCTTGTTCATTACGTAATGCTAAAGACTGATATGAAGTTATCCAAAGCCTACATGGAGAAAATTGCCGGTCACTGGACGAGAAAGAATGTTACTACTGTAAGACAAGCCATGAATTTAGCGAAAGCTGAACATCAGAAATATCAGCAGTGGGGCAATCAAAATCATTATAAACGGAAAAGTAAGCAGGATGAAGTTATTCCTGCCTGGTTCAACCAGAAGGAAAAGAATAATGAGCAGACCCATCAGGATTCAGCTGTAAATACGGATGAGATTGCAGAAAGAATTAAGAGGCTGACGAATAAAGGAAACTGATAATAAGGTGTGAGAAGAGCCATGGAACCGATTCAAAGATCATTAAAGAAATGGATGCGCGATCATAAACAGTTCCAGGAACGAATGAATCGTATGAAAGAAGAGGTTGTCCAGTCTGAGGAAGTGTCACAATTAATCAGAAATCATCCTTCTCTTACAGAAGATGCAGTAGAAAAACAGTTAATTAAATTATATGAATATCAATCTCAATCTAAAGACTGTGAGAAGTGTCCTTCCCGGGAAGAGTGTATTAATATACTTCCGGGTTATGTGCCTCGCGCTGAAGTTGAAGGCAGCGAAGTTAAATTAGCTTACGATAAGTGCCGCCGTCAGAGGAAAGTAGAAGAACAGCAAAAGCAGAAGTCTCTGGTAAAAAGTTTACACATGCCAAGGGAGATTTTAGAAGCAAGCTTATCCAGACTTGATCTAAAGGATCCGGACCGTGGCAGTGCGGTGGAAAAGACAGTCCGCTATATTGAAAATCTAAATGAAGAGCTGCCAAGCAAGGGCTTATACTTTCATGGACCTTTTGGAGTTGGTAAGACGTACTTCCTTGGAGCTATTGCCAATGAATTGAGTGATAAGAATATTCCGTCAATGATTATTTATATGCCTGAATTTGTACGAGAAATTAAAGCATCTATTAAAGATGATTCGATGAATGAGAAGATAGAGGCATTTAAAGAAACGCCTGTACTCATGCTTGACGATATCGGTGCAGAGTCTCAGTCTGCCTGGTTCAGAGATGAAGTACTAGGCTCTATATTACATTACCGTATGATGGAGCGTCTGCCGGTATTCTTTACTTCTAATTATAGTCTGGCAGAGTTGGAGAAAGTACTCATGCTAAGCAATCGCGGTGATGTAGAACAGGTGAAAGCGAAAAGAATTACAGAAAGAATAAAGCAGCTTAGCCAGGCGGTCAATGTAGACGGTCGCAACCGCCGAGAATAGCCCCCTCTAATTTTTAAGGATCTGTATCATGATTTATGACACTGACACATAAATATAAGATGGAATAGGACAAACTCATACTTGGAATCTCGCCTTTTATGCTTAGTCCACTTCATACTTTTTATAGGCGTGAAGCCACATGATATAGTTTGGAAGGAAGCCGGGAATTAGGGGGAATACTATTGTTTTGTGTACATTTTTCTAAACGGGCTGAGGCCATTAGTTTTTTAAAAGCCGTCGATCATACACAGGGGAATTGGTATCTGAAAGAGTATAATAACCATTTTGCGGTATTAGGAGAAACAGGTTCCTCACTCGATTGGTTGTATTATCAGGAAGCGGTTGACGGACTTTTAATGGTCATAAGAGATAGGAAATGGCTGGGCTGGATAGAAGGGGTTTTAAAACATCGCTATTATTATGTCGATCAGCAGGAAGTCCAGCGGATCTTGGAGATCGGGCATGAATTCGAGGATAAACCTCCAAAGAGCCTGAACCTGCCCGATGTAAACTTGAAATTAAGAGCTGCTATTCAGAAGTATTTAAGTGGAGACAGGAACGTGGATTTTGATGGATTGAGTGTTTATTGTTTAGAGGACCTTCATAGCACGGTAATCGAATATACGGGGCTATTGATTGATGAATATAAACAAGAAGAATCCTTTCAGCTACTTTTGGATTCTTGGAGGTGCCGTGTACACCACAAGGATACTGGTATCCAACTGTTACATCTGCTGGAAAATGGTTCACTTCACTATTATCATGATGAGGGCAATCCATTAAGTGAATCCGAGACCCTGCTTTATAGAAGACAGTATCCTGATGATTCCATTAAAGATCTGCCGCTTCGCTGGAATATCACGCCGGCTCTTGTACACGCTCCTGATGAGCTTATCATTTATTCAGATAAAAGAAATGATTCAGAACTGGAATTATTGATGAGTATCTTTGAGGAGAAGGCTAGCTGGAAACCTCTATCAGAATTTCCTTTTGAAATCTCTTGATTTCCATTGGAATAATGGATATAATACCTACATATTTAAATAACCAGCGATGATAAGGACAACAATACGAAATGACGCTTGATTAGAGAAGGGAGCCACCGGCTGAAAGCTCCTGCCTGACGACTTCGATATTTACCACCTTTGAGCTTTGCTTACGAACTTTTTTAGTAGTGAGCAGCGTCTAATCCTCGTTAAGGATGAATGAAGCCGCATCGAATGCGGGAATTTTGGGTGGAACCACGAGTAATAACGCTCGTCCCTTAGCTGAGGAAGCTACGGGACGGGCGTTTTTTTAGTACAGAAAAAAGGAGTGTTTATGATGGCCAATGCAATTAATATTAAATTTCCAGATGGAAACGTGAAAGAATATGAGCGCGGTACCACAGGTGAAGAAATTGCCCATTCCATCTCACCAGGGTTAAAGAAACAAGCACTGGCAGTAAAATTGGATGGGGAGCCTTTTGATTTAAGACGTCCAATTGAAGTAGATGGGACAATTGAAATACTTACGTATAAAAACCCGGAAGGTTTAGAAGTGCTCAGACACTCTTCAGCCCACCTGATGGCTCAAGCTGTGAAGCGCCTTTATGGTAATGTCAAACTAGGTGTAGGTCCCGTGATTGAAAATGGGTTTTATTATGATATCGATATGGAAGAATCCATCACTCCAGAAGATCTGCCGAAAATCGAAAAAGAAATGCAGAAGATTGTGGATGAAAACCTCGAAGTAGAGCGAATTGAGCTTTCCCGCGAGGAAGCTAAAGAGAAGTTCCGCCAAATTGGTGATGATCTAAAACTCGAATTAATAGATGATATTCCAGAAGGCGAACAGGTTACTATTTATAAGCAAGGAGAGTTTTTCGATCTTTGCCGGGGAGTTCATGTGCCTCAAACTAGTAAAATTAAAATTTTCAAACTGCTGAGTATTTCAGGAGCATACTGGCGCGGAGATAGTGATAATAAAATGCTTCAGCGTATCTATGGTACAGCTTTTGAGAAGAAAGATCAGCTGGAAGAATACTTGCATTTATTAGAAGAAGCTAAAGAGCGTGACCACCGTAAGCTGGGGAAAGAGCTTGAAATATTTACGGTTAATCAAAAAGTGGGACAGGGACTGCCTATGTGGCTGCCAAAAGGAGCTACAATCAGACGTACCATTGAAAGATACATTGTAGATACAGAAGAGCGACTAGGTTACGATCACGTATATACACCTGTTCTTGGAAGTGTTGATTTATATAAGACAAGTGGTCATTGGGATCACTATCAGGATGATATGTTCCCAGTCATGGAAATGGATAATGAGGACCTTGTACTTCGTCCCATGAACTGCCCGCACCATATGATGGTATATAAAAATCAATTATACAGTTATCGTAATCTGCCGGTAAGGATTGCGGAGCTCGGAACTATGCACCGCCATGAAATGTCAGGAGCTCTAGCTGGTTTACAGCGCGTTAGGGCCATGACTTTAAATGATGCCCATATATTTGCCCGCCCTGATCAGTTGAAAGATGAATTTAAGCGAGTTGTTCGACTTGTACAAGAGGTTTACCATGACTTTGGAATTAATGATTATTATTTCCGACTTTCTTATCGGGATCCTGAGGACAAAGAAAAGTATGTGGATAATGATGAAATGTGGCATAAAGCCCAGGACATGCTTAAAGAAACAATGGAAGATATGCAGCTTGAATACGTAGAAGCTGAAGGCGAGGCCGCTTTTTACGGTCCTAAACTTGACGTCCAAGTGAAAACAGCACTAGGGAAGGATGAAACGTTATCGACAATCCAGCTCGACTTCCATTTACCTGAACGCTTCGATCTAACTTACGTTGGAGAAGATGGAAATGACCATCGCCCTGTAGTTATTCACCGTGGCGTCGTATCAACGATGGAGCGTTTTGTCGCTTTTCTAATAGAAGAATATAAAGGGGTATTCCCTACATGGCTGGCGCCCGTACAGGCGAAAATTATTCCCGTTTCAGCTGATGCCCATCTGGACTATGCTAAAGAATTAGAAGATGAATTAAGACAGGCTGGTATTCGTGTTGAAGTAGATGAACGAAATGAGAAAATTGGCTATAAAATAAGAGAAGCACAAATTCAGAAAGTACCGTTCCAATTGGTCGTCGGAGATCGGGAAATCGAAGACCATGCTGTTAATGTACGCAGATACGGAGAGCAGGATTCAGCTACAAAATCCGTGGACAAATTTAAAGAAGAAATCAGAAATGAAATTGACCAGAAGCTGCTAAGGAAATAAGTTGTGAACACGGGGATGCGTCCCCGTGTTCATAAATCATAAGTTTATAATTCAGACCTTGATTTTTAATCCAGGATCCTTTAAGCTATTAAAAGTGTAGTTAAAAGAACAAGAGACTTGTTGACATTACTCTATAGGCATGCTATTATAGTTTAGGTAACTTAATGAACGGATCTAGAGACAAGTAGAAGCACCCGCTTCTCACCTGATCGACGCTTCAAGCAGTTGGCAGGTTATTATTTCCTTTGTTTTCTTAGGAGACGTGTGGGTGCAGTATGTGTACCGACACTTTTTTTATGCTGAAAATTCTTGTCGATGACAGATCTAATAGAAGTTTTCTAAATATGTTGGAGGTGGCTCAATATTAGCAAGGATAACATGAATGTTAATGAGAAAATTCGTGCCCGTGAAGTTCGTCTAATCGATGTAAATGGTGAGCAGCTTGGAGTTAAATCCCGTAATGAAGCATTAGATATTGCGGCTAACGCAAATCTTGATCTAGTTATGGTGGCTCCTAACGCTAAGCCTCCGGTTTGCCGAGTGATGGACTACGGAAAGTACCGCTTTGAGCAGCAGAAGAAAGAAAAAGAAGCTCGCAAAAAGCAAACTATTATTAAGGTAAAAGAAATTCGCCTGAGTCCGAATATCGAAGAGCATGATTTCAATACGAAGCTTCGTAATGCTCGTAAATTCTTGAGTAAAGGCGATAAAGTGAAAGCATCTGTCCGTTTCCGCGGCCGTGCGATCACACACAAAGAACTTGGCCAGAATGTACTTGAGCGTGTAGCTGAAGAGTGCAAAGATATTGCCCAAGTTGAGACCAAGCCTAAAATGGAAGGTCGGAGTATGTTTCTAATGCTTGCTCCTCTAAACGAGAAGTAAGAAACTGTAAAAAGTAAAAGGAGGAAATTCACATGCCAAAAATGAAAACCCATAAAGGTTCTCAAAAACGTTTCAAAAAAACAGGTACAGGTAAAGTGAAACGTTCTCACGCATTCACTAGCCACTTGTTCGCAAATAAATCTACAAAACAGAAGCGTAAACTACGTAAAGATACACTAGTTTCTGCTGGAGACTACCGTCGTATCAAGCACATGCTTCCAAAAGACTAATAACAGAACGAATAAATAGGAGGGATTCCCATGCCACGAGTAAAAGGTGGAACAGTGACACGTCAGCGTCGTAATCGTGTCCTTAAACTAGCAAAAGGTTATTATGGTTCAAAACATGCTTTATTCAAGCAAGCAAAACAACAAGTAATGAAATCAGGTCAGTATGCGTACCGTGACCGTCGTCAGAAAAAACGTGATTTCCGCAGACTATGGATCGCACGTATTAACGCGGCAGCACGTACGAACGACATTTCTTACAGCCGTCTAATGCACGGATTAAAGCTTGCTGGTATTGAAGTAAACCGTAAGATGCTTGCTGATCTTGCTGTTAGTGATGAGCAAGGATTCGCGAATCTTGCGGAGCAGGCTAAATCTGCACTTAAATAAAGACTTTAAAGCGTAAATACGCTGGAGTCACACAAATAAAATTATTATAAAAAAGCCATTTCCGAACGCCTGGAAATGGCTTTTTTATATGAGACGGGGAAAGCAATGAAAATACTATTTGGATTTATAGTAATAAGCGTAATCGTTATGTCCCTGATCTGTTTTTATCTTATGGGAAGGGACAAAAGAAAAGCCGTAAAAAGTCAGTGGAGAGTCTCTGAAAAAACCATATGGCTTGCAGCTATTCTGGGAGGCGCGTTAGGAGGCTGGGCAGGGATGCATTTATTCCACCATAAAACCAAACATCGTACTTTTTCCCTTGGGCTGCCTCTACTTGCTGTGATTCAAGCAGGCCTCATTGGATACGGATACGTTCAGTTCTACCTCTCCTGATTTTCTCATAAGATGTAGCTAGGGAGGGGGATTGAATGGGCGACACATCTTCTGCAATCCTTACGTGGATCGAACATCAAGAAGCCTGGGCACCGCTCTTATTCATAGGTATTCATTTATTACGACCTTTTCTGTTTTTACCCGTGATGCTTGTGTGCATCACGGGAGGGGTGTGGTTTGGTCCCATTGCGGGTACTGCTTATTCAGTTATTGGTACTATGTTATCCAGCCTTCTTTTCTATCGTACGATTCGGCTGGTTCCCTCCGGGTTAAAAAGGCTTCGAGGACTGAAGGAAAAGTGGATGAAAAAGAATGCTCACTTAACTGTTAAACAAGTGGCTGTTCTTCGTTTGATTCCTTTTATTCATTTCCATTTACTATCCTACTGTTTATTGGAAATCAGCGCGGATTTCAAAGAGTATGCAAAATCTTCCCTTTTTGCAAACTTTCCCTTAGCTGTAGTCTACACATCCATGGGGCAGTGGATTTCTTTATTGTCCATCCCTATGATGATAATTTTTTCAATTTTTTTAGTTGTTCTAAGTTTTACAATCCGAAAGAAAATTGAAGTCTTTGTTTGGAAAGATTTCTTTCATACTGCTCCATAAAAAAGGCTGATCCACATACGTGTGGGTCAGCCTTTTTTTAATAATTGTCATCTAAAGGATGAATAATCAAGCGATTAATAGGATATTTCCATTCAATGGAGGCATAAGGATACCTTATAAGGATTTCCTGCTCTAGAAAATAAATGTCTTCTCGATCCAGTCCTTGAAGCCTTTCGGGCTCATGGGTGCTCACATTAATCGTAACCACTTCAAAGGAATGCTCTGTAGTACCTAAATATTTCTCTCCTTCAAATACAAACCCCTTGTAAGTCATGAGAAAGTTCTCTTTTGTATTTTCTTTATTATCATGAAAATAGAATTCTTTTTTGTCACGTGCTAGTTCCAGTTTCCTCCGTGGATTAACAGCAAATTTGTAAGCTGTATATAAGATGAATACAATAGCAATTAGTAATAATATACGGAAAAGGATTATTATCATACTTATCGTCTCCCTATTTTTGGGTTAGTAGTTTATATACGTGTTGAAGTGTCGTTTTGTTTCAAAAAATGATACATTTATTGAGGATACGCTTTTTGAAAGGAGTCAGATCTTATGAATTGGGAAACCTTATACCTTATGCAGGAAAAGCTCGATCACTATATTGAAACACATCACCAACTGAATAGCTCAGAAAACATAAAAGAAAAGATCCTCGCTCTTCAAGTGGAATTAGGTGAATTAGCAAACGAAACGCGCTGCTTTAAATTCTGGAGTACCAAGCAAGCCAGTGCGAAAGAAGTGATTTTGGAGGAATATGTAGATGGTCTTCATTTTATTCTATCCCTAGGGTTGGATCTGGATCACCGGTATGAGTCGCAGCCTGTTACACCTTTTGCTTCACAAACAGAAGCTTTTCTAGCGGTGTATTCCCTCATAGAACAGTTACGTAACCATACAAATGAGCAAAATTATAAGAAATTGTTTGCCAGCTACCTTAGCCTAGGGGAGACTCTGGGATTTAGTGAAGCTGAACTGGTTCGTGCGTATCATGCTAAAAATGAAGTGAATTACGAGAGGCAGGATCAGGGGTATTAAGAGGAAAGAGACGCAATTTTTTGTGAAATCCCCTAAAAAGATATATAATAACACTTGGAAATAAAAAGGAGGAATTATTACATATGGCTAAAAAAGATGAAACACTGACCATGCTAAAAGACCTTACCGATGCTAAGGGTGTCCCGGGAAACGAGAGGGAAGCTCGCGAAGTAATGAAAAGGTATATTACACCTTTCGCTGATGAGGTGTTTACAGATAACCTTGGCAGCTTGATTGCTAAGAAAACAGGAGATAAAAAAGGTCCGAGTGTTATGGTTGCAGGGCACTTGGATGAGGTTGGCTTCATGGTTACCCGTATCGATGATCACGGCTACATTTATTTCCAAACGGTCGGCGGCTGGTGGAGTCAGGTAATGCTTGCCCAGCGTGTAACGCTTATGACAAGAAAGGGAGACCTGACGGGCGTTATTGGCTCGAAGCCTCCGCATATTCTTCCTGCTGAGCAGCGTAAGAAACCAGTGGAAATCAAAGATATGTTTATCGATATCGGTGCTTCAAGCAGGGAAGAGGCTGAAGAATTTGGAGTGAAACCGGGGGACTCTGTGGTTCCATACTTCGAATTTACTCAGATGAAAAATGAAAAAATGCTTCTTGCTAAAGCATGGGATAACCGAATTGGCTGTGCTATCGCTATTGAGGTTTTAAAACGTCTAAAAGGTGAAAAGCATCCGAACGTGGTTTATGGCGTAGGTACGGTACAGGAAGAGGTAGGCCTTCGTGGTGCCCGTACATCTGCGAACCTAATTAATCCAGATATCGCTTTTGGTGTAGACGTAGGAATTGCAGGTGATACCCCTGGCGTGTCCGATAAGGATGCCTCCAGTAAAATGGGAGATGGGCCGCAGATCATTTTGTATGATGCGTCTATGATTTCTCATAAGGGCTTGCGTGACTTTGTCACGGATACGGCTGATAAGAATCAAATACCTTATCAATTTGATTCTCTTGCAGGCGGTGGCACAGACTCTGGGGCGATCCACTTAAGTCATGACGGAGTACCTGCTCTGTCCATTACGATTGCTACCCGCTATATCCATTCTCATGCAGCTATGCTTCACCGTGATGACTTCGAAAACGCAGTAAGTTTGATTGTAGAAGTGATTAAGGAACTGGATGCAGATAAAGTTCAGGAGATTACTTTCCAATAAAAAAGAAGACCAGTCCCATTGGGGCTGGTCTTTGTTATGCATGCAGCCAATAATTTAAGCGGTAGGTTCTTTTAAGCTCTGCTCTAATGTATTTAATATTTCTTGTTTCTCCTGATCATCTGACTCTTTCCAAAGCATCTCAAAGAAAACACCTAAGCCAGGTAGCATCTTTTCTTCGCCTTTTTGCATCGCATCATCAATGGTTGCCTCCAACTGCTCTGAGTTATGCCCAGTTACATTGGAAAGAATGGCTTGTCTTAAGTTAAGATTCATTTTAACGGAATCCTCCTTTATATTGAATTGTTTCTTATGAAAGTTTCCTCCTTAGTTTGACCAAACAGGTAAAACCTATGTATGATTAGTTAGAAATAGACGAACAAATGAGGGAAGACAATGATTACATCCATTCAAAATTCACAGGTTAAAGAGTGGAAAAAACTACATAAAAGAAAATACCGCAACAGAGAAGAGCGTTTTCTTATCGAAGGTTATCACTTAGTTGAAGAAGCGCTGAAAAGCGACTGGCCCGTTATTGAATTTATCATTAGTGAAAACGCAAGCTTTTCAGTACCTGAGCATACAAAATGTACAACCGTAAGCAGACAGGTGTTTTCAGCCATTTCAGAAACAGAAACACCTCAAGGGATTGCGGCAGTAGTTGGGCTGAAAGAATGGGAGTATTCGCCAGCTCCCCTGACATTGTTAGTGGATGCTGTTCAGGATCCAGGCAACTTAGGAACATTGATCCGGACGGCAGATGCAGCTGGGTTTGATCATATTGTCCTGGGAACGGGGACGGTGGATCCTTATAATGATAAAGTTATTCGCGCAACTCAGGGATCAATTTTCCATATTCCTCATTTCACGGGGGATTTAGAGGAGTATATAGAAAAATTGAAAAGCAGCGGTGCATCCATATGGGCCTCCACGTTGCAGAATTCTACTCCTTTTCAAGAACTGCAGCCACAACAGAAAGCAGCTCTAATTGTAGGCAACGAAGGACAGGGGATTTCTCAAAACCATGTGGATTTAGCAGACCAGCTTGTTTATATTCCAATTTATGGGGAAGCAGAATCATTGAATGTTTCCATAGCAGCGGCAGTGTTAATGTACCATATGAAAGGATAGGGTTGCATCCTGCTTTTTCATTCTCTATAATAAATAAGCAGTTATATAATAAAAAGCGTAGAAAGAGGCAAGTAAGTATTTGGGAATCGATCTCAGGGAGGAAGCACCTTAGACTGGAAGTGCTTCTATCGTGACAACTACTGAAATTTCACTCTGGAGCTGACCATTCTTTAAATGGTCCGGAATTCATTCCGTTATTCAATCTGAGGTGGGCACTACAGGTGTCAACAAGGGTGGTACCGCGAAACGACCATGACAAGTCTCGTCCCTTTTTTTGGGGACGGGACTTTTTTATTTTTTTTATTAAAGGAGGATATATTCGATGAAAGAGCGTTTAGAAGAGTTGAAGCAGGAAGCTCTGGAAAAAGTTAGTAAATCCGAAAATGTTCAAAGTTTGAAAGATGTGCGGGTAGAATACTTAGGAAAAAAAGGACCTATTACAGAGGTGCTTCGCGGCATGGGGAAATTATCCAAGGAAGAGAGGCCGGTAATCGGTCAGTTGGCAAATGAGGTAAGAGAAAGTATTGCCGCTGCGATTGATACGAAACAGACTCGCCTTGAAGATGAAGAACTCGAAAAACAATTAGAAGCAGAAAGCATTGACGTGACTCTGCCAGGACGCCCTGTACGTGTTGGCGGTCCTCACTTGCTTACAAGTATTGTTGAAGAGATTGAAGATCTATTTATAGGTATGGGCTTTGAAATAAAGGAAGGTCCTGAAGTGGAAACCGATTATTATAACTTTGAAGCGTTGAACTTGCCTAAAGGGCATCCGGCTCGCGATATGCAGGACTCTTTCTATATTACGGAAGAATTGCTTCTTCGTACTCATACCTCACCAGTGCAAGCACGTACAATGGGGCAGAAAGATGGAAATGAACCCGTTAAGATGATCTGCCCAGGTAAAGTTTACCGTAGAGATACTGACGATGCGACCCACTCTCATCAGTTCACTCAGTTAGAGGGGCTATTAGTTGATAAACATGTGCGCATGAGTGATCTGAAAGGGGTCCTAAACGCCTTTGCGAAGCAAATGTTTGGAGCAGAACGTGATATAAGACTTCGCCCAAGTTTCTTCCCATTTACTGAACCGTCTGTTGAGATGGATATTTCGTGTAAAGTATGTGAAGGAAAAGGTTGCTCTGTCTGTAAAGGAACTGGATGGATTGAGATATTAGGAGCGGGTATGGTTCATCCTAATGTATTGGAAATGGCAGGATATGATCCAAAAGAATATTCCGGTTTCGCATTTGGAATGGGACCTGAGCGAATTGCTATGTTGAAATATGGTGTCGATGATATTAGAAACTTCTATACCAATGACATCCGATTCTTAGAACAATATCACAAAGCGTAAAGGAGGAGAAAATCAATGCTTGTATCATCAAATTGGTTGCAAGAATTAATCGATATCAGCAGCTACTCCCCTGAAGAGTTAGCTGAAATTATTACGAAAACAGGAATTGAAGTCGAGAGTGTGACCCCTGTTGCAGAAGGTGTGTCCGGTGTAGTGGTGGGATATGTCGAGTCCTGTGTACAACACCCAAACGCTGATAAATTATCCCTTTGTCAGGTTGACGTAGGAGAAGAAACCTTGCAAATAGTCTGTGGAGCTCCGAATATTGCAGAAGGACAGCAAGTAGCTGTGGCTAAACCTGGAGCTGTTCTTCCAGGTAATTTCAAAATTAAAAAAACCAAGCTTCGTGGAGAAGAGTCCAATGGCATGATCTGTTCTCTTCAGGAGCTGGGTATAGACGAAAAGGATGTTCCTAAAGAATTTGCGGATGGGATCTTCGTTTTCCCCGAAGATGTTAAAGCTGGAGCCGACGCTCTTTCTCTGTTAAATTTAGACGATAAGATTATAGAACTTGGTTTAACACCTAACCGATCTGATGCCCTGAGCATGGCAGGCGTTGCATATGAGGTGGCCGCTGCTATCGATGGAGACTATGAACTGCAGGAAGAAGATGTACCGTATTCTAATAAAGCAGCTGGGGATCTTATTTCTGTAGAAGTAGAAGACAAGCAGGCCAATCCTTATTACGGGGCTTTCATCATTAAAGATATTAAAGTAGGTGCCTCTCCACTATGGATGAGGAACCGATTAACGGCTGCGGGTATTCGCCCGATCAATAATGTAGTAGACATTACTAACTACGTATTACTTGAATATGGTCAGCCGCTTCATGCTTTTGACTACGATCGTTTTGACTCGGACAAGGTTGTAACAAGAAGAGCTAAAGACGGAGAAATGATTACAACATTAGATAATCAGAAGCGGGAACTGAAGAATCATCATTTGGTGATAACAAACGGTGATGAAGCGCATGCGATTGCCGGGGTTATGGGCGGTGCGAAGTCGGAAGTTCAAGAAGATACGAAAACATTGATTCTAGAAGCAGCTTATTTCGATCCATCGGTAGTACGGCAAGCTTCGAAGGATCATGGTTTAAGAAGTGAGTCAAGTAACCGCTTTGAGAAAGGCGTCGATCCTAACCGCGTTGAGCGCGCAGGAAAGCGAGCCTGTGAGCTCCTGGCTAAGTATGCGGGCGGTACGGTTTTATCCGGTGCAGTAAGCGTGGATCAACTGGATCGTTCTGAAAAAACGGTGTCAATTAAAACTTCTGTCATTAATGATCGTCTTGGAACTTCCATTACAAATGAAGAGATTGCTGATATCCTGCGCCGTCTCCAATTCACCTATGAACAAAGCGGAGAACATTTTGATGTGAAAATCCCGACCCGTCGAGGAGATATAGAGCTTTTTGAAGATATGCTTGAAGAAGTGGCGCGTATTTTTGGATATGATAATCTTCCGTACACGCTTCCGCAAGGATCCTCTCAAGCTGGTGGGTTAACACTTGAGCAGCAGCTCAAACGAAAAGTGAAATCATATTTCGAAGGGGCCGGGCTGCATGAAACGATTACGTATTCGTTAACACCAAAAGAACGTTCTCAAATGCTTGTTAGTCCGGAAATTAAACGGCAGGCGCAATCTCCAGTTGGACTTGCCATGCCAATGAGTGAAGACCACAGCCATCTGCGGCTCAGTATGCTGCCCGAATTATTGCAATCCTTATCTTATAATGTAGCACGAAAGCAGAAGGATCTTTCCTATTATGAAGTGGGGACCGTATTTGTAAGTAATGAGGAACAAGTAACGAAACAGCCAAAAGAAATTCTGAGAGCATCCGGGGCCTTAACCGGTACATGGATATCCCATGCCTGGCAGCAGGAGAAGAAAGAAGTGGACTTCTATGTAGTGAAAGGAATTGTGGAAGGGTTAAGTGCACAGCTTGATCTGTCATTCACTTATGAAAAAACAAAACTTCCTCATATGCACCCAGGACGTACCGCGCTAGTAAAATCAGGTGATAAAGAAATCGGGTTTATCGGACAAGTTCATCCTAAACTTCAAAAAGAATTGGGTCTGAAAGATACGTATGTATTCGATTTAAATGCTGAAGAATTATTTGCTCAATATACGAAAGAGGAAGCGTTCCAGGCCATTCCACGCTATCCATCCGTATCAAGAGACATTGCGCTAGTGGTAGACGAACAGATAACCTCTGCCGCGATCGCCCATACCATCTCTGAAGCAGGGGCTCCACTGGTTAAAGATGTACAGGTGTTTGATGTGTATCAAGGCGATCATTTACCTGAAGGGAAAAAATCCCTGGCTTTCAATCTTTTATATTTAGATCCTCATCGTACTTTGAAAGATCAAGAAGTTGAAGAAGCGCACGACAAAATATTAACAGCAGTTAAAGATGAGCACGAAGCGGAACTTCGTGGATAAAATAAACAGGTGTCCCGGAGCTGCCGGGACACCTGTTTTATGCTTTTAAAATTTTTTAGCTTTTTGGGTATTGGCAAAGTGCACTTTCGCTATTTCTTCAAGCTTATCTTCACCATAATGTTTGATAACTTGAGCCGCTGCTTGATCTACTTTTGCGGATGCACCTTTGGGGATGGAAAGACCGGTATCCATTTCTATTTGATCCATAGCTTTAACAAAAGCCGAGCGGGCAATAATGGACCCTGCGGCAACAGCGATCGAGTAACTCTCAGCTTTGGTCATGAAATAAACATTGGGTTGTAAATGTAATTTTTCACTACGTAAATGTTTTTGATAAACTTCCGGCTGTGAAAATTGATCAATCACAATCCCATCCGGCTTCTCAGGTGATATCTTTTGTAACAATTTGTCGAGCGCTTGATGATGCAGAATCGTTTTCATTTTTCCTTGGGACCAGCCCTTGCGCTGCCATTGATTATATTTTTTATTCGGAAGCCGCAATAAACTGTAAGGAATTTTTAATTCGACAATGCTTTTAGCCAGATCTCTGATTTGCCTGTCACTTAAATGCTTAGAATCCTTAACTCCAATGGCTTTTAGCGTATGTACTTGCTCTTTAGTAACATAAGCAGCAGCAACCGTGATTGGTCCGAAATAATCACCCGTACCAGCTTCATCGGAACCAATGTGCGAGCTTGTAAATATACTCTCCGGGGGATGAAAGGCGTGTGGCTGTTTAGAATTGCTATTAGATTTAAGGGAAGCGGAATCTGGTTTCCCCCATTGTTCGGACTCAGACTCAGGGCTTTTACCTTGAAAAAGAACTTTACCGGAACGATAGGCTGTTATTGTGCAAGCATTGGTTTTTGCAGCAAAAATGGCATTTTGCGGCGGATTTTTAAGTTGAGAATGATAATGATTCTTCATCTTTTCCAGTGTTGAAGCTGGTAATTTAAGGACGACTTGTGGCATGTTTAATTCCTTTCTGTGAACAAAAATGGTAAGAACAGTATAGCAAAATTGATTGGAAAATAGAACATTTGCAATTTAAATCCATATTGGTTTCCTAATTCAATATCTTCATGTTACTATTAAATTTAGGATTGAGAAACTAGGGGGTATGGACGTGGCACAATCGGACCAAGACAAAAAAAGAATTACAGTGGAGATCAACAAGCGGTCTTACACTATAGTTGGTCATGAAGAACCCCATCATATCCGTATGGTATCCAGCTTAGTGGATCAGAAAATGCGTGAAATTCATGAAGCAAATCCAAGTCTGGATACGGCTAAGCTTGCTGTTTTGACTGCTGTTAATACGATGAATGAATATATAAAGTTAAAAGAAGAATGCACGGAACTGATGGATTATATAGAAAAGAAAGAGGAAAAGGACGACAACAACCATGATTGACTTACTATTGTTTTTCATATTAATAATTGGAATTCTAATCGGCCTGAAGAGAGGGTTTATTCTGCAGCTCTTCCATCTTATCGGGTTTATTGTTTCTTTCGTAGTAGCGGCTATGTACTACGATGACTTATCTCCCAAGCTTACTCTTTGGGTTCCATATCCTGAATTGCCAGCAGATTCATCCTGGGCCGTTTTCGCAGAGAATATGCCATTGGAACAAGCGTTCTATAATGCGGCAGCTTTTGCTATTCTGTTTTTTGGGGTAAAAATCATTATACATATCATCGCATCCATGTTAGATTTTGTCGCCGAGCTTCCAATACTGAGTTCATTGAATACACTACTGGGAGGTATTCTTGGCTTCATAGAGAACTATATTCTGCTTTTTGTCTTACTGTATATAGCAGCACTAGTTCCCCTGGAAATGGTACAGAACGCACTGGATCGTTCATTCTTAGCTCAGCTTATCATTGAACACACTCCAGTGTTTTCCGAACAATTGAAAACATTATGGATCGAACACGTGGCTGACTGATGATAATGTAGATAAGGGTAGACTAAGCCGCTGTGATTGTGATCATAGCGGCTTTTTTCTTATGTATATGAGGAAACTGTACAGTATAATTATCAATTAGAGGAGACGATAACGTATGACCGTTGATAAAAAGCAAGTAATCAAATTACTGGATAAGATTGCTGTATATCTTGAGTTGAAAGGTGAGAATCCTTTTAAAATATCTGCTTATCGTAAAGCTGCCCAAGCTTTGGAAAGTGATGATCACTCTTTGAGTGAAATAGAAGACTTTACAAAAATGAAGGGTATCGGAAAATCTACAGCATCTGTCATACACGAATTTATTGAATATGGTGAATCTGATACATTAAAGCAATTACAAGCTGAAGTACCTGAAGGACTGGTTCCATTGCTTGACCTGCCAGGACTCGGTGGAAAGAAACTGGCAAAGTTATACCAGGAGTTAGGTATTATTGATGCTGAAACATTGAAGGTAGCAGTAGAAAAAGGGAAAGTAGAAGAATTGGAAGGGTTTGGGAAGAAGTCGGCTGAGAAGATTAAGAAGGCTTTAGAAGAAGCAAATACCCGTCCGGAACGTCTGCCTATTGCTTTAATGCTGCCTTTAGCTGATAAAATAGAAAGTTTTCTTCAAAATGCAAAGACAGTAAAACGCTATTCACGAGCTGGCAGTCTTAGGCGCATGAGGGAGACAATAAAAGATATTGATTTTATCCTCGTTTCAGAAAACCCAGTGGATACCAGAGACGAACTTCTTAATTATCCGGATATTAAAGAGGTAGTGGCTTCTGGAGAGACAAAAGTTTCCATCGTTGTTAATGAAGGCTACGATATTGGAATTGATTTTCGTATTGTTGCTCCTGAGGAGTTTGCAACCACTCTCCATCATTTTACAGGCTCTAAGGACCATAATGTGTCGATGAGACAGCTTGCCAAACAGCAAGGTGAAAAAATAAATGAATATGGCATTGAAAACGCTGAAACTGGTGAAGTTAAAACTTTTGAAACGGAAGAGGACTTCTTTAATCATTTCGGACTTCACTACATTCCACCTGAGGTCAGGGAGAATTATGGGGAAGTAGAGAAGTATAAGGAACCGGTAGAATTAGTCGAATTAAGTGATATACGCGGGGACCTGCATATGCACTCAACTTGGAGTGATGGGGCCCAGTCGATCAAGGAAATGGCCGAACGCGCAAAAGATAAAGGCTATGATTTCATCGCTATCACCGATCACTCCAAATATTTACGAGTAGCTAATGGTCTTAATGAGGAGCGTTTGCGCAAGCAGCGGGAAGAAATTAATAAAGTTAATGAATCGATGAAAGACTTCCATATATTTGCCGGTATTGAAATGGATATTCTTCCAGATGGATCCCTGGATTTTAGCGATGAATTTCTTAAAGAGATGGACTTTGTCATTGCTTCCATTCATTCCAGTTTCAACCAGTCTGAAGAAAAGATTATGATGAGACTGAATACAGCTTTGGAAAATCCACACGTGGATATGATTGCTCATCCAACAGGCCGCTTAATAGGAAAGAGAAAGGGCTACAACGTAAATCTAGATGAATTGATTAGCGGAGCCAAGCGAACGGGAACTATTCTAGAATTGAATGCTAACCCTAACCGGTTGGATTTGAATTGGGAATGGTTAATGAAAGCCCAGGAAGAAGGCGTTGATATAGCTATAAATACAGATGCTCACAGTTATCCTATGTTAGAACACATGGAAGTGGGAATTGGCGCTGCGCGTAAAGGATGGCTCAGGAAAGAAACGGTAGTAAATACTTGGACCAAAAAGCAGCTTATGAATAAGTTCGGTATTTGACAGTTGTTATAAAGGAGACGGATGTACATGAACCAGCGAATCCTACATGTTTTAGAATATAAAAAAATTATCGATCAATTAGGGGAGCATGCAGCCTCCTCACTTGGTAAAGAAAAGGCAGCTGCTTTAAAACCATCTTCCAAACTGGAGGAAGTAAAAGAATGGCAGTTGGAAACAGACGAAGCTGCTCAAGTGCTCCGTTTAAAAGGACATGTACCGCTTGGTGGTATTTTTGATATCAAACCGAGCCTGAAAAGAACAACTATCGGTGGGATATTAAGTGCATTAGAGTGTCTGGATGTGGCGAGTACTATTTATGGCGGACGTCAGCTGAAACGGTTTATCGAAGAGGCAGAAGAACCTGACATGCCTAAGCTCAGGGAAATAGTGACAGGTATTTTGCCCCTCAAGGAACTGGAGCAGTCGATCCGGAGTTGTATTGATGAGCATGGAAATGTTATGGACGGAGCATCGGACAAGTTGAGAACCATTCGTTCCAGGGTCCGTACTTATGAAAGTCGTGTACGTGATAAAATGGATTCATTTACTAAGTCTAAGACTAAAATGTTATCTGATGCGATAGTAACCATAAGAAATGAACGGTATGTATTACCAGTGAAGCAGGAATACCGTGGGTCGATCGGCGGTATTGTACATGATCAGTCCTCGTCAGGAGCTACACTCTTCATTGAACCTCAATCAGTTGTAGATTTGAATAATCAGCTTCAAGAAGCACGGGTTCAAGAAAAGCACGAGATTGAGAAGATTTTGAAAGAGTTGTCTGAGGAGATTGCGGATCATCATTCTGCTTTATACGAGAATGTAACCCGCTTAGGAAACGTGGATTTTATGTTTGCCCGTGCGAAGCTCGGTAAGCAAATGAAAGCTTCTATGCCATTCATGAACGATGAAGGGCGTATTAAAATGCTTCAGGCCAGACATCCCTTAATTGGGGAGGAGGAAGTGGTTCCCAATGACATAGAAATTGGGGAGGACTATACCTCTATCGTTATTACCGGCCCTAATACCGGCGGGAAGACCGTCACTTTGAAATTGGTCGGTTTATGTACACTTATGGCTCAGTCAGGCCTTCAGATTCCTGCACTAGATGGATGTGAAATGGCTGTATTTGAAGAGGTCTATGCTGATATTGGTGACGAGCAATCTATTGAACAGAGCTTATCTACTTTCTCTTCCCATATGACTAATATTGTAGATATTCTAAAGCACGTCGATGACAAAACACTTGTCTTATTTGATGAGTTAGGAGCGGGTACCGATCCACAGGAAGGTGCGGCACTTGCCATGTCTATATTGGATGAAGTTGTAAATCGGAATGCGCGTGTAATCGCCACGACTCACTATCCTGAATTAAAAGCGTATGGTTATAACCGGGAGGGTGTAATCAATGCATCCGTTGAATTTGACATCCAGACTTTAAAGCCTACCTACCGATTATTAATAGGTGTGCCAGGGCGCAGTAATGCATTTGAAATTTCGCGTAAGCTTGGTTTAAGTGAGTCCGTAATCACCTCTGCCCAGCAGAAAATTGGTGTTGACTCTCAAAGTGTAGAGAATATGATTGCCTCACTTGAAGAATCAAAGCGGGGGGCAGAACAAGATTATGAAGAAGCTGAGCGACTGCTGCAGGAAGCGGAAGAGCTGCGCAATGAACTGAAGAAAAAATGGAATCAGTTTGAACAAAAACGCGAAGATCTCTATGAAAAAGCTGAAGAAAAAGCAGAAAAAGCTATTCGTCAGGCAAGAGAAGAAGCTGAGGCTATCGTCGGAGAGATTAGAAATATGAAGTCCCAGGCTGGTATGAAAGAACATGAATGGATTGAAGCACGGAAGATGTTTGACGAGGCTCAACCCGAACTGGCTAAAAAGAAAAAAGAACCAAAATCTGAACCTCCACAAAAATCGCGCGAGCTCAAATCTGGAGATGAAGTAAAACTTCTTACTTTAAATCAAAATGGGACGATTGTTGAACAGACTGGCAAAAACGAATACCAGGTTCAAGTAGGCGTAATGAAAGTGAAAGCCAAAAGAAAGGACCTGGAGTTCATTAAGGCAGAGCAGCCTTATAAAGAAAAACCGATGGCTACGGTAAAAGGGAAAGGGTATCATGTGAAAACAGAACTTGATTTGCGGGGTGAGCGATATGAGGACGCGCTCAATCGACTTGAAAAGTATATTGATGACGCATTACTTGCCGGTTACCCAACCGTCTCTATTATACATGGAAAAGGGACGGGAGCATTGAGAACCGCGGTACAAAATTATGCTAAGAACCACCGGAATATAACCAGTCACCGTGCGGGTGGAATGAATGAAGGCGGTAGTGGGGTTACCGTCCTGGAACTCAGCTAGTAGATAATAAAGGGAGCGTTAAGATATGACTGACTTTTGGGAATATACGTTAATTGAGACAGCCGCTCGCTACAGTGTTGTCATCTTATGTCTAGTCGTCTTTATGGCTGTTTTTGAAATCGTCACTTCTTATAATAACTGGAAAGAAATAAAAAACGGAAACCTTGCTGTAGCCATGGCTACGGGCGGTAAAATATTCGGTATTGCTAATATTTTCCGGTTTTCCATTGAACATAATGATTCTCTTCTCCAGACTATGGGGTGGGGGCTGTTTGGGTTTATTCTCCTTTTATCCGGTTATTTTATTTATGAGTTCTTAACGCCTTCTTTTAAAATTGACGAAGAAATAGCAATGGACAATCGTGCCGTTGGTTTTATATCATTCATCATCTCGGTAGGTCTTTCGTATGTGATTGGAGCGAATATCATTTAAGGGGCGACATCATGGAAACCTTAGCAAAAGTATTAATGGTTGTTGCAGCTGTTTTTCTACTGATCGGAATATTATTTTTTATTGTTTATTAGAAGGAAGCCTTCTTCACACACGTGAAGAAGGCTCTTTGATTTTTCATAAAAGGCTTATTACGCAAAAGGGCCGAATAGTTGAAGACTCAGTTTCAAGATATCTTGGGTCCGTTGCTCTATGTGGAAGAGGGCTGGTGGGGAAATAACTCGCTTTCCTATGGGGGAACGGTGAGCTTCCTCGCTCGTTTTACTCTCTGTGGGATCTCACCTAATTCCTTCTCCCATGGGAGTCTCGCCATTTCCCCACCAGCCCAACTTTATTAGGAAGAACGGACCCTTTGGAAAGAGAGTGTCCTCTCCTTCTTAACCTGCCTGAAATGCTTATATAACAGACTATCTCGCATCGTTCAGCTTGAATAAAGAAAATACACCCGTGTGATTATTTTTCTTCAAGTGGGAGAAGGATAAACGCGTTTCGAGTTTCTGATTCGGCCAGGTCCGGAGGGGAACGGGGAGACTCCTGTGGGATAAACATGATCGGTGAGACCCCGGAAAGCTTTA
>NZ_FOOG01000067.1 GCF_900113125.1 Halobacillus alkaliphilus | reverse complement strand
TTCAAATCTTTCTTAAAGTACAAACTGAACGAACAAGGAAAGCATTTGATCAAGATTGATAAATGGTACCCATCTACACAAACTTGTTCGCATTGTGGAAATACAAAGCCGATGCCTATGAATATTCGGACATACACTTGTTCGTGCGGGGTGAATCTCGATAGAGATTACAATTCGGCTCTCAACATCAAAAAAGAAGGAATTCGGCTATTAGCACTGCTCTGATGAATATAAACTCTTGGAACAAGAGGGTTAGCTTGGTCTATTTCGTCAGCTAACAAAAGTGGCGATTACCCAAGAAGCCCCCACTTCAAGCGACCCGTAAGGGTGGTAAGTGGAGGGTAGTTCACGAAAATCATTTAATGCTACGGACCTGCACATTTATTTAATACTTTGCCTTTTAAGGTCGAGCTCGAATCCTAGAATTTCTGACTAGTATAAAAGAAGGATATTTTGCCAAGAATGGTTTAAAAACGACAGGAGTTTTATTATGGGAAAGGATCAGACTTTTCCACCTCACCTGAGTAAAGGTAATTACAGTCACCTGAGCGTTTCAGGAGATGTGGATAAAGACGTCAATCAGGTCGCAAAAAGTCTCGGATATCCCCCAGACCTGGTCTCAAAAGTGTACACATTTAAACATAATGCTTTTGCCGTTTGTTATATAGATGGAATGATCAGCAGCGACGAGCTGGAGCTAACGGTTATTCTCCCGCTTATGGACTGGTTCAAAGAACATCGATCTTCATGGGACTTTGAAAAAAAAGATTTCCAACAGCATATCCAACTTCCTAAAAAATTCAGTAAGACGTCCAATTTTTCTCAAATCCTGGATCATTTACTGCGTGGAAATGTGATTTTGTTTGTTAAAAAAGGAAAAGAAGCCTTCATAACGGCTGATCAGCGATGGGAAACGAGAGCCATCGAAGAGCCGAACTCCCAGACCGTCATCAGAGGTCCAAGAGAGGGTTTTGTTGAGACACTCTCTATCAATACAACTTTAATTCGTAGGAGAATTTCGAATCCTGCGCTCAGATTCAAACAATTTCTTGTCGGTGAAATCACCCAAACAACGGTTATTGTGACCTATATAGAAGGGCTTGTTAATGAAGCAGCTCTGGAATTGGCAATAGAACGATTGACTAATGCGAAGCCAAGAGAAGTTTTTGAAACGGGAATGCTTGAGGAATTGCTTGAGAAAAAAGGTTACTCTCCCATACCTACACTTTCAAATACCGAACGTCCTGATGTGGTCTGTGCCGCTCTTGTGGAAGGAAAACTCGCCATTATGATGGAAGGAACCCCATTTGCCCTCATTGGCCCCGTTACATTTATTTCGTACTTCCAGACTGCTGAAGATTATTATAACCGTTTTGATTTGGGCACTTTTATTAGGCTGATTCGTTTCATAGCGTTTTGGATTGCTTTTGCATTACCTGCCACTTATGTGGCGTTGACTACCTTTCACCAGGAATTAATACCGACGAATTTGTTGATCAGCCTGACAGCTCAGCGGGAGGGCATCCCCTTTCCAGCGTTGGTCGAAGCCTTAGTCATGGAGACTGTCTTTGAAATTCTCCGTGAAGCTGGAGTAAGAATGCCTCGTCCCATAGGACCAGCTGTTTCCATTGTCGGAGCGATTGTTATTGGTGAGGCTGCTGTATCCGCGGGGCTCGTTTCGCCAGCTATTGTCATTGTTGTATCTCTGACAGCTATTGCAAGCTTTGCAAGCCCTTATTACTCTATGGCCGGGTCCGCCCGAATGCTTCGGTTTGTACTTATGTTGTTCGCAGCAACGTCAGGCATTTATGGCATGCTTATCTTCACACTGGCTTTATGCATCCATCTGGTATCGCTGGAGTCATTGGGGCAGCCCTACATGGCTCCTTTCGCCCCTTTTCAAGTTCAAAAACATAAAGATACTTTTTTCCGTCTCCCTCTCTGGTGGACGAGTCGTAAAAAAAGGAAGAGTCAGGGGGCTTGAATGCTATGAGAATTATTCATTTCTGTATGGTAGCCGTCTTCATTCTTCTCAGTGGATGCAGCGCTCAAAACGAGCTGGATGAGCTTCTTATCCTTTCAGGGATTGGGATCGATGAAGGTGAAGATGGTAGAGTTAAAGTTATTCTTAAAGCAACCAACCCACAAGCTAATACAAGCGGCCAAGAAACCGGGGGCAGCAACCAAGCCCCCAGTTATACATTTGTAGGTGAAGGTGAAGATGTCATTGGGGCCTTTTCCAATGTGAATGAGCTGCTGGGCCGTAAACCTTTTTTTGCTCATATAGCAGCGCTCGTTGTTGGAGAGGAATACGCAAGAAACCACGGGATCAAAGAATTGATTGATTACATGGAAAGGCAGTACCAAATCAGGGACAGTTACCTTTTATTCATATCTAAAGGTGAAAAAGCAGAAAACATAATGAACCTGTTTACCCCTATTGAAAACTCATCCGTGTTTACTATGGAGCAGATGGTCGCTATACCTGAAGGCGCTAAAGGTATGAAGGATGGCATCAAGCTTGAAGACTTTATTAAATGGACCTATGGGGACAATCGTGACCCTGTAGCTCTTGGAGTAGAAAAGGTGGATAAGGAAGTACAATCGACGAACGCCGAAATTTTAAACAATATCGAAGGAAATAAAAATGCAGTGAGGTTGACTGGTTTAGCAGCCTTTCAAAACAACCGACTCCAAGATTGGCTAACTCCAAAAGATACGCTGGGATACGCACTGATCGCCAGTCATTCAGGGAAGACACTCCCCTACTCCATATCTTGTAATGAAGGCGAAGGGACCATTGGGTTCCGTTTAAAAGAGATGAAAAAGGATTTTAAACCTAAGCTTGAGGATGGAAATTTGACTTACGTTATAAATTTAAAGGCCCAAGTCGTTCTTGAAGGATTCACCTGTCCCTTGAAACTATCTACGAATCAAGGTGTTGAGGAGCTCCAGCAGCTCGTAAATAACAACCTTGAAAAAGATTTGACCTCCTCCTTAGAGAAGGCCCAGGAGTTACAGCTGGATTACTTTGGCATCCGCAATCAGCTTTTCAGAAATGAAACGAAGCAATGGGAAAAGGTGAAGAACGAGTGGGATGAATTATATGAGAATATGGAAATACAGGCTCATGTGAAAACCTATTTGGAATCACCTGGAGCGAGAGTTGATAATAATGAAAAAACACAATAAAAAAACGTGGAGAGAAACAGGGTTTATTATCGGTGCATGGCTGTTTTCCATGTACTACACCATTGGTTACTTACTAGACCGTCCTTTTTTCCCTGTGACTCATTGGTTGAAGGCCCTATATAAACCTATTTATTCAGCTTTATTCGGAGGTCCATCATGAACATAGAACTGACAAAATACCAGCTGTTTACAGTAACGACAAACTTCGTCCTCTTCAGCTCCATTTTAATGGCCCCGGCTCTTACAGTCGTAGCAGCTAAACAGGATGGATGGATCAGCATGCTATTCGCGTTCATCATTGGACTTCTTTTGAATCTCGTTTATGTTCTAATCTTAAAAAAGCACCAATACCCTTCACTATTCAGTCTTATCGACCGGGCAGCAGGCAAATGGATCGGCACTGTATTGAATATTGTTGTTATGTTTTATGCCTTGCATCTTGCCGCAATGGTTATAAGAAACTTAAGCAATTTCATGGTTTCCAGTGTATTTCCGAATGCTCACCCATGGATTTATCAAATTCTAGTGATTTCAATCGTCACTTTTACGGCCCTTTATGGAGTAAGAAACTTATTTCTTCTAAGTGAATTGTTATCTCCGCTGCTTTTTCTCATCGTAGGCGTGTCTTTAATCTTAATCATTAAAGATTTCCACTTTATAGAAATAAAACCGGTTTTCTACGAGTCTTTCCGAACCATTTTCGAAGGAGCCTATGGAACACTTGGCTTTCCCTTTATTGAAGCTCTAATATTAGGGAATTTCTTTCACTATGTACAACAAAAGAAACAATTGATGTTCGCTTATTTATCAGGGATATCTTTAGGAGGGATAACCCTAACCATCGCCGTCTTGCTTATCATCGGAAACGAAGGCGCTTATATAGTAGCCAGGGAGACTTACCCTACGTATTCAACTCTCAGAGATCTAGAGTTTACAACTATCTTTGAAAGAATTGAAATCTTAATCGCGCTTGCCTGGATCACAGGTCTGTTCTTCAAAATCACCGTCTGTTTCCTAGTGGTGGTGATGGGCTTTAAACACCTGTCCAATTCGAAGAGCTATAGACCCTTCATCATTCCTATTGCCATTTTAACCTGGGCAATGAGTAACCATCTTCACAAGACAGTCATGGATTTTACCAATTTTGTTACGACGAGCTGGACGTTGTATTGGTTCACTCTATATAGTGTACTAATCATTGTTTTCCTAATTGGATTTTTGAGGAAGAAAAAGCAATCAGGACTAGATCAGCTATAATGGTGGGATCTATATAAAAGATCTCCCCTCTCCCCGTCGATACAATTAAATACTTAAGAGGAGGAATAAACTTCCACCTCAGGTCATCCATAATATGGATAACTATTTCAACGCTCCTCTATGGGGATGTTCGCAGGTTTAACTGTAGCGGCTGCAGCGGGTATTTTCCTTGTATTAAGAAGACAACTTCATATAAATAAGGAATAATCCTCTTTATATTAACAGGATTTTCATCTAGCAAACCCATAAAAAAATCCCCTTCACCTGGCTTAGGTGAAGGGGATTTTTCAAACGTATAAAGAGGAAAAGCTGAAATTGGACAGCCCGTTTAAAGCCTGTAAAGCTACCCTCTATATTTAATCGTCAATCCCTGGAGGAAATTCCGCGCATACTGATCACCGAACTGACGGTAATTCTTATGGCCTTCTTTTCTCAGCAACGCACTGACTTCCCCTTTCGTGATCTTCACATTTACTTCATCCAGAATATCGATGATATCCTCGGCCGTTAATTTCAACGCTATTTTCACTTTTTTCAGCATGACGTTATTGACACTGGATTGATTCTTTATCGAACGGTCAGGTTTATTCGGCTGCCCCGGTTTAGGTTCCTGGGGTCCACGTTTAAACGTAATCAGACCATTCAAAAAGGACTCAAGCATACTGTTCGTACATTTGATGTAATCCTCATTTTCCTCTTCCTCATCAATATCCTCTGATTTAGTAAGAACCTTACGCACTTCTTCTGTGGTAAGATCCTCGCCTCCCAGCCTAAAGATCTCTGCCATATCCTGATCTTTAATATCAAGCGCATATCTTAACCTAATGACGATATCGTTATTATCCATGTAAAAAACCTCCAAATCCTATCTCTGCATTGTACCTAAGGTAATTAAGAACTGCTGAGCGATCTTAAAAAATGATTTTATCACAAAAGCGGAATATGTGCTTGTTCCTGCTTAAGTAGTGTTTTCTGTCCGATCGATGTCTTTGTATCTATCGATTCCTGCTAGAGATCCAGCTTCTCATTAACCGTTTCATTATACTTCTTCAATAATAGACCGAACCTCTCTTTATCTTCTTCCGACCAGTCCTCTAATATACCAGAAAGACGATCATACCGTCGCTGCTTATTTTCTTCAAGCTCCAGGGACCCTATGGACGTAATTTGATAATAATACGACCGGCGATCGTCTGGATTAGGGATTTTCTCTACATATTTCTTATCAACAAGCACGGAAGCCTGTCTGCTCACGGTGGAAATATCCAGATGTAAATCCTGAGCCAGTGTTTTCACCCCAGCCGGTCCATAAGTAGCCAGTTGACGCAGCAGAATATAGGCAGAACGATCCAGGTTGTTGAACTGCTTCTCGGTCAAAATAATTCTCCGAATGAAATCCGTTACCTGACGCTCGATTAAATCCAAATGCTGATCACTCATTCCTTACACCTCAAATTCAATAGCTTCTTTTTCGATGATACCACCAAATCTTCTCATTGACACTATTTCCAATATAGTTGTATTATACAACTATATAATTGTATAATACAACTATATTTAGAAGGGTGCGGCCCTTCTTCAATCACTTTTCATAGCAAAGGAGTTTTCTTTATGGCTACCCAAAGAAAACCTGTGCCCAGCGTTACCATCGCTGAAGAGCCAGGTATTTTAAGACAGCCCCGATCAGTATGGGCTGTATTTTTCGCTTGTATCATCGCATTCATGGGGCTCGGTCTTGTCGATCCGATTTTACCTGCTATCGCTAAACAGCTTGATGCTTCTCCAAGTGAAGTCACACTTCTCTTTACCAGCTACAATGCGGTCATGGCCGTGGCCATGCTTGTGACTGGAGTCATTACCTCAAGAATCGGCATGAAACGGACACTATTATCCGGTATTGTCATTATTGCTGTATTCTCCGCTTTAGGTGGACTCTCAAGCGGCATTTGGGAACTGGTTGCGCTGCGCGGAGGCTGGGGACTGGGGAATGCCCTTTTTGTGGCCACAGCCCTGACCGCTATTGTAACGCTGTCTAACAGCGGCAATGCTAAAGCGATCATTCTTTATGAAGCAGCTATTGGTTTAGGCATATCCGTGGGCCCGCTGATCGGCGGCTGGCTTGGAGCGATTTCCTGGAGAGGTCCCTTTCTCGGGGTCGCTACTCTGATGGTTATTGCCTTTATCGGACTGACGACTCTGATGCCCAAATCCCGGAGCGTTCAGCCAGTGAAGAAAAAAAGTTCACTGCTCGATCCATTTCGGGCTTTGAAGCACCGTTCGCTGCTCGTCCTTGGCATTACAGCGGCGTTGTATAACTTCGGTTTCTTCACGCTGCTTGCTTATTCCCCTTTTGTCTTAGGGCTTGGGGAACACGGGCTCGGCTTTGTATTTCTGGGATGGGGTGTGCTGCTTGCGATCACATCTGTGTTTATGGCGCCGAAGCTTCAGCGGCTGTTCGGCACGGTCGGCTCGATGTGTCTGATGCTCTTATTATTCGCTTTAGTCTTACTGGCGATGGGAATTTGGACTTCTACGCAGTGGGTCGTTATCGCTTCTGTCATCGTTGCCGGGGCGCTGCTCGGGAATAACAATACGCTCATTACAACCGCCGTCATGAATGCAAGCCCGGTGGAGCGTTCCACCGCTTCGGCGGCCTATAGTTTCCTCCGCTTTTTAGGAGGAGCTCTTGCTCCGTTTCTAGCAGGTCAGCTGGCTGAGCATTTTAATTCCAGCGTTCCTTTTTACGTGGGCGCTGTTTGTGTGTTCGTATCCGTTATTTATGTGTGGATGAATCAAGCCCACATCCGGCACGTCGATCAGGCAGAAGCTCATTAAACTTGTCTCCAGTCGTTTCACCAAGTTAAAGATTTACGATGTTCTTTGCACTTCTGCACCAATAACAAAAGCACCTGTCTTCTCATTTTAGAGTCGGTAAGTGCTTTCTGTATTAAAATGATAAAAGTCATCAACATAAAGAAGCCACTATGCCCGTCAGTCGGGTATAGTGGCTTCTTTAAAGTTATGAATTTAGCACCAGCCTAAATCGCAGTCCCTAGCATAGCCTTTTTCTTGTTCCGATTTATTCTTATCACTCTTTGGAGGTAAAGAATGAATGGTCGTTCTATTTTGGATAGGATTATTATTCTTTTTAGTAATCTTGGATAAGATCCACTCGATCATAGGAACACCTCTTTACGAACGAATTATCTTCTTTTTTGAGAAGATTCATTCAATGTAACATCTATGTATCTGGATATCTACATAAGTGCTTCAATGTAACCTGGCTTACCATAAGGAAGATGCCAGCCTGCCCCGCTTCCCCATTGGAAGCAGATCGGTGAACTGGCCCTGGAACCCTTATTTGGGAATAAAACAGTTGATGTCCTTTTCAATCATGATAGTTTTTTAAACAACTGGTACATATTTTCATCCATATTACTTCTATGAGAAGGAACCTCAGATAAGTCATAACTCACAAGTTCATTGTGAAGGATTCCAACCATTTTACTTGTTTCGTTATTCAACAGTGATTCGATTGCAAATGCTCCCAGCTGGCTGGCTAAAATCCGATCTATTCCTGTCGGGGCGCCACCGCGCTGAGTATCACCTAAAACGATTAAACGTGACTCAACTCCTGCCTGCTCTTTCAATTGCCGTTTGAAATCCGCGCTATTTATACTTCCTTCCGCAATCACAATAATGCTGTATCTTTTCTCTTCTCCATCCTTGATATGTTGAATAATATCATCTGCATTCTCTTTCCAGCCTGGAATTAATATGTTCTCAGCCCCGCCGGCCAGTCCAGCATAATACGCTATTTTTCCAGCGTCATCGCCCGCTACTTCAACAATAGAGGTTTTCTCATGGGACGATGCGGTATCCCGGATTCGATCTATGTAATGGATAATGTTGTTGAGAGCTGTATGGAAACCTACCGTGTAGTCCACTCCTGGAATATTACTTTCAATGGTGGCAGGTATAACCATAGACGAGAAACCGTGCTTATGGAAGGCCCGAGCAGTTTTCAAAGCCTCTTTGCCCCCAATGATAATAAGCGCTTCTATATTTTCATTTTTCAAGTTCCCTAATGCTCTCTGCAGACCTTCCTCTGTATAAATTTCTTCACTTATAGAAGACTGCAGAATGGTCCCTCCCCGTTGCATGATAGAGCTGACCGACTTTTCATCCATTTCCTGGAATAGTCCATGAATCACACCATACGATCCATGCTTAACTCCCACCATCTCCACGCCATGATAGGTCCCTGCTCTTACGACTGCACGGATGGCAGCATTCATGCCTGGAGCATCTTCTCCACTCGTTAATACACCTATTCTATTCATTCTTTTTCCCCTCCTTGATTATTTATCGCTCTAGCTATCTTTTATTAATAGTTTTTCTGACCAATTTGGTTTTCTTCTAACCTCAAGGAGTCGAATTCCAGAAAAGACATATGGCTGCCAGAGTTTACTAGCCCCTTGTTCTGGGGTTATGAATACACTATACCCAAAACTACACCAAATCTATTAATAATTGGATTTTTTTATTGATAATGTCATTTAAACACATTTCGCTTTTATTATGAACTACAAACCTGACCAGTTTGTAGTTCAGAAATACATACGTATTGAGCACTTCGTCTATGTTCAGTAGCAGAGCATCTGAATAGATACCAGCAAAGAATTATTAAGGATCTTGTAATTCATCTTGACTTAACCACTATGTAAAAAAATTTTTTAAACAATAAGACAGCTTTCTGTTGTCACCAACCCCAAACAATGATAATATTCTATTCATCAAATAGTGTGTCACATTTACAAAAAAACAATAAATAGTATGACATATTAATCAATGAATACTCGCATAACAGGTAAGTGATAAGAAACAATACTTACCCGCCGTCATTCGGCTGATTCTTTTACTGGAAGAAAGGAGAGGGATAGTGACGAATAAAGAAACAGTCTTTGTCGTGTCAGATTCGATCGGGGAAACAGCTGAACTAATGGTAAAAGCTGTCGCAAGCCAATTTTTTGGAAAAGAAGTCGAAATTAAGCACTTTTCTTATGTCGAAGACTACCAGGATATTAATAATGTCATTACGAATTCGAAGTATAGCCCTTCCATCATCGCTTACACCATTGCCATTCAGGATTTAAAGCAATACCTTGACCAGAGAGCAGAAGATGAAGGAATTTTAGCAGTCGATTTAATGTATCCTCTGATGAATGCGTTCACTCAAACCTTCCATATGCAGCCCAATCAACAACCCGGGCAAATGAGAAAGTTGGATGAGAACTATTTTAAAAGAGTGGAAGCCATTGAGTTTGCTGTGAAATATGATGACGGGCAGGAAGTACGCGGATTAAAACAAGCAGACATCGTCCTTATTGGCGTGTCCCGCACATCCAAGACCCCGCTTTCTATGTATCTAGCCAATAAACAATTTAAGGTAGCGAATGTACCTCTCATCCCAGAGCTCCCACCTCCTCAAGAACTTTTTACGATTCCAAGAAAAAAGTGTGTGGGACTAATCATCTCACCTGAAAAGTTAAATGACATCCGAACAGAACGATTAAAAAGTCTGGGTTTAACAAACTCAGCAAACTATGCCTCATTAGAACGAATCTTTGAAGAACTGGAGTGTGCGCAAAACATCATGAAAAAAATCGGCTGTCCAGTCATTGATGTGTCTAATAAAGCCATAGAAGAGACAGCTGACGTCATCTTAGCCATGTTTAATAAAAGGGGGAGCTTTGCATAATGAATAACCAATTTGTATTCCTATTTGATCAACCTGAAAAAGGCAAGAAAGAACTCCTGGGAGGAAAAGGCGCTAATTTAGCGGAAATGACCCGAATTGGTTTGCCCGTTCCTTACGGCTTTACCATTACCACCGCAGCTTGTAATGCCTATTACGAGGCTGGACAGGTCATCTCGCCGGAAGTCGAATCCCAAGTATTAGAAGCCCTTCACACCCTTGAAGCTAAAACAGATAAGCGTTTAGGCGATCCAGCCAATCCGCTGCTTGTTTCTGTACGCTCAGGTGCCGTCCATTCCATGCCGGGAATGATGGACACCGTTTTGAACCTTGGCATGAATGACGACACGGTTGAAGGTATGGCAGAACTTACAAACAACCCTCGATTTGCTTATGACTCCTATCGCAGGTTTATTCAAATGTTCAGTAATGTAGTCCTGAATGTAGATAACTACTTTTTCGAACAACGGTTAGAAGATATCCGCGAAGAAAAAGGATACCATTCCGATACCGAGCTGACCGCTGAAGACTGGAAAAAGGTGATTGCAGCATTCAAATCGATTGTACTTCAGCACGTAAAACGAAGCTTTCCTGAGAATCCAAAAGAACAACTTTTCCTTACCATTAATGCCGTGTTTGATTCATGGAATAATCAGCGGGCTGCTTTATATCGACGCCTTCACGATATTCCCGGACACCTTGGTACGGCCGTCAATATCCAAAGCATGGTGTTTGGAAACATGGGAGATGATTCCGGTACAGGAGTTGCTTTTACCCGTAACCCATCCACCGGTGAGGCGAAGCTTTATGGAGAATACTTAATCAATGCTCAAGGAGAAGACGTAGTCGCAGGGATCCGTACACCTCAGCCGATTGCCAGCCTCAAAGACGAAATGCCAGATCTCTATCACCAATTAGTTGAAACGTGCGACCTTTTAGAAAACCATTATAAGGATATGCAGGATATTGAATTTACCGTTGAGCACGGCAAACTGTTTATCCTCCAAACACGGACAGGAAAACGAACCGCCCAGGCAGCCATTCGAATCGCAGTTGAAATGGTAAACGAAAAGATTATGGATCAACGGGATGCCCTATTGCGTGTGGATCCTGATCAACTGGATCAGCTGCTCCACCACCGAATTGACCCTGAACATAAAAGGGAACAACTGGCTACCGGCTTACCCGCTTCCCCTGGAGCCGCCACCGGTCAGGTGGTCTTTGATGCGGATGAAGCAGAAGAACTAGCCAGGGATGGAAAGAAGGTTATCCTTGTCCGACCTGAGACGACACCTGACGATATCCACGGAATTGTGGCTGCCCAGGCTACCGTTACGAGCCGCGGCGGAATGACGAGCCACGCCGCTGTTGTAGCTAGAGGGATGGGGAAAGCCTGTATATGCGGCTGCGACTCGATAAAGATTCACTTAGAGTCCAAACAATTTATCACAGGATCTACCACGGTGAATCACGGAGACACGATTACAATTGATGGTTCGACAGGAGAAATCTTTCTCGGCGAAATTCCAATGATCGAACCAGAACTTTCAGATGAATTCCAGATCCTGCTTCGCTGGGCGGATGAAGAAGCAAAAATGGGCGTCCGGGCAAACGCTGATAATCCAGTCGATGCTGAGAAAGCCCTGGAATTTGGAGCAGGAGGCATTGGACTTTGCCGTACAGAGCATATGTTTATGGATGCCTCACGTATCCCTACAGTTCAACGTATGATTCTCTCTGAAACCACCGCTGAACGTAAGGAAGCTCTCGATCAACTCCTGCCTATGCAGCAGCAGGATTTTGAACAAATTTTTGAAACGATGCAAGGACATCCGATTACCGTTCGCTTATTAGATCCACCCCTCCACGAGTTTTTGCCCGACAAAGAAGAACTGCTCGTTGAGGTGACTAAGCTGCAACTGACTGATCCTCATTCATCCGATTTGATCGAAAAGCAAAACCTCTTACGGAAAGTACGGTTATTAGAAGAATCGAATCCAATGTTAGGTCATCGGGGCTGCCGCTTAGGTATGATGCATCCTGAAATTTACGAAATGCAAGTCATGGCCATTTTTAACGCAATGGCCAACGTGATGGACAAAGGAATAAATGTTACAACCGAAATCATGATTCCTTTGGTCAGCCATGTGAATGAACTTAAGAAAATGCGTCAACTGGTGATGGCGATTGGTGAGCGGCTCCAGGGTGAAACAGGAAAGACATTCGACTACCTGATTGGCACCATGATTGAAACACCGCGCGCAGCCCTAACCGCCGATCAAATTGCCGAAGAGGCAGACTTCTTCTCTTTTGGAACCAACGATTTAACTCAAACCACCTTTGGATTCAGTCGAGACGATGCAGAAGGCAAGTTTCTCCAACATTATGTAGATCGTGATGTGCTAAAAAGAAATCCATTTGTTTCATTAGATCAGGATGGTGTAGGCAAACTTGTGGAAACTGGTGTGAAACTGGGACGTCAAACAAAGTCGACCCTGAAAACAGGGATTTGTGGTGAGCATGGTGGTGAAAAAGAATCGATCCAGTTCTGCTTTGATTTAGGCATGGATTATGTAAGCTGCTCCCCTTTCCGTGTTCCTTCTGCACGACTGTCAGCAGCCCAGGCCACTATACGCCATGAGCAAATGAGTTCTAAAAAAGTAGCTCAGTACAGTTAAACAAGAAAAAAGTGTCTTCTTGCATCACAAAATACACATGGAATAAACAGTAAATGGATAAGGAACTCTAAACGCCTTCAGTGTTGGCGTTCAGGGTTCCTTTCTTTTTGAATCTGTTAAAGTTTATTGTAGATTTTTAATAAGAAGCTTATTACACAATAGGGCCGGTTAGTTGAAGACTCAGTTTCGAGATATTGTGTGGAGAAAGGGGCTCCAGGGAACGGCTCGCTTTCCGCGGGCATGTGGTGAGCTTCCTCAGGCTTCACCTTCCGGGATCTCACCGATCATGTTCATCCCGCAGGAGTCTTCGCCGTTCCCTTCCGCCCCTTTGCGATCATGGAGCGCTCGAAATTCTCTGCATAAACGCGTTCCAATGAACCAGGGTCATCTCTGATCCATAGTGGTTTTTACTACGTGTGTTTACGTGTAGGAACCCTGTTATATAAGCATTTGAGGCAGATGCAGCATGGTTCCTTTCTGCTATAGCAGGGTCCGTTCGCAGCATTATAGTTGGGGTGGTGGGGAAATGGCGAGACTCCCATGGGAGAAGGGACT
>NZ_FOOG01000023.1 GCF_900113125.1 Halobacillus alkaliphilus | reverse complement strand
CTCACCCGTCCGCCGCTCGTTCCACAAGCTTCACCCCCGAAGGGGATCCGCTTGCTTCCCGCGCTCGACTTGCATGTATTAGGCACGCCGCCAGCGTTCGTCCTGAGCCAGGATCAAACTCTCCATAAAAGTTGAGATTGATTAGCTCTTTGCACACCGAATGTGCTTGTTTGAATTCCTTCTATAATGAAAGAATATCTTGACGTACTGGTTGGTTCGTTCAGTTTTCAAAGATCAAAAGTTTTGGTTGGCCGCTTCAAAACAGCGACTTAATAATCATATCATTGTGACTCGTTTAAGTCAACAACTTTTTTAAATGATTTTTTGTTTGCCGTTTTCGGTTTGCTTTATGTTCGCTCGCCTTTCCCGACAACGATTAATAATATACCATGGATTAAAAATAGAATGCAATACTTTTAAAGGATTTTTTTATCTTTTTTTAAAATCCTCTTTGTATTCCTCTATATATAGGAGTTTAAGAAAACTAAAAAGCTCAGGGTAGTCCCTGAACTTTAGCGTAAGTTTAGTTCTCTTTTTTCTTTTTCGGCATGTATTGCAGACATTCTTCCCGGGAGCCAAACCTCCTGAATATTTGAAATAAAACATCATACCGTTCTTCCATAGCTCTTTTAATCCCGGAGTCTATTCGGTGGTCTCCTAGATCAAATGTGATTTCTTCCATTTCTCTTTTTAAAAGATATTCCATTTCACGTTGTTCTTGATCATTGATTATTATTCCGTGCATAGCCAGAACCTCCCTGATAACCAATCTTTTTATATTTTTACCCCAATTTCATTGTTTTTAGCATAGGTTGTCCTTTTTTTCATATGTATAGAACATATTGGAAGGAAGGAGTTGCAGAAACTTTGAGCTTTTACACGTGGAAAGTGGAACGGTTAAAGCGATATGGCGTTGTAGTAGTACTAGCACTATTTTGTGCGTTATTTCTTTGGTTAGGTCAATGGAGCCAACTTCCTGTTTTCTCTAATAATGGCGAACCTCGAGCATTAACCCAGGGGAGTGAGGAATTATCGTTTGTCGCTTTGACTTTTAATATTAGCTGGGGAAGCGACAAAGTGTATGAAATCTTAGAGCAGCTGGAATCGCACCAGGCCCAGGCCACTTTTTTTGTTAGCGGTGAGTGGGCCGAACGCCACCCCGATATTGTTACAGCTATCCAGGAAGGAAAGCATGAAATAGGAATGATGGGATATGAATATGAAAGCTATTTAGAACTCAAACCTGAACAAGTACGTTCAGATTTGAGTAAAGCTCAGGAAGCTTTTGAAAAACTGGGATTTGAAGAAATTAAATGGATCCGGCCTCCTCATGGACATATGGATAAAGAGGTGCTGAAGCTGATTGAAAATGAAGGCATGCAGGCTGTGCAGTGGAGTCTCAACCCTAGAGATTGGGAAAATCCCGGAACAAACGCCATCATTGACCAAGTTTTAAACGAGGGTGAAAAAGGAGATATTATTTTATTACACGCTTCAGATTCTGTTAAGCAGACACCAAAAGCTTTGGAAGTCATTCTTCCTGGGTTGAAACAAAAAGGGTTAAAATTTGTCAGCATATCCGAACTGGTAAGCGGCGGTGAATCGGAAACTACTCAAATTAATTAAAAATCAGCCACTGTGAGTCCACAGTGGCTGATTAATTTAAGCAGCGTTTTCCTTGTTATTTGTCAGGCGATGAAGAACTAGAAGCTGATAAGCATTACAAGCAAGGAGTGGAATAATCATCATCCATATATAGTCACTTCCCTGTGCTCTCAAAGCAGGAACCCATTCTACCGTGGTAACAACTACCATAAAAAACAGAGCTGGAATAAAAGCATAAGACTTCGTCTCCTTTGCCTTTATGAATGCTACCACCAGGGATATAGCTAAGATTCCCAGCGCTGTTAGTAAATATACTCCGATTGAACCTTCTTCAGCCGCTTGATAACGGAAATAAACGAGATCAAATAATGTAAAGGCAATTAAAAATAGTTGTAGTGCAGGCCAAAAAGATCTGAATAAGCCTTTTCCAAACTGATTAACCGTTAGATAAGCAAAAAAGCCCATCTGACTAATGACGCTGAATATAAATCCAAGGCCGGAAAAGAATAATATTAAACCCACTAATTCAAATAATTGAAATGGCTGAAGAACTTCGACATAAGAATCTTGTTTAAATATAAAACTGGTTACAAGGGTTAAAACTCCGCCAAGCAGCAGCGTCGTTAAAAATAACCTCACCCATTTACGACTATTCACGCATGTTCCCCCTAAATGCAAAAAAGATTTTCCTACGTATTTTATCATGAAGCGCGGCTTTTTTCCTCCTGCCGTATAAAATTTGTCGAAACGCGAATAGTAAGACCAAGGAGAACAAAAGAAAGGGGACATCCTATCATGTCCAAAATACGCTTTTTATGTCCCGTCATTATTCTTGTTTTCCTGGCAGCTTGTAACGGCAGCTCAGGAGCAAGCCAACAGGCGGATTATGATACAACGAAAAAAATGATTGTGGATATATTGAAAACCGATGAAGGTAAAAATGCCCTCACGGAAGTTCTCTCTGATGAAAAAATGCAGCAATCCATGACTCTTGAATCCGAAGTAGTGGCCCAATCGGTCAGCGACACCTTAGTGTCTGAAAAAGGAAAAGAGTTTTGGAGTAAGCTGTTTGCTGATCCTACATTCGTACAAGGTTTTAGCAAAACCTTGGAAGAACAAGAAAAGGATCTAATGAAAGGTTTAATGAAAGACCCTGAATACCAGAAACTCTTAATTGAGATATACAAGAATCCTGAAATGATGGATCAAATGGTTACGGTTATGCAGGGACAGAAATTCCGTGAACATCTTGAGAAGACAATCCAGGAGACATTAAATAGCCCTGTGGTTCAAGCCAAGATGAGTGAAACGATGTTAAAGGCTGCAGAAAAAATGAAAACCGGTGAAGGTTCTTCTTCCGGAGGAGAAGGCCAGCAAGGTGGAAGTGAAGAACAATCCGGCAGCGGCAGCCAGGAACAGGGTGGCGAATCTTCTCAGTAAAAATCACGCGTTTCCCTTTATTTAAGGGAAACGCGTGATTTCTTATTTAATACTTATCGATAATTTTAGCAGCAATATTCCGGTAGCTTAACCCAATTGGGTGATCGGATTGGTAAACGGAAGGAGCAAAGACATCTTCATCTTCGTACGGCTGCTGTAGAGGAATATGACCGAGCACGCCGGTTTGCAGTGTCTCAGCAAGCTTCGTTCCTCCTCCGCGTCCAAAGACAAATTCTTTATTTCCTGTTTCCTTACTTTCAAAGTAAGCCATATTCTCGATAACTCCCAAGATTTCATGCTCTGTCTTCAAAGCCATCTGCCCAGCTCGTGCAGCTACAAAGGCCGCAGTTGGGTGAGGAGTCGTCACAATAATTTCCTTAGACGAAGGAAGCATGGAGTGAACATCCAAAGCTACATCCCCTGTTCCTGGCGGTAAATCAAGAAGTAGATAGTCAAGGTCGCCCCACTCCACTTCTTTAAAGAAGCTGGTCAGCATCTTGCCAAGCATAGGACCTCTCCAAATGATCGGAGAGTTATCTTCCACGAAGAAGCCCATGGAAACGACTTTTACTCCGAATCGCTCAACAGGGATAATCTTTTCCCCGCGTACAACCGGGCGCTCTTCCACACCCATCATATCCGGAACACTGAAGCCATAGATATCAGCGTCAATGATTCCTACTTTTTTACCTAATCGCGTAAGTGCTACTGCCAAGTTGACCGTAACTGTTGATTTACCAACGCCGCCTTTACCGCTGGCAATGGTAAGGAATTTTGTATTGGAGCCGCCATCCAGTAACGATTCTTCCTGCTGACTTTCTGCTTCCGGTTGAAATTTATTGATTACGTCTTCTGGAAGCTGGTCAAACCGGAGCCCTACAGTAGCTGCTCCGCCACTCTTCAGTGCATTCACTATAGTCTGTTGAAGTTCCATTTGTTCTGCCGTGTTTGTCTTTGCAATCAAGACCTTAACACTTACATGGTTTTTTTCTTCTTTAATTGATATATCTTCAATCCCACCGGTTTCTTCTAACGTTTTATGTAAAAACGGATCTTCGATTGGATGAAGGATTTCGAGTACTTTTTCTTGTGTTAACAAAGCCGTTCACCATCCTTAGAAATGTTCAATAATGCTAGTATAACATATCTGAAACGCTTTCTAAGTAATATGCTTACAATCCATTTTCAGAAGAATATTCTCTCTCTGTCACATAGCGAAGTACACCCTGGTAAATGGAGGCGGCCATTTTTCTTTGATATTCCTCCGACTTTAGCAGCTCCCGTTCTTCTCCGTTCGAGAGAAAACCGGCTTCCACCAGTGCACCTGGTGCCTCTACATGTTTAAGAAGATAAATGGATGTCAAATCCATGGCCTGCCGGTCGGTGTTTTCAAGATTTGTTCTAATTTCAGATTGAATGAATTTAGCCAGATGTTCACTTTGGGGGTTGTTTGAATTAAAGAAAGTCTGAGCTCCTCTCCATTTAGGAGATGGAATAGCGTTTAAATGAATGCTTAAATAAAAATCCGCTTCTTTTTCTTTAATGTACTGGACTCTGTTCCGAATATCTTCTGATTTCCGTCTTGATAAACTTCCGGCATTTTCAGAAGCGAGATCCTTATCTTCGTTTCTGGTTAAATACACAAGCGCCCCTGCTTCTTGCAGATAATCACGTAAGTACTCACTCATACGAAGCGTGATCTCTTTCTCCTGTGTACCATCTGTTCCTTCTGCACCACCGTCCAGCCCTCCATGTCCCGGATCAAGAACAATAATCTTTCCCGATAAAGGAGATGACCACATAGTCCAGGCGTCTTTTGCTTCCTGCAGTGGATAAGATACAAGGCAGACAAGTATAATTATTCCCACTAACCATAAGGGGGTCTTCATTTTACGGATCATTATTCCACACTCCTTACACTCCCTAATTCACTATATGGGACAAGAGTGAAGAATATGAACAGGTGAAATGTCATACCTTTTAGAAACCAAAAAACCCTCCGGCCGGATAGGCCAGAGGGTTTGATAAAAAGATATTAACGCTTGGAGAACTGTGGAGCACGACGAGCACCTTTAAGACCGTATTTCTTACGCTCTTTCATACGTGCGTCACGCGTTAGCAATCCTGCGCGTTTTAGTGGTGTACGGTATTCTGGATCTGCTTCTAACAAAGCACGAGCGATACCGTGACGGATTGCACCAGCTTGTCCAGTGAATCCTCCACCGTCTACGTTTACATAAACATCATAGTTACCTTCTGTTTCTGTAACAGCTAGAGGCTGTTTCAGAATCATGCGAAGAGTTTCATATGGAAAGAAGTCTTCAGCATCACGTTTGTTGACTACTACACGACCAGTTCCTGGAACAAGACGTACACGAGCAGTTGATTTCTTACGACGTCCAGTACCGGAGTATTGTACTTGTGCCACTCTTGATTACCTCCTTTTATTATCCGCGAAGTTCGTAAACTTCTGGTTGTTGTGCTTCATGCTTGTGTTCGTTACCAGCATAAACATGAAGTTTTTTGCCCATCTTACGTCCAAGGCTTCCTTTTGGCAGCATACCTTTAACAGCAAGTTCTAGCATTTGCTCTGGGTATTTATTACGCATTTCGTTAGCTGTACGGGCCTTCAAACCACCTGGGTGGTTTGAATGACGATAGTAGATCTTGTCATTGATTTTGTTGCCAGTCAGTTGAATCTCTCCAGCGTTGATGATGATTACATGATCACCTGTATCAACATGGGGAGTGTACGTTGGTTTATTTTTACCGCGAAGGATCGCAGCAACTTCGCTTGATAAACGGCCAAGTGTCTGCCCTGCAGCATCCACAACATACCATTTACGTTCCACGTTGTTTTCATTTGCCATGAAAGTTGTGCGCATGTCGGTTTCCCTCCTGAATTGTTAATTTTTACAAAGCTTCGTTTATTTATCTCAAATACGATTAGTTTCCGGGGCTAATCGTGGTATAGAAATAAAATGCCATAGAATATAATATAACACTCTTATTACTAATGTCAAGAGAATACACACCAGGAATCGTTGTTATTATAAAAAAATTACTATCCGCCCTTATTCATAATCGACCTTCCATAAGAAAAGTCCATGAGGAGGAGCCGTATTTCCTGCGAATTCACGATTCTCTTTCTCAATAATAAACGGAATATCTGCTGGTTCTCTTTCGTGATGCCCTACTTCAAGCAATGTGCCTACAATGATTCTCACCATATTATACAAGAAACCTGAACCTTTGAATTGAAAGATAAGTTCTTCACCCCTCTGGGCAACAGAAGCCTGATGAATGGTGCGTACTTTGCTGCCTTTCACATCTGACTTTGGTGAACAAAAAGAAGTAAAGTCATGCTCCCCTTCTATATACCGGCAAGCATCTTTCATAGCCGGGACATCCAATTCTTTTCTAATATGATAATAGTAGTGGCGCTTAAAAATATTGGGTTCTTTAGAATTCCAAATGAAATAGCGGTATTCTTTTCCAGTGGTATCATAGCGAGCATGAAAATCACTGCTTACTGGTTCCGCTTTTGTTACCGTGATGTCTGCAGGAAGCATAGTAGCCAGAGCACGCTTCCAATTCTCCATTGGAAGCGTCAGCTCGGTATCAAAATGAATGACTTGTCCGATCGCATGCACCCCGGAGTCCGTTCGCCCCGAAGCTATTACTTTTATTCTCCGGCCCTTATGCATTTTAGTAAGAACTTTTTCTAACTCCTCCTGTACGGTGTTTCCATTTAGTTGAACTTGATACCCCGCGTAGTTGGTACCGTCATATTGAATGATACATCGTATTCGCTGCAAAACGTGTTCCTCCATTTAACTTCTGGTTAAGAAAAGCCCGATCACTAATAAAATGAACAAAATATATAAATAGACATCTGTTTTACCTAAGTGAAGTTCTCTTAATTTTGTCCGGCCTTCACCGCCTTGATACCCTCGCGCTTCCATGGCCATAGCAAGCTCCTCAGCTCTTTTGAAAGCACTGACAAATAAAGGTACCAAAAGAGGGATTACAGCCTTCACACGGTCCTTAAATGAGCCTGTGCGGAAATCTACTCCCCGGGAAGCCTGTGCCTTTGATATTTTCTCTGTTTCTTGCATAAGAGTAGGAATAAATCTTAGAGAAATAGACATCATTAAGGCCAGTTCGTGTACAGGAAAGTTAACTTTTTTCAAGGGACCTAAAAGCTCTTCTATCGCATCAGTAATTTCAATAGGTGTAGTCGTAAATGTTAAAAGGGACGTCACCATGATTAATAGAAAGAATCGAAGGGATATCGCAGCTCCCTGAATAAGACCCTCTTCATATATCTCCCACCCTAATATACTGACCAATACTTCTCCCTGTTTGGTTACTATAAGGTGAAGAAGAAAAGTGAAAATCACCAAAAACCATACGGGTTTTAAGCCCTTCATAATATAACTGAGCGGGATACGGGAAGTAGCAGCACTACCGATAGCAAATAAAGCAAGAAGTCCATAGCTCATAACAGAATTAGCAAAAAACACAATGATGACAAAGAAAAAAATAATTGCAATTTTAGACCTTGGATCCAGCCGGTGAACAAAAGAATCACCAGGGATATACTGACCGATGATCATTGAATTACTCATACACCCGGTCCCCTTTCACTATACGGGTTAATTCCTTTGCTAATTCTGCTATGCTCTGACCCGTGTATTCAAGTTCCACTCCGAGCTGATCCCTGACTTTTGTTACAAACTGTATAACCTCAGGAACATCAAGCTGCACATCTTCAAGCGCTTGTTGTTGTTTAAAGATCTCCAAAGGAGCACTTTCCATATAAACTTTCCCCTGATTGAGAATCACAATATGATCTGCATAAGCAAGTGCATCTTCCATGCTGTGAGTGACAAGAATCGTAGTGAGTTGTTTATCTTTATGCAGTCGATGGAACATATCCATAATTTCTTTCTGGCCATTAGGATCCAGACCTGCAGTTGGCTCATCAAGCACAAGGACTTGTGGATTCATAGCAAGAACTCCCGAAATAGCTACCCGACGCATTTGACCTCCACTTAGATCAAAAGGAGATCGTTCAAGGAGATCCTCATGAATTTGAGTTGCTTTTACGGCTTCTCGTGTTCTTCGGTGGATTTCTTCTTGCGGCACCCCAAAATTCTGAGGACCAAATGCAATATCCTTTGCTACGGTTTCTTCGAATAACTGGTGCTCCGGGTACTGAAAAACAACCCCTACTTGTTCACGGAGCTTTCTAAGCTGCTTGTTTTTTTCATTAGCCTTAAGGTGGTACTCTCCAACTTTTACCTCACCACTAGTCGGTTGAAGCAATCCATTCAAATGCTGGATAAGAGTCGATTTACCTGATCCTGTATGACCTATTACAGCTACGTAGGAACCGGAGTTGATCCTAAAGGAGACCTCATCCAACGCTCGGTGCTCAAACGGGGTATTAGGTTGATAGGTATAACTTACCTTGTCGAATGAAATGTCCATAATTCCTCCAGTAACTCCTGGTGATTCAGTGGCTCACGTGTTAGAGGCAGACCAGCGTCCTTTAATTCATCTGCCAGTTTGCTTACAAAAGGAGTATCTAAGCCAATTTCAATTAATTGTTCCTTCTTAGCGAAGAGTTCTCTTGGAGTACCTTCCATCCAAATCTCTCCCTTGTTCATTACAATCACCCTGTCCGCCTGTGTAACTTCTAATAAATCATGAGTAATAGTGATGAGAGAAAGATCCCGCGCGGATTGCACTTCTCGAATGGTTTCCATAATTTCTTTTCGACCTTTAGGATCAAGCATCGCAGTTGCTTCATCCAAAATAATATATTGGGGCGATACGGCTAGAACACTGGCAATGGCAACCCTTTGTTTTTGCCCTCCAGAAAGCCGATGAGGTTCATGGCGTTCATAACCATTCATCCCAACGGCTTCTAAGCTCTCTGTAATACGTTCTAACATTAAGTCTCTTGCCATACCGTGATTCTCCATACCAAAAGCCACGTCATCTCTAACAGTAGTACCAACAAATTGGTTGTCCGGATTCTGAAAAACCATTCCTACTTTCCTCCGTATATCCCATACAGTAGAAGCGGTTACGGGCTGTCCGTCTACTAGGATTTCCCCTTCTTGAGGAAATAACAAACCATTCATTAACTTAGCAATGGTAGATTTCCCAGAGCCGTTATGACCAATCATCGCTACCCATTCATTATTATAAATCGTAAAACTTACGTCTTTCAGAACCCACGGCATATCTTCCTGGTACCGAAATGAAACATTTCTAAACTCGATCTGAGTGTTCCCCATTCAATTCTCCTCCACTCATCTGACTATTTCCCAGGAAATACGACATATTTCAGGATTTCAGACTTTTGCTTACATCCATAACATATTTTTGAGACCTTCAGGCCAAAGTATATATAGTATTTTTGACAAATAAAAAAAGGGCTGGATTCAACCTCACGATGAGATTCATTCCTGCCCTTTTATACCAGTGGTAGTCATTAAACTAATTCAATGATCGCCATTTTAGCTCCATCACCTTTACGCTCGCCTAGCTTAAGCACGCGAGTGTAACCACCTTGACGGTCCTCATAGCGTGGGCCAATGTCAGAGAATAGCTTTTGTAAAGCTGTTTGATCTCCTTCTTCATCAGCGTCAGCCTTATAGAGGAATGACTCAGCTTGACGACGGGCATGAAGATCGCCGCGTTTACCTAGAGTAATCATTTTTTCTACTACAGAACGAAGCTCTTTTGCTTTAGCTTCTGTTGTTTCTAAACGCTCATGAATGATCAAGTCGGTCGCTAAATTGCGAAGAAGCGCCATACGTTGATCAGTTGTACGTCCTAGTTTTCTAGCCATTGATAATCCCTCCCTTACCGTTAACTCTGTGATGCTCTATTAATCAGTCTTCTTTTCTTAAACCTAGTCCAAGTTCATCCAACTTGTACTTCACTTCTTCAAGTGACTTGCGTCCAAGGTTTCGGACTTTCATCATATCTTCTTCCGATTTATTCGCAAGTTCCTGTACTGTATTGATACCAGCACGCTTCAAGCAGTTGTATGAACGAACGGAAAGATCAAGCTCTTCAATCGTCATCTCGAGAACTTTCTCTTTTTGGTCCTCTTCTTTCTCAACCATGATTTCAGCTTTTTGAGCTTCATCAGTTAAGCCGACAAAGATATTGAGGTGTTCCATATAGATCTTAGCTCCAAGAGAAATGGCTTCTTCGGGACGAATGCTTCCGTCTGTCCACACGTCCAAAGTAAGTTTATCGAAGTTTGAAGTTTGACCAATTCTTGTATTTTCAACTTGATACGTTACGCGGGATACTGGCGTAAAGATTGAATCAACCGGGATCACGCCAATTGGCAGGTCCTCATGGTTGTTTCCTTCTGCAGGTCGATATCCTCGACCACGTTCCGCTGTAATACGCATGCGAAGATTAGCTGTGCTATCTAATGTGGCGATATGAAGATCCGGGTTAAGAACTTCAACATCACTATCATGCGTAATATCTGCAGCTGTGACTTTTCCTTCACCCTGAACATCAATCTCTAAAGTCTTTTCTTCGTCAGAATAAACTTTCAAAGCTAGTTTCTTCAGATTCAAAATGACAGTGGTTACATCTTCTACGACACCATCAATAGTCGAGAATTCGTGAAGAACACCCTCAATTTGAACTGATGTTACAGCAGAGCCAGGAAGTGAGGATAATAGGATACGACGCAAGGAGTTACCTAGAGTTGTACCATACCCACGCTCAAGCGGTTCTACGACGAACTTACCAAAAGTGGACTCATCGCTGATCTCAACCGTTTCAATTTTTGGCTTTTCAATTTCGATCATTTACACTAAACCCTCCTTCAAAACGTCGAAACCCCGGTTAGACCTCTAGTCTAACCGAAATTCCTCAGGTAGGCAGTTCCGATACAAAGACAACTGCTTTTTTCACTGTCTACATGCGATTGATTTAAAAACCTATCATAACCCATTATAGACAGGGTGACAAATTCTATTCAGAACTATTATACGCGACGACGTTTTGGTGGACGGCAACCATTGTGTGGAACTGGAGTCACGTCACGGATTGCCGTGATATCAAGACCTGCTGCTTGTAGTGAACGGATCGCTGCTTCACGACCTGCACCAGGGCCTTTAACTGTAACTTCTAGAGTTTTCATACCGTTGTCCATAGCATCTTTCGCTGCAGCTTCTGAAGCCATTTGAGCAGCAAATGGAGTAGATTTACGGGATCCTTTGAAACCTAGGGAACCTGCACTGCTCCAGCTGATGACGTTTCCTTGAACATCAGTGATCGTAACGATTGTGTTGTTGAATGTAGAGCGGATGTGTGCCATTCCCGACTCTATATTCTTTTTCGCCTTACGTTTACGAGTACGTGTGTGTCCTTTACGTGCCATAAGGTTAGCTTACCTCCTTTATCTTTCGTTTATTTACGCTTGTTGGCCACTGTACGACGTGGGCCTTTACGTGTACGAGAGTTGTTTTTTGTCTTTTGTCCACGAAGCGGAAGCCCGCGGCGGTGACGGATTCCACGGTAAGAACCGATCTCAATCAAACGTTTAATGTTTAGAGAGTTCTCACGGCGAAGATCACCTTCAACGTTTTGGTTATCAACTGCTTTACGAATCTTAGCAAGTTCGTCTTCTGTAAGATCGCGAACACGAGTGTTCTCTGAAACGCCGGCTTCAGCCAGAATCTCAGCAGCTAGTGATTTACCAACACCATATATATAAGTTAATGAAACGACGATGCGCTTATCGCGCGGAACGTCTACACCTGCTATACGTGCCATGTGCTACGTACACCTCCTTCAGATTAACCTTGTTTTTGTTTATGCTTAGGGTTTTCACAGATTACCATGACTTTACCTTTTCGTTTGATGACTTTGCATTTTTCGCAAATTGGTTTTACAGAAGGCCTTACCTTCATCATCCATACCTCCTTTAAGATCGGAGTTTTTATTTATAACGGTACGTAATACGTCCTTTAGTTAAATCATACGGGGAAAGCTCAACCGTCACTTTGTCCCCTGGTAGAATTCGAATGAAGTGCATGCGAATTTTACCAGAAACGTGCGCTAATACGGTATGACCGTTCTCGAGTTCAACCTTAAACTGTGCATTTGGTAAGGTTTCAACGATTGTCCCCTCTACTTCAATTACATCGTCTTTCGCCATCGAGTTGATCTCCCTTCTTCAAATCAGTCACTGCTTCATTGACATATTTTGATACGGCAAATCGAAGCTTGCCATTTGTGACACGACCAGTTTCTAGAAGGCTGTTCTGGACTTCCGGAGAGATGAAATCCATAAGCTCAATATGCTGCAAATTCTTTTTCTTTGGTCGATCATACTTACGTTTCTCTCCGTCGGCAAGCAGCACAAAGCGGCCATCCAGTACATCGATAACTACCGCATACTGTCCTGCCTCACGCCCCTGCACAATACGAACAATTTGACCTATTCGTGGACTCGACTCAGATTCGTTCAAACACGATCACCTTCATTTAGGATTTTGTTAATACTTCGTAACCCTCTTCTGTAATCGCGATGGTGTGTTCAAAATGCGCACACATTTTACCATCTTTTGTGACCACAGTCCAACGATCCGGCAGGGTCTTCACATAACGTGTCCCCGCGTTCACCATTGGTTCTACAGCCAATACCATTCCAGGCTTAAGCCGAGGACCTTTATTCGGTGGACCATAATGAGGGATCTGGGGATCCTCATGAAGCTCCTTACCTACTCCGTGTCCTACATACTCACGTACAATCGAATATCCTTTCGATTCAGCATAGCTTTGAATGGCATGGGATATATTTGAAAGGCGCTCACCTGGGTTTGCTTCATCAAGTCCTTTGAACAATGATGTCTCTATCACTTTTAGCAAATCCAATGTTTTATCATCTACAGTACCGACTGGATAAGTCCAGGCGGAGTCACCATGATAACCTTGGTATTTAGCACCAATATCAATACTGATAATATCTCCTTCATCCAATACCCGATCACCAGGTATTCCATGGACGAGCTCTTCATTGACCGATGTGCAAATACTACCACGGAATCCATTATAACCTTTAAAAGATGGGATTGCATCCATACTGCGTATGAAATCATCAGCAATCTTATCCAATTCGCCAGTTGTAACGCCTGGCTGGATATTTCGTTCCAACTCCTGGTGCGTTAAGGCGACTATTCTGCCAGCTTCACGCATAATATCTAATTCCCGTGGTGTTTTACAACTAATCATTTAGACAGGTCTCCAAGTACTTCATCAATGTTTTTGAATACGTCGTTGATATCCTTATCCCCTTCAAAAGATACTAAATATCCTTTGTCACGGTAGAAGTCCAGAAGTGGCTGTTGTTGTTCCACATTCACTTCAAGGCGCTTCCTTACAGTTTCCGGCTGATCGTCTTCTCGTTGAATCAACTCAGAGCCATCATGGTCGCATTTTCCTTCCTCTTTTGGAGGATTGAATACTACATGATAAGTGGCACCGCAAGTCGGGCAGATGCGTCGTCCAGTCAGACGCTCGATGAGTTGGTCTTTTGGAACATCAATATGAAGCACATGATCTAACGTGTCATCCATATCGCTTAACAAATTTTCAAGGGCGTCAGCTTGAGCAATGGTTCTTGGAAAGCCATCCAGAAGGAAGCCTTCCTTACAATCCGGTTTGCTCAGACGCTCGCGAACGATTCCGATTGTAACTTCATCCGGAACCAATTCGCCTTTGTCCATATATGATTTTGCTTCCTTACCTAGCGCTGTTCCTTCTTTGATAGCTAAACGGAACATATCTCCAGTTGAGATATGAGGGATGTTATATTTTTCGACTATCTTCTCTGCCTGTGTGCCTTTACCAGCACCAGGAAGACCCATCAGAATTAAGTTCAACGTGTTCCCCTCGCTCTCATTATTCATTAGTTCTTCACTAATTATTTAATAAAACCTTTATAGTGACGTTTTACAAGCTGACTCTCCAGCTGTTTCATCATTTCCAGAGCAACCCCAACAACGATGAGTAAGCTGGTTCCGCCAATTTGAACGGTTGGCGGCAGTTGTGCCACAGAACCTAAGATGATCGGCAGGATTGAGACTGCTGCCAGGAAGATAGATCCTACAAACGTTAACCGGTACATCACTCGCGTCAAATACGTTTCTGTATTTGCACCAGGACGTATACCCGGGATATACCCGCCTTGCTTCTTCAAGTTCTCTGCCATTTGTTCTGGGTTAACCTGGACAAATGTATAGAAATAAGTGAAGGCAATGATCAACGCTACATAGATTATCATTCCAGGCCAATTCTGGTAATCAAAGATATATTGAATAACAGATGCTATTTCACTATTTTCGAAGAATCCAGCTACTGTTCTAGGCGCGATAATAAAGGATATCGCGAAGATTACCGGAATTACTCCCGCAGCATTAACCTTGATTGGCAAATGTGTTGAATGTCCTCCAACAGGAGAACGGTTTACCAAGCGCTTGGCATACTGGATAGGAATTTTACGCAGTGCCTGCTGGATGAAAATAACTCCAACTACAACGGCCACTATAACAAGTGCGATTAACGCAATGATCACAAGATTGATAAACAGCTGATCTCCTGCACCGGAGATATACTGATCATACAACTGGTTAACACCGGTAGGAATCGCAGCTACAATACCCGCAAATATCAGAATGGAAATACCATTTCCGACGCCGTGGGATGTGATTTGTTCACCAAGCCACATTAGGAAAGCTGTTCCGCCTGTTAATACCAGAGCAATTACCAGGAATTTCGTAACGCCTGGATCTACGATCAATTGACCGCCTGCCAGGGCATTAAATCCGATTGACATTCCAATTGCCTGAATGAAAGCGAGAGCGATCGTTCCATAGCGGGTAAACTGAGCTAATTTTCGACGGCCAACTTCACCTTGCTTTTTCCATTCCGCAAACTTAGGGACAACATCCATCTGTAACAATTGCATGATGATTGAGGCTGTAATGTAAGGCATGATCCCCATGGCAAAGATGGAGAAATTCTGTAATGCCCCGCCTCCAAATGTGTTCAAAAAGCCGAAAGCGTTTTGTTCATCCATGAAGTTAATAGCATCTCTGTTTGTAAATGGAACAGGAATGAATGTCCCTAACCGGAATACGATCAACATAGCTAAAGTGAAAAAGATTTTCCGTCGAATATCACCCACGCGCATAAAATTGGAGATTGTACGGAACATTAAATCACCTCAGTTTGACCGCCCGCTGCTTCAATTGCTTCTTTCGCTGAAGCAGAGAACTTATGAGCTTTCACTGTAAGTTTTTTATCGATAGATCCTTTACCAAGAACTTTAATTCCGGATTTTTGGTTGCTTACCGCACCAGAATCAAGCATTAGTTCAGGAGTAACCTCTGTTCCCTCTTCAAAACGGTTAAGAGCATCAAGGTTGATAATCGCAAATTCCTTACGGTGTACGTTAGTGAAACCACGTTTTGGAAGACGCTGGAATAATGGCATTTGTCCACCTTCGAAGCCTGGACGAGTCTTGCTTCCAGAGCGCTGACCCTGTCCTTTGTGGCCACGACCAGATGTTTTACCATTTCCAGAAGCCATTCCACGACCTACACGATTACGTTCTTTACGAGCGCCTTTTGCCGCTTTTAGTTCATGCAGTTTCATGCGAGCACCTCCTTATTTCTTTTCTAGTTAAACTTCTTTAATCGATACAAGGTGAGATACCTTATTAGCCATACCTCGGATCGCTGGGTTATCTTCAAGTACGACAGTTTGGCGGATCTTATTCAGACCCAGCGCCTTGACAGTAGAGCGTTGATCCTTCGGTCTACTAATAACACTGCGCGTGAGGGTAATTTCTAATTGTTTTTTAGCCATTATATTTCCCTCCTTATCCTACAGTTCTTCTACGGACTTCCCACGAAGTCTTGCAACGTCTTCTGCGCGCTTAAGCTCGCTAAGTCCAGTAAGTGTTGCACGCACCATGTTAATTGGTGTGTTAGAACCTAGTGACTTAGAAAGGATGTCTTGAACACCTGCAAGCTCAAGTACCGCACGGACAGGTCCACCTGCGATGACTCCAGTACCTTCAGCAGCTGGTTTCATCAAGATGCTTCCTGCACCGAAACGTCCAGTGATCTCGTGTGGAATAGTCGTATCTTTAATTGGTACTGTAATTAGGTTTTTCTTAGCATCATCAATTGCCTTTTTGATAGCTTCTGGTACTTCTTGAGCTTTCCCTGTACCAAAACCTACATGACCATTTTTATCTCCTACAACAACCAATGCAGCAAAACGGAAACGGCGTCCGCCTTTTACAACTTTTGCAACACGATTGATTGTTACTACGCGTTCTTCAAGATCTAATTTATTAGGGTCAATTTTGTTATTCATTTATGTCCCTCCTTTAACGATTAAAATTGTAGGCCGGCTTCACGCGCGGCTTCTGCTAGAGCTTTCACACGTCCATGGTACAAGTAACCTCCGCGGTCAAATACTACGGCTTCATAACCGTTATCAACCGCACGCTTCGCAAGCAATTCGCCGACTCTTTGAGCAGCTTCTACGTTACCTGTTACGTCTAGATCAAAGCCGTTTTCCATAGTAGATGCGCTCGCTACAGTTACTTGGCTCTCGTCATTGATTAATTGAGCATAAATGTGTTTGTTAGAGCGATATACGTTCAAACGCGGACGTTCAGCTGTTCCGAAAACATTCTTACGAACGCGTGCATGACGCTTTTTACGAACGACATTCTTATCTGCCTTTGTGATCATCTGGGTCACTCCTTTCTATACATTACCTACGAATCTTACTTAGCTGTTTTACCTTCTTTACTGCGTACACGCTCACCCTGGTAACGAATACCTTTACCTTTATAAGGTTCTGGTGGACGAATCGCACGAATTTTAGCAGCAACAGCTCCGACTAATTCTTTGTCGATACCTTTGATGGTTAACTTCGTGTTGGTAGGGACTTCAATTTCAATACCTTCGCGGCTAGGGACCTCAACAGGGTGGGAATAGCCAGCGTTAATAACGACTTTTTCCCCCTGCTTTTGAGCACGATAACCTACACCAATAATTTCAAGGGATTTTTCGTATCCTTTGGAAACACCTTCAACCATGTTAGCGATCAGGCTGCGGGTAGTACCGTGAAGAGCACGATGTTCTTTGTGGTCACTAGGACGCTCTACTGTAAGAACATTATCTTCAATCTTCACTGTCATGTCCTTGTGGAAAGTACGAGTCAATTCGCCTTTTGGACCTTTTACTGTGATTGTATTGTTATCCTGATTGATTTCTACACCTTCAGGAATTTCTAATGTTTTTAAACCTACGCGAGACATATTTTTGCACCTCCTGTCTTATCTGAGTTTTCTACCAGATATAAGCTAGGACTTCGCCACCGATGGCTTGTTCACGAGCTTCTTTATCTGTTAATACACCTTTTGAAGTAGATACTACGGCTATACCAAGTCCATTAAGAACTTTTGGAAGCTCTTCAGCTTTTGCGTAAACACGTAGTCCTGGTTTACTGATACGTTTTAGACCGCTGATTACACGTTCGTTGCTTTGTCCGTACTTAAGGAAGATGCGAAGAACGCCTTGTTTACTGTCTTCAACATATTCATAATCACGTACAAAACCTTCACGTTTTAGAATGTCAGCAATCTCTTTCTTTAAGTTGGAAGCTGGGAGCTCAAGCTTCTCGTGACGTACCATGTTAGCGTTACGAATACGCGTAAGCATATCTGCAATTGGATCTGTCATTGTCATAACTCATTTACCTCCTTCCCTGTCTCGGGTTTACCAGCTGGCTTTTTTGACACCAGGGATTTGTCCTTTATATGCAAGTTCACGGAAACAAATACGGCAAAGCTTAAACTTACGAAGTACAGAGTGAGGACGTCCGCAACGTTCACAGCGTGTGTACTCACGTACTTGATACTTCTGGTTACGCTTCTGTTTCGCGACCATTGATTTTTTAGCCACTATTTTCCCTCCTTATGGTTAGATCGTTATTTCTGAAACGGCATACCGAATTGAGTCAATAGCTCACGAGCTTCTTCGTCAGAATCAGCTGTAGTAACGATAACGATGTCCATACCACGCACTTTATTTACTTTATCGTAATTAATTTCTGGGAAAATTAATTGTTCTTTAACGCCAAGTGTGTAGTTTCCACGTCCGTCAAAAGCTTTTTTAGAAATACCACGGAAGTCACGCACACGTGGTAGAGATACTGAGATAAGCTTTTGGAAGAATTCATACATACGCTCTCCGCGAAGGGTAACTTTCGCACCGATAGGCATACCTTCACGTAGACGGAAACCTGCGATTGATTTCTTAGCTTTCGTAATGACAGGCTTCTGACCTGAAATTAATGTTAATTCTTCTACTGCTGTATCCAGAGCTTTTGCGTTCTGAACAGCATCACCAACACCCATGTTGATAACGATTTTCTCGACTTTAGGCGTCTGCATAACTGACTCATATTCAAATTTGTTCATCAAAGATGGAACAATTTCTTCTTGATATTGTTTTTGTAGTTCGTTCATCGTGTGGCCCTCCTTTCCTATCCGGATTATTTATCTAGTGCTTCACCAGATTTTTTCGCGATACGAACCTTCTTGCCGTCCTCGACTTTGTATCCAACACGGGTTGGTTCGCCAGTCTTAGGATCGATCGGCAATACGTTAGAAACGTGGATAGGTGCTTCCTGTGTCAGGATTCCACCTTGTGGGTTTTCTTGAGATGGTTTAGCGTGTTTTTTAACTTCGTTAACACCTTCAACAAGAACACGTTCCTTTTTAGGATAAGCTTCAAGGATCGTTCCTTGTTTGCCTTTATCCTTACCAGTAATAACCATTACTTTGTCACCTTTTTTTACGTGCATACTTCGCGCACCTCCTTACCAAGGCATTTCGTTCATACATTATAATACTTCTGGAGCTAGAGATACGATCTTCATGAATTTAGCTTCACGAAGTTCACGAGCTACCGGTCCAAAGATACGAGTACCGCGTGGTCCTTTATCATCACGAACGATTACTGCTGCGTTTTCATCGAAACGAATGTAAGAACCATCTTTACGGCGCATACCGCTTTTAGAACGTACGATAACTGCTTTCACTACCTCACCTTTTTTAACAACGCCCCCTGGTGTTGCTTGTTTCACAGTTGCGGTGATAATGTCACCGATATTTGCTGTTTTACGACCAGATCCGCCCAAAACTTTAATCGTTTGGATTTCACGGGCACCAGAGTTGTCTGCAACTTTTAAACGAGACTCCTGTTGAATCATACCATGTAACCTCCCTTCGGATTAACTCCGAGCGAACTTTAATTAGATAATTACGGACTCTTCTACGACTTCTAGCAGGCGGAAACGTTTCGTTGCTGAAAGCGGACGAGTTTCCATAATACGGACAACATCTCCATTTTTAGCCTGGTTGTTTTCGTCATGAGTCTTGAATTTTTTAGAATACTTTACGCGTTTGCCATAAAGTTTGTGGAATTTGTAAGTTTCAACTAAGACAGTGATGGTTTTATCCATTTTGTCAGATACGACACGGCCAGTGTAAACTTTACGATTGTTACGTTCAGTCATGTGAGGGTGACCTCCTCTCATCTATTAGTTATTTACGCCTAGCTCACGTTCGCGAGCAACAGTTTTCATACGTGCAATGGACTTGCGAACTTCACGAATACGAGCAGTGTTCTCAAGTTGACCTGTTGCCAGCTGAAAGCGCAGGTTAAAAAGTTCTTCTTTTAGAGACTTAACTTTTTGTTCAATTTCGGCAGTGGTTAATTCGCGGATTTCATTAGCCTTCATTGATTTCACCACCAATTTCTTCACGTTTTACAAATTTAGTACGAATCGGAAGTTTGTGAGATGCAAGGCGAAGTGCTTCGCGCGCCACCTCTTCAGAAACTCCTGCGATTTCAAACATGATTTTCCCTGGTTTCACTACGGCTACGAAACCTTCTGGAGCACCTTTACCAGAACCCATACGAACTTCTAGGGGTTTAGCAGTATAAGGCTTGTCAGGGAAGATTTTGATCCATACTTTACCGCCACGTTTCATATAACGAGTCATCGCAATACGCGATGCCTCGATTTGGCGGGCTGTGATCCACGCTGGGTCGATAGCTTGCAAACCATACTCTCCGAATGATACTTCAGTACCACCTTTTGCACGGCCTTTTAAGCTAGTACGGTGTTGTTTACGATATTTAACACGTTTTGGCATTAACATAATGCTTTTCCCCCTTCCTTACTTGTCTGTTTTAGTTGGAAGGACTTCTCCACGGTAGATCCACACTTTAACACCAAGTTTTCCGTAAGTGGTGTCTGCTTCTGCAGTTCCATAATCGATGTCTGCACGAAGTGTGTGTAGTGGTACTGTTCCTTCACTGTAATATTCTGCACGAGCGATATCCGCGCCACCTAGACGACCAGATACTTGGGTACGAATACCTTTAGCTCCTGCACGCATAGCGCGTTGAAGTGTTTGTTTTTGAGCACGACGGAAAGAAACACGGTTTTCTAACTGACGAGCGATATTGTCGGCTACAAGTGTAGCATCCAAATCAGGCTTTTTAACTTCCACAATGTTAATGTGAACGCGTTTGCCGGTCAAGTCGTTGAGAGCTTTACGAAGCGCTTCAACTTCAGAGCCGCCTTTACCGATAACCATACCTGGTTTCGCCGTGTGTACGGTGATGTTTACGCGGTTAGCTGCACGTTCAATTTCAACAGTAGAAATAGCAGCGTCTTTTAGACGTTTTTCAACAAATTCACGAATCTTAATATCTTCATGTAACAAGTCTGCGTAGTCTTTGCCAGCGTACCATTTGGATTCCCAATCACGGATGACGCCGATACGAAGACCTACTGGATTAATTTTTTGACCCACTGATTATCCCTCCTTTTTTTCTGATACAACCACTGTGATGTGGCTGGTACGTTTATTAATTTGGCTTGCACGTCCCATAGCACGTGGGCGGAAACGTTTAAGAGTTACACCTTCATTAACAAACGCTTCGGAAACATATAAATTCTCCGGATCCATTTCATAATTGTGTTCTGCATTTGCAATCGCAGAGTTAAGAAGTTTCTCAACTACTGGAGATGCGCCGCGCTGTTTTAAATTCAATGTCGCGAGCGCTTCACCTACCTCTTTCCCCCGAATCAGATCAATGACTAATCGGGCTTTGCGAGGAGCGATGCGAACGGTTTTAGCAACTGCTTTAGCTTGCATTAGAGTGCCTCCTCTCTACTTAGCGTTTTGTTTTCTTGTCATCGCCAGAGTGTCCCTTGAACGTACGGGTTGGCGCGAATTCACCTAGCTTATGTCCGACCATATCTTCTGTCACATAAACTGGTACGTGTTTACGTCCGTCATAAACGGCAATTGTGTGTCCGACAAAGTTAGGGAAGATGGTAGAACGACGAGACCATGTCTTCACCACTTGGTGTTTACTGTCTTCGTTCAACTTCTCAACTTTTTTCATCAAATGATCATCTACAAAAGGTCCCTTTTTCAGGCTGCGGCCCATGAATAAACCTCCCTTCGCAATTGAAAGACGGGTATTATCGCCCGCCCGACAATTCCGTTATTTTTTACCTCTTCTACGAACGATATATTTATCAGACTGCTTGTTGCGTTTTCTTGTCTTGTACCCAAGAGTTGGTTTACCCCATGGAGTAACAGGAGAAGGCATACCGATTGGCGCACGGCCTTCACCACCACCGTGTGGGTGATCACTAGGGTTCATAACAGAACCACGTACGGTTGGGCGCTTGCCTTGCCAGCGGGAACGTCCAGCTTTACCAACACTGATTAGTTCGTGTTCCAGGTTACCAACTTGACCGATTGTTGCACGGCAAGTGCTTAGTACGAGGCGAACTTCACCAGAAGTTAAGCGAACAAGCGTGTATTTTTCTTCACGACCTAGAATTTGAGCAGATGCGCCTGCAGAACGTACAAGCTGTCCACCGCGTCCAGGTTTAAGTTCTACGTTGTGAATGATTGTACCTACAGGAATATCTTTCAATGCAAGAGAGTTACCAGGTTTGATATCTGCACCTACACCAGAAATGATTTCCGTGCCTACCTTCACTCCTTTTGGAGCCAGGATATAACGCTTCTCTCCATCAACGTAGTTGATTAGCGCAATGTTAGCGGAGCGGTTTGGATCGTATTCAATCGTAGCAACGCGTCCAGGTATTCCATCTTTATCACGTTTAAAGTCGATGATACGGTATTGACGCTTGTGACCTCCGCCTTGATGACGAACTGTCAGCTTACCTTGGTTGTTACGTCCACCACGTTTGTGAAGTGGAGTGACAAGGGAGCGTTCAGGTTTGTCAGTGGTAATTTCAGCGAAATCAGATACTGACATGTGTCTGCGACCATTAGTAATTGGTCGGAACTTTTTAATCGCCATCTTTTTTCCCTCCTTTTTAATTAAGATTTATAGTTTATACTTCAAAGAATTCTAGTTCTTCGCTGTCTTCAGTCAAAGTAACTACTGCTTTCTTACGATCAGAACGGTAGCCGCCATAGCGACCCATACGTTTAAATTTACCTTTAAGGTTCATTGTGTTAACAGAATCAACACTTACACCAAAGATTTCTTCAACTGCTTTTTTAATTTCAGTTTTGTTAGCGGCTGGGCTAACTTCAAACGTATATTTCTTTTCTCCCATAAGGTCAGCAGATTGCTCAGTTATGACAGGGCGCTTAATGATATCACGTGGTTCTTTCATTATGAGAGCACCTCCCCTGCTTTTTCAGCTGCTTCCTTCGTTAGGATCAGCTTATCATGCGTTAGTAAATCTAACACACTTACTTCTTCTACAGATGAACTTTTCACTGTAGGGATATTATTAGAAGAAAGAGTTACATTTTCATCTTTCTCTGCTGTGACAATCAATGCCTTTTCGTTTACATCGAGAGCTTTAAGAAGGTTTACTACTTCTTTAGTTTTTGGAGCGTCTAGAGATAGACTCTCAAGAACGATAATGTTCTCTTCTTTTACTTTAGAAGAATAAGCAGACTGTAGAGCTAAACGACGTACTTTTTTAGGCATTGTGTAGCTGTAACTGCGTGGTGACGGACCAAATACAGTTCCACCGCCAACCCATTGTGGGGCACGGATGGATCCTTGACGTGCACGGCCAGTACCTTTTTGGCGCCATGGCTTACGTCCACCGCCGCTCACTTCAGAACGCCCTTTAACTTTGTGTGTGCCTTGGCGAAGATTCGCGCGCTGCATCAACACAGTTTCGTGTAATACGTGAGTATTAGGTTCGATCCCAAATACGGCATCATTCAATTCGACATCTCCAACATTAGAGCCGCTTTGGTTTAATAGTGCTACTTTAGGCATGACATATCCTCCCTTCCGTTAATTATTTGCTAGCCTTGATTGCACTTGAGACTTTAACGTACGATTTTTTCGCACCTGGTACATTACCTTTGATAAGCAGCAAGTTACGTTCAGCGTCAACTCTAACTACTTCAAGGTTTTGAAGTGTTACTGTTTCACTACCCATTTGTCCTGGCAATTTTTTGCCTTTTAGTACGTGGTTTGGATCGATTGGACCCATTGTACCTGGACGACGGTGATAGCGGGAACCGTGAGTCATAGGTCCAGTAGATTGGTTATGGCGCTTAATTGCACCCTGGAATCCTTTACCTTTTGAAGTTCCTGTAACATCAATTACATCACCAGCTTCGAAAATATCCACCTTAACCTCTTGACCAAGTTCATAGTCATCAAGGTTTGCATTACGGAATTCACGAACGTAGCGCTTAGGTGTTGTGTTTGCTTTTTCAGCATGACCTTTAGCTGCTTTTTTCAAACGATTCGATTTTTCATCAGCAAAACCAAGTTGGATTGCTTCATAGCCGTCATTTCCTGTTGTTTTCTTTTGAAGAACAACGTTTGGCTCAGCTTGTACAACTGTTACTGGAATTAACTCACCGTCTTCAGAAAAGATTTGAGTCATGCCGACTTTGCGTCCTAAGATTCCTTTCGTCATCCGTTACACCTCCTATATAGTTCAGTTTTATTTATAATTTGATTTCGATATCCACACCAGATGGCAGATCCAAACGCATCAATGAATCAACGGTCTGTGGTGTTGGATTAACAATGTCGATAAGACGTTTGTGTGTACGCATTTCAAACTGTTCACGAGCATCTTTGTACTTGTGTGTAGCACGAAGTACTGTATAGATAGAACGCTCAGTCGGAAGCGGAATTGGACCAGATACATTAGCTCCAGAACGCTTCGCAGTGTCTACAATCTTCTCAGCAGATTGATCTAACACCCTATGATCATACGCTTTTAAACGAATACGAATTTTCTCTTTTGCCATTATTTTCCCTCCTTCTTCGCCCATTTTTGAAATAGACATTCTCCGCGAAAAAACTTGACTCACTAGCCATGGCAAAGGGGCCGGGTGTGTCAACAACCTTTCGCTTCATCGCCTTTTATGACCAACATTACTCATTATATAGAAGAAATACGGTCAATGCAAGGATAAATCCATAATTTTTATATATGAACACCTAAATTATTATACTAACCTTTGAGATCAAATTCAAGGGTTTATATATTTTTAGGTGCTTCCTATAAAGCAAACTGTATTTTTTACGATGAAGATTAAATTTCGCTCCAAAATTTCCACCTTCCATTACAACAAAAGAAAACCCTTATTTCAACCACTTTCCCACAAAAAAATGAGCAGCAGCTTTTCAGCTGCTGCTCACTCATTTATTCAGCGATTATTTAGTGATTTCACTAACAACGCCAGAACCTACTGTACGTCCACCTTCACGGATTGAGAAACGAGTTCCGTCTTCAATCGCGATTGGGGAGATAAGTTCAACAGTCATTTCAACGTTATCGCCAGGCATAACCATTTCTACGCCTTCTGGAAGTTGAATGACACCAGTTACGTCCGTAGTACGGAAGTAGAACTGTGGGCGGTAGTTAGAGAAGAATGGAGTGTGACGTCCACCTTCGTCTTTAGCTAGTACATAAACTTCAGCTTTGAAGTTTGTGTGTGGAGTGATTGAACCAGGTTTAGCTAGAACTTGACCACGGTTGATGTCTTCACGGTTAACACCACGAAGAAGTGCGCCAATGTTGTCGCCAGCTTCAGCATAGTCTAGAAGCTTACGGAACATTTCAACACCAGTAACCGTAGTTTTGCGAGCAGCTTCAGCCATACCGATGATTTCAACTTCGTCACCGACTTTAACTTGGCCACGCTCAACACGACCAGTTGCAACTGTACCACGGCCAGTGATTGAGAATACGTCCTCAACTGGCATCATGAATGGTTTGTCTGTATCACGATCTGGAGTTGGAATGTGCTCATCAACTGCATCCATAAGGTCATAGATTGCTTGCTCGTACTGCTCTTCGCCTTCAAGTGCTTTAAGAGCAGAACCGCTGATTACTGGAGCTTCGTCACCATCGAAGTCATACTCAGAAAGTAGATCACGAACTTCCATTTCTACTAGTTCAAGAAGCTCTTCGTCGTCTACCATGTCAACTTTGTTAAGGAATACAACGATTGCTGGTACACCTACGTTTTTAGAAAGCAGGATGTGCTCACGAGTTTGTGGCATTGGACCGTCAGCTGCAGATACAACTAGGATCGCGCCGTCCATTTGAGCAGCACCAGTGATCATGTTTTTAACGTAGTCAGCGTGACCTGGGCAGTCAACGTGTGCATAGTGGCGGTTTTCAGTTTCATACTCAACGTGTGCAGTTGAGATTGTGATTCCACGTTCGCGCTCTTCAGGAGCACCGTCGATCATGTCATAAGCCATTGCAGATCCAGATCCAGAACGCTTGTGAAGTACTGTAGTGATTGCTGCAGTTAGTGTTGTTTTACCGTGGTCAACGTGTCCAATTGTACCAATGTTAACGTGGGACTTGGACCGGTCGAATTTTTCTTTACCCATAGTATATTTCCTCCTTTAATTAAGTAGCGATATATTTAAATTGAAATATTTATATGAAGCTGAGGAGCGAGCATCTAAACTGCGCTCCTAAGCTTACATTACAAGTTATACTTCAACTCGTCAAAAAAATCAATTACTCACCAGAATTTTTCTTGATGATTTCTTCTGAGATACTCTTCGGCACTTCTTCATAGTGGTCAAAGTGCATGGTGTAAGTTCCACGTCCTTGTGTGTTGGAGCGAAGCGCTGTCGCATACCCAAACATTTCGGATAGTGGTACAAATGCTTTAACAACCTGTGCGTTACCACGAGTTTCCATACCTTCTACACGTCCACGACGTGAAGTTACGTCACCCATGATATCACCCATGTATTCTTCTGGAATGACAACTTCAACTTTCATCATTGGTTCAAGAAGAACTGGTTTACATTTGTTTTTAGCTTCTTTAAGAGCCATTGATGCGGCAACCTTAAAGGCCATTTCATTGGAGTCAACATCGTGGTATGAGCCATCATATAGAGTGGCTTTGATGTCGACCATTGGGTAACCGGCTAATACACCGTTTTCCAAGGATTCTTTGATTCCCTGTTCTACGGATGGGATATATTCACGCGGTACTACACCACCAACGATTTTGTTTACGAATTCAAATCCTGCACCTTCGTCGTTAGGTTCGAATTCAACCCATACGTGACCGAATTGTCCACGGCCACCGGACTGACGTACGAATTTACCTTCAACTTGAGCGCTAGCACGGAATGTCTCACGGTAAGCAACCTGTGGAGCACCGATATTCGCTTCTACTTTAAACTCACGACGGAGACGGTCAACGATAATGTCAAGGTGAAGCTCACCCATACCGGCAATAATCGTTTGTCCAGTTTCCACGTTCGTTTCAGTTTGGAAAGTCGGATCCTCTTCCGCAAGCTTACCAAGGGCAATTGCCATTTTATCTTGGTCAGCTTTGGATTTTGGTTCGATAGCTACAGAGATAACCGGCTCAGGGAATTCCATAGATTCAAGAATAACAAGACTCTTTTCATCACATAGAGTGTCACCTGTACCTGTATCTTTAAGTCCAACAGCACCAGCAATATCACCAGCATAAACTGTTGAGATCTCTTCACGAGAGTTGGCGTGCATTTGCAGGATACGACCTACACGCTCACGCTTATCTTTCGTAGAGTTCTTCACGTATGAACCGGCATTAAGCGTACCAGAGTACACGCGGAAGAATGTAAGTTTACCAACATAAGGGTCTGTCGCGACCTTAAATGCTAGCGCAGAGAATGGCGCGTTGTCGTCAGCTTTACGTACAACAGGCTCCTCTGTCTGTGGAACATGACCTTCGATTGGAGGTACATCCAGAGGAGATGGAAGGTAATCAATTACTCCATCAATCAACAGCTGAACACCTTTGTTTTTGAAAGCAGATCCACAGAAGACAGGATAGAAATCAACGCTTAGAGTAGCTGTACGAACGGCAGCTTTAAGCTGATCATTCGTGATTTCTTCCCCTTCAAGGTATTGCATCATCAAGTCTTCATCAAGTTCCGCTACAGCTTCAAGAAGCTTCGTGCGGTACTCTTCAGCTTGCTCTTTATATTCATCTGGAATTGGACGTGCTTCCGCACGAGTACCCAAGTCATCCATGTAATAGTAAGCTTCCATAGTAATCAAGTCGATGATTCCTTCGAATTCATCTTCTGCTCCTATTGGAAGTTGTACGGCAGCCGCATTAGCTCCGAGGCGCTCTTGTAGAGTACCAAGGGAGTAAATGAAATCTGCCCCTACTTTGTCCATTTTGTTTACGAACACAATACGGGGTACACCGTAAGTTGTAGCTTGGCGCCATACTGTTTCCGTCTGTGGTTCAACACCAGACTGAGCATCTAGTACAGCTACAGAACCATCAAGTACACGCAGGGAACGTTCAACCTCAACTGTGAAGTCTACGTGTCCTGGTGTGTCAATGATGTTAATACGGTGATCTCTCCATTGAGCAGTGGTCGCTGCGGAAGTAATGGTAATTCCGCGTTCCTGTTCCTGCTCCATCCAGTCCATTTGGGAAGCTCCTTCGTGAGTTTCACCAATCTTGTGGATACGTCCTGTGTAGAAAAGAATACGCTCGGTGGCTGTTGTTTTACCAGCATCAATGTGAGCCATTACACCGATATTACGTGTTCTTTCCAAGGAGAACTCTCTAGGCATGATTCTTTCTCCTTTCCAATTGTAAGTTTATTTGTTTGATGATTACCAACGATAGTGAGCGAATGCTTTGTTAGCTTCCGCCATCTTGTGCATTTCTTCACGGCGCTTAACTGCTGCACCAGTGTTATTACCTGCATCTAGAATTTCGTTAGCAAGACGCTCTTCCATTGTTTTCTCTCCGCGAAGACGCGCATAGTTAACAATGAAACGCAATCCTAGAGCCTGACGACGTTCAGGGCGAACTTCTACAGGTACTTGGTAGTTGGAACCACCAACACGACGAGCGCGTACTTCCAATACAGGCATTACGTTTTTCATAGCCTGATCGAAGATTTCCATAGCGTCGTTGCCGCTACGCTCTTGAACTAATTCGAAAGATTTATAAAGAATCTTTTGAGCTTTCCCGCGTTGACCGTCAACCATAATCTGGTTGATCAAACGAGTGACAAGCTTAGAGTTGTACATCGGATCTGGTAACACATCACGTTTAGCTACTGGACCTTTACGTGGCATATGTTCCCCTCCCTTCCATATTTTTAATAGTTAAGCGATATCTGCATATCGATTATTTTTTAGGCTTCTTCGTACCGTATTTAGAACGACCTTGTCTACGTCCTTCAACACTTGCTGTGTCAAGGGCACCACGTACTACGTGGTAACGAACACCTGGCAAGTCTTTAACCTTACCGCCGCGGATAAGAACAACACTGTGTTCTTGCAAGTTGTGGCCGATACCAGGAATGTAGGCGTTAACCTCTAGCTGGTTGGTCAAACGAACACGTGCATATTTACGCAATGCGGAGTTCGGTTTCTTAGGTGTCATCGTACCGACACGTGTGCAAACACCACGTTTTTGTGGAGAAGACTGATCTGTCATACGTTTTTTATAGCTGTTAAAGCCTTTGTTCAAGGCTGGAGCGTTTGTTTGTTTAGTTTTGCTTTCGCGTCCTTTACGTACCAATTGATTAATAGTTGGCATGTTTGTATCCTCCCTTCTTCACATTTCTTAATACCACACATCCAGGTGGTTCATAAAAAGGCAAAAAACAAAGCTTTCGCGATTTACCGCCAAAACTTTATTGCTTTATCGCCACTGTAGCAGCTCCGACATCAATGCCGCATGCATTTCCCAGCTCCTTCATAGAAGAAACTCGTGTATGCGGAATTCTCAATTCCCTGGCTAGCCGTACTACCTTCATTGTCATCGTCTGATCAGCATCATCAGCCGTTATGACTTCATTCACTTCACCATTTTTCATGGCTTTAAGTGTTTGTTTGGTCCCAATCACTATTTCTGATTTAGCCTGTGCTACTTTTTCATAAGACATCTTTCATATCCTCCAAAGTAACAAGGATAAACGGAAGCACCTTGATTATATTATCACTACCCAAAATGCATGTCAACTGCATTTTGGGTAGTTTTTTTGTGCTTCCATTAATTTTACCCTTTGTTAACATCTATCTATTCTTTTTAAGAATGAGTGACTTCTTCCGGTTGGGTCTGTTGTTCAGGTGCTCCTTCAGACTGAGCTTGAATCTTACGGTAGCGTGTCATGCCCGTACCAGCTGGTACAAGCTTACCGATAATAACATTCTCTTTCAATCCTAGAAGTTCATCTCTCTTACCTTTAATCGCTGCATCAGTCAGGACACGAGTTGTTTCCTGGAAGGATGCTGCAGACAGGAAGCTGTCTGTTTCAAGCGATGCTTTGGTAATACCAAGAATGACCGGACGACCCACTGCAGGCTGTCCGCCTTCCACAAGAGCTTTCTGGTTCGCTTCTTTAAATTGGTGGATCTCAAGAAGTGATCCAGGAAGTACATCGGTGTCTCCGGAATCAAGTACACGAACTTTACGAAGCATCTGGCGGACCATTACTTCAACGTGCTTGTCAGAGATTTCAACACCTTGCATACGATAAACTTTCTGTACTTCTTTAAGAAGATATTGCTGAACTCCATCAAGTCCCTGGATATTCAAGAGTTCTTTCGGATCGATGGAACCTTCTGTAAGAGGACTTCCTGCGGACACAGCATCTCCTACAGTAACTTTCATACGAGCGCCATACGGAGCCGTATAAGAGCGGCTCTCTACAGCCCCTTGAACCACAATCTCTTGTTTTTCTTTCACTTCGTTAACTTCCTGTACGGTTCCGTCGATTTCTGTAATCACTGCTTGGCCTTTAGGGTTACGTGCTTCCACAATCTCCTGGATACGTGGAAGACCTTGAGTGATGTCATCTCCGGCAACACCGCCCGTGTGGAAGGTACGCATCGTAAGCTGTGTACCAGGCTCACCGATAGACTGAGCAGCAATGATTCCAACTGCTTCGCCAACTTCGACTTCATCACCTGTTGCCAGGTTGCGGCCGTAGCACTTCTTACATACGCCGTGTTTAGTATTACAAGTGAAGGCAGAGCGGATAACAATGCTTTCGATACCGGCGTCTACGATTTGTTTAGCACCATCTTCTGAAATGACTTCGTTACGACTCGCCAGTGCTTCACCAGTTTCCGGGTGTTTAACTGTTTGGAATGCCGTACGGCCAATCAGACGATCAATTAGCGGTTCTATTACCTCTGAACCTTCCGTAATTGCACTTACTGGTAATCCACGGTCTGTACCACAATCATCTTCACGGACGATTACGTCTTGCGCTACATCAACAAGTCGACGAGTCAGGTAACCAGAGTCCGCTGTTTTCAGTGCAGTATCGGCAAGACCTTTACGAGCACCGTGTGTGGAAATAAAGTACTCAAGTACTGTTAAGCCTTCACGGAAACTTGATTTGATTGGAAGTTCAATAATACGTCCAGCCGGGTTGGCCATAAGACCACGCATACCAGCGAGCTGAGTAAAGTTGGACGCGTTACCACGTGCTCCTGAATCACTCATCATGAATATAGGGTTACGCGGGTTCAAGGAACTCATCAAACGGTTTTGAATATCATCCTTAGCCCCAGACCAAATTTCAATTACTCGGTCATAACGCTCTTCATCGGTGATTAAACCGCGGCGGAACTGTTTAAGAACTTTATCAACCTTACCTTGAGCTTCTTCCAGAATTTCTTGTTTCTCCGGAAGTACTACGACGTCAGATACACCAACAGTAATACCTGCTTTCGTAGAATAAGCAAAGCCAAGATCTTTCATTCTATCGAGCATCTTGGATGTTTCACTAATAGAGAAGCGTTTAAATACTTCTGCAATAATGTCACCCAGGATCCCTTTCTTGAATGGTGATACTTCTTCACGATTCGATAGTTCTTGACGAATATCTGTACCTTTAGGAATAAAGTATTCATCCGGTGTTTTAACTTCAAGGTTCTCTTGGGTTGGCTCATTCATATACGGGAAGGAATTAGGCAGCATTTCATTAAAGATCAACTTACCAACTGTAGTAAGAAGCAGCTGCTGATTCTGCTCTTCAGTAAAGGTTTCATTTCCTAGAGAGCTTGCCTGAACGGCAACCCGTGTATGAAGGTGTGCATACCCATTCTGATACGCCATTAACGCTTCATTGAGATCTTTGAAGAACATTCCTTCTCCAACAGCTCCTTCACGTTCAAGCGTCAGGTAGTAGTTACCTAGGACCATATCCTGTGATGGTGTAACGACCGGCTTACCATCCTTAGGGTTAAGAATGTTTTGAGCAGCCAGCATTAGGATTCGGGCTTCTGCCTGGGCCTCGGAAGACAACGGCACGTGAACCGCCATTTGGTCACCATCAAAGTCAGCGTTATAAGCTGTACATACCAACGGGTGAAGACGGATGGCACGGCCTTCTACCAATGTAGGTTCAAACGCCTGGATACCAAGGCGGTGAAGTGTTGGAGCACGGTTTAGTAGTACCGGGTGCTCTTTAATAACATCTTCAAGAACGTCCCAAACTTCATGGTGAACACGTTCAATTTTACGCTTGGCTGATTTAATATTGTGGGCAAGGCCACGGGAAACGAGCTCTTTCATAACGAAAGGCTTGAACAGTTCAAGCGCCATTTCTTTTGGAAGACCGCATTGGTACATCTTCAAGGATGGACCAACAACGATTACCGAACGACCAGAATAGTCGACACGTTTACCAAGCAAGTTCTGACGGAAACGTCCCTGTTTACCTTTCAGCATGTGAGAAAGGGATTTAAGTGGACGGTTACCAGGCCCTGTAACTGGACGGCCGCGGCGGCCATTATCAATAAGGGCATCTACAGCTTCCTGAAGCATACGCTTTTCGTTCTGGACGATGATCGTCGGTGCTCCCAAATCTAACAAACGCTTAAGACGATTGTTACGGTTAATTACTCGACGATATAAATCGTTCAAGTCAGAAGTTGCAAAACGTCCGCCGTCCAATTGAACCATCGGACGAAGCTCTGGTGGAATGACAGGCAGTACATCAAGAATCATCCATGAAGGATCGTTTCCTGAATGACGGAAAGATTCTAGCACTTCCAAACGTTTAATAGCACGAGTACGTCGCTGACCCTGAGCTGTTTTTAATTCCTCTTTCAGAGTTTCTACTTCTCCTTCAAGATCGATATCAAAAAGCAGTTTACGGATAGCTTCAGCACCCATTGCTGCCTGGAAGCCCTGTCCGAATTTTTCACGGTACGAACGATATTCCTTTTCAGAAAGCAGCTGCTTTCTCTCAAGGGCTGTCTCGCCTGGGTCCGTTACAATATAAGCAGCAAAGTAAATGACTTCTTCCAAAGCACGCGGGGACATATCAAGTACAAGACCCATACGGCTTGGAATACCTTTAAAGTACCAAATGTGGGAGACTGGGGCAGCTAATTCCAAGTGCCCCATCCGCTCACGACGTACTTTGGCTTTCGTTACTTCTACACCACAACGGTCACAAACGACGCCTTTATAACGGACACGCTTGTATTTACCACAGTGGCACTCCCAGTCTTTTTGCGGACCGAAGATTCTTTCACAGAATAACCCGTCTTTTTCGGGTTTTAGCGTACGATAATTGATTGTTTCTGGCTTCTTGACCTCACCGTAAGACCAAGATCTGATCTTATCAGGTGAAGCCAAACCAATTTTCATATACTCAAAGTTATTTACATCTAGCAAGGGGCCTACCTCCCTTTCAGTATCCGGGTTTTACCCTAAACTTAGAACACGGGTGTCTGGAACAATACGTCTATTAATCGTCTAGGTTTAAATTCTCGGATTCTTTCGTTTGCTCTTCTTCGATATCCCGCATTTCTATTTCTTGTTCATCACCAGAAAGAATTTTTACATCCATACCTAAACTTTGAAGCTCTTTAATTAGAACTTTAAAGGATTCAGGTACGCCTGGTTCTGGAACGTTATCACCTTTAACAATCGCTTCATACGTTTTCACACGACCGACTACGTCATCTGACTTCACTGTCAGAATTTCTTGAAGAGTATAAGCAGCACCATATGCTTCTAGTGCCCATACCTCCATCTCACCGAAACGCTGACCACCAAATTGAGCTTTACCGCCCAATGGCTGCTGGGTTACAAGAGAGTAAGGTCCTGTGGAACGGGCGTGCAGTTTGTCGTCAACCATGTGTGCCAGTTTAATCATATACATAACACCAACAGATACACGGTTATCAAACGGTTCCCCTGTGCGTCCATCATACAAAATGGTCTTCGCATCGCGGGACATGCCGGCTTCTTCAAGTGTCTCCCAAACATCTTCTTCTCGGGCACCATCAAATACTGGAGTTGCTACTCTTTCTCCAAGGAGACGGGCAGCCATACCTAAGTGAAGCTCAAGTACTTGTCCAATATTCATACGAGATGGTACACCTAGCGGGTTTAACATGACATCTACCGGAGTTCCATCTGGTAAGAATGGCATATCTTCTTCTGGAAGAATTTTAGAGATAACACCTTTGTTTCCGTGACGACCAGCCATTTTGTCACCTTCAGATATCTTACGCTTCTGAACGATGTACGCGCGAATCAGCTGGTTAACTCCTGGCGGAAGTTCATCTCCATCTTCACGATTGAAGATTTTAACATCAAGCACAATTCCGCCTGCACCGTGAGGCACACGAAGAGAAGTGTCGCGTACTTCACGAGCTTTTTCACCAAAGATTGCATGAAGCAGACGTTCTTCCGCAGATAATTCGGTAACCCCTTTAGGAGTAACTTTACCTACAAGAAGGTCTCCATCACTAACTTCAGCTCCTACACGGATAATTCCGCGTTCATCCAAGTCACGAAGAGCATCTTCACCTACGTTCGGAATGTCTCTTGTAATCTCTTCTGGCCCGAGTTTCGTATCGCGGGCTTCTGATTCATATTCTTCAATATGAATAGAAGTGTACACGTCATCTTTCACCAGACGTTCACTCATGATGATGGCGTCCTCATAGTTGTAACCATCCCATGTCATGAATGCAACCAGCGGGTTTTGTCCAAGTGCTAATTCTCCCATATCCATGGAAGGACCATCAGCAAGGATTTCCCCTTTCGTTACACGGTCACCTTTAGAAACAATCGGACGCTGGTTATAGCAGCTTCCCTGGTTAGAACGGATGAATTTCTGAAGACGGTAACGATCAAGATCGCCTTCTACTTCTTTACCATCTACTTCAGATATGCGGCGTATAAACACTTCTTTTGCTTCTACACGCTCAACGATACCCTCGTTGCGGCAGATGACAGCAGCACCTGAGTCTTTACCTGATACATATTCCATTCCCGTACCTACAAGTGGAGCATCCGGCTGAAGCAATGGTACAGCCTGACGCTGCATGTTTGCACCCATTAGAGAACGGTTAGAGTCATCGTTTTCCAAGAATGGAATACAAGCGGTTGCCGCAGATACTACCTGTTTCGGTGAAACGTCCATATAATCTAAGCGATCGCGGCTTACTACCGTGTTTTCACCACGGAAACGAGCGATAACTTCAGGATCAGTAAAGGAACCATCTTCTTCGAGTTTTGCGTTGGCCTGAGCTACAACATAATTATCTTCTTCATCTGCTGTAAGATAATCAAATTGAGCAGTTACCTTATTAGTATCAGGATCCACTCGACGATAAGGTGTTTCGATAAACCCAAATTCATTTACCTTTGCATAAGAAGATAAGGAGTTAATCAGACCGATGTTTGGTCCCTCAGGAGTTTCGATTGGACACATACGTCCGTAGTGGGAGTAGTGTACGTCACGAACTTCAAAACCTGCACGCTCACGTGTTAAACCACCTGGTCCTAAAGCAGAAAGACGACGCTTGTGCGTTAATTCCGCTAGCGGGTTCGTCTGGTCCATGAACTGAGACAATTGTGAGCTGCCAAAGAACTCTTTAATTGAAGCAATCACTGGACGTATATTAATTAACTGCTGCGGAGTAATAGATGAAGTGTCCTGGATCGACATACGTTCACGTACTACACGCTCCATACGGGATAGACCAATACGGAATTGGTTCTGCAGAAGTTCACCTACGGAACGAAGACGACGGTTACCTAAGTGGTCAATGTCATCTGTTCCACCCACATTATGCAGTAAGTTAAAGAAATAACTGATAGAAGAAATGATATCTGCCGGTGTAATATTTTTTACATCACGGTCGATATTTGCATTCCCGATCACATTAATGGAACGTTCTCCTTCTGGATCTGTAGGGTCTACAATTTTCACCGATTGTACACGCATCGGTTCTTCAAGTACTCCCTCAGCTGGATCAAGAGCTCTTTCACTTAGTGTAGTTTCTTCATCATCGAAATGTGGAATCAATTTATTAAGCAGACGACGATCAATTTTATCGCCTTTTTCTGCCAGTACTTCGCCTGTTTCTTCGTCTACTAACGTTTCAGCGAGCGTTTGATTAAACAATCGATCTTTTATATGAAGCTTTTTATTCATTTTATAACGTCCGACGCGAGCTAGATCATAGCGTTTCGGATCAAAGAAACGAGAAACAAGTAAACTCTTAGCGTTTTCTACTGTTGGCGGCTCGCCAGGGCGCAGACGCTCATAGATTTCAAGCAACGCTTTCTCGCTATTTTCTGTATTATCTTTCTCAAGCGTGTTTTTCAAGTATTCGTTTTCGCCAATAAGATCTATAATCTCCTGGTCTGTTCCGAATCCTAAAGCACGCAGTAGTACGGTGATTGGTAATTTACGAGTACGATCGATACGGACGTGTGCTACGTCTTTCGCATCGGTTTCGAACTCCAGCCACGCACCACGGTTAGGAATAACAGTAGCTGTATAACCTCTCTTGCCGTTTTTATCAATCTTTTTGTTGTAATATACACTCGGAGAACGAACAAGCTGTGAAACGATAACACGTTCAGCACCATTAATGATAAAGGTACCGGTGTCTGTCATAAGAGGGAAATCCCCCATAAATACTTCTTGCTCTTTCACTTCCCCTGTCTCATTGTTTAAGAGACGAACTTTCACACGAAGTGGTGCATTATATGTTACATCGCGATCTTTTGACTCATCCACTGGATACTTTGGTTCGCCAAGGCTGTAGTCTACAAACTCTAATGATAAGTTACCTGTAAAATCTTCAATTGGAGAAATGTCCTTGAACATTTCCTTCAAACCTTCTTCCAGGAACCATTGGTAGGAAGCCGTCTGAATTTCAATTAAGTTAGGTAACTCTAAAACTTCACTGATACGAGCATAACTTCTGCGCTGGCGGTGTCGTCCATACTGAACTAGTTGACCTGTCAACTGATTCACCCCTCAAATCAAGCATTTTAATAACGAAAAAAGCGTTCGGCAAGACATGCCGAACAGGCTTGCGGTTGATCTTGCCACAAGCACTATTTAAACATTCGCCTCTATAGCAAATGGTAATTCTTCATTTCTCTCTAACGTTAGACAAAAAAGAAAAAGGGTCGACTTGATATAGATAACCTCATTTACTTTAATTTATTAATTTTCACCATTCTACCCTTCTACCAAGCTTTTTATACATTTCTCTAAAAAAGACTTGACAGGACGGGCATACATTGGCATTTTCCAATACTAGCATAATTAAATACCCTAGTCAAACTTTTTGAGCTTTGAAAATATAGTAGCCTTTTTCCTTGTGAACGACTTCAATATTCCCAAACAAATCTTCTATTTTCTGTTTTGCAGAAGGAGCCCCTTGCTTTTTTTGAATGACCACCCATAACTCACCGGATTCACAAAGAGCCTTCAGCGCCTCTTCGAACATAGCGTGCACAACTTTCTTCCCTGCACGTATAGGCGGATTGGTCAGTATCGCAGCAAACTGGCGGCCTTCCAACTGACGGAGCCGATCACTCTCTTTAATCTCTACATTAGTAACTTGATTCTTAGCAGCATTCTTGTCCGCAAGATTCAAAGCTCTCTCATTTACATCCACCATTACAACCTGGCGATCTGGATACTCTAGCGCAAGGGAAAGACCAATCGGTCCATAACCGCATCCAAGATCGAGGAAGTTTCCGTCCACTGGCGGAGCTGTAAACGAGTCTATAAGCAAACGAGAGCCAAAATCTACTTCACCTTTTGAGAAAACGGCGTGATCTGTGGTAAAGGTTAATAAGCGCCCACGTAATGTGTAAGACCAAGTTTTTTCATCGCTTTTTGCAGCGGTTTTCTTTGAATAGTAATGTTCCGACATGATCCGAACACCCTCTTTTCATCTAGTAAGCAAAAGAAAGCCCGCCGATGGTCAGCGAGCTTTACTTTAAAGATACAATTACTTAAGTTCGATCGTTGCGCCAGCTTCTTCAAGCTGAGATTTCATTTCTTCTGCTTCTTCTTTAGAAACGCCTTCTTTGATTGCGCCAGGAGCGTTATCAACTAGGTCTTTTGCGTCTTTAAGACCAAGACCAGTGATTTCACGTACTGCTTTAACAACTTTGATCTTAGAGCTTCCAGCTGATTCTAGTACTACGTCGAATTCAGTTTGCTCTTCTTCAGCTTCTGCACCTGCAGCAGCACCGCCGGCAGCAACTGGAGCTGCAGCTGATACACCAAATTCTTCTTCAATTGCTTTAACTAGGTCGTTAAGCTCAAGAACAGACATTTCTTTAATCGCTTCGATAATTTGTTCGTTAGACATGAGAAATTTCCTCCTTATTAATTTTAAAGGTTATAGTTTAGTCGAACGCGAGATTTACGCGCTTTCTTCTTCTTTCTGATCCGCAATAGCTTTTGTAGCATATGCGAAGTTTCGGACAGGAGCTTGTAGTACGCTTAGGAACATAGATACAAGACCTTCGTAGCTTGGGATGTTGGCAAGTTCCTGAAGCTGTTCAAGAGTTGCAACTTGTCCTTCAATTACGCCACCTTTAATTTCAAGGTTGTCGTGATCTTTAGCGAAATTGTTTAGAATTTTTGCTGGAGCTACAGCGTCATCCTCATGGAACGCAAGGGCAGTTGGTCCTTGAAGAACTTCATGAAGTTCACTTAGTTCAACTGCTTCTGTAGCACGGCGAGTCATTGTGTTTTTATACACTTTGAAATCAACGCCTGCTTCACGAAGTTGTGAACGAAGTTCTGTTACTTCTGCAACATCAAGACCGCGGTAATCTACCAATACAGCAGATTTACTATTGCGGAACTTGTCAGCCAATTCATTAACAATTTGCTGTTTCTGTTCAATAATACTGCTCATCTTTCCACCTCCTATTGACTTTTCATCATACCGTTCCGGAAGGTTTCACAAAAAAGTACCTCCATGCAGACATGGAGGTACGTATGAGAGAACAGGGCGTTTTTAGCGCTGTCCTGCTTATTCACACACCTCGGCAGGAAATTAAGCGGAGTTGCACCCGCACCTGCTGTCTACGGTATAACGTATTCATTTATACAACGTCCCTAATTATAATTTAATTAGGGACGATAAGTCAATACTAAAATTTATTATTTAGCGAAATTGGAAACATCAACTTTGATTCCAGGACCCATCGTTGATGAAACAGCAGCATTACGCATATAAGTTCCTTTTGATGCTTGAGGCTTAGCTTTTACCAGAGCATCTGTAATAGCTTCGAAGTTTTCCGCAAGCTTTTGTTTGTCGAAAGAAGCTTTTCCGATTGGAACGTGAATGTTAGCAGCTTTATCAACGCGGTATTCAACCTTACCAGCCTTGATTTCGTTAACTGCTTTTTCTACTTCAAACGTTACAGTGCCTGTTTTAGGGTTTGGCATAAGACCTTTCGGCCCTAGTACTCGGCCCAGTTTACCTACTTCAGCCATCATGTCAGGAGTGGCAACGACTACATCAAAATCGAACCAGCCTTGATTAATACTATTAATCAGGTCTTGTTCACCTACGTAGTCAGCACCTGCTTCTTCTGCTTCTTTCGCTTTATCACCTTTAGCGAAAACAAGCACACGCTGGGATTTACCCGTTCCGTGTGGAAGCACCATAGCTCCGCGAATTTGCTGATCCGCTTTTTTAGGATCAACGCCTAGACGGAATGCAGCTTCAACTGTTTCATCAAAGTTCGCTTTAGACGTCTCTTTTACAAGATCGATTGCTTCTTGTACATTATAAGATTTCGTACGATCAACAAGTTTTTGAAGTTCTTGTTGTCTTTTACTTTTTTTAGCCATTTTAATTTCCTCCTTGTTGTGGTTTTAACGGATTAACCTCCCACGAATAAAGGTTGCGAAAGAAGTTGAACTCCTATTTCGCAACCTTTAACTCCATCAGAGTGACGTTGTGGGATTAGTCTTCAACTGTAATTCCCATGCTTAGCGCAGTACCTTCAACCATGCGCATTGCAGCCTCAACGTCAGCAGCGTTTAAGTCAGGCATTTTTGTTTCCGCAATTTCGCGAACTTGATCGCGATTGACAGAAGCTACCTTGTTACGGTTCGGCTCACCAGAACCGGATTCGATACCTGCCGCTTTCTTAAGAAGAACAGCAGCTGGTGGAGTTTTGGTAACAAATGTAAATGAACGGTCTTCAAATACCGTAATTTCAACCGGAATAATCATACCCGCTTGATCTTGCGTACGAGCGTTGAATTCCTTACAGAAACCCATGATATTAATACCAGCTTGACCTAGCGCCGGTCCTACCGGTGGTGCTGGATTTGCTTTACCTGCAGGGATCTGAAGTTTTACAACTTTAATAACTTTTTTAGCCACGAGACACACCTCCTTAAAGTCCGTGATGTGGTAATAGGGTTTAACCCCTCCCACTCATCGCAATATGCATAAACACCTCTTTATCCGAGGCACATATAGAACATAAAAATTCTAGCATCTTTATATGCATAATGCAAGGGGGAGGATTATATTTTATAGTTTTTCTATTTGTGAGAAATCCAGTTCAACTGGTGTTTCCCGACCAAACATGTTGACGTGAACTTTTACTTTTTGTTTATCTGTATCAATATACTCGATCGTTCCAGTGAAATTAGCAAAAGGTCCGTCTGTCACTTTCACACTTTCTTTCACTTCTAAGTTAACTTCAGTTTTCGGTTGTTCATTCATACCCATGCGTTTTAGTACAGTCTCTGCTTCTTCGGGCAGGAGAGGGATGGGCTTTGAGCCCGAACCAGTAGAACCAACGAAGCCGGTCACACCTGGTGTATTTCGAACAACGTACCATGAGTCATCTGTCATGACCATCTCGGCTAGCACGTAGCCGGGAAATACTTTCTTTTTGTTAATTTTCTTTTTACCATTTTTAATTTCCGTTTCTTCATCTTCAGGGACAAGAACGCGAAAGATCTTATCTTCCATACCCATAGATTCAACCCGTTTCTCTAAGTTCGCCCTTACTTTGTTTTCATAACCTGAATAGGTGTGAACAACGTACCATCTTTTTTCCATTATAGCAGGACAAATGCTTGCCCTTCCCTCCCTTATTTTAAATTAAAATTTTTCTCCAACATGAAAAAACCCGCTGAACGGGTTTTTTGTAAGTCTATTTACAAGTATAGCACAAAATCAACTCTACTATTCTTTAGAAATAAGTTCAAGCACCTCAGAGATCCCAAGGTCCACAATAGCAAAGAATACGGCAACAAAAACGACTGTGCTTAATACAGTAATGGTGTACCGCGTAAGTTCCTGTCCCTTAGGCCAACTCACTTTGCGCATTTCTCGAGCTACGTTTTTAAAAAACTTAAACATGCTGCAAATACCCCCAAACTTGCGCCTGCCGGCTTTCTTTCTCTATTTCGTTTCGCGATGTAAGGTATGTTTGCCACATTTCTTACAAAATTTACGAACTTCCAGACGGTTGGATTGATTAGATCGATTTGTATATGAACTATAATTACGACTTTGGCATTCTGTACAGGCTAGCACTACTTTGTTTCTCATACGTTCTCTCCTCATAATCAGAGGTTTACACACTCAACAAATGTAGCACGCTTCAAACATACTGTCAATCTACGCCTTATAGGGTAATTTCACTTACTTCCAGATACTTTTCAAGCTTTCTTTTAACCCGTTGGAGGGCGTTATCAATCGATTTAACATGTCGATTTAATTCAACTGAAATCTCCTGATAGGACTGCCCGTCCAAATAAAGAGCAAGTACTTTTTTCTCGAGATCACTCAGAAGCTCAGAAATCTTCTCTTCCATATCGCAGAACTTTTCTTTATTCACAATTAATTCTTGAGGATCTATTGCTTTTGAACCGGCTATTACATCAAGCAAGGTCCGGTCTGATTCTTCATCGTAAATCGGCTTATCTAAGGACACGTAGGAATTCAATGGAATATGCTTTTGGCGTGTGGCGGTTTTGATTGCGGTAATAATTTGACGGGTAACACATAATTCTGCGAAAGCTTTAAACGAAGATAACTTACCTTCCTGGTAATCTCGTATCGCTTTGTAAAGACCGATCATTCCTTCTTGCACAATATCTTCACGATCTGCACCAATAAGAAAATACGTTCGGGCTTTTGCGCGAACGAAATTCTTATACTTATTAATTAAATAATCAAGAGATTGGACCTCTCCCTGATTAATTCGTTCAATGATTGCTTCGTCATCAAGTTTGCTAAGATCCAACTCGTTGATGTCTTTCTCCGTTTGAATGATGCTCACTCAGGATCCCCCCGACCGTGCTGCCTCAATATAGCAATATTATACAGTAAGCGTTTCAAAAGCGTCAACAAGTTGTCAGAATTATTTATCTCCTCGGCGCCACTTTTCAAAGAGTTCTCTTACTTCCTTATTCATTGGTATCTTTGGCTGGTACTGGACTTGGTTCTGGGTTTCGACATCTTTTTTAATTTGTTTTTCAATGTTTTTCACTTCAATGTACAGCTCTCTGGCAGACTTTCGAAAGGCTCCTTGTCCAAAAATTGTTCGCTGTTCGGCATAATCCGAGGTAGCTACATAAACTTGAGTTCGGACATCATTTAGTTCTCCCGCGAGCTTCTCAATCCGTTCATCCGCTGTTTCATTTTCTTTTGTAAAAATAACTTCAACTTTGTAATTTTTTTGTTTTTTGGCAACACCCCGGACATGATAAGCATCAAAGATCACGATGATCCGGTCCCCGGTATAGGACTGGTACTCGGCCATCATTTCTATTAGGAGATCTCGTGCCTGACCGAAATCCTCTTCTTTTAATCTCTTTAATTCAGGCCAGGCTCCAATCATGTTGTACCCATCTACTATTAGAACATTCATTGTTACTCACCGACAGGGCGGCGCTTTCTATACACTTCGTACATTAATAATGAAGCAGCAACGGATGCATTCAAAGAGGTTACTTTACCAGCCATGGGAAGACTTACGGTCCAGTCACATTTCTCTTTTGTCAGACGGCTCATTCCTCGCCCCTCGCTTCCAATCACAAGTGCGATCGGCATATTTCCATCCAGCCGTCGGTAATCTTCCGTACCATCTGCGTCTGTTCCGACGACCCACACAAATCTTTCTTTCAATTCATCGATCGTTCTCGCAAGATTGGTTACTCTAGCTACCGGTATATACTCAATAGCTCCGGTAGAAGTTTTAGCCACAGTAGAGGTAAGCGCCACTGAGCGTCGTTTTGGTATAATCACGCCGTGTGCTCCGCTCGCATCCGCAGTTCTTAAAATCGACCCCAGATTATGAGGATCTTCGATTTCATCGCAAATGATGAAAAATGGCGGCTCCCCTTTTTCTTCAGCTTTAGCAAACAAATCCTCAAGATCACTGTATTCATAAGCAGCCACCGAAGCCGCTACACCCTGATGATTGCCCTCGACAAGCTGATCAATCTTCTTTTTAGGGACTTTCTGCACAATAACCCCATTCTCTTTAGCTGCCTGCTCCAGTTTTTTATAGGCCTGGTGTTGAAGCTGCTCGGACACTATCACTTTATTAATAGCCCTTCCTGATTTCAGAGCTTCCTGCACTGGGTTCTTTCCTATAATCCATTCGTTATTCACCTTCTCCACTCCTTTCTTCTGTAAATTGGATCGTCTTTTCGATTAATTCGTCCAGCCTCTCGTTTTTTTCAGATAAATAAAGAAAACCAAGAACCGCTTCAAAACCAGTCGAGTAACGATAAGTTTGTACATTGGTGCTTTTAGGCACAGATCCAGACTTAGCATTTCTCCCTCGTCTGAGCACGGATTGTTCCTCTTCTGTCAATAATCCTTCTTCCTGCCAGTACCCTACGGCCCTCGCCTGAGAAACAGCAGATACGAATTTCACGGCTGCTTTATGCAGCCTTTGAGGTTGTATTTTTCCACTTTCTAAAAGATGCTTCCTCACATACAATTCATATACAGAATCTCCCATGTAGGCAAGCGCCAGGCTTTTCATTTGTTTAACATCATTTATGGCCATCTGGTCAGCCCCGCTTCCAGCGTGTACCCTGGGAAGTGTCTTCCAATATAATATTTCTGTCTTTTAACTCATCGCGGATCTGATCGGCTCTTTCAAAATTACGATCTTTTCTTGCCTGCTTCCTTTCTTCAATCAGGGTATCGACCTCTTCATCCAGCAATTCTGACTGGGTTTCAATCTCAAGACCAAGAACCATCATCAGTTCTTTCAACGTATTTTCATAAGCCTCAAGTACACGTGTATGGGTTTGTTCTTCCTGAAGGTAAAGATTAGCTGATTTAGTAAGATCGAATAAAACAGAAATGGCGTTTGCCGTATTAAAATCATCATCCATTTCTTGAATAAACTGCTCCTTGTGAGCTTCTATTTCCTTAATCCAGCGATCCGAATCATTTTGAAGGTTCATGCTGGCAGATTTACGATGATTTAAATTCTCATAAGCATTACGAATCCGGTCAAAACTACTTTTCGCGCCTTTTAATAATTCATCACTGAAATTAATAGGGTGACGATATTGAACACTGAGCATAAAGAAGCGAATCACCTGAGGGTCATGCTTTTTCACCAAATCATGCGCAAGAATGAAATTCCCAAGGGATTTAGACATCTTTTCATTTTCAATATTAATATACCCGTTATGCATCCAGTAACGCGCAAATGACTGGTCATTATGTGCTTCTGACTGGGCGATTTCATTTTCGTGGTGAGGGAAAGTTAAATCTTGTCCGCCGGCATGAATATCGATAGTTTCCCCTAAATACTTTTTAGCCATGGCGGAACATTCAATGTGCCACCCCGGGCGTCCATTCCCCCAAGGACTTTCCCATGATATCTCATCTGGCTTCGCTTCCTTCCATAGTGTAAAATCAAGCGGGTCTTCCTTTTTGTCGCCCACCTCTATGCGAGCACCAGATCGCAGTTCATTAACGGACTGATGGGAAAGCTTCCCATAATTATCAAAGGAGCGAGTTCGGAAATACACATCCCCTTTTGCTTCATAGGCGTAACCTTTATCAATCAACCCTTTCACAAAATCAATGATTTCATCCATGTTTTCAGTTACACGCGGATGATCCACTGCTTCTTTCACGCCTAATGCTCCTACATCTTCTTTGTAGGCATCTATAAAGCGATTGGCGATATCAGGAACTTCTTCTCCTAACTCATTGGCCGCTTTGATCAGCTTGTCATCTACATCCGTAAAGTTCAGGACGTAGTGTACGTCGTAGCCTCGGTATTCAAAGTATCTGCGTACCGTATCAAAAACAATAGCAGGGCGGGCATTGCCAATATGGATATAGTTATAGACCGTTGGGCCGCACACATACATCTTTACTTTATCCTCTTCCAAAGGACGGAATGGTTCTTTTTTTCGTGTCAGCGTGTTGTATATTTGAATACTCATGCTAGTTCACTCCTTTAGCTTCTTTTACTTCTTCTTGTAACTGCTTAATTTCCTTTTCTAACTGGTTGATACGATCATAAACCGGATCGGGCAGCTTATGATGATCGAGATCTTTCTGCTGTACTTTCTTCCCGTCCTGCACGACTACGTGGCCCGGTATTCCAACTACGGTTGAATTGTGAGGCACATCGTGGAGGACGACTGATCCTGCTCCTACTTTAGAATTTTCTCCAATTGTAATGGAACCCAGAACCTTGGCTCCTGTAGCTACCAGGGAATTATCCAATAATGTTGGGTGACGCTTCCCTTTTTCCTTGCCTGTACCGCCAAGGGTGACGCCTTGAAACAAAGTAACATTATCTCCTATTTCACAGGTTTCCCCTATGACCACTCCCATTCCATGATCAATGAAGAAGCGACGGCCGATTTTGGCCCCGGGGTGAATTTCTATCCCGGTAAAGAAGCGGCTTAATTGGGAAATCACTCTGGCCAGAAAGAAAAATTTCTTTTTATAGAATGCATGGGCAATCCGGTGGGCCCAGATAGAGTGCAACCCTGAATACGTTAAAATGACTTCAACGTAAGAACGAGCAGCAGGATCTTGATCAAAAACGACATCCACATCTTCCTTAAACATCTTAAAAAGCCCCATTTGCTCTCCTCCTTTGTTAACCAATAGTGGGAATCAAGCTACAAAAAACGCGCCTCCGTGCCCTATGGCACAGAGACGCGTTCCGCGTGGTTCCACTCTGTTTGGGAAAAACTGATTCCCCTCTTCAGCCTTGCTAACGGAAGGTAACCGCTTCAGCCTACTTGTTTCGGCAGAAGACTCAGAGGTGCATTTCGAAGCGGTCCCACATAATCACTTTCAGCCGAGGGTGATTTTCTCTGTGTATGGGAAGCCTCTTCTACTTCTCCTCATCAACGTTTCTTATTGGTATCTCTACTATATGACATAAGAAGTCATTTGTGAAAAGTTTAGCCTTGAAGTTTGTTTAATACATCATCTAATCGGACATTGACGGTTTCCAGACCAAGCAGGTGAATAGCATTAGGCAGTTCAGGACCGTGTGTCTGGCCGGTGGTAGCTACACGAATTGGCATGAAAAGCTTCTTCCCTTTATGGCCAGTTTCTTTTTGTACGGCTTTGACCTGTTTCTTGATAGCTTCTGGTGTGAATTCTTCCAGTTCATTCAGCTTTTTCTTGAACGTATCAAGCACTTCCGGCACTTGCTCGCCTTCCAGCACTTCCATAGCGTTCTCATCATATTGTATTTCTTGTTTGAAGAATAATTCCGTAAGGTCTACAATTTGCGCACCATAATCTAATTGTTCCTGGTAGAGAGCAATTAATTCATGGACCCACTCCCGGTCGGAAGCACTCATATCCTCTGAAACACGTCCCGCTTCAATGAGATGAGGCAGAGTTAAATCCACTACACGATCAAACTCAGCTGATTTAATATACTGATTGTTCATCCACTTCAGTTTTGCAGGGTCAAAAACCGCTGGTGAAGTAGAGAGACGTTCCGCATCGAATATTTCAATCAGCTTATCCTGAGTGAAGATTTCCTCTTCGCCTACTGGTGACCAGCCAAGCAAAGTAATAAAATTAAATAACGATTCAGGTAAATATCCTAAGTTCTTATATTGCTCAATGAACTGCAGAATGTGTTCATCACGCTTGCTTAGCTTTTTACGATTTTCATTCAGAATGAGTGTCATATGACCAAACTTAGGCGGCTCCCATCCAAACGCTTCGTATACCATCATTTGCTTCGGTGTGTTTGAGATATGCTCTTCCCCGCGTAGTACATGAGTGATTGCCATAAGGTAATCATCTACAGCAACGGCAAAGTTGTAAGTTGGGGTTCCGCTTTTCTTTACAATAACCCAGTCCCCAAAATCACCAGATTCGAACGTGATGTTTTCACGGACGATATCGTTAAACGTGTACGTATGGTTTTCCGGTACACGCAGACGAATACTTGGTTCGCGTCCCTCTGCCTCAAACTGTTCAATCTGCTCTTGGCTTAAGTCACGATGAGCCCCTGAATACTTTGGTGCTTCTCCACGTGCAATTTGTGCTTCTCGTTCTGCTTCCAGCTCTTCTGCTGTCATATAACATTTATATGCCAGTCCGCGCTCAAGCAAGTCATCTACATATTTTTGATAAAGATCCAGGCGCTCCATCTGACGATAAGGACCGTATTCCCCGCCCTTATCCGGGCTTTCGTCCCAATCAATCCCAAGCCAGCGTAGATAATTAAGCTGACTTTGTTCTCCGCCTTCTACATTTCGTTTTTCATCTGTATCCTCAATGCGGATTACCATCTTTCCTCCCGCATTTCTTGCAAACAAATAGTTGAACAGGGCCGTTCTTGCGTTCCCAATGTGAAGATGGCCGGTCGGGCTGGGTGCATAACGTACACGAACTTCATTCGACATAATTGTACTCCTTTCGTTACCGTTCCTTTTTTCAGTTTTATTTTATCATTTTTTTGTTAGACTTGTTGATCTTTTTGCAAAAGAACGACGGCTTGAGCCGCTATTCCTTCCTTCCTTCCAGTAAAACCTAATTTTTCAGTGGTCGTAGCTTTTACATTAATCTGTTTCGTCTCCGCGTCCAATAAAGAAGCTATATTCTCACGGATCTCCTCAATAAAGGGAGCCATTTTGGGGGCTTGCGCAATGATCGTACAATCAACATTTCCGAGTTCATACCCCTGTTCTTTTACAAATTTCCAGACATGCTGCAGAAGCATACCAGAATCGGCGTTCTTATATTCAGGGTCTGTATCAGGAAAGTGTTTGCCGATATCTCCTTCTCCAATTGCCCCTAAACAGGCATCAGCAATGGTATGAAGAAGAACATCAGCATCCGAGTGCCCGAGAAGTCCTTTTTCGTGAGGAATCTCAATTCCCCCAATGATGCATTTACGTCCTTCCGTCAGCTGGTGTACATCAAAACCTTGACCAATTCGGAACATAGGACTCTCCACTTCCTTTCCTTTACGCTGGTTTTGTATATAAGACTCTGCTTTATGTAAGTCCTCTGGCGTCGTTAGTTTAATGTTATCATAGCTTCCCTCGACAATAGCCACTTCTTCTCCCAGGATCTCGACTAAGGAAGCATCATCCGTCCCATAGTATCCGCTCTCCTGTGCTTTTTGATGCGCTTTATAGATCAATGAAAAAGTGAAACTCTGAGGTGTCTGGGCTGCCCATAGAGTTTTTCGGTCCAAGGTGCTCAGTAATTGATCATTCTTCTGTTTGATCGTATCCGTTACAGGAACCGCTAATAGAGCGGCATGCTTTTCAATCGTGCGCTCGGCCAATTCGTGCAAAAGCTCTTGTTTAACAAATGGACGTGCTCCGTCATGGATAAACACGGGCAGAGTGGTATTAATTACGGCTTTTAATCCCGCAAACACACTATCCTGCCTCTCGGCTCCCCCATCTACCAGCTGAATCTCTTTATTTAAAGAAAAAGTTTGAAGGAGTTCTTCCATCTGTTGTCTTTCCTTTGGATTAGTCACTAGAACAATTTCGTCACACCATTCGTCTTTAGCAAAAACGGAGAGCGTATGTAATATCAACGGTTGCTCTTCTATCTTTAAAAACTGCTTATTTTTACCAGCCAGCATGCGCTTGCCCTGCCCTGCCGCAAGTACTACTGCCGTATAATTTATCATAGTATCCATCCTAAACTGGTTTAAACCATAAAATAACCACTATAACTATCTCTGTAAATAACAAAAGCGATAACTCACCGGTTATCACTTTTGTGTGTCTCTATTTGTTTATACCGTTTTTAAAGGGCTTTTTCAAGTGATTTCGGTTTAGCAAAGATCATTCGTCCGGCAGATGTCTGAAGGACACTGGTAACGACAACTTCAATTGTCTTTCCAATATAACTTTTTCCTTCTTCTACTACGATCATCGTACCATCATCTAAATAGGCAACGCCCTGATTTTGCTCCTTGCCATCTTTGATAACCTGAATACTCATTTCTTCACCCGGAAGTACGACTGGCTTCACTGCATTAGCCAGGTCATTAATATTCAATACTTGGACATTTTGAAATTCACATACTTTATTTAAATTAAAGTCATTCGTAACAACAATTCCATTCATAACCTTAGCCAGTTTAACCAGTTTACTATCCACTTCCTGGATATCCTCAAAATCTCCTTCATAAATCTCCACATTGACTGGAAGGTCTTTTTGAAGACGGTTCAAAATATCAAGTCCACGCCGACCACGGTTCCTTTTCAATCCATCAGAAGAATCTGCAATATGCTGAAGCTCTTCCAGGACGAACTGAGGAATCACAATTGTACCTTCAAGGAAATGGGTCTCACAAATATCTGCAATACGGCCATCAATAATCACGCTCGTATCCAGGATTTTTTCTTTTGGAATTAATGAACTGTCCATTCCCGCAGGCGTAAGAGATGAAGAAGCTCCTTCATCGGCTTTCTCTTTTTTCGAAACCATATTCAGGAACTCGTCCTTCCGTTTGAATCCCACCTGGAAACCGAAGTAACCCAGTAAAAAGGTTAAGAAAATCGGCACCACCTGATTAACCACTTGAATTTGAATATCTTGCACCGGGATATTGACTAGATATGCAACGATCAGACCAACAATTAACCCCAGGCTGCCGAATAATAGATCGGCGACAGGCGCCCGGACCAAGGTGTCCTCAATCCATCTTAGTAAATCTACAATATAATCCACGATCCAAAACGTTAATAAAAATAAAATAAGTGCTCCAAGTACGGCCCCTAAAACTGCTTGCATCCAATTCTGCCAAGTGAGTCCCATGGCTGTAAACAATTCTGGAAAATAGAGGTAACCGATCGTTCCACCGGTTATGACAATAAACAACTGTACAATTCGTTTAAGCACTTGTATCCACCTCCTCACTCACAGTATGACCAAACCTCACACCTAATAACCGTGTAATAAGAGGAATGATGCTTTATAAAATAGCATAGTTTCCAAAAAAAGTCAATCTTCAAAACGATTTATCATACCATATTCATAGTAAATAAGTCAATAGAATCATATGTGGCGATCTACAAATAGCTGCTCTTGTATCCGTTCTAAACCATCCCGAATTTTCGTAGCCCTTATCTCTCCTACACCATCTACACCTACCAGATCCTTTTGAGAAGCCTGAATCATATCGTCCAGGGTTCCAAATCTTTCTACTAAATGCTCAATAATTAAAGGCGGAAGACGGGGGATACGGCTTAAAATCCTGTAACCTCTAGGGTGAAGTGGATCTGACATCTTTGTATTAGGAGAATAACCTAACAGCTTGAGCACCTGCTCATCTGACAACAACTCCGGATTTGTAACTTCCTGCATTTTTCTTAGAATATAGTATGGTTCGTAGTCTGGACGCTTACTGTAATCTTTCAAAAGTAAAGCAGCCTCTTCTTCAATATTCGACACCAGCTCTGTCATCTGCAGTTGAATTAAACGTCCTTCTGTTCCGAGTTCATTCACATAGTTGAGAATTTCTGTTTTCGTACGAAGCACCATTTCCACACGGTGCACCACTTGGATCACTTCAGAAAAGGAAACCATGTTTTCAAATTCCATCGCACCCAGGTTGGTAATGGACTGATCCAGCACATTCTTGTATTTTTCCAACGTTTGAATGGCTTGATTAGCCTTAGTCAAAATTACGCCAATGTCCTTCAAGGAATACCGCAGAGATCCTTTATACAAGGTGATAACATTTCTCCGCTGTGATATGGCAATAACTAAGGATCCCGTCTGCTTCGCTACACGCTCAGCCGTACGATGGCGCATTCCGGTTTCTGTAGAAAGAATATCCGGGTCGGGCATGAGCTGCGCGTTCGCATACAAGATTTCCGTAGCTTCATCGTTTAGAATAAGGGCTCCGTCCATTTTAGCCAGCTCATACAGGTGTGCAGGCGTGAAGTCAGAGTGAATGTTAAAGCCGCCATCCACTAAATCCCGAATGACCTCATCATAGCCAAGAACGATTAATCCTCCCGTATTGGCCCGCAGGACATTATCGATGCCATCACGGAGCGGCGTGCCTGGAGCTACGAGCTTCAGAATTTCTCCTATTCCATTTTCTTTCATATTGTGCCATTCCATTTACGCGTCCCCCAATGTAACCTTCATAGCTTCCTGTACCGTACTTACACCTACCACTTCGATTGAAGAAGAAGGCTTCCACCCATCCAGGTTTTTCTTAGGAATAATAACACGCTTAAACCCTAACTTCGCCGCTTCTTGCACCCGTTGTTCAATACGTGCAACACGGCGTACTTCTCCTGTCAGGCCGACTTCTCCAACCACTACATCTTCAGCCTTGGAAACTTGATCTCTAAAGCTTGAAGCAATACTGAGTGCCACTGCCAAATCTATCGCAGGCTCATCCAGTTTTACTCCCCCCGCTACTTTCACATAAGCATCCTGGTTTTGTAAGAGAAGGCCAGCCCGCTTTTCTAAAACGGCCATCAGCAATGGTACACGGTTGTTATCGAGCCCTGTAGCCATTCTCCTTGGATTTCCATAGGCGGTAGGAGATATGAGGGATTGTATTTCTACAAGTACAGGGCGTGTTCCTTCCATAGAAGCAACAACAACGGAACCTGCCGCTCCTTGAGACCTTTCCTCAAGAAAAATTTCAGATGGGTTTAATACTTCCACTAAACCTTGTTCTTTCATTTCGAAAATACCCATCTCATGTGTACTTCCAAAACGGTTTTTTACACTTCTGAGTATGCGGAACGTGTGGTGCCTTTCCCCTTCAAAATATAAAACGGCGTCCACCATATGCTCAAGAAGCCTAGGTCCTGCTATAGAACCTTCCTTAGTAACATGCCCTACAATAAAAATCGGAATACCTTTGTTTTTGGCTATTCTCATTAATTGACTGGTACATTCTCTAACTTGAGATACGCTCCCTGGAGCAGATGTGACATCTTCCTTGAAAATGGTCTGAATGGAATCAATCACCACAAACTCTGGCTCTATAGCTTCGATTTGGTTAATGACATCCTGCAAATTTGTTTCAGATAATACATAGAGTTCATCTGAGGTTATATTTAACCGCTCTGCTCTTAACTTTGTCTGTCTTGAAGACTCTTCACCAGAGATATAAAGAACAGGCTTATCTTTATTGGCAATCTGAGCCGATACCTGAAGTAATAATGTTGATTTCCCTATCCCCGGATCTCCACCTATTAAAACCAGGGACCCGGCTACAATTCCCCCTCCAAGTACACGGTTAAACTCTGGCATATCAGTGGGGAGACGTGGTTCTTTCTCTGATTTTATGGAATTTATCTTTTCTGGTTTTGTTTTTGTGGAAGTGGAACTCGTCTGAAACACATGGCGGGAATTGGTACTTGGAGCACTCACTTCCTCAACGAGCGTATTCCATTGTTGACACCCAGGACATTTGCCCATCCATTTCGCTGTTTCGTAACCACATTCCTGGCAAACAAACTTTGTCTTTCTTTTTGCCAAGATTACTCGCCCCTTCCCTTCTAATTTATACGATTATGATTGTGAAAAAGTTTCACAGGCATATCAATTAGATTAATTTCCTCTTACTAAAAGCATATAGGAATAAGAAAAAAACCGGAAGGCAAACGCCTTCCGATTTTAAAATTTAGCACTAAACAGCTAGAGTTTATTTAATTTGTAGATTCCTGCTCTGAATAAACGACAAATTCATTATTGTCATTCAAGTCAATTTTCACGGATTGACCTTTAGCAATATTCTCTTTTAATAACTCTTCAGATAGAAGATCTTCTACGTTCTTCTGAATGGAACGGCGAAGCGGGCGTGCCCCGTATTCAGGATCAAATCCTGTTTCTGCAATATGCTCAATTGCTTTTTCAGACAAGGTGAAGTTGATCTCCTGCTCCTGCAGACGTTTTCTCAACTCGTCTGCCATTAAGGTCACAATATCCTTCATGTGTTTTCTTTCAAGGGAATGGAACACAATGGTTTCATCAATACGGTTTAGGAACTCTGGACGGAACGCTTTCTTCAGTTCATCCGTAACTTTAGATTTCATGTCTTTATAGCTCTGGTTCGAGTCATCCATACTGAAGCCGACGTATTTATTACTTTTCAGCTCCTGTGCACCTACGTTAGAGGTCATAATCAGTACGGTGTTACGGAAGTCTACCACGCGTCCTTTGGAGTCTGTTAAACGACCATCTTCCAGCACTTGAAGTAGAATGTTAAATACTTCAGGATGTGCTTTTTCCACCTCATCCAACAGGACAACAGAGTAAGGTTTGTTACGAACTTTTTCAGTCAGTTGACCGCCCTCTTCGTAACCTACATAGCCAGGAGGTGAACCTACCAGTCTGGAGGTGCTGTGTTTTTCCATATATTCAGACATGTCTATACGGATCATAGCATCCTCTTCACCAAACATGCTTTCTGCCAGCGCACGTGCTAATTCAGTTTTACCTACTCCCGTTGGTCCTAGGAAAATGAAGGAACCAATTGGGCGTTTTGGATCTTTTAGGCCTGCCCTTGCACGACGGATAGCTTTAGATATTGATTTAACAGCTTCGTCCTGGCCAATAACACGGTTATGAAGTGTGTCTTCCAGTTGAAGAAGACGTTCACTTTCATCTTTAGTCATTTTGGATACAGGAACTCCTGTCCAAGTGGATACGACAGAAGCAATATCTTCTACCGTAACTTCTGAATCCTCTTGTCCTTGCTTTTCTTTCCATTTATCTTTGGTTTCTTCTAGTTCATCGCGTAAGCGCTGTTCACTATCTCTCAGAGAAGCCGCTTTTTCAAATTCCTGGCTTTGAACAGCTGCATCTTTTTCCTTACGAACTTCTTCAAGCTTTTGTTCAAGTTCTTTTAAGTTCGGCGGAGCTGTATAAGAACGCAGACGAACTTTTGAAGCTGCTTCATCAATTAGATCGATCGCTTTATCTGGAAGGAATCGATCTGTAATATAACGGTCTGAAAAACGAACAGCAGACTCAATAGAGTCATCAGGTATTGTTACTCGGTGGTGTGCTTCATAACGATCGCGCAGACCTTGAAGGATTTGCACTGATTCATCCAAGGTTGGTTCATCTACTTGGATAGGCTGGAAACGACGTTCAAGTGCAGCATCTTTTTCAATATACTTACGATATTCATCAAGAGTAGTTGCCCCGATACATTGTAATTCTCCACGGGCAAGTGACGGCTTCAGAATGTTGGAAGCGTCAATGGCGCCCTCTGCACCGCCTGCACCAATTAAGGTATGCAGCTCATCAATAAATAGAATGATATTACCAGCCTGGCGAATTTCTTCCATTACTTTTTTCAAGCGGTCTTCGAATTCACCACGGTATTTTGTGCCTGCAACAACGGTTCCCATATCCAGGGTCATCACCCGTTTATCACGAAGAATCTCAGGTATTTCATTATTTATAATCTGCTGGGCAAGTCCCTCTGCAATGGCAGTTTTACCTACACCAGGTTCACCTACAAGCACCGGATTATTTTTGGTACGACGGCTGAGAACCTGAATGACGCGCTCAATCTCTTTGCTTCTTCCAATAACGGGATCAATATTGCCTTCTTTAGCAATTGTTGTTAAGTCTCGAGCCAGCGAGTCAAGGGTTGGTGTGTTCGCACTGGCTGCCTGACCTCCAGAGCCGCCTCCACGACGATTTTGACCGCCGGTAGACTCATTATTGCCAAGAAGCTGCAACACTTGCTGACGTGCTTTATTCAGACTTACACCGAGGTTATTAAGCACCCGGGCAGCTACCCCTTCTCCTTCACGGATTAAACCAAGCAGAATGTGTTCTGTTCCTACATATGAATGACCAAGTTTACGTGCTTCATCCATGGATAATTCGATAACTTTCTTGGCGCGGGGAGTATAATGAATGGTTTGGGAAACCTTTTCACCTTTTCCAATCAGCTTTTCTACTTCCTGCTGAATTTTTGAAGCTTCCAGACCTAATGCGGTTAATGACTTAGCCGCTATTCCTTCTCCTTCACTTACTAAACCAAGCAGAATATGCTCTGTGCCGATGTTATTGTGTCCTAAACGAACAGCTTCTTCTTGTGCTAGTGCAAGTACTTTCTGAGCTCTTTCTGTAAAACGCCCAAACATCATGGACATTCCCTCCTAACATTTATTCTTCATTTTCTAATTGAAGTCGTTCTCTAATTAGTGAAGCTCTGCGTACATCACGCTCATCTGGATTTAGAGAGGCTTTAGCATATTGTTGCAAAAAGCCGGGCTGAGTTAAAATCATCAGCTCATTTAAAATAGTTCTTGGAATGTGGTCAATGAGCTTAAGATCAATTCCAAGCCTTAAATCAGATAAACACTTGGCAGCCTCTTTAGACTCTATGATACGGCTGTGCTTTAAAACACCGTAAGAGCGAAATATACGATCCTCCAGTTGAACTCCTGAGCGGCTTATTAATGCCTCTCGCGCTCGTCTTTCCTGATCAATTAATTGTTTTACTACACTATGCAGATCCTCTACAATGTCCTGCTCTGATTTTCCAAGCGTAATCTGATTGGAAATCTGATAGATGTTACCAAGAGCCTCGCTTCCTTCACCGTATATTCCTCTGACTACAAGTCCAAGCTGGTTAATTGCCGGGGTCATACGATTAATTTGCTGGGTCATGGATAAAGCAGGAAGGTGCATCATCACAGAAGCTCTCATCCCCGTTCCAACATTGGTAGGGCAAGCCGTCAGATAGCCTCTTTTTTCGTCAAAAGCATAATTAATTTTTTCTTCAAGCCAATCATCCAGCTGGGAGGCCTGTTCCAGAGCTCTATCCAATTGAAAACCAGGAAAATACAACTGCAATCGTATATGGTCTTCCTCGTTAATCATAATGGAAACCTGCTCATTTTCGGATATCAAAGCAGCTGAATGCTTAGGTTTCTCCGCCAAATGTGGACTAATAAGGTGCTTTTCAACCAGCACCCTTTTTTCCACAGGCTCAAGATCATTCATTTGGACAATCTCAAAGCCTTTGTAATCACGGAAGGATTGACCTTTATATTCCTCTTTGAAGAAATCCAGAACTTTTTCCAAAGTCTCATCAGAAGCGATCAGCGGGAATGGAGAACTGGAAAAATTTCGAGCCAGTCGAATGCGGCTGCTTAATACAATATCGCTGTCAGGCCCATCCTGTTTCATCCAAGGACTAAGAGCCTCGTTCATAAATTGCTGCAATGACATTATTGCTCACCATCCTCCCCCTCATGAAATTGGCTTTCCAAAGTTCGGATCTTATCTCTAACTTTCGCTGCTTCCTCGAATTCTTCCTGCTCAATTAATTGTCGAAGATTAGATTTGTGTTCATCCAGTTCTCTTTTTAAATGCAAATGGCCGCCTTCACGCTTTGGAATCTTACCGTCATGAGTAGTATTTCCGCTGTGAACCCTTCTCAAAACAGGGTTCAAGCGTTCGTCAAATGTTTCATAACAATTCCCGCACCCAAATTTCCCAATTCGCGCAAATTCCTGGTAAGTCATTCCGCAAGTAGGGCATTGCAGCTGAGGAGTTTGCTGCTGGGTGTGAGCTTGTTTTCCTTTAAATGTAGACGGACTTTCAGAATGGAATAGTCCTGACAAAAGGTTACTGAGAGAAAAATTTTCTTCTCCGTAACTCATATAACCTTTATCTTTAGCACAATGTTCACAAACGTGAACTTCTGTTTTTTGACCATTAATTACCTGAGTTAAATGCACCGTAGCTTTCCTTTGGTGACACTCTTGGCATTCCATAACGCTCTCTCCCTTCCAATTCAGCTTTTATACTTTAGAGTGAAGAGCATAGCCGTCATCATTCGAGAACGGACTTCATCACGCAGAGGAAGGGGGAATGTGAGGACTTCACGATCAATAATGCTTCCCATAAGCTTTGCTTCCCTCTCTGTGATAATTCCACTCTCTAATAACCTCTCAATCACATCCGCAGCTGCTGTTTGAGAAACGAGGGGATTAATCATGTCAACAATCTCTTCAATCATATCCGATTCCTTGCGATGCTGGATACGGCTAATACGAATATATCCGCCACCGCCACGCTTACTTTCTACTATATAACCTTTTTCCACAGTAAACCGAGTTTTAATCACATAATTAATCTGAGAAGGCACACATTGAAATTGATCAGCTATTTCACTGCGCTTAATTTCAATTGTCTTTTGCTGGTTCTTATTCAGAACTTCTTTCAGATATTCCTCTATTACATCAGAGATATTCCTCATTTTCCCTCCTCCTCTTTTGACTTTGACTATCTTTGACTTTAATTTTATTATACTCAATTTTGTCAGTTACGCAACTAAAATGTTTTGATTTCATACACATTCATGATTCCCTAATTTCTTTTCTGCTAAAACAAAAAACCATGCCGAATTTTGGCATGGTTTTAGAATTTATGAATGATCTGAAGGACTTCCTCTTTACGGGAAAGCTGTTCGATTAATTGAGTACGGTTATATTTTTGGCCTTTCTCTATTTCAATAATAAGTTTGTTATGATCCTCCTCTTGTTTCTTAATATTAATTCCTTTAATTTTCAGTTCTTTTTCCTCAAATATCGCAGTGATCGCTTGCAATTTAACTTCAGGTTTTACCTTTAGTTGAAAAATATATGGTTTCTTCTTATTAAAATTCTCTTTTTCAATTTTATTTAATAGAACCAAACTTAATAAAACGATAATAGTGGCTAATATTGCAACATCATACATACCTGCCCCGACCACTAGGCCTATACCCGCTACTGTCCATATCGAAGCTGCCGTGGTCAGGCCTCTAATAGTTAAACCGTTGACTATAATTGTCCCTGCGCCTAAGAAACCAATACCATTAATTACATAGGAAGGAATACGTGCCGGATCAAAACGTACATTATCAAATTCATCCAGGTAAGATTCAAATCCGTATAAGGAAAGAAGCATCATTAAACAGGCCCCTACCCCCACTAAAATATGAGTCCTGAATCCTGCGGAATGATTTTTTAACTCCCTTTCGAATCCAATCAGCCCGGCTAATAGCAGAGCCACTACGATTCTTATAGTAAATGTAAGGAAATCATCATCAAAGAAACTGCTCCATTCCATAAACGGCCCTCCTCTTATTCATTAACTTTTAAATACAGAAAAAACCAGAAGTCTGTACTTCTGGTTTTATATTAACGTGGCGGCGTCCTACTCTCACGGGGATCGACCCGACTACCATCGGCGCTGAAGAACTTAACTTCTGTGTTCGGCATGGGAACAGGTGTGACCTCTTCGCCTTCACCACCACATCATATACAGTTTGAGGTAAACCCTCAAAACTGGATAAGGCAATCATTCAACCATCGGACGAGCGAACGTCTCTTCCGACTTCTTTATTAAAGGATAGATAAGTCATCGATCCATTAGTATCCGTCAGCTCCACGTGTCACCACGCTTCCACCTCGGACCTATCAACCTCATCGTCTCTGAGGGATCTTACTTACTTGGCGTAAGGGGAAATCTCATCTCAAGGGGGGCTTCATGCTTAG
>NZ_FOOG01000080.1 GCF_900113125.1 Halobacillus alkaliphilus | reverse complement strand
TTCATTGGAACGCGTTTATGCAGAGAATTTCGAGCGCTCCATGATCGCAAAGGGGCGGAAGGGAACGGCGAAGACTCCTGCGGGATGAACATGACAGGTGAGATCCCGCAGGGCTGTTAAGCCCGAGGAAGCTCACCACATGGGATGTTCGACTAAGATCGCCACGTCCTGTGGCAACGTCGAACGACCCTGCGTCGTGCAGGGCCGCGGAAAGCGAGTCGTTCCCTGGAGCCCTTTTCCACACAATATCTCGAAACTGAGTCTTACAGTAACCGGCCCTATTCTTTAATAACCGCTTATAAATAAAAATTACAAATCTAACACAGGTATCATTCTGATAAAGCCTGTTTCGCGAGCATCTTCACTACTGCATCATCCATAGGCGGGTTGTGCAGACCAGCTCGGACGTCGCGGTAATATTTTTCGAATGGATACTGCTTGGATAAGCCTCTTCCTCCGGCAATCCTCATTGCTAAATCCACGACCTCTGCCGCGGTATTAGTGACGGCCAGTTTAACCGCGGCTAACTCCGCACCCATTTGTTTTCGCTGATCGGGTTCTTCATCCCATTTTCTTGCCACCGTATACATAAACGAGTGAGCTTGCAGCAGCTTCCATTCCATTTCACCAATTTTATCCTGGATATGTCCCACTTCTGCAATTGGAGTATCCAAGCTGTTTGGCTGGAAGTTTTGAGCGAATTCAATTGCATCATTTCGCGCAGCTGTAGCAATTCCTAGATAACACGCCGGAATATGCAGCAGCCATCCTTTAGGAGCAGGCTTTTCTTTTGATTTTCTCTCTACTAAATCACTTAAATTAACTTCTACTCCATCCAATACTAAATCGTCACTTTCCGTACCTCTCATACCCAGGGTATCCCATGTTTTATCGACCGTAAGTCCAGGATGATGACGGTCAATGAGAAACCAGCCAATCTCATCTAAATCTTCAACATAAGCAGAAACTATATAATAATCTAAATGGTCCGCCATAGATGTAAATGTTTTACGACCGGTGATGATATAACGATCTCCATTCCTGACTGCTTTGGTTTCCGGAACCCCTCCACGAGTTGGACTTCCAGTTGCCGGCTCCGTAGCTGCCCGATTAACAACCTTCTGTTCTTCAGCCACCTCTTTAGCCAGGCGATCAAAATCATTCTTCCTCCAAAGCTTGTCTTCCTTTAACTCTTTCATAATACCTAAATGCCAGCCGATAGATAATGCAACAGATCCATCACCTTCTGCTATCTTTTCTTGGAGCAATAAAAATTCATAGAGAGAGAGATCTTCTCCTCCGTAAGCAGCTGATAAGGTAAGCGATGGGTATTTCTCCTGTTTTATTACTTTCAAAGTACGATGGGAAAAAACAGCCTCAGGGTCCGTTCTGCTTACCTGTGCTTTTGCTTCCTTAGCAATCCGTTCAGCTTTTTCAAACAATCTTTGATGACGGTCATTTTTAATCCAATTATCAAAAAGATCAACCATATACATCCACTCCCAATTTAATATATAATTAAATCTTACAAAATCAGTCGGAATTAAGCCAATACTAGGCTTAAACGGAGTTTTCATCCATTGTTTTTTACTATATCCAGACTAGAAAAAAACAGAACCTGCGGACTTCAGTTGAAAAAAGTCCGACACCTGGAAGATGCCGGACATTCCGTTATCTATCGCCCTCGAACCGCGCTCAGGGCCTGTTTAACAGAAGCATAAGACTGAAGTGATAATTCACTGAAGTCTGCATATGGTGCACTCTGAATGGCAAAGCTTGGCTTAACCCCCGTAATAATCAAAGTCGTGCCCATTAGATCCAACAGTTGATTCATCTGGTAAATCCCCATATGAACCGCTTCGTTATAGGAATGTACAGCGGACATATCGATAATTAAAAAATCTTCCTTAGATTCTTTCACATGGTGACTAACGGAGTCGAGCATTTCGTTAAGGCGCTCCTCATCAAAGGTCCCCACAAGCGGAAGTACAGAAATCCCGTCTTCCAATGGAACAATAGGCGTAGACAGCCGTTTGACTTCGGATAGATAATGTCCAATCAGTTCTTGCTGTTCTCTACGCTGACTGACATCTCGTTGAACACCGACAAAATAATTCTGGTCCATTTGTTGTATGTAAACAGGAAAGATTTGTAGTTCATTCCAGAACATCGTCCCGTCTTTTTTATAATTCTTAAGCTCTACCAGAACATTTTCATAATTCGAGAGTCCTTTACGAATCTTATCTACCATTTGAGGGCTTGTATCTTCGCCCTGCAAAAACCGGCAGTTCTTTCCGAGGATCTCTTCTGCCTCATAACCCGTCAAGTCCTCAAATCCCTTATTGCAATAAATCATTGGATTATCTTCCTGCTCCGGGTCAGAGATAACCACACCTGCCCCCACTCGATCAATAGCTGCCTTAATGAATTCGTTTTGCTGAATTTCTTCTAATTTATCGAATGTCTCTTCGTTCATACTAAGCAATCCCCTTTGGTAGTGGAATGAATACTATTATCATAAAATGAATCATAGAAAATTTCCAATCATACCTTACACAGACCATTCCAGCACAGTTAGTCCAGGCCAGCGGGCTTTCCATTTAACCGCTTTGCTCTCATAAACATGCTCTGGAACTAAAACTTTATTGGGACGCACTATTCCCATAAACAGATCCTGTAATCCATAAGGAGCGTAGATCTTGTATTCGCCTCCTACTCGCTTCACACCGATCGCTGATGCAGTTGTCGGCCAAGTTTCAATCGCTTCCTCAGCTGATTGATAAGGGGCTATCTTTTTATTGAACTTCTGCTCATACCACTGATGAACGAGAGCCTCATTCGTTAAATCAATTTCAAAAGGAAAATGAGGCAGTGCTTTTCGTATTTTCGTTTCCTTTTTCATTTCCATTTCCCTGGAAGGCCCTTCGAGGGGGGATTAAAATAAATAATATCCGCGTCATCTATTCCATAAGTTAAGTCAAAGTCATGGAGCTTATTCCAAACCGGCTGCGTAATAACCCCGGCCCCGATATAGCAATCTCCTATATAGTGATCCATCGCCTCAAACAGCTGTTGAATATATGGATGTGCCCGGATGATTTCTATTAGTTCATTTTCTAAATTAGTCAATTCCTTCTCCCTCAAACCATCTGGTCTTCTCAAGTTCGTGAATAAATGCGTCCACTTGTAATAATTGACGAAGTCCTTCCTGGTAACAAACCCATGTGTTCCTGCTCAAGGGCCGATTGTCCACCTCCAGAGGGATGGAATAGAAATCTTTAAGATCTCTGCTTACGCTTTCTGGCAGTACAGCCATACCTAAACCGCGTTTCATCATCTGCTTGGCAGTTTCAAACTGATCAATTTTGATTGACCTATTAAATGCTTGCTGAGGCTGAATAGCCATCCACTCCTCCAGTACTTTTTGAAATCCAGGATCACTTTTAAATTCAATAAGAGGGCGAGCTATGTCTTCATTTAAAGGCATAGTATCCATTAAATACAGAGGATCTTCAAAAAGATGATGGCTAACCATGGTTCGAATCGGTTCACCGCGCACGATACATACATGAAACTCGCTGGAGGACTCTCTTATTTCATCACTTACCCCTGTTACCAGATCAATCGATACATTCGGATATTTTTTTGTAAAAGATTCTAAAACCCCCGGTAAAAAATGTTGACTGAACAAAGAAGATGCTCCTATGGAAAGAGTTCCAGCTACCCTATCTCCATCTTGCTGGAGAAGGCGGTCGCAAAAATCGGCTTCTCTTTTTACGACTTCCTCTGCGTGTTTCAGGACACTTTCACCAAGAGCAGTAAGAACGAGTTGTTTTGGGGTTCTTAAGAAAATAGCTCCTCCAAAATGGTTCTCTATGTATTTTAACCGTTGGGTAATTGCAGGCTGTGATATAAGGATTTTCTTAGCTGTGCCCCTTATCGTTTTGATTCGATATAACTGAAGCAATAATTCATAATCATCTATTTTCAAATTTATCACTCCATAAGTAAAAGTTATCGTTTTCAATAATAAAACAGCATTATCCTTATCTCCATTATTAGGATAAGATGGAATTAATTTATAGGAGGGGGAGGTTACCGATGAATCGACTTAATACGTACCGTCTATTAACCACTTATTTCTTATATGAATGTGGTCGAGCTATGTATTTTGTATTAATTACATGGTTTCTGTATCAATGGACTCAAGACGCGATATACACCGGAGTTTTCGTCAGTTTTGGATTTTTACCAGGTTTATTTTCCAACCTGATCTTTGGGGTAGTCGTCGATCGTTCGAATCGAAAAAAACTAGCGTCTCTCGCAGGGGGCGGGAGTATTGGTTGTTTATTGCTTTTATGGGGGACCTTTCTGCTCGGCTTAATCAACCCGTGGGTGATGATTTTGACGCACATGGTCCTCCAAACACTTGGTTCCCTGTTCAGACCTTCTTTACAAGCTCTTGTCGCTGAAGTATTTCAAAAAAATGACTTGCCAAGAATCTTTTCCTTATCTGGATCAGCCACTATATCAGGCAGCCTGATCGGAGCTGCTTTAGGGGGAATTCTATCTGGACTTCTGCCTGTTTCAATTTCTTTGCTCATCGTTACGGGATTGTACATCGGGGCTTTCTTTACTGTGCTGTGCCTTTCATATAAACCTTCCCCAACGAGAAAACCTGCAAATGCTTCTCCTTTCTTCAAAGAATTAAAAGAAGGGTTTGTATATTTAAAAAGTCACCATATGCTGCATGGACTATTCGTCATGATGATGCTTGGCCAATTGACTTTTCACACAGTGCTAGGCTTCTTATCTGTTTATACCAGTGCTTATTTAAATCAAACTTCGACGGTCTATGGGTTTCTTGATGCTGCTTTCTCAATTGGAGGAATTACAGCGGGGATAGTGGGTACATGGTGGTGGCTTAAGTGGAAAAATCACCTGGCTCTTTTCTCTCTTGGTATGATGGCAGGCGGGCTTTTGCTGCTAGGAATCACAAAAAATTTATTAGTCGTCGTATTAGGTGTAGTTTTAGTAGGGCTAGGTACTTCTTTTGTCCGTGCCCTTCTGCAGTCTGTTCAGCAAATGGCGACAGACCCGGATTTCCACGGGCGAATGTCCAGCTTTCGCATGCTATGCAACCAGGCTTCTGTTGTCACCACAGGACCGATTTTCGGATATATTGCTTCCGCACACGGGGTCCATTATATTTTTCTATTATTAAGTGGAATCAGCTTTGCCGGAATGGTATGGGCCTTCTTCCAAGCAAGAGATCCTCAGTTTGCTGCCATAACCAAGCAGAAACCAGCATGACGATAAGGTATGTTTCTCTTCGCGGAAACATACCTTATTTCTTTTTCGTTCTAAGTAAGTAATTAACGACCCTTCGACCTCTCTTATCTCGTCTCTTCCTTTGGGGTTTTGTAAACCTTCTCAACTTCTACTCCCAGCGTCTTTAAATAATCGACAATCTGGTCTACTCTCTTCATGATTTCACCTCATTATGATGCAGAGTTTTTATAAGACTACCTTCATTTATCTACTACAATTCTTTACGAATGAATATCCCTGGACGTTTCAAATTTTAATTATAAATCACGATACCCCGTATGATGACTAATTATTCAACTTTTTGCACATTTGATAATTTTTTATCATTCATCAGCAGAAGACTCCCTCTTCAAGCGCCGTGTCGAAGACCGGTGGTAAGGAGGTGATGAATGCCGTTGCCGTAAGGCGAATGCCTTTGAATATTCTCCCTTCCGTGATATTCTAAAGTAAGAACATACGTTCCTGATTAGGAGGTGGAAAGGTTGAGGCATAAAGCGTATAACTTTCGTATCTATCCAAATAAAACCCAAGAATCGCTCATCGCTAAGACAATCGGTTGCGCTCGTTTTGTCTTCAATCATTTCCTCTCCGAATGGAGCAGTGCCTACAAGGAGACCGGAAAAGGTTTGAGTTACTCTACTTGTTCCAAACAACTACCCAAGCTTAAAAGAGAATTCCTTTGGTTAAAGGAAGTGGATAGCACGGCCA
>NZ_FOOG01000021.1 GCF_900113125.1 Halobacillus alkaliphilus | reverse complement strand
TCGTGTGGCAACGTCGAACGACCCTGCGTCGTGCAGGGCCGGAAAGCGAAATCGTCCCCCGGAGGACCTAATTCTCACAAATGTCTCGAAATCAAGTCTTCAAGTAATGGGAGCTTATCTGTAGTAATCAAAGCTATGGTTTGTCTGAGAATTAACCTTAACGGATCGATTCTCGTATGCAGTGCCTTAATTTTATTAATGAACAGGGATTAGGTGAATATCTCTTCCTTATTCAGGGTATGGTTGTTGTAGGATAATTGAAAGGAGATGCAGATAATATGAGTAAAGCTATTCAAAATGATCAAGGAAGATTTTATATAGGTGATCAGGGGGAACCTGATGCTCATCTTGATTTCGAAGAACATGGAGATACTATGAAAATATTAAGCACCGTCGTTGTACCTTCTGAAAGAGAGAACGGTCTGGGAAGTGACTTAGTAGATCATGCCGTTAATTATGCAAGAGAAAACAAACTGAAAATTGACCCTGTCTGCTCATTCGCCCATGAGGTGATTAAGGATACTCCAGAATACCACGTCGTTTGGAAAAAATAGTAAGAAAACTAACCAATCAAACTTGTGATGTTTCATTATTTCTTCCTCTGTAATATAAGGAATAAACAAACCAGATGAATGGAGAGGAGGATACACATGAAGAGAGCAATGTTGATTGTAAATCCTTCATCCGGAAAAGAAGAAGCAGTAGATTATGTAGAAGAAATTGAAGCAATCTTAAAGGATAAAGGATATGAAGTGAAAGTATCTCAAACGGAAAAAGAACTCGATGCCATGAAATATTGTCAAAACGCTTGTAGGGATGAATTTGACTTAGTGGTCTCTTTAGGCGGAGATGGCACATTGAATGAAACGATTAATGGAATGGTGGATCAGACACATCGTCCGTTACTTGGCATCGTACCGCTTGGGACTGTAAATGATTTCGCCAGAGCACTCAATATCCCTTTAGAACCAAAAAAAGCAGTGGATGTGCTTCGCTCAGATCGATCGAAAAAAGTAGACATTGGCCGGTTTAACGACCGTTATTTTGTAAATATTGTAGCTGTAGGGGCTCTGGCTGAAGCAACTTATGAAGTCAGTCCAGAACAAAAAACTAAGTTTGGACCGTTAGCTTATGCTATGGAAGGTTTAAAAACTCTGGCTGGCGACACAGGCTATCCTTTAAAGATTGAATATGGAGATAAAACATGGGAAGGCGAATCTTTTCTTTTCCTCGCTGCCTTAACGAATTCGACAGCAGGATTAGAAAACCTTTCACCACAAGCAGAAGTGAATGATGGACTCTTACATTGCTATGTAATAAAAAATGTAAACCTTGTCCGTCTGGCTACTATTGTATCGTCTATCTTGAGGGGAAACCTTAAAGATCAGAGTGATGTGGAGTATTTTACCGCTCAGAACTTGGAAATAACGTCTTCTGAAAATCTGGTTACCAATGTAGACGGAGAAGAAGGAGATTCACTTCCTGTTTCTATTCATGTTAAACCATCACATATTGATGTAATCGTAGAATGAATTAAAAAAGCTGTCTCAGATTTTATTGAGGCAGCTTTTTATGGTTTAGCAGTGTTTATTGTTTAGAGAAGAGACTGAATAGTGATAAGAATATGATTACGAATGAGAATAAAGCCAATCCAATTGCACCTACATAGAAGAACAATGTTGAAAAGAAATTATTTGTGGCTACTGCCCCAAATTCAGATAGCCAGAGTAAAAAGAAACTCGCCACTACCGCTGCTAAGTACCCAAATAACGAATTATCACATTTAAATCCAACCATTTTGCACCCCTCCTTTACTAACAATATATGTGTCTTCAATTACCAATATTTCTGAACGGAGAAATTTTTTGTGGCTTAGTAAGGGCGTGTGGTGGACAACCTTGGGCATAAATGAAAATGAAGAATGAGATAAATAGACAAAAAAATACCCCTCTTTGTATGTCAAAGAGGGGCATGGCAGTGCACTTCAAAATGAAGGGAGACATACCATGAAAGCTACAGGTCTATTTTTCCTGGCGGGGAAAAATAGATAGGGTGATTCGACGTAAGAGACAAAAGAGAGAACAGATATAAGTCCAGTAAAGCGGAAAAAATCTCTGTAGACCATAAATCTTTATTAAATAACTATTTTCGAGGGAATGAAATAGTTAGTCATCTCTTTTGATAATATTATTGTATCATTGATAACCTTCCTTCTGCTTTGGGAAAAAGCCTTCAAGAATCATTGAATCAATGGTGTTTTTCTGAGTGTTTTTTCTCAACTTTTGGATTCAAATGGAAAAAAAGGTATTATTTTGAGGAATTTTATTGTAGGAAGCAGGAGGATGAGGTAAACTTTAGTTACTAATGTACAATGAGGTGGAAGTATGAATTTTGGCAGCTTGAATTTATTGCTTCAAATGCAGACCATGTCTATGATGAACCTTTATTCAAATACGAATCAGAACAACAATGAAAACAATAGGGATATGACCTTCCAAAATTTATTGGAAGAAACCTTTTCGCAACCTCCGTTAACAAGTCCTTCTCAACAACAGGCGAGAATAACCAGCTTTACAACATTTCAGGTCCAGCCGATACATATGGAGTCTAATAAAGAATCTAAAGAAACTACTGAATCTGATGACAACCGTAAAGCAGATAAAATGAGTCAATCAGAAGAATCAAAACAAGCAAAAGAAATAGATAGTACTAAGATGAAAGACCAGAGTATTGATCAAATTATTAAAAAAGCTTCTCAACATTACGGAGTAGATGAAAAGTTGATTCAATCAGTGGTTCAGGCAGAATCCAATTTTGATGCCGACGTGGTCAGCCACGCTGGAGCACAGGGGCTTATGCAGCTGATGCCCGCAACTGCAGAAGGACTAGGTGTCAAAGATCCATTTAACCCTGAAGAGAACGTGATGGGCGGGACAAAGTATTTAAAACAGATGCTAGATCGTTATGATGGAAACTCTCGTTTAGCGTTGGCTGCTTATAACGCTGGGCCGGGGAATGTAGATAAATATGGAGGGGTTCCACCATTTCAGGAAACTCAAAATTATGTTAGTAAAGTATTATCTCATGTATAAAAGCCTTGCCACTTTTAGTGGCAAGGCTTTTACTTATCCAATTCGATCTCTTGGCTCATCTGCATGTACTGATTAAATACTTTAATCATTTCCTGAAGTCGGTTCCGTACGTCTTCATCAATTAGTTCACCTTGAGTGGAGAAATGGTTTGTGTGAGTGTACACGTAATTAGGTGTAACCATGCATCTAAAGTAGTTTAAAATCGGCTTAAGCTGGTTTTCGATGACCAGATGGTGCTGCAGGGTTCCGCCGTTCGCTACGATGGATACGGGTTTATAACGCATAGCAAGCGGGGATACAGCATCAAACACATTCTTTAAAGTTCCCGGTATCGAACCTTGGAATATAGGAGCCGCAATAACATAAGCGTTGGCATTCTCTACTTCTTTAATGAGCTGCTGCATGTCTTCATTATATTCGTCGGTCGGACGGCCATCTACAAATTGCAATTCATAATTTTCTAAATCAATGATTTTTGTTTCGTGGGATTCCGGCAACATTTGGATATATTTATCAATTTCATCGAGTAAAGTTCTCGTTTTCTTACCGACTATGGTACCATTCAGTAACAGGATTTTCATTAAAGATTTCTCCCCTTTATCTCTTCCGGCATTCTTTATAAAAAGGTTGCAGCAAGTATATATGTAACGGTCACAACCAAGAGCAGGAACTTTTCTTTTTATGTTAAAGCATACGTTTTAATTAAGCAATTGTGACTGAAGGACTAAACATCGGAGCTCTCAGGGGATAAAAATAGACAAGGGAAAGGAGGGGACTGATGCTCAGATTATGGCGCAGAATTAAATTTGTTTTCAATGTAAGGAAATCAGTACCGTTTATGCTGCGTTTCTTTCGTTCAAAAGAAGTAAGCGCAAGAAAAAAGTGGCTTTCGCTATTGTTCCTTTTTGGTTATCTCCTCTTTCCATGGGATGTGATTCCTGACTTCCTAATTTTATTCGGAATACTTGATGATTTAACCGTATTTACTTATATTACCCAATGGATGGTCAAGACTGCTCCGCTTTCTTTAAAAGAAGATTTTAGAATTGAAGAACGGTAGCGAGGTTTAGAGGACATGAATTTGAGGTAAACCTATGTTGTGAATGATTATAATACAAAATCAAGGAGTGATGATATTGAGTAACGTAATGTTTACTGCTCATGCAACAGCGCAAGGCGGACGTAATGGCCATGTCAAATCCGATGATGGTTTAATCGACCTGAACCTTGTAATGCCTGGTGAAGGTGACGAAAAAGGATCCAATCCTGAACAGCTATTTGCTGCAGGCTACTCCGCTTGCTACGATGGCGCATTAAATCTGGTTGCAAGCAAGAAGAAGAAAGATATCGATTCTGAAATCACTGCTGATGTAAGTTTACTAAAAGATGAATCAGATAACGGCTTTAAAGTAGGCGTGGTTCTGAATGTGCAAGTTAAAGGAGTTTCTCAAGAAGAAGCGGAAGAGCTTGCTGAGGAAGCGCATAAAGTATGCCCATACTCTAAAGCAACAAGCGGCAACATTAATGTAGAAATTAATACTAAAGCCGTATAATAACCCTATAGAAACACCTCCAGAATAATAATCTGGAGGTGTTTTTTTGTGGTTAAAAGTACAAACTTAAACTTATAGATGGTCTATAAGCGTTTTCAATTCATATATGGGACTCGTTTGTGGTATTTTATAGTCGAAGGAGATGTCTTTATATGAAAATAACAGATGGAGCTAGAGATTTGTTACTTCAGATCCTCGAAGAAGAAGAGGCCGCCTGTTTACGTTTGTACTTTGCAGGATATGGATGTGGAGAGCCTGACATTGGAATGACAATTGGTGAGCCTGAAGCAGATGATGAATTGTATCATTTAAACGCTATTCCAGTAGCGATTGATAAACGAATTGAACACTTGACCACAGAGTTAACCATTGAAGGGAAACAAACGATGGAGGGACCTAAGTTTCAGATGATCGGCTTACCCGAAAAGGACTGCTAGGCAAAAAAACCAACCCACATGACTAGAGTGTGGGTTTATTTATATAATTTAAAATGTTCTATAAAACGAATATTATTGTTGATTTTTCCTAAAGGTTTATTCCATTAAAGAGCCGGATTGTGGAAGACTCGATTTCGAGATATTGGGTATGAGGAAGGTCCTCCGGGGGACGACTTCGCTTTCCGGCCCTGCACGACGCAGGGTCGTTCGACGTTGCCACAGGACGTGGCGATTTTAGTCGAACATCCCTTGTGGTAAGCTTCCTCAGGCTTCGCCTTCCGGGATCTTACCGATCATGTTTAGCCCACAGGAGTCTTCATCGTCCCCCTCCGGGCCTAGCCTAATCAGATGCTCGAAACCACTTAAGACATCACATGAGTAATGAGACCATGTGATTGTGCAGCTATTTTCAGGATGTAACTATCGCCATAGCCTGTATTAAAGCCTTTAATACAGATTAAGAAGGAGAACTTTTCTCTTCTAGAAGGGTCCGTATTTCATAATCATGTTGGGTTGGTGGGGAAATGATGAGACTCCCATGGGAGAAGGAACTAGGTGAGATCCCGCGGGAGTGAAAACGAGCGAGGAAGCTCACCGTTCCCCCATAGGAAAGTGTTCAAATGTGGAATCACCCCGAAAGACACGATCAGCATAAGCCGACCATCAAAAGGATTGCGGTTTTTCAATCCGTTGATGAGCGGCTTATGTCTCGAGTGTCTGGGTGATGGAACAAGACGAGTTATTTCCCCACCAACCCTTATCCATCTAACGTAACGGGCCCAATTATCTCGAAATCGAGTCTTCAAGTAATGGGAGCTTTACTGTAAAAAAGCAAGTTGGTTTAATAGTCAATGTAAGAAAGATAGAAAGGACTTGAAACATCATGATGGCCACAGGACACCAAGTCGTTGGAATAACTTTCGGAGTAGGAGCTTTAACTTTAATTCCCCAGCTCGTTCCCCATGCTGATGAACCATTTTCAGCGGTTTTTTTCTTAAGTTTTGTTTTATTTGGATCACTTTTGCCCGATATCGATATGCCGAATTCAAAATTGGGACGTAAGTTCTGGAGAGGGCTGCTTACTCTTTTCACTATTGCCTTTATAATTTACTTATTTGTACCACGGTATCTTGATTTATATAGGGAGGAACTGAAAGTTTTTCTTATGCTTTTGCTTCCTATTTTGCTCATGATTAGAAGCCACCGCAAAATGACCCATTCTTTATTATTTGTTGGAATATTAATTGGCTACAGCTGGTTTATTGAAGAGTGGGTGAACATACAATGGTTTTATTTATCAGGGCTGATTATTGGAGTGATTTCACATTTATCAGCTGATTATTTAACAAAGAGAGGAATTCCTCTTGTTTATCCTTTTTCAAGCAAACATAAGCGTTTTTTTATTACGTTTAGAACAGGTTCGGCAATAGAGAAAGCAATAGTTTACAGTTTAGTGTTATGGAATGTCTGGTATATAAATTTAATATTTTAATTAATACATTACAGATATTTCTAGTAAAAGATGTAAAAATAATTGCTTCTTCATAAGAACATGAAACTAAAGGATACCTTTACTTGAAACCCACCCTTAATTTACAAAATAATCTGACAGATTGCTAGACTTTACCAATAAAATACAATAAAATGGAAATAGATAATGCAAAAGGGATGAGGCTCGATGGTCAGTTATCAGGTTATTGAACTTCGTCCATTGCATCAATTACAATTAAACTACACCTTACCTTTATATGAAACATATATCCCCCTATTAAAAAACAGTCTAAACTAGAAGCCACATTTCAGTCCTTCAAAACAATAACGTAAACACCCAGCTCATTTATTTATATAGGCTGCTATTAAATCGACTGAATAGCAAACCATCAAAAGCGCAATTACAGTCATTGCAAAAAGAAAAATTCCTCCATCCATCTCTTCACTGCTTACACCTTTTTACCATTAACTACTATTATTATGATTTAAAAGAATATAAGGGGCTTGATAAATACCTGGAGCAAATTGATGAAGCTATAAGTGCCGTTAACGAGCCCCTGACTCTTTACTATATGAGGATCAGATATCATGAATTACTGTCCAGCATTATTGGAAAACGAACAACCCGCTTTTTGCTAAGAAAGTATGCTTACAAAATTACTAATACAGAATTGTCACCGCAAAAAATCTGCCGGGTTTATCATAACTTGGCTCTATGCAATCTATATACAGACTATAAAACTTCCATGGAACAAGCTGTAAAGGCATTTGAAACTGCAGAAAAGTATAGTTTAAAAAGGTGGGCTGGTATTATAAAAAACCATGCCCTTCCTTTCATTGCTGCCTGCCATCTTCTAACAGAAGAAATGACAACGCCTGATCCCTTAGAAACAGCTCATTTAGCCATAGCGGACAAAGAATTTTCTAAAAGCGAGACCCATTATGGAAAACCTGGGAACATGGACTCCGTTTCAAGAGTGTTATATGGGAGCAGCGAGTAAGAATAATCACCTGTTGGAAAATGCCGATCATCGATTCATTCATGAACTTGGAGATCAATTCTTTGCGCTTTTACCCAAACACTATTTGAAACGTTTATAAAATATGGGGAGGTAGAAGAAAATGAAAAGACGTTTAACTGTAGTTCTCTTAGGTTTAATGATAGCTGCAGGGACATTTGGATCGGCATCCCTTGCATTTGATAATGAGAAAGATCAAGAACCTGTAGAAAGTTCGGAAGTTACTCTGGCAAAATTTAAGGCCAATGACCCAGGAGATTTAGGTATGGGGTAAAGATGGTTTAAATAAAGACGAAAAAGCTGCCTCCTATTTAAATGGAGACAGCTTTTTAATTATCTGGCCTTGCGGTGCTGTTCAATTTTTTGTTGAGCAGGTTCTTCTTTTCTAATCATCTTCGTAAATGCATAGACAAAGAGTATGATCACGATGGTAAACGGTAAAGCAGAAACAAGGGAAGCAGTCTGCAAGGCATTCAGCCCGCCTGCTAATAGCAGAACTCCAGCAATGGCTGCCATTAAAACTCCCCAAACAATTTTAATAATAAGCGGAGGGGTTAAGCTTCCATTAGTTGTCATACTAGCTAGAATGTAAGTAGCGGAGTCCGCTGAGGTAATTAAAAATGTTGCAATTAATAAGATGGATAAAATAGATAGTACTCCAGTCATGGGCAGATGCTGGTAGGTTTCAAATAATGCTAAAGTTACGTCATCGTTAACCGCCTCAGCTATGTTAGTTCCGTTGTTCAAATCACTGTTTAAGGCTGTTCCTCCAAAAGTAGCGATCCACAAGCATGCAATTAATGGCGGTACAATCAGAACTCCAAAGATGAATTCCCTGATGGATCTTCCTCTTGATACACGAGCTACGAAGGTTCCAACGAATGGAGACCAGGCAATGACCCACGCCCAGTAGAAGATGGTCCACTCTCTCAGCCAGTCCCCTCCACCGTCTTCATAAGGAGTTAGACGAAGACTGTAGCCCACAAAGTTTGTAATATAATCTCCAAGTCCTAAGGTGAAGGTGTTAAGTATAAATACAGTAGGTCCTGCTATGAATACGAAGGCTAGTAAAACCATACATAAACCGAGATTCACGTTACTAAGCCACTTAATTCCTTTGTTTAATCCTGTACTAGAAGAGGCTAAATAAAGGACGAGAAGTACAGCGGTAATGGCCAGTTGAATCATTGTGTTATTTGGCACGTTGAATACGGCTTTTAGACCACCGTTCATTTGTAGAATGCCAAGTCCTAGTGAGGTAGCGATACCCATGACCGTGGCAATGACGGCAAGTGAGTCAATAAAGGTCTTCACCCCTTTATTTTTACCCAGCACTGGTTCGAGGGCGGTGGAAATCAAACCGCTCTTATTCTGCCTGAACTGTAAGAATCCGATTAAGAGTCCGACAATGGCGAAAACAGACCACTGATTTATCCCCCAGTGAAAAAAAGCATATCCCATAGAAATTCGAGCCGCTTCTTCTGTCTGTGCTTCAAGCGTATTAAATGGAGTTGTGAAAAAATGGCTCATTGGTTCAGCTACGCCCCAAAACACTAATCCTGCTCCAAATCCAGCTGAGAAAAGCATGCCGATCCAAGTGAAAAAAGGATATTCTGGTTCAGATTCTGGTGGGCCAATTTTAATTTTTCCGTATTTACTTAGGGCTAACGCACCTAAGAATATAACGAAACCAAATACAGAGATGAGGTAAAACCAACCGAAGTTTTTCGTTGTAAAACCAAATAAAGTGGTGGCTACACTGCCAAACCCTTCAGGATTGACGGCACCTATGACTACTAATACGGCGATCACAGAGGCCGAAATAAAAAATACTGGATTTTTCATACTGACTCCTTTCTTGGAACATAATTTTGATAAAAAATGAGTCAAATAATATTGATGAGTTTATTCCCTTAAATTTCCTAATAAAAACATGTAATAGGAGATATGTACAAGTGTCTCTTGTTTTTAACGAGTGCCAGATTCAAATTCGCTTTTCAATATTCCCATGAGTATGGTGTCATAGTAGCTTCCTTGAACAAATTCGTTTCTACGCAGCTGGCCCTCCAGCTGAAACCCGACTTTTTCGTATAAACGAAGGGCTTGGTGATTTCCACTCCAGGTATCGAGCTGTACCCTTTCTAAATTAAGGGTATAAAAAAGGTGATTGAGCAACGTGTAAATAATATCTTTTCCATATCCCCGCCCCCAATAATCACGTTCACCAATTGTCAGCCCAATTTCTGCCACTCTTGTGACGGGATTTAAATTTCGATAATCACATTTGCCAATAGGTTTTTTCGTTGCTTTTGAGTAAACTATAAACACAGTTCCATGTTCCCATAAATGATGTGAATTCAGATTTTTTTCATATTGGGCTTGAAGAGCTTCCAGAGGGTTATTATTCTGGTTCGCTGATTCACTTCCTGAACTAAGAAAAGTAAGGGACTCATCATTGGCCCATGTGTAAAGATCCTCCAAATCTTTGCGGGACACAGGCCTCAAATCTACTAAGTGTCCTTTTAACATATCCCACCTCCTATGCATCATTATTCGACTAAATATTGGATTTGTCAAAAAACACTGAATTTTTATTTAAGATCTTTGTAGTCAACCATTCTAGGTTAAGGAGGTGTTCCTAATGTTTGAATCATGTGTGCAAGTAAAGAAGTTTATGAAGGACTATCAAGGTCACTGGTGGATCGCGGACGGATGGGCGATTGATCTTCATATAGGGGAAGAAATAAGAGAGCACAAAGATCTCGATGTAGCGGTATTAAGGGACGAGCAGTATTTGCTCCGATCATACTTCAAGAATTGGAAAATGAAGTATATTAAAGAGGGTAGTGGATTAAATTGGAAAGAGAAAGAATGGCTGGAAGCCCCCATTCACGAGATTCATTCAACGAATCATTCTGAAGAACAGATAGAGATTTTATTGAATGAAAGAAAAGGGGACTACTGGCACTTTAGGCGTGACAGCAAAATTAGATGCCCGCTTAGTTACATGCATCTTCGCTCTGAGCAGGGAGTTCCTTATTTAAATCCGGAAATTGTCCTTCTTTACAAAGCAAAGTACACCAGTGAAAAGGATAACCAGGATTTTCACTATATATTTCCTCACTTAAGTGAACGTCAAAAGGAGTGGCTTAAGCAGAGCCTGATGCACCACCAGCCTAATCACATATGGTTAGAAAAATTATTATTTTAAAGTAAATCCTTAAGATTTTTCGGATTTAAATGATATGGTGGGGAAGTGAGTTGAACAGGAAGGGAGAAAGAAGTTAATGAACAGAGAGAAAATTTGGGTTAAAGTGCGAGACAGTTTCTGGTTTCTTCCAACTCTTTACAGCCTTATATCTATCATTTCAGTTATTCTGATAAGCTTTGTGGACTTATGGATCGTTCCGCAAGTTCAGGAAAATATTCCGAAAGTATTTTTAACTGAAAAAAGTGTGGCAACAACCCTATATGGATCGCTGATCACGTCGATATTGACGATGACAACCATTAGTTTTTCAACCATTATGGTGGTGTTGACTACATATTCCACTCAGTTTTCCCCGCGTACTCTACAGGATTTTATGAAAAGCCGTGTTACCCAGCATGTGTTAGGTGTTTACTCCTTTGGATTTATCTTTGCTCTTGTAAATTTATTATTGTTAGGCGGCACTGATGAGAAAGGCATGGTCAGTCCCTTTTTAACGGTAGTCGTATCCATTATTTGTTTAGGGTTTTTCATATTGTTTATTCATCATTCCTCCCGTTTCTTACAAGTGAACAATTTAATTGGTGATATCCGCCAAAACACTTCAAAGATTATTGCTAATACGTTTAAGGAAAAGAGCTACACTGAAACGACAGAGTGGGATGAAAAAGATTTGGAAAGCTTGAAACAAAACAGTGAAGGTGTCATTTTTGCTGATAAATCGGGTTACCTTCAAGGAATGCAGATGGCATTATTCATTCAGTGGGCTGTAAAAAATGATTTATTTATAGAGGTAAACACATTAATTGGAGATTACGTTCAGAAGGGGATGCCTTTGTTTTATTATTGGGAAGGGGAGTCTTCGGAAGAAATTAAACCGGAGGAAGCGCTGCAGTATATAATAGTAGGAAATGAGCGAACAGATATACAGGACATTGAGTTTTCGATTCAGAAACTCGTTGAAATTGCCGTCAAAGCAATCTCCCCAGGTATTAATGACCCACACACAGCGGTTAATTGTATTAATCGTATAGGTTCACTGCTAGCCGAATTGGGTTCTGTTTATGAGCCCATCCGTTATTATGCGGATGATGATCATAACCTTAGACTAAAGATCGAACCAAGGAAATTTCATGATTATCTTTACACCAGTTTTTATCAGATGCGGATATATGGAAGTAATGACTTTTCCGTAATGAATGGTGTTATTGAAGCTCTTTATAAAATATCCGTCGTACATGATAATCACATTAAAGAAGATGTATGGAGATTTGGACGATACATGATGAAAGCTGTCGATACAAAGAGTATGGATCAGCTGGATTTTGAATACTTTGATAAGCAGGCTCAGAAGTTAGCCTCAGCCTGTAATAAAACCGTTCAGTTCCCGCGCCCATATTAGTTAGATAAGTACACCTTTCCAGGCTGTCGACATTTTTTACAGTTTTTAGACAAATTGTTTACAAATTTGAGGATGGGGTAACAGTTAATTAGTCCACAATTACCATTTCCTCGCAATTATCTATTGATGTAAAAAAGTTGAGCACCGGAAAGGAGAAGATGATGAAGAAAGTTACGTCGGTATTTTGGATTACCCTGGCCATTGCCTTATTTTCAGTTATTTGGGGGGCTGTTGCTCCTGGAAATCTTGAAAGTATTACAGGGTCAATACAGTCATTCATTTCTGTACACTTTGGCTGGTATTATCTATTAATCGTTACGGGTTTTGTCATTTTTTGTATTTATATGATTTTTAGTCCATATGGAAAGATTAAACTGGGTCAACCTTCTGATAAACCAGACTACAACTATGCCACATGGTTTGCGATGTTATTCAGTGCAGGTATGGGGATCGGTCTGGTTTTCTGGGGGGCTGCAGAACCGATTTACTTTTACGCAAAGAATGCTCCAACTGCAGAAACGGGCACCCCTGAGGCTCTGAATGAAGCCATGCAGTTCGTTTATTTTCACTGGGGAGTTCATGCCTGGGGAATTTATGCGATTGTTGCTTTAGTACTCGCCTACTTTAAATTCCGCCGGGGATCACCTGCTCTCGTAAGTGCAACTTTGGAGCCGCTTTTTGGAAATAAGATGAAAGGTCCCTGGGGGAAAGCGATCGACGTGATTGCTGTTTTTGCAACTATTGTAGGTGTAGCTACCACTTTGGGCTTCGGAGCCGCGCAAATCAATGGTGGACTTACATTCCTGACGCCTATTCAAGATTCGTTTACGGTGCAGCTGATTATTATTGGAGTCGTAACGGTCTTGTTTATGATGTCAGCTTATACTGGTCTTAGTAAAGGGATTAAATACCTGAGTAATACGAATATGATTTTAGCGTTACTTCTGTTAGTGATGATGTTGGTAATAGGTCCTACCTTGTTCATAATGAATATGTTCACGGATACAATTGGAGCTTATCTGCAGAACTTGCCTTCCATGAGTTTTAGATTAGCTCCGAATAGTGAAGAGAACCGAACTTGGATTAACAACTGGACAGTATTCTACTGGGCCTGGTGGATCGCCTGGTCTCCATTCGTCGGTATATTTATCGCCCGTGTGTCCAAAGGGCGTACAATTAGAGAGTTTCTATCCGGTGTGTTGTTAGTGCCATCTGTAATAGGGTTTCTATGGTTTTCCACCTTTGGTTCTTCAGCCATTAAAGTTCAGCAGGGTGGTGAAACGGACTTATCTGAACTAGTTACGGAACAGACGCTCTTTGGCGCTTTCGATAACTATCCTTTAGGGTTGATTATGTCCATTATTGCGATGATTCTAATTGGAACTTTCTTTATTACCTCTGCCGATTCAGCGACGTTCGTATTAGGGATGCAGACTACGAATGGCTCGTTGACACCGCCGACTATGGTTAAATTCGCCTGGGGTATTATCCAGTCCTCTATGGCAGCCGTGTTATTGTATTCCGGCGGTCTGCAAGCCTTGCAAAATGCTCTTATTTCGGCAGCATTTCCATTCTCATTTATTATGATTCTTATGGTTTTATCACTTTACAAAGCATTGCGTGCTGATAAAGCTTCTATGGAAAAAGAACATAGAGATTCTGAGGAAAAAACCTCTGCTTAAAATATTGGATAAAGGGGCCGGGTAAAATCCGGTCCTTTATTTATGCTGTAAGAATGATTGATTGAAGGCAATTTTTAGGATACATTAAAAAAGGATCATAAAATCATAGACAAGCAAAGTAGAATAAGTGACACTTTGAATTTATTAAAAAGGAGTATTGAACATGTGGGAATGGAGAAATATCTACCGTGGTATGCTTATGGGAGCTAGTGACGTAGTCCCAGGCGTAAGCGGTGGTACAATTGCGGTGGTTTTAGGTATTTATGACCGTTTGATTGAAGCGATCAACGGTTTCTTTACAAAGGAATGGAAAAAACATCTTAAATTTTTATTGCCGCTGGGGATAGGGGTTATCACGTCTATTCTGTTATTGGCAAAATTAATAGAGTGGTTGTTTGAGCATTACCCTGGTCCCACTCAGTTTTTTTTCCTGGGATTGATAATAGGGGTGCTTCCATATTTAACACATAAAGCGGATGTGAAGCATAAATTTAAAGCGAACCATTATCTCATCTTACTCATTGGTGCAGTACTCGTGGCATCAATGGCGTTTTTTCAGACGAATGAAACGGAACCTATGCAGAACTTAACGCTTTCCACTTATATTCTTCTGTTCTTTTCGGGTTGGATTGCTAGTAGTGCCATGATTTTGCCAGGTATTAGTGGGTCTTTCATACTGCTGATTATTGGAGTTTACTCCACAGTAGTCGGTGGAGTATCAGATTTGAAATTTGATATTATAGCAGTGGTTGGATTAGGAATTCTATTTGGTATTGTCGTTATGAGTAAGATTGTTAAATTCTTTTTGGAGAATTATACCTCAGGGACCTTTGCTCTAATCATTGGTTTAGTTATTGGGTCGGTATTTGTTATTTTTCCGGGTGTGCCGGGAAGCGCAGCATTGTGGTTGGTAAGTGTCCTGACCTTTATTGGAGGTCTCGTAGCTGCATGGCTTCTGGGCCGTGTGGAATATAAATAAGCAAATCATAAGACAAAAGCATTCTTACCAATTATCATATGGATAAGAATCTGTTTAAAAGGAGAATGATGAGCATGGAATCAATTCATACAATAGAGAAATTCAACGAAACAATCGAGAGTGAGCAGCCGGTTATTATTAAGTTCCAGGCGGACTGGTGCCCAGATTGCCGTCGAATGGATATGTTTATCGGAGAAGTATTAGAGGAATATAACCAGTATCGTTGGTACGACGTTAATCGTGATGAAATTCCTGAGGTTGCAGATAAGTATGAAGTGATGGGTATTCCTAGTTTGTTAATTTTCAAACAAGGTGAAAAAATAGCTCATTTGCATAGTGCGAACGCAAAAACTCCTGAAGAAGTAGAAGAGTTCTTGCAGACAAGTCTTTAAAGTAAACGTCCACATGGTCCATTCCATGTGGGCGTTTTGTATAAGGGGGGACCTGTAATGTCAAAACGATTGGTATTAGTAGGAGCAGGGCATGCTCATCTAGAGGTGATCCGAAGGCTGAAAAGCGAAGCATGGGTAAATGTTGAGGTGTGTCTAATTTCTTCCTCCAGGTATCAATATTACTCTGGAATGTTTTCCGGATTCACAGAAGGCCTGTATTCGCTTGAAGATACACGCGTTTCACTGGAAAAGATTACGAGAGAAGCACGTATTCATTTCATTGAGAAAACCGTGGTCAGTTTGCGACCTAAACAGAAAAAAGTAATTTGCCATGACGGTTCCGTCTATCCGTTTGATGTTGTAAGTTTTGATATTGGTTCCCAAAGTTTACCACAGGATTTTGAAAATACGGTGGCACGCACCATCAAGCCTAATTATGAATTCATTTCTCAAATTGAAGAAATTCGGAATACTACTCATCCTTTAATTGTAGGAGGAGGAGCTGCGGGAACGGAACTTGCTCTTTCGATCCAAACTTATAAAGAGAAGAACCAAATTCCGGGACAAGTTAAGCTGGTCACTGCTGAGAAGGTCATGAATGGATTTCCAAAATTAGTTTCCACTCGGCTTAAATCATTACTTATTAAAAAAGGAGTTCAAGTGTGGGAGGATGAAAGTGTAAAGGAAATTCATGATCATTACATTGTAACGGACTCCGGCAATAAAATTCGGCATACTAGTGTCCTTTGGTTGGGCGGAGCTTCTGCCGAGCCTATCTTTAAACGGTCGGGAGTCGAAGTAGATGAGAAAGGATTTGCGCTGGTCAGAGACACCCTGCAGTTTCAAGAGTATGATTATATTTTTGGATCAGGGGATTGCGTAACCTTGACTGCGTATCCTGAGCTTCAGAAAAGCGGTGTCTATGCTGTTAAACAAGGCCCCGTGTTATGGAACAATTTGAGTCAATTCTTGTCTGGTCAACCGCTCCAGGAATATGATCCTCAAAAAAATGCCCTCTATATCTTATCAACAGGAAAACAGCAAGGATTTATGGTCTATGGTCCGCTGAGTCATCACAGCCGGCAGGCCTGGAAGTTAAAAAATAAAATAGACAGAGATTTTATGGCTAAATATAAATAAGCGCCTCCTTTAAGGAGGCGCTTATTTACTATATTTTCAGCCAGCTTCTCACTTTATTCCGGAATAGAAAAGTCAGGGCAAAGATCAGAGCAAATACAGTTAAGGCAATGAAGATCAATTGGCGGTCTCCACTTGCCAGGCTAGTGCCAACTAAGCTGTAAGCAAACGTTCCGGGAAGCATTCCAAAAACAGTAGCAATGATAAAGGATCGCAGCTTTACGCGTGTAACGCCTGCCAAGTAACTTAAGATGTCAAACCCTACAATAGGGATGAGCCTTAAAACGAATACATACAAGAAACCCCGTTCCTTCATTCGGTAATATATTTTCTCAGACCATTTGGATTCTTGGAATTTCAAAACCGAATCTCCAAAGAAACGTCCCATTACGTAGCCAGTAATACCAGCTGCAGTAGCTCCTATCACAATATATAACATACCTGGCCATAAACCGTACGCAAAAGCAGCAGCTAGAGAGAGAATGGATGTTGGAAACACCACGATCGGCCCTATCGCGTATAACCCCATAAAGAGAAGCGGTCCATAAATACCGAAAGAAAGGATGAAGCTGCGAATACTATCCGCTGTAACATTAAATTGCTGCCGTATAAACCAGGCAATAACAAGGAAAACGATGACAAACAATAGGGCCCGTATGAGGCTTTTCCACTTCATAACGCTGAGCCTCCAAACGTCCGGATACTCGATTCCTTAATGTATAGGGTGACTTCTTCACCGGAAACATGTTCATGAATAGGAAGGGAAACCTGATGATCCAGGTCCTTTAAAAATATATGACCGACCGCCTGACCGTTCTGAAAGGTAATGTGCTGCAGAAGACCATGATAGGAGCGCACTTCTTGTTCATTAAAAGGTTCGAGAGAGCATTCCTTTAGAGGAACATAGTGTTGTTCGTCAACTATCAAATGACCTCCTAGAAAATCGGCAACAAATGAATTAGCCGGGTGCTTATGAATCACTTCTGCCTCGTCGATTTGCTGGAAGCTTCCTTCATGAAAGAGCGCCAGCCGGTCACCCATAATCATTGCTTCCTCGGTATCGTGAGTTACGAAGACTCCTGTTATGGATTGATCAACTAAAAAGTCTCTCACCCAGTACCTGATCTGATGACGCAGCTTAGGATCGAGGCTGCTGAAAGGTTCATCAAATAAAATGATTTCCGGCTCTGTAGCCATAGCGCGGGCTAAAGCAACTCGTTGCTGCTGGCCCCCCGAAATTTCAGAAGGGAAGTAATTTTTGAAGCGATCTAACCCAGTTGCTTTAAGCAAATCAGAAGTTTTGTTTTTATTCTTTTTGCCCGCCAGCTTTGCTCCATAAGCGATATTTTCCTGAACCGTCATATGGGGAAATAACAAAGGCTGTTGAAAGACAAGGCTGATGTCCCTTTGATTAGCTTTTTGGAAAGTAATCTCTTCCCCATACATATGAATGCTCCCTTGAGAAGGAGTTTCTAAACCAGCCAGTATACGGAGCAGTGTTGTCTTTCCACTTCCTGAAGGACCCACAATGCTGAGGATTTCCCCTTTTTCTAATTGAAAAGCAAGATCAGACAGGATGAGGTCGTGATTAAATTGCTTGCTTAGATGCTGAACGTCCAGTGTATGATTCATCGTGTATTCCTCCAGGGCATTCTAGAATAGGGCAGAAGAAGGAGCAGGCCTTCAACAATGATGTACATCGCTAGGGGGATCATAGCAAACCAGACAGCAAAAGCGGCCATGACCGAGGTGTTAGCTGTATCAAGGAATGGAAAGAAAATCATAGGCAGTGTAACGATCCTGCCTCCTCCGATAATAGAGGTAATGGCATATTGACTTAGACTAATGACGATGGTTAAAAATGTGACACTGCGAATCGCAGGTTTCATTAAAGGGAGTTCTACAGTGAACAGTTGCTGCAGCGGTGCGGCTCCAAGAACGATTGGCTGTTCCAGCATACGATTCCCAAGCTGAGCGTACGAATTGTGAAAGATTCGAATGCTGTATGGAATAGTAGGAACCAGATGGATAAGAATAACGCCGAGGACTGTATCAGCCAGTCCTGCTTGAATCATGAACAAATGAAGGCCCATAGCGACCGCAAGCACGGGAATTAAAACAGGAGACAGGAAAAGAACTTCCAGAAGCGGTTTTCCTTTAAAAGAAAGTGTGGAAAGCGCTTTTCCTGCAGCGATTCCCACGACCATATTTAAAAGGAGCACGCCTGCTCCGACAACGACGGACCAGAAGGTAGCTTCCCAAAGATTAGATGCTGGCCATAATACCTGGAAACTTGTTAGCTGAAAATGGAACGATTCTCCGGACTGGAAGCGCCAGGGAGAGCTGAAACTCTGTAACAAAAGCAACAGGACGGGCATTACAAATAATAAAAGAGCTACCAGTATAAAGATGAGTTTTTTAACATTCATACAGATCGTCCTCTCATAGCTCGCCAGCGCTTTTTCTGAAGGATAGAGAACCCAGCAGCGGAAAAAGCTAGAATGAGCAGACTCAGACTTACCATCGCTGCAAAAGCCATTGGACGATCTTCCCATCCGCTTCCATAAAACCATTCATAGCTGAGTACAGAAATCATTTCTGGAAAAGTAGTACCCATTAAAGCTGGAACTTCATAGGCGGAAATCGTGAATGAAAAAACAATCAATGCGATTTCCATTAAAACAGGAAAAATAGCAGGCCATTCTACTGCTGTGAACTGTCTTACTTTACTTCCGCCAAGGGTTTCCACGAGATCGTAGTAACCCGGTTTAATGGAACTGTAAACCGGTAGCAGCATAAGAATGACAAAAGGAACTTCCTTCCATATATACGTAATGATAATACCAATCCCCTGCGGGTCCCTCGTCCATATAGGGAATGCGCTGCTGTCCGTGATCACTCCTGCTTCTACAAGCAATTGGGCAGCAAGCCCGGTTTCTGATAGCAGAAGGATAATCATGTAGCCCCAAACAAAATGAGGGAACAGCATCGGAAGCCACACGAGAAGACGCGGGACGTGATGTTCCAAGTAGGGATAAAAGGACCGGGTGATCAGGACTCCGATGATTAAGGATAAAATCGTTGCGATCAAGGTTGTTCGGATACTGAACCAAATCGCAGAAAGGAAGCGGCTGGATTCAAATAAGCTGCTATAATATTCTAGTGTCCATCCGCTTCCTCCCGACAAACTCTGAACGATAGCGGCGAAAAAACCGTATAAAGGAAGAAGGAGAAACAAGAGGGCTGGGATTAACAGATAAACAGATTTATTGTTGAACAACTTCATTAAACCACTGATCCTGAATCCATTCTACATAACCCGCTTCTGATTCTGGAAGGAAACTTTCTTCAAGTTTCTGTTGGCTCAGCACGCTCTCTCCACGTTCAACGGATTCGAATTTCTCGCGCATTTCTTTGGGTAACTTATCGAGACTGATGGGAGTATTTTCTCCCCAGTAGTTCGGCTTAAGCTTAGCTAATTGAGCTTCTGGAGACAGCATGAAATTGATCGTAGTTAGTGCCCCTTCCGAATTAGGGCTGTTAAATGGAATCGAAAGAAAGTGTGTATTCCCAATAGAACCGGGCTCCATAACAAAAGAACGGGTGGTTTCAGGGAACACGCCTTCATCTATAAGGGATTCCGCCCGGGCTTCATTATAACCCATTGTCATCGATACTTCTCCCTGACTGTACAATCTGTCCAGCTCGGTTAGTGTATTCGGATAATGCTCTCCATTACGCCAGAGATTAGGTTTCATTTCATTTAAATAATTCCATAACTTATCTGCTGTGCCCGAAATGTCTTCTTCATCAAGAGGCTGCTCATAAATGTCGGAAGGCTGTTCGTCCTGGGCATATAAGACATGCCGTAGAAAGGCGTTTCCTGTAAAGTCTTCCGCGTTTGGATAAATGAATTCACCTGGATTCTTCTCGACCCAGTTTTTCAATTCCTCAAATGAAGAAGGGGGGGTTTCTATTTTCGATTGATCGTAATGAAAAACGAATTGCACTTTACCCCAGGGAGCCTCCATTCCCTCTGTTGCTGTACCAAAATCGGTCTGAAAAGCGGGGTCATCGGTATCGTAATATTCTTGAAAGTTAGGGAGCATATCTACGAATGAACCTGCCAGCAATTCATTTTCTTTAGCATTCTTAAAATTTTCTCCATTCAGCCATATAATATCTATGGTTCCATCCTTCTTGCCGGCTTGTTTTTCGGTTTGCAATTTTTGTAGAATCTCTGCAGTTTCCATGGGGACTCGTTCCAGGGTAATCCCATAATTTTCTTTTAATCGGGGAGCTGCCCATTCGTCAATGTATTGGTTAATACCTTCATCGCCGCCCCACATAAACAGTCGAACCGTTGTCCCGTCTGCGGCATTTTCTATATCAGACCAAGATTGTTCGGTCACTTCCGAAAAGTCTGACTCATTTGATTGTGTATTTCCGCAAGCAGCTAAAAAAGCTGTTAAAATGACGCTGAGTAGAAGCCATTTTTTACTCATTGGAATCCCCCTTATCTCCTACACCCTACATTATTTTATAAAAGGTTTCTGTAATCTATCATACAAACAAATCCATCTTAAGGAAACTAAATAACTTATAAACAGCGCATAGGGTAGCGGAAGGGAGGGAAGAGAGACAAGAGAATATGAAAAGGAGTGGGATAGAATGCTGTATAAACAGTTTGCTAAGCCGGAGGGCTGGATAGGTAAAGTGACTGGCTGGTTTATGGTTAAAGAAAATGAGAAAAGAAATGAGTGGACGCTGTCTTTCCTGGATATCCAAAAGAAGGACAGGGTATTAGAAGTGGGATTTGGTGCAGCTGATGGCCTGAAAAAGATAGCGGATAAAGAAGGGATTACCTTATACGGAATTGATCCCTCGGAGTCGATGGTGGAGACAGCACTTCGCAGGTTGAAAAAGGAGAGGGCACCTGATCAGATATGTATGATGCATGGAGAGGCTCAAATGTTGGAAGACTTCTATCAGCCCCTTGATAAAATCTATTCCATTAACAACATTTCATTTTGGGAGACGCCTGTAAAGACGTTGAATCATCTGCATTCCTTATTGCGGCCTGGAGGAAGGATAGCCTTAACCCTTTCCCCGCATGGCCGTGGGACAAGTGATGAGACGACTGAAGTTATGGGGGGGCAGCTTCACGCACTGCTGGAGGAAGCAGGGTTTAATCAAATTGAAGTATTTATTAAGCCGACATTTCCGAATGATACTGTCTGCGCCCTTGGAATGAAATAGCACGTTAAGAATAGTTTGTGCCTCAAAAACCCGTAATATACAAACATCCTCTCCTGCTCACTTTCGTTAAAGGATATGGTAAGCTTTAATTAGAACGATCTGTTAAAGTTTATGATTGACAAACTGAGTCTTAAACAAACGGGAACTTTACCTTTAAAACAACTCGGAAGTTTGACAGAAACAATTAGAAAGGGGATTGATTAGAATGCTTCCATCTTTAAGAAAGGAAGAGAAAGACTATGTGATTGCCAAAGTTCAGGAGTACTTTGAACTTGAAAGAGGCGAGGAGATCGGTGATCTAGCAGCTGACCAGCTTATGCAATTGATGGTAGAAGAGCTTGGTCCCTTCTTATATAACAAAGGGATTCAGGATGCACGTCAAATGGTTGAGCAAAAAGTTATGAATTTAGATGAAGACTTGTTGGCCTTAACGAGACCGGCGGGTCGTCCTAAGCGCTAGTTACATAATGATACCTCCGTCTTCATCAGGACGGAGGTTTTCTCATTCGTAGAGTTAAAGTACTTTATAGTAAGGGACAAAATCCGAAAAACTAAAACAGGAAAATAAGAGAGGAAGTAAAAAACACAGGAACTTGATGTGAGATATAAGTTCCTGTGTTTATACTTACTTTTTATGAAGTTGAAAAGCTTCAGCTAAAAGTTCATATGAGCGGAGTCGTTCCTCAAAAGGAGAAACGATCGTATTAATTATAATTTCGTTTACTTGATAACTCTCCGCCAACTCCTCAATCTCTTGCTTTACTCGATCAGGAGAACCGACAATCATTCGGCTGCGATTATCTTGTATTCTTTCCTGCTCAAAAAAAGTATAAGAATGTTGCAGGGCCTCGTCGGGTGTAGGAAAACCAGATCTTCTTGCACCCTGTTCAATCTGTAATAAAGCTAGATCTAGACTGGAAGCTAAATACTCGGCATGTTCATCTGTCTCTGCACATACGACGAAAATTGAGACATTCGCATCCGGAGCGCTTTGCTGCATGGATGGGGAAAAGTATTTTTTGTAACGGTCCACGACTCTTGTTCCTCCATGTCCATTAATAAAATGGGCAAAGGAATATGAAGCGCCTAAATCTGCAGCCAGCCGGGCGCTTGTCCCACTGGACCCGAGCATCCAGATCGGGGGAGAGGTTTCTCCTTTAGGAGTAGCATAGACATTCATTCCTTGGGGATCTTGTCCATGCAAGTATGCCATCAATTCTTCTATTTGAGCCGGGTATCCTTCAATATCAGGGGAGCTGCCCCGGTTTAGAGCTAAGTTTACGTTTGGCATGCCGCCTGGTGCACGTCCTACACCGAGGTCAATTCTGTTCGGGTGTAAGGTTTCCAGCACACGAAAGGATTCTGCAACTTTATAGGCACTGTAATGGGGAAGCAGAACACCTCCTGTTCCTATGCGTATTCGGTCGGTACGGGCTGCTAAGTGGGCAGCTAAGATAGCGGGTGATGACCCCGCCAGGCTTTCCGTGCTGTGATGTTCAGCTACCCAGAAACGGTGGTAACCTAATCGATCTGTCCATTCTGCGAGCTCCGTTGTTTGCTTTAGTGCATCTTGAGAAGTCATCCCGGATAAAATGGGGGATTGATCTAATACACTTAATTTCATCTATAGGTCCCCCTTTACTTAAAATTATCATGTATATCGTGCCATGCAGCGACTCAATATGCAATGAATAGGGTATCATCCATCATTAAAAAGCACCCTTTCCTTTAAGGAATAAGGGTGCTCATATGATTAAATTAACGAGCTAGCAAACCTAGCAATCCATAATTCACAATACTCTTCTGATCTGAATTCCATATTTGAGAAACATCCAAGTCCTGATATTTGAGAGGAGTAAAAAAGGTGGACTTCCTTCTAAACTCGTCTTTTGGCTGATAGGCCACCCACTCACCAGCTTCCAAGCCTTTTTGTATTTCGATCAGGTTATTTTCTTTGAGACCTGTTTCTACTTCGTGCCGGTCGATTGTTCCATCTTCATTCATTGTCCACACGTAGGATTTCTTTTCTCTGATGAGTCCATCCTCAAGAGTAGTAACGACCCCGTCAACTTGCTTTGTAATAATCTCTACTTCTGCATGATAACCCGGCAATACTTTATCATCTACTTCATCCATCGTGACTTCATATGGATACCTGCTGCTTTCATTGATTTCTACCTCTTCCGGCTGATCCTGAATGGTTGCAAGAGATCCATTAAGCTCCATGTTCAGTTCGGGAACGTACATCGTTACCGGCATTTCTGGTTTGACCTCTGGGCGGTGTTCTTCCTTTAGATCCCCTTTGAGGTTCAGCTCTGTTGAAGCGAGGGTTATAATGGGTTCGTCCAAATCATTTGAAGTATCTGTCACAGTTCCTGAGAATGGACTGCTAACCGTAATAACTTCTCCATTCTCACGGAGTTGGTTAAGTTGATTTTCCACCATGTCAGCCATGGCTTCTTTTTGAGCCAGGGCAGCTTCTTGCTCAGCAATTTTTTCTTGTTTTAGAAACTTTGTTTCTGCATAGGAGGCTTCCGTATCTCTATTACCAGTTTCTCCATTGACGGTACTGCCTGGGCCGAGGTTCCCGAAATTTGTATTATTTTCCGTGTTCGGGTCGTTCTGGTCTGGTTCGCTCAACTCATTTTCAGGCTCAGGTACTGTATAGCCCTCCAGCTCTTGTATGTAATTTTCGATAGCTGCTATTTCCTGTTCTAAGCGGGTTTGTTTATTCTCAAGCTGCGCTTCCTTACTAGCATAGTCTTCTACTTCATAAGAATATAGGTCATCGCCTTCTTCAACGGTTTGACCTTCCTTTGCAACGAATTCATGAAAAGCGCCGGCATCCTGGTTGAAGTAAACAGGAGTGGTTTTGGCAGATGCAAAAACCCCTTCAGAAGACAGGGTGTTCTGCAAGTCCAAAGTAGTCGACTCAGACCATTCCTTAATATAGGACTTGCGTTCTACCTGCCCCTCATCGTCAAAGTAAATAAGCAGAGCATTGGCTGCTATGAATGCAATTATTAGGAAACCTAGAATTCTTTTACCATACTTTTTATTTTTCATATATGTTTACACCTTCTGCTTTCTTACCTGAGTAAATAGAGTAAAAACAGGTCATAGTTGGATAGAGCTGCTGTTCCTGTCCACAAAAGCAAGTGCCAAAAGACCACCCCTGTCCATATCCACCTTTTTCTGGTAGGGGAGATGCTCGAGATGCAAGTCACCTGGTACCAAATGATAAACAATTGAAAAATGGATATAGAGCCAAGTAAATAAACAATCCAATCTATATCGGTTATGTAGGAAGTGATAATTCCAAATGAAAAAGGTGAAACATACCAGTCCAGTCCGAAATAAACCATTAACGGGATCCATAGTACACGTTCAAGAAGCATAATCAAAAGGACATTCATTTGGATAATCAAAAGCTTCTTATAAGAAACATGATTAAACAACCAGAAAAAGAAAGAAGAGATAAATAAAATGAATACATATAATAGAATTCCAAATGCTACACGACCGATTAAGAACCAGGCTTTTCGGAATTCATATTCCACTCTGTTTAAGGTGGTCATCTCATCTGATAGAGGATCGGTCCCCAGACCCATCCAGGATGTCCAAACATAGGTCAAAACGGTTAAACCTAGTAATAAGAATAATAGTTTCCAAACGTTTTTAATTCGTTCCGCTTCCCTCAATTTGAATAAATGGTCTTCGCGGCGAATAAACAGTTTAATCAAGTTTACTGAATAAGTCATTCGGTCCATCCTTTATTTTTTTTGTCTATTCTGTACTTATTTTAACTGAATTTGTCACACCTTGCTATATGATAATTGGAATCATTGGAAAAAATAACAAATCACTCTCTCTTAATCTAAAGGAAGGATGGATTATGATTGTGATTCTAGTAGAAGTTATACTTTGACTATTAAATTATCGGAACATAAGCTGGAAACATTAATTTCGAGATCGGTTTTACGGTTGAAAGCTCTGCAGAACGAAAGGTCGAACGACCTATATTAAACTGAGTCTTACGTAATAGTGAGCACGTATGGAAATTCCGTTGGGATATTATTAGGATCTTACTAAAGGCTCTGTGTAAACTTCCGTGTTGATTTTAAGGTTAAGCTCCCGATACTGTAGGACTCAGCTTCGAGGTGAATTGGGTCCGTTACACTATGAGCCTCCTAAGTCGTTATCACTCCCTGTGGGGTCTAGCCTAGATCCTAGATCTCCATGGAGCACCTTTCTCCACACAATATCTCGAAATCGAGTCTTACAGTATACGCCCCTTTTACGTAATAAGCCTCTAATGAAAAATCCACAATAAACTTTAAAAGAGCCTTAATAAAAAAACACGACATCGAAGGACGTCGTGTTTCCATTTACAAGGATGTCGGGGCCGTCTCATAGGGAGGCGTCTCTTTCTTTGATTTAAAGAATAAATCCCTATCCTTATATAGAAAGATAATAGAAAGCAGAAAAGCCATCAGGTCAGCTAATGGAAAGGCAACCCATACACCTGAAACACCAAAGAAATACGGAAGAATTAAGACAAGTGGGATTAAGAATAATACCTGGCGGGCCATGGACAAGACCATCGCAGGTTTCGCCATCCCAAGAGCCTGATAAAGACCACCGCTGACGACTTGAACACCAATTAGCATGGCGAGGGCGAACATAATTCGTATCGCATAAGCCCCGGCTTCAATCGTAGATGCATCTCCAGTAAATATATGCATGAGTTGTTCTGGGAAGATCATCATAATGGCAAAGATCCCAAACGATATTATGGTAACAATTTTCATACCGAGCAGAATGGTCTCTTTTAATCGATCATAGTTGTTAGCACCGTAATTATAGCCAATAATAGGCTGCATGCCCTGCAGGACACCAATCATTGGCATAATTGTAAACATGGCAAGCTTCTGGACGATGCCAAAAACCCCTACCTCAAATTCTCCTCCAAATTTAATAAGCATAAAGTTGATGGCAATCATCATTCCGCTGCCAGATACCTGACGAATGAAAGCGGGCATTCCAATGGTGATGACTTCTTTAAGTACTTTCAGATGAGGACGTAAAAAAGGGACCTTAATCTTTAAGGAGGATTTACCGCTAAGAAAATAGTAAAGTACAACCACGCTTACCGTCCCCTGTGAAATTACAGTAGCGATCGAAGCCCCTTTAACACCCATGTCCAGTCCGAAAATAAAAATAGGATCAAGAATGATATTTAACACAGCAGGTATGATCATGGTCATCATGGCAAAGCGTGAATTACCTTCAGACCTAATGATGTTATTGGTTGCAAAAGCAAAGGAAAAGAATAATGTGCCCAGCAGAATGGGAAACAGATAATCTTTTGCGTATGGCAGAATGTTTTCAGTAGCTCCAAAAAGTTTTAGCAGCGGTTCCAGAATAGTGAAAGCACTAATAAAACCAAATACGCTGATAATGAGTATGGCAAATAACACATTTCCAAACACTTGGTTAGCTTCTTCCGGCTTTCTCTCCCCGAGTCTTCTTGAAATAACGGAGGCTCCCCCGATTCCTACAGCGGCTGCAACTGCCATCATAATCATCATGACCGGAAAACCAATACTCACGCCAGATACCCCAAGGATACCGACACCTCTTGCAATAAACAGGGTATCGACAACATTGTATAAAGCCATAACAAACATGCCGATCATAGCAGGGATGGACAAGTCAGCAAGAAGCTTTGGTATTGGCTGAGTACCTAAACGCTGGCTCTGTTCTTTCATTGTTGGTCACTCCTTTCTACAGAGGGCTTCATATTCTTCTGGATCTTTTTAAGCCACGTAACCATAATTTTCTGTTCTTCCTCAGAAAGACCCTCTGTTGCCTGAATTTCAATCTTTCGAATAATTTCCTGAATAGTGCTATGCAGTTCGCTTCCTTGATTCGTTAAAGTGATTAAATTAGAGCGTTTGTCATTGGGACTTATTTGTTTCTCAATTCTTCCGTGCTTAAGCAAGGATTCAATGACTCCATTCATGGAGGAAGCCTTAATATATAGTTTCTTTTGTAAATCAGTTTGCGATTGTTGACCGCAAGTCGCCAGGAAATAAATCACTCTCGCTTGAGAATGAGTAAGGTCGTACTCGCCGAGCTTTTCGTTATAAACATTTTGCATAAAGTGCGAGACCATATGGATGTTGTATCCTAGAGAATTGCTGAAGTCTTGTTTCATTTATTTAGCCCCCTAACAAAAAATAGTATAATTGATTTTAATATTGAAGTAAATATATTTGATTAAGGCTGCTTTAAAGATTGGGGTATTCAATAAAAAAAGCAGGTTATTAAACTGTTTTATGCAGTTCTTATTAATAATAGAGGTGGGTGGGAGCTTTTTTTATAATTAAGGTGGTTATATTTAGTAAGCTAAATGTTTTTAGAAGCAATGTTTATGAAAATAGGGAAGGGGGGTAATGAATTTTATAAAGGAGGAACCGCGATGGATACTTTAACAATAATTTCAATTATAGCACTCGCGATCGGGCTGGTTTCATCACTGGTCATTATTGTTGATGTGACACGCTACCCGCAGCAGATGGCCATCATGAATGTGGTATGGCCAATCAATGGATGGTTTCTTGGTCCGATAGCTATTTGGACTTATTTTAAATGGGGGCGTATAAAAGCGAAGAATATAGATCGGGAAGACAACCGTGGCAAAGAAGTTCAAGTATTTACATCCACCAGTCACTGCTCAGCAGGCTGTACCCTGGGGGATGCGGTCGGAGTTCCATTTGTAGCTCTGACAGGAATAGCGATAGCAGGATCGGTGTTATTCGCTCATTATATTGTAGAGTTCATTCTTGCTTATATCTTCGGTATTATATTTCAATTCTTCGCTATTTATCCTATGAACAAAAAAGCCGGAGCTACAAGCGCTATAAAAGAGGCGGTAAAGGCGGATACACTTTCTTTGCTCGCTTTTGAAATCGGAATGTTCGGATGGATGGCTATTGTTCATTTTGTATTATTCACAGAGCCTCCCAAACCTTCCCACGTAAGTTATTGGTTTATGATGCAGATTGCTATGATTCTTGGTTTCCTTACAAGCTATCCAGCTAACCGATGGCTTGTGAAGAAAGGAATTAAAGAGGCAATGTAGGATATTAATAATATTACGGCCGCAAATTCCACATTCAAAAGGGGGAGAGGAGCAGCAGTACTCCTCCTCAGACTGTCGAGAAAGTATCGACAGTCTTTTTATTTTTTATATGCACCCTATAACAAAATTTCAAAGCGGTAAAAGTTATACCCTAAATCAGTGTAAGGCGACCGGGGAAGGTAGATCATGGTAAACCAGCCCCTTGCTGATATAGAACTTGCCCGCTTTCTCTCCGGGTCAAATAGAGCTATGAAGCAGCTGATTAGCAGGCAGAATAGCTTATACAAAACCTAAGTGGGGTCCGTGCCAGCTGTGTGGGTAAAGTAGTACTCCTGCTATTCCTGTAGTAAAATAAAGGAAGAGGGGTAAGTTTAGTTGAAGGGGAGAAGTGTGTGAACATTTTGCTAAGCCATAAGAAGTCTTTGTACTTCGGTTGCGGTTTCCTTATTCTCATTTTATCTTCAAACTTCCTGGTGCAGAAAGTAGAAATAACGGGGCGAGTGAGTGCCCTGCTTGTATGGGGAACAATCGTTGACGTGATGGTAGTCATTCCTGCAGTTGTATTCCTTTTTATTTTGCGAAGAAAGCCGGCAGTATCTATTTTTGCCCCTATGATGATGCTTGGCCTTTTTATCGTTCATTGGCTTGTCCCTCCTTATGCGAAGGACAGTCTCGTGTACTTGAATTATTCAGTAATTGCGGTGGAGGTTGTACTGGTGGGGTTAGAACTTACCATCTTTTTTCTATTCTTAAAGACTTTCCCCAAATGGAAAAGAAGCTTCAAAGACGCCCATGAGAATTACCCATTTGTTTTAGGGAGGATGTTCGAAGCCAACCGTATCACTTTCGCTCCGTATAAATACCGTGTTCATTTTCAACGAATCAGCGGATTTCTTGCGACAGATGTATCGGCGGTCCGCTATGCATTATTTCCTCATATAGACCGTTATCCTCGAGAAGAATGTACCTTCAGTTACCATAAGAACAGTGAATACTTCGGGGTTTTCCTTATGCTTATTCATGCCATGGTTATTGAAATTATTGCGGTACATGTCCTGCTCATGCAATTCAGTCATACGGCAGCCTGGGTTGCCACTATTCTCGATGTGTATGCTTTGCTTTTTCTAATCGGGGATTATCAGGCTATTAGAAAAGCTCCTGTTCATGTAGGGAACCGATCTCTGTATCTTCAAAAGGGGCTTCGTTTCCATATTTCCATTCCATTTGAAATAATAAAACAAATCAGACCCTGCATCCACACTCCAAAAGAATGCTCTAGCGATAAGGAGGCTTTAGATATGACACTTGCTGAATTAGAGCCTGCGCAGCCTCAATATATTCTTGAATTATCGCAGCCATTGGAAGCTCATTTATACTTCGGGTTGAAGCGGAAAATTAACCGAATATACATAACGGTCGATGAACCGCATGCTTTTGTGAAAGAATTGGAGAAACATGACGTGGTTTTAAATGTAATAAATTAGTAAATCATACCTATAGGGTTTATAGAAAGGGAGGTTCTCATTTATGGCACGATATGAAACCGGATTATTTATATACAATGGAAATGAAGATAGCAATGTACTCGAAACAAATCTTTCACAAACGATACCGATTTTGACTCAGGAAGTGAAGGAGCTAAAAGTACTCCAGACGGATTCGCTTGATGAGTTCAAGGAGGCCTGCAGAAACTATGGACCAGAAGTGGAAGTCCTCTTTATTTTGGGAGGCGATGGAACTGTCCATGAAGGAATTAACAGCATGGCTGATCTGGAAAGACGTCCAGTGATAGGAGTTCTCCCTGGAGGGACGTGTAATGATTTCAGCCGTGTGCTGGATACTCCTCAGAACATGCAGCAAGCGGCACGTGCAATTATTAAAGGGGAAGAACTGACTTTAGATGCTGGAAAGACCAATAATTATTACTTTATCAATTTTTGGGGGATTGGATTAGTAACCCAAGCTTCGTTTAATATTGATGAAGATAGTAAAAACCGTTTCGGCGTATTAAGCTATTTCATGAGTGCTTTAAAAACCATGAATGAGGCAACTCCTTTCGAATTTACGGTGACTGTGGATGGAGAAGAGTTAGAAGGAGAAGCCATCATGATTCTTGTGATGAACGGACAATTCATCGGTACTCGCCGTGTTCCTGTCCCTTCCATTGACTTACAGGACGGTCTTCTTGATGTTCTCGTAGTTAAAAATTCCAATTTGAAATTATTTAAAGAACTGATGACAATGAAACGTCCTTGGGCGAATGAAGAACGTTTTCAAGAACTGCATCACCTTCAAGGTAAACAAGTGAAAATTGAAGTCGATTCTTCACAGGAAATCGATATGGACGGCGAAATTAAAGGGGAGACCCCAGCTGATCTGGAAGTGCTTCCTGATCACTTCACTTTCTTGAGCGGCGGGCCGAATGCCCTGCATGCCTTTTCTGAAAAATAAGCAGAACCAACTGCAAAAGCCCCGGCTGCTCCACCAAGGAGAAGGCCGGGGCTGTTTATTTCTCACATACAGCCAGACCAAGAGGGTAATAAACATCCTCTCTGGGCGGCTCAATTAGCACGCCATTCTGATAGAAAAACTCCTGCTTAGCATAATCGGTAAATAAATTCTGGAATTCTTGAGGAGTAATCTGGTGAACGTGAAAAGGGGAACCGCATTCTTTTCCGCGGCCCTGGCCAAAAGGGGTGGAGATGATAAGTTTTCCACCTGGATTAAGTAATTGGTAATAGTTATGCAAAAGTTTTTCTTCATCTTTAATATGTTCATACGTTTCAAAACTAACGATCACATCAAACGTTCCCAGGTGATAGGATAAATGAGGGTCGATGGCATCGTGTATTTCAAAGCTGGATTTTGGGTGATAATAGGTGCCTCTCGCGTAACGGATAATTTCCTGATCAATATCGACTCCAACAACATCATCGATTAGATGTTTGCATTGCTTTGCGATCATATGGGTCCCGTACCCCGCTCCGCACGATAAATCTAAAACTCGGCCATGCATATAAGATAATGAAAACTGGTATCTGGCAAAGTGCTCAAGCAGCAGATTATTCATAGGATCTGTGTACTCTGGAATGACACGCTCTCCTGTATTTTTTACCACATTTTGTCACCGCTTTCTATGCGTCTAACCCCTTTCATTATGCCATATTTTTAGAAATGCACAAAAAAGGGTATAGTTAAATATAAAATTCATGGTGGTTTGACATCCTGATTTTGTTAAACTTATACTATCTTTATCTATAGAAAAGGACGAAAGGGCGAAGGTTTATGAGCGAACAAGAGTCTTACTACAAGAAAAAACAAGATCCCTCGTTGAAATTGTTTGTCGTTTTAACGAAGGCGCAGAGATCCGTAGCTGACCTGGTCAAAGATGATATCCAGCGTTATGGGTTAAACCCGACAGAATTCGGAGTCTTAGAACTGCTGTATCATCAAGGAGAACAGCCATTACAGAAGATTGGTGAGAAGATCCTTTTAGCCAGCGGCAGTATTACCTATGTCGTTGACAAACTGGAAAAGAAAGAATATTTAGAGCGGATTCCATGCCCGAACGACCGGCGGATTACGTTCGCTTCGATCACTGAAAAAGGCAGGGAGTTCTTAAACGACATCTTCCCTGATCATTGGAAGCAAATCGAGCGGATTACCGACGGACTAACGGACGAAGAAAAAGTACAAGCGATTGAACTATTGAAAAAGCTCGGGCAAAACGCAGAAGGAAACCAAAACTAGAGAATTTTCTGAACTTAGTTTATACTAAACTTAATTCTAAAGGCAAAGGAGGGTATGACGATGTTACAAATGCATGTGCTTGACTATCAATTGAACTATGTCCGCCGTGCAATTATTCACAATACAGCTGTCAAAGGGACACGTCTGTCCATTTTTACAGGTGAATAGTGAATAAAATGTAACGTCTCATATCTGATTATACCAATGCGCAATGAAGTCAGAGGGTACGGGACCTCTGGCTTTTTTTGTCTTTAGGAGGAAAATAGAATGCTTATTACATTGAAAGATATTTATAAAATTGTCGGTGGCCGAGTTCTGTTTGAATGCCTTAATTTTGAATTGAATGAAGGGCAGAGAGTTGGGCTCGTCGGCCGTAATGGAAGCGGTAAATCTACTTTGTTCCGCTTGATTACTAAAGAGGAAGCTATTGACGGCGGCGATGTGTTTATCCGCAAAAACTTAACGGTGGGGTATTTAAAGCAAATTCCTGAAGAGTGGGAATCATCTGGTAAAGCTTACTTGGAAGCGGCTTTTGGAGACTTGCTGCAAATGAAGAGTGACATGCAGAAGCTGGAAGAAACGATGCTGGATCCTGAGCAGATGGAACGCGCTCTTAGTGAATACGGAGAAATTCAAGAACGATTTACTCAAGCAGGTGGTTATGAAATTGAATCATCCATTAGCCAAGTGGCTAATGGTCTGAAAGTTAAAGATCTTCTGGATCAACCCTTCTCACAGTTGAGCGGTGGTGAAAAGACAAAGCTTGGATTGGCTCGGATTCTACTTGAAAAGCCAGGTGTGTTACTGCTGGACGAACCAACAAACCATTTGGATTTACAGGCCATTGAGTGGCTTGAGGAATACTTGCGGCAGTATGACGGGTCTGTGTGTATGATTTCCCATGACCGTTCTTTTCTTAATCACACGGTCACGGATATTATGGATTTAGAATCTGGAGACATTCAAACCTATAAAGGCAGCTATACCTCTTTTGAAAAACAAAAAGAAGAGAAACTGCTGGCAGAATTTCACCAGTATCAGGAACAGCAGAAAAAAATTAAAAAAATGAAAGAAGCTATTCGCCGGCTTAGACAATGGGCTAATGAAGCTAATCCCCCGAATCCCAAACTATTTAAAAAAGCAAAGAGTATGGAGAAAGCGCTGGAGCGTATGGAAAAAATAGATAAACCGGTTGTTGATCCTAAAAAGATGAATCTTGCTCTCCAGTCAGAGGGGAGAACCGGTAAAGATATACTTGTGGCTGATGACGTCAAAAAATCTTATGGAGATCGAACGATTCTGGATGGTGTTCATCTTCATTTGCGAAATCGAGATCGATTAGCCCTGGTGGGGACGAATGGAAGCGGAAAGTCCACTTTTCTGCGCATATTACTCGGACAGGAAGAACCTGAGGAAGGAACAATCAAAATAGGACCGTCGATCAGGGTAGGGTACCTGCCTCAAAACCCATTAATGGGAGCAGACCGTGATCAGCGGATGATTGATTATTTTCGAAGTTCGATCAGAGTGACGGAGGGGGAGGCTCGTCACATGCTGGCTGCTTTTATGTTCTACGGGTATGATGTTTTTCAAAAGATCAGGCATTTAAGCGGAGGAGAACAAATGCGGCTGAAGCTTGCGGTATTTATGCATGAAGGTATTAATGTATTAATATTGGATGAGCCAACTAACCATTTGGATATCGAGTCTCAGGAAGTACTTGAAGAGGCACTTAAAAAATTCGAAGGCACCGTACTTGGAGTGTCTCATGACCGGTATTTCTTAAATCAATGCTTTTCAGATACAGCTTATCTTGCAGACGGGAAAATCTATAGGTATATAGGTTCTTATGATGAAACAAGGAAATACTGGATGGAACTGCTGGATCAGCAGCAAAGGAAACATGTCCGAAAAGATTCTCCTTCAAAGGCAGAGAAGCCGAGAAACCATCCACTTCAATCTAAACAGAAACATTCAGTCGAAGAATCTATAGCAGAATTAGAGAAAGAAGTAACACAGCTTGAAAACCAAATGACAGAAGAGAGTAATGTAGAGGAATTAATGAAGCTTCAGATGGAAAAGGATCAGTTGAATGAAGAAATTGAGGAGCTTTATGAACATTGGATGGAAGAATAAAGATAGCTCCTAGGTAGATGGTGAGAAAGTGAAATATGGAATGGGAAAAGCCTTGAGCGCAGGCACTCAAGGCTTTTTTGTAGCGTGAGAATTGGCATAGTTTTTAAAGCAGGGACGTGTGTTTTCGCTGATCGTGTTTATGACGGCCGTAATAATCGATAAGTGTCTGCACATAAGACGTTAAGTCTGGGCAGGTAATGGAAGAACCCTGTAAGTCATTCTGAGCTTCAGTGGAATCATATTCACTTTGGGTAAGGAAATAGTCCATCGCTTCTTTCTGAATGCCAAGTTTCTTTCTGATCGAACGAATCTGTAATCCCTGGTTGGCCACCGTTCCCGGAAGGTTAAGCTTAGGACGGCGTTCAAGATATGTGTCGGAAAATAATTGGTAAATTTCTCGAGCCGTGTAAGGAGCCTGGTCCGTTAAATGATACGTTTTTCCTTTGCTTTTCTGAATATGCACCAAATAAATACTGGCTTTAATTACATAATCCTGAGGTACTAAATTAACCTTTGCATCTCCCTTTCCAAATTGAGGGATGACCGGCAGTGCACGGAAACGATCCAGCATATTTAATACAAAGTAGGGGCCATCGAATTTGAGTGTTTCTCCTGTTCTTGAATGACCTACGACAATTCCCGGCCGAATGATGGTTATAGGGAGGTGCTTTTTTTCTGATTCGACGAGCTTTTCAGCTTCATATTTTGTATATTCATAATGATTCTTGAAACCTTCTTGATGAGTAAGCTCATCTTCATGTATTTTTCCTTCCCGTTTTCCTGAGACATAGGCTGAACTAAAATAAAGATACCTTTGTAACTTTAGGAAACTGCGAAGCCAATGGTTTACCTCCCGAGTTCCCTGTACATTCACACGCCATGCTTTAGTAAGAGAAACAGCCAAATCGTAGAGTGCAGCAAGATGAAAGAAATGAGTGGTCTCTCTTTCAAGTTTAGTACGTAACGAAGGATCAAGTCCCAATCCTGGTTTCGTAATATCTCCTGAAACAAGCTCGATTCTCTGCCTGTCTACGTAAGTTTCCTTTGCTAATTCTGCCACCCTTTGTTCAGCCAATTCTTCCATTTCGGGTAAGTGGATTAAGTAAATTTTGTCTATTGGATACCCTTCGAAAAACAACTCTTCTACGATGTTGGAGGCCAGATATCCCGGAAATCCTGTACACACATAGGTGTTCGCCAAATCAATCATCTCCTATTAAGTGGTTATTTTATCCATTCGTCAGCTGAGTCAGGTTTTCCTTCTTCAATGCTTGAGGAGGTGGATCCTTTAAGACCAGATGCGCGAAGTCGCAGCTGGGACACCTGTTTATTTATAAATCGTAATTTGAGCCAATAAGAGAGTATTGATTTGGTTAACGTGTCCATCCAATTGGAAGAGACGCTGGCTAATTAGTAACCATTAAGGGGGGGAGTATGTTCTCCTTTACATATTTGTAGGTACATTCTATCATAATAGACGGTTTTAAAACTGTAATAAAAGGGTAACAAAAAAGTAATAAAGAGAGACGTAAAGGCAATGAGGAGGGACAGCTATGAGTGACCAGAAAGTTGTGGTGTACACGAGCAGGAACTGCGCAAAATGCGACCAGGTAGTAGCCAAACTCTCGGAATGGGAAATTGATTATGAAGAGCGCAATGTATCCACTAACCGTGATCACTTTAAAGAACTTCAAAATATGAAGATATATGGAACGCCAGCAACATTTGTAAATCAGGAGAAAATCCTGGGCTTCCAAGAAAGAAAGTTAAAACGAGCGCTGGGAATCCAGTCTGCTGAACGTTTTGTAGATTCTGATATGATGAATTTTTCATAATTCTGCAAGTGATTCTCATGGATCACTTGCTTTTTTTTACACTTTTTCAGCTTTTCAACATAGGCTGAAGTAAAAACGTCAAGAAGGTGGAACATCCATGTATCCCTATTATCAACAATGGTATGACTGGTCCCGTCAATCGACTGTTTATCCTTATGATCCTGCATTTTATCAGGGGGCATACCAAAACCAGGGGAATGTAAACGGCTGGTATCATAATGGTTATAACCAAAATGCGTATGTACCTCAAAATCCATATCCGTATAGTTATGGCTACACAGGATATACTGAAAATGGAAATCCTGAAACATCTTCCTTTCAAGCAGGGGCGATCCCAAAGGGTGTTATGAACTATTTTCAAAATGAGGATGGGCAGCTGGATTTTGATAAAATGATGTCGACCACAGGTCAAGTAGTGAAAACGGTTCAGCAGGTTTCGCCGATCGTCAAAGGCATCGGCACGTTTGTAAAAGGCTTCAAATAAACGCGCTCATCTTTGCGGGCGCGTGTTTTTTCTTATGGATTAAGTCATGTGATATAATATTTCGCATAGCGAAATAATAGTGGAGGCGCGGATAATGAGTATTGGTTGTTTATGTATTCATGGCTACACGGGAAGTCCTGAGGAAGTTCAGCCCCTTGTAGATTTTTTAAGTGGACGAACCACCTGGGAGATTTCCAACCCTACCTTGCCAGGTCATGGGGAAGAATTAGATCTCCAGGGCCATTACTACCAGGAATGGATTGCGACAGCGGAGCTTGCATTATTAGACTTGTTGAAGAGCAACGATACCATTGTCATAATTGGGTTCTCTATGGGTGGGATGATTGCTGCTTATTTAACGGCTAAATATAGAATTAACCGCCTTGTATTACTCTCGGCAGCTGGAAAGTATGTCAGCCTCCCGCAAATGTATAAAGACATTTATGAAATGTGTGCAGATGCCTGGAAGGGGGCGCTGGCTTCCAATGAATTATTCACAAGATACCAGAGGAAATTGCAGCAAACCTATTTGTTCTCTACATTTGAATTCATGAAGTGCGTGCAGTTCACCAGACCTTACTTAAAGCAAGTGAGATGTCCAGTGCTGATCATTCAGGGTGAACTGGATGGAATGGTTCCAAAGAAAACGGCGGAATTCCTCGATGAAGAAATTCCGGCTGAAGAAAAAGAGCTGGTCTTCCTTAAAAATTCCAAGCATTTAATCTGTCATGGGGATGATAAGGACGAGCTCTTCGATACGGTATTAGACTTTTTGGATTGACCTTAGAGAAAGGGTGCTGTTAAATGACGAAAAACAAAAGTACAAAAGCACCCCTTCAAACCTCATTTTATTATGGATGGATCATCGTTGCGGTTGCGGGGCTTAGCGTGTTCTTCTCAGGGCCGGGTCAAACCTATTCGGTATCTATTTTCATAGATTACTATATTGAGGACTTTGAATATTCACGCTCCCTTGTTTCAGGTATATACTCAGGCGCAACCTTGTGTGCTGGGTTTGCCTTATTCATGATGGGTAGGCTGGTCGATCGATTTGGTCAGCGAACAATGATGGTTGCTGTAGGAATTTGCTTATCCTTGGCGCTGTTTTGGAACGCCTTCCTGTTAGGTCCGATCATGATGTTCTTCGGCTTTTTTATGATTCGTTTATTTGGTCAGGGTTCAATGACTTTAATTCCCAACACTCTGGTGCCACAATGGTTCATTCGAAAAAGGGGCCGCGCACTTAGTGTGATGGCGATTGGCGGATTCGCGAGCTCAGCCTTGATGCCACCTTTGAATACATGGATGATCGAAACAGCAGGGTGGAGAACAGCCTGGGGAATCTGGGGCACCCTATTATTGATTGTATTTGTTCCCGTGGCATTCTTTTTTGTCCGCAACCAGCCTAAAATGGTCGGGGAAGTACCTGATGGAACTCCAAAGCCTGTTAAAGGCGGTGGCGATCCGAGTCCAAATGTAGAAATTAATGAAAAAAGCTGGACTTTAAAAGAAGCTATGGCTACGAAAGCTTTCTGGTTTATATTATTTTGTGTAATCGTACCGGCTCTTGTAAATACAGCTATCACCTTTCATATTGTATCGATTATGGGCTTAAGAGGTCTTGATACGGGGGTCGCTGCGATGGTGTTGACTTTAATGGCGATTATCGGTTTCCCTGTTACATTCCTGACGGGATACTTAGTGGACCGATTCCAAGTACATTACATATTGGCTATCACTTTCTTTGGTCATATTTTTACTTTACTGCTTCTGTTATTTACAGATACTTGGTGGCTCGCTGTGGCTTTTGGTGTACTGTGGGGATTTGTGAATGGATTTGAACGAATCGTTCTGAGTATTGTTTGGCCGAACTACTTTGGCCGTGAACATTTAGGAAGCATTAAAGGACTGGCCCAGACCGTCATGGTCATCGGATCTGCTTTAGGACCGCTTCCATTTGGAATTTTTTATGATTGGCTTGGAGGTTACCAGGAAGTCATTCTGTTAACGATTGCGTTCCCAGTGACGGCTGGAATTTTGGCTTTGAGTTCTCCGCAACCTAGATATGAAGACTATCACGGCTGATTGACAGAACCCAGCTCCGGTGAAGAAAGAACCGGGGCTGGGCTTTTTATGTTTATTATATTTGCTAAGCTATTGATATGCATCATAAATGGGAAGTGCGGCAGGCCCTTAAAGGATCTCATTCAACAGGTTGAATAGGGAAATGGGTGTTTTGTAAGAAAAGATGCAAATTCTGCTGCAAAGGTTTCGCATCTTGATAAATCCTCATCACCCTCAGGGTAGTGTTCAATTTTAAGAGAAGGGGAAACGATTACCGCCCCTGATTCCTGACACGCACTCTCCAGCTTGTTAACAGCTTCGCAGAAATGAGGGTAAATGGAGTCGCCTGAACCAAAAACAGCTATAGGGACGCCGATTAAGTCCGCTTCTGTTACATCTTCATAAAATTCTTCCACCTCATATGGAAGATCCCCGTCGTTCCAAGTATAGGAACCAAGTAATACTCCGGAATAATTCTTAAACTCATGAGGATCTATCTCGTCAATTTCGTCTAGTGTTACATGAAAACCGTAGTTTTCCAGATGAGCTTTAAGCACGTCCGCTATTTCTTCTGTATTCCCAGACATACTTGCAAATCCTATCATGAGAGAATTCATAAGGAAACAACCTTCTGCTTTTCATCGGATCCATTCATTAGTTGGTTCCAGTAACTCAACTGAGTGGAATGATATTGAAAAAGCTCCGCATCGCGTCTATCCAGGGACTGATCAACTTTTAGTTGATGATAGTTAATAGAAAGCGCGATATCCGAGTACATATACAAATTATTCAAGTAATACTTCTCTAAATAAGCGGAAGGAATAAAGAATGGGGGGTGCGTGTCCGTGTGTAAAGAAACGAGCCAGCCTATTGATTCTACGTAGTGATGATCATCGCCTATATAAATAAACTCTCCTTTCTTAAAATGAAGACATTTATGGGGATTGCTGGGACCTCTATGATAAGTGAAATCTCGTGTAACAATAAGACAATCTTTCATGTTTATGCCCCTTTATTAGAAGATGATTAAATTATAATTGAAAATGATTATCATTGTCAACGGAGTATCTGCTTTTTGAATATAGTTATAGGGAAGTTCATGAACTCAAGTTTCATTCTTAAATTCCAATAAAAAAACTGCGGGGCAGGTGCTCCGCAGTTTTGGGTTAATCTATTAATCTCTGAAGAAAGCAATAACTAGTCCACCTTCGCCTGCATAAGTCGAGATGAGAGGACCCGTTTCCATAAACAAACTGTCTTTAGGATTATAACGTTCTTTTATATCCTCGAGAACTTTTCGGCCTCTTGCTTCATCATTACAATGGGATAATGCAATCACTCTGTCTTCTAAGTCATGGGCATACTCACCAATCTGGTCAACGAAGCGGCGGATGGATTTCTTGTTTCCTCGAACCTTTTCCGTGACTTCTACGGCTCCTTCATCATCACTGGCTTTCATAAGAAGTTTAATGTTCAACGTCTTGGCGATCGTACCTTTCATTCGATCGAGACGCCCGCCTTTTATAACATTTTCGAGCGTTTTTAGAATAAATAACGTAGTGGTTTTTTCGATACGTTCTTCCATATGAGATACCAGGGCTTCAAAATCCAGACCTTCTTCGATTTTGGTGTTGGCTTCATGTACGAGCAGGGCGATGCCGCAGGAAGCGGTTCTTGTGTTCAACACGGCTATTTTACGTTCCGGGTCTTCCTCAAGAAGCATGTCCATCCCCATTACAGCACTTTCGTACGTACTGCTCAGTCCTTGTGTAAGGGCGAGAACCAGAATAGGAGTGTCACGATCTACTTCTTTATATTTTTCGTAAAAGTCATTCGGACTTGGAGAAGAAGATCTTGGCAATTCTTCTGATTGTTTTAGTTTTTTATAAAAAGTAGGCAGATCAATTGTCTCACCTGTTTTATACTGTTCCTCGCCGAAATGAATATTCAAGGGTACATTTTTGATGGAATGTTGATCGTTCATGGAAGCGGGAAGGTCTCCCCCTCCATCAATCAAAAGTTGTATGGTCAATCTCTTCACCTGCTCTCAAATAATGGTACATCTTTACTTTTCTATCATTATAACAGACATCTTTTGATTACTGTTTTTGGTGGGCATGCGTAATTTTGGGTTTAACTTTTTTCGTAGTACTGAAAATAAACATCATCAGACCAAAGAGTACAATAGAACCGCCAAGCCACTGGGACCATGTAACAGGTTCGCTCAATAGCCAGTAAGCAAGAATAGCTGCACCAATCGGTTCCAGTAAAACGGCCATTGAAATCGTTGAGGTGCTGATCCAGCGCAGCGTCCAATTAAACAAGGAATGACCGAAGAAAGTCGGGATTATAGCCAGTGCAAGGAAGATTAGCCATTGAGAGCCGTTGTAACCGGTGAATGATTGATTTAAAATAAGGTTGTAGAGCAGTAAAGTGACAGAAGCTGAGCCGTAGGCAAGAAAGGTATAAGTCATAAGCGAAAGGCGCTTTCTCAAGTTCTGACCCAGCAGGAAGTAGCCAGTGACCATTAATGCTCCGAGCAGGGCCATGACGTCTCCGACGAGAGCCCAGCCGCTAATTTGAAAATCGCCCCAGCTTATAATGACACTTCCTGTGATTGTAATGACCAGGCTTAAAACCGCACCGATTGTGAAACGCTCTTTAAAGAAAATGAAAGTTCCGATAAAAGCAAAAATGGGCTGCAGCGAAACGAGAACGACCGAACTTGCAACGGAAGTGTAAGACAGGGACTGAAACCATAAGATAAAGTGAAACGCTAAAAACACTCCGGATAAACCAGCCATGATCCAATCTTTTTGATTAATTTGTTTGATTTCATCAAAATGTTTCCATAATACATAAGGGGACATAATAAACACAGCCAGCGACAATCGGTAAAAAGCAACAATCGATGCTGGAGCATCACCAGCCAATTTAACAAAAATCGCTGCTGTAGATATGGATAGTACCCCTATGAATAAAATTATATATGGATGAATTGGAGGCTTATTCATTAAACCCCTCCTCTGGTAAACAACAGTTGTGCACTCATTTTATCATTCTTCGGATTGAAAAGCATAGGAGAAATGTGTAGAATTAACTGTGTTATGTATGTTATGATGAATGAATCTATTAGGCAGACACCAGAGGAGCCTCTCCCGATTTCTGTGGCGGAAGGCTTTTTTTACATGTTTATAGGCATATAAGTTATATATGATTTTATATAAAAAAGGAGTATGAAATAAGTGACAACATTTAATTCACTAGGCTTATCAAACCCAATTCTAAAATCTTTAGATGATATGGGCTTTGAAGAAACCACACCGATTCAAGAACAAACAATACCTCTAGGGCTGGAAGGCAAAGACGTGATCGGTCAAGCTCAGACAGGTACAGGTAAAACAGCAGCATTCGGTATTCCGATGCTTGAGAAAATTGACAAGCAGGTCAAATCCGTTCAGGGATTAATCGTAGCTCCAACTCGTGAACTGGCTATCCAGGTCGCAGAAGAGATGAACCGTCTTGGTAAAGTCAAAGGGGTTCGCGCACTACCTATTTATGGTGGGTCGAACATGGAACGCCAAATCCGGTCTCTTAAGACAAATCAGATTGTCGTAGCTACACCGGGACGTTTGCTTGACCATATTCGCCGTAAAACTATAAAGCTTCAAAATGTACACACGGCTGTACTGGATGAAGCAGATGAAATGCTGAACATGGGCTTCATCGAGGATATTCGTGACATCCTAAAAGCTCTTCCTGAAGAGCGTCAGACGCTGCTTTTCTCAGCTACGATGCCTAAGGAAATTCGTGATATCGCGACAACCTTAATGAATAACCCTGAAGAAGTAAAAGTTAAATCAAAAGAAATGACCGTTGAAAATATCGAGCAATACTTTGTGGAGATCCCTGAGAAACACAAATTTGACACATTGACTCGTTTGCTTGATATTCACGACCCTGCTCTTGCTATTGTATTCGGTCGTACGAAGCGCCGTGTAGATGAGGTAGCGGACGGTTTACAAGCGCGTGGATTCAGCGCAGAAGGAATCCACGGAGACCTGACTCAAGGTAAACGTATGTCTACGTTGAACAAGTTCAAGCGTGGACGTATTGAAATTCTGGTAGCTACAGACGTAGCCGCTCGTGGTCTGGATATTTCTGAAGTATCACACGTATATAACTTTGATATCCCTCAAGATCCTGAAAGCTATGTTCACCGCATTGGACGTACCGGCCGTGCTGGACGTAAAGGTGAGTCTATTTCTTTCGTAACACCACGTGAGAAAGACCAGCTTAATTTGATTGAAAAGCTTACGAAGAAAAAAGTGGAGCGTCTTAAAGTTCCTTCTTCTGAAGAAGCTTCCCGCGGCCAGCAAAAAGTAGCGGTTGATAAGCTTATCGAATCTCTTGGTTCTAACGACCTTAAGAATTACAAGCATTCAGCCAACGAATTGCTGGAGCAGTATGATTCTTCCGATATCATAGCGGCAGCTCTTAAGATGATGACGAAAGAACGCAGCGAAGTACCTGTAAGCTTGACTTCCGTACAGCCGATCAGCGTGAAAAACGCTCAGCGCAGTAAAGGCGGCAAGAAGAGCTATGGTAAAGGCGGAAACCGCAATTACAACTCGAAGAATAAATCCCGCAACCGTAACTTCAACGGAAAAGGCGGCAAGCGTGGTTACCAGAACAAAGGACGTAACTCAAACGCTAAATAAATCATAAAGAAAAAAGGTCAGACCCGCTGAGGTCTGGCCTTTTTTTGTTGGAAAACTCATTTCAGCCTCCGTTGTAGATTGGCACAGTTAGGTTATTCCGCTAACAGGCAGTATAGTGGGAGAGTTCGTTTCGAGATATTGTGTTGAAAAAAGGGGCTCCAGGTAACGGCTCGCTTTCCGCGGCCCTGCACGACGCAGGGCCATAGGAAAGTGTTCAAATGTGGAAACACCCTGAAAGACACGACCAGCATAAGCCGACTATCAAAAGGATTGCGGTTTTCCGATCCGTTGATGAGCGGCTTATGTCGAGTGTCTGGGTGATGGAACAAGACGAGTTATTTCCCCACCAGTCCTCTTCCACATAGAGTAACGGACCCAATTTGTCTCGAAATGAATCTTCAAGTAATGGGAGCTTATCTGGAACAAACAACTAGATAAATGAGCTTAGTAAAAAAGCCTCTCCTTAGCCAGGAGAGGCTTTTTGATTAAGAAAACGCCCACCTTTTATAGTACTCGGCTGAACAGGGCTACTGCTACAAGAAAAATAATCACAAACCAGAATGCGTAACCTCCGTATTTCTTCCAAGGGAACCGCCGCTTCTTCCAGCGGTTAGGATTAAAAGAAATATCTCCGCTTGATTGGGTTGAAGTACGGGTGCGCTGCTGCCAAATCGAAAATGGTCTCGCATTTCGGAGAATGGTTGGAGCGATGGCAAACCCTCCAATCAATCCAAATAAATGGCCGAGTACATTGATGTTAGGTCGTGTAAATGTCATGAACAAACCTAATATAAAAATAACCATGACGATCTGTGAGTTGGCCTGATCGATTAGGTGCTTGCGGAAAAGCACCATAAAGACGTAGACGCCAAAAATTCCAAAGATGGCACCGGAAGCGCCTAAATGCTGGTAATACGCGTCTGGATTTACAATGAAAGTCCCAAGATTCCCCGCGATCCCTGCGAACAAATACATAAACATAAATTTAAACTTACCAAGAATCTGTTCAAGAGCCGGGCCAAATAAAACAAGTGAAAAGGAATTAAATAATGCATGAGCGAATCCAGCGTGCAGAAAAATTGGGGTGACAAGCCGCCAATACTCTCCTTCCAGGATTAATACGTTAACTCCGATTCCAAAGCGGAGGAGGTCCAGTGCGAATCCAAATTGGAGAAAGTCGATTAATATCCACAACAAGAGATGAATACCAACGAGTGTGGAAACAATGGGGTAGAATTTGAGAAATTCTTTGAAACTTTCTGTTCTGACAAACATAGGGGCTATTCTCCTTTTAGTTGCGTTCCTACTATCATACTATGACGGGCTGGGAATCTCATATCCATTTTTATCGGCATGAAATTCGGGTATACTGTTACTACTTCAGTTGAAAAGGAAGATCTTATGTGATCAGAGGTATTGGAATTGACATTATTGAAATGGATCGTATTAAACAAAGTATAAAGCGAAAGCCTCGACTTATTCAAAGAATTTTAACGGAGCGAGAGTATCAGCGTTTTAAAGATTTGAATGAACGGCGGCAGACCGAATATGCAGCCGGACGATTTGCCGCTAAAGAAGCTCTTGCTAAATCCTTGGGGACAGGTATTGGTTCTTTAAGTTTTCAGCATATTGAAGTTTTATCTGATGGCAAAGGAGCCCCGTCTATGAAGGTCCAAGGTTTTGAAAATCTGCACATATGGTTGTCGATCAGCCACAGCACTACGCACGCTGTTGCTCAAGTTGTGTTAGAAGAGAGGTAAGAGTGGTAATAGATCTGACATATTTACATAGTTTGTCTCATAACATTGTAATGCGGGTAGGAGGGAACCTTTTGGATATTGTAACCGCACAAGAAATGTACGAAAGGGATCAGGTGGCCATTGAGTCCACCGGGATTGATGGAAAGATGTTAATGGAGAGTGCCGGTCGTGCGGCAGCTGATGATTTGGAGCATAGAATTAAGCGTAAAGATCAGATTATTGTGCTCATAGGAGCCGGAAATAATGGCGGAGACGGTTTCGTCATTGCGCGGACGCTTTTGAACAGAGGCTACAAGGTGCAAGCCTGGCAGGTCGTTCCTGATAAAAAAATCTCAGGGGACGCAGAAACCCATCGGAATATTTTCGAAAACTCAGGGTTTGAGCTGAAGAAATTTTCCCGTATGGAAGAATTCCTGCCTTCCCTATACCAGGCAGACGTGATTATTGATGCGATGCTTGGGATTGGTGTAGAAGGACGTCTGAGGTCCCCTTTAGCCGAAATTGTTGAAAAAGCAAATGAGCATAAAGCGCTTAGATTAGCGATTGATCTTCCGACAGGTCTTCCAGCCGGAGAAGGTGTAGACGATTTTGTTGCATTCAATGCCGACTACACGACCATTATCGCGGCTCCGAAAGTCAGTGTTTTTCTGCAGCACACCAGCCCTTATTACGGAGAGTGGAGCGTCGTAGAAATTGGACTTCCTGTAAAAAAGCTTCCGGAAGTTAAGCGGTATTTATGGAGTGTGGAAGACGTTAGGCAGACTTTGCCTAAACGAGTAAGTCATTCTCATAAAGGCAGTCATGGGAAAGGTGTAATGGCAGGAGGCTCCTATTTTATGCCGGGATCTATTGCTATGGCAGCAAGAGCGGCGTTAAGAAGTGGGACGGGTCTGCTTACCATTGCAACAGCTGAAAGTATTATTCCTTCCGTTACTTCTTATGTCCAGGAAGCAACTTTTTCAGGCTTGGCAGAGAAAGAAGGAATGATCACCGGACAAGCGATCCCTGAATTATCAAAGTATGACGGGGCTGCGATTGGTATGGGGCTTGGACGACATGAAGAAGCTGCGGGACTAGTGTTGCATATGCTTCAAGAATGTAAAGGTCCTTTATTGATTGATGCAGATGGTCTTTATGTGCTAAAACCTGTGCTTAACGCTTTAAAAAACAGGAGCCAGCCTACGGTCTTAACCCCTCATCCTGGAGAATTTGCTTACATTGCGGGGTTATCTATTCAAGAAATCCTGCAATCACCTTTTCGAATAAGTCGGGAATTCGCTTCTGATTACGGAGTGTATCTCGTCCTGAAAGGGCCTTACACCATTATTACTGCTCCAGATGGCGAACAGCGGGTCGATATGACCGGTAACGCCGGTCTTGCGAAAGGCGGAAGTGGAGACGTTCTGTCTGGGATTCTATTTGGAATGATGCTTCAGTCAGAAAATATTCTCGACGCCTTAAGCAATGGCTGTGTCATTCATGGTTCGACCGCTGATTTATTGATTCAGGAGGAACATTCGAAGACTGATCTGCTCGCTTCGGATTTGGTTGAAGGTTTATCCCGTACCTTTCGTACATTTTCTGCGTCATCCAAAGCATAACGTTCCCTTTGTCCTTCAGTAGAGACAAAGGAGTTGAGTCTTATGCAAAGACGTTTTCTCATCATATTGTTCACCATGTTGGTTCTTGGAGCGTTAACCGCTTGTGGCTCGCAATCAAAAGAAGATGTTATGAAGAAACTTGAAAAACAATCGGAAGAAATGGCTGGATATAAGACAGAAGCCAATATGAAAATGCGTACAGGGGAAGAGGAACAGAAATATCATATTCAAGTCTGGCATAAGAAGGATGATTTCTATCGCGTAAAGCTTGAAAATGATCAGGATGAAAAAGGAAGCCAGATCATTTTGAAAAACGATAGCGGCGTGTATGTATTAACCCCGGCTTTAAATAAGAGTTTCAAATTCCAGAGTGAGTGGCCGCAAAATACAAGTCAGCCTTACCTGTACGCTTCTTTACTGAAAGACATTCAGGCCGATGGAGATGCGGAGTTCAGTGCTACAGAAAATCATTTTAAATTTAAGACCAAAACAAACTATCAGAACAATAAGACATTACCTTACCAGGAAATCTATTTCGATAAAAAATCATACCAGCCTGTGATGGTCAAAGTTTTTGATCAGGATATGAATGCTTTGGTAGAAGTGCAGTTTGCTAATTTCGCAAAAGATGAATCCTTGAAGAAAGAAGATTTCGATGTAGATAAGAATATGGCTATGGCTCCTTCTGAAGTACCAGTAGCAAGTATGGAAGGAACCGAAATGGAAGAAGTTCTTTATCCTCAGGAAACTTATGGGGCAGATCTTGCTGAAGAGCAGGAAGTTAAGACAGAGGACGGCAAGCGGGTTATTATGACATATGGCGGAGATAAGAGTTTTACTCTTATTCAAGAAAAAGCAGAGGTTCAGCCGGCAAGCGCCCAGTATTCTGTGCAGGTGAACGGAGAGCCTGTACAACTGGCTGATGGTGTTATTGGAGCCATGGAAAATAATCGTCTCGAGTGGAGCCAGAATGGTACAACGTATCAGCTGGCAAGTAATGATTTAACGCAAGCTGAAATGGTTTCAGTGGCAAGCTCCATTAATAGTACAGCAGTGAAATAAACATGGAAGGAGCAGGCTTAACGGTCTGCTTTTATTTTTACTTGAAGCTGTAGTAACGCCATTGACAGGGGGACCCTCACGTTCAATAATAGAAAGATATGGAACGAAAGAGGAGGGGACCCCGTGGCAATAGAAACTTTTTATCGAGATTCCTGGGCGGAAGTGGACCTGTCCAAGGTTGATTGTAATATCCGGCAGTTACAGGGGCGCCTTCATGCCGGAACTGAAATCTATGCGGTTGTAAAAGCCAATGCGTATGGACATGGGGATATCCAGGTTGCAAGGCAAGCATTGAAGTCAGGGGCGAAAGCTCTTGCTGTTTCCCTTTTAGATGAAGCCATACGTCTTCGGGAAGCAGGAATAGAAGCGCCTATATTAGTAATGGGATGGACTCGACCGGAAGACGCTGTAACAGCTTCAAAATACAGGGTTTCGGTAACCGTTTTTCAAAAGGAATGGATGGAAAAAGTACAATTGTTTCATTTTGAAGAGCCGCTGAAGCTGCATATGAAGTGGGATACAGGAATGGGCAGAATCGGAATTCGCACGATTAAGGAAATGGATGAAATTCTCACACATTTCCGAAATAACCCGACTTTCGAATTAGAAGCGGTGTTTACTCATTTCGCGACAGCAGATGAAGAGGAAACGGGATATTTTGAAGAACAGGAGCGGCGGTTTGAGTATTTATATTCCCATTTTGAAAGGGTTTGGCAAGAAAACGTCGAAATCCATACGGGGAATAGTGCGGCCAGTATGAGATTCCCGGATCGAATGAAGCATTTTGTCCGGTTTGGGATTAGTATGTATGGCTTATATCCGTCAGATGTGGTGAAAGAAGAGCGTCCTATCGCTTTAGAACCTGCCTTTTCCTTACACAGCCGTTTAATTCATGTGAAAAAATTGGATGCAGGTGAGGCAGTCAGTTATGGAGCAACGTATCATACCCGAAAAGAAGAATGGATCGGTACTATTCCTCTTGGTTATGCTGACGGATGGATACGGAAATTACAGGGGATGGAAGTGCTGGTAGACGGCAAACGTCACCCGATCGTCGGAAGGATCTGTATGGATCAATTTATGATTCGTCTTGATCAGGAATATCCTTTGGGCACAAAGGTTACCTTAATTGGTAAACAGGAGGCTCACGAGATTACCACGGATGAAGTGGCGGATTATCTTGAAACCATCAATTATGAAATACCCTGTATGATCAGCTACAGGGTTCCGAGAGTGTTTTTTGAAAACGGCCATATGGTGGAAGTAGATAATCCTCTATAAAAAACGGGTCCAGGTGTGAGACAATCCTCCATATGTTTGGATGTAACACAGCACATTTCACGAAAAAATTCCAACATGCCTTTGCAATAGACACTCCCCTTTGATAAGATTAGAGTGGAATTATTGACTGGTTTTCTTTCTGAGAGAAGATGGTGGAGGTGTATGGTTTTGTCCGATAGCATGCAGGAGATTGTCATCCGGATTCCGGATAACCTACTCAATGAAGTGGACGGCTTTATTCAACTCGAAAATAGTGATCGGAGCGATTTCATGTGTCAAGCAACTAAAATGTATTTGCGTGAGAAGAAACAGCGTCATGTCAGGGAATCCATGCGAAGAGGCTACATGGAAATGGCGAAAATTAATTTAAACATCGCTTCAGAAATGTTTCAAGCTGAAGAGGAGGCAGAACACACCCTGGAGCAATTAGTGGGCGGGGTGTGAAGCCAGTGATAGTCAAACGAGGAGACGTTTATTTCGCTGATTTGTCCCCGGTAGTGGGATCAGAGCAAGGCGGGGTTCGTCCTGTACTCATCCTTCAAAATGATATCGGTAATCGTTTTAGCCCTACAGTTATCGTAGCTGCAATTACAGCGCAAATACAAAAAGCCAAACTTCCCACACACGTAGAAATCAATGCAGAAAAATATGGGTTCGAACGAAATTCTGTGATCCTATTGGAACAAATCAGAACGATTGATAAACAGCGTTTGACCGACAAGATTACTCAACTGGACGACGCAATGATGCTGGAAGTCAACAAAGCGTTGCAGATCAGCCTTGGATTAATTGATTTCTGATTAAAACAGAGCATAAGGAAAAGAACGATAATTTTTTTCCTTAGATAAAGTTACCTGCGTGAGGTAGCTTTATTTTTTTTATTGTGTAGTTTATAATAGAAACATGATAAACAATTCTTGTAACTTATTATTTTAGCATTCATTTCTACAACGTATTAGTATGATGTTACCTTGATTTTTGGTAACATTATATCTGAATATTATTAGAGCGTGTCCTAATGATTACTGAATAGGGTTCCGAGGCGGAGGTTTAGATAATGGACGAGAAATTAAAGAATGTCGTGTTAGAACATAGCGACGATATTGTAAAAATGTGGCTGGAGGAAATTGATACTCACAAGAAGAATGATTATACATCGACAATTTCTGAAGAAATGTTCGAGAGTACAAACCGTGAATTTGTGAATGTCATTTTTTCCAGTATTGAAAAGAAGGGCCTCTCTTCAGATTTAGATGATTTTTCGGAACGATTAATTAACCTGGGGTGGCCGCTTAGCTATCTTACAGATGGAATGCAGGTGTTCAGGCGTGTTGTAACGGGATATATTTTACAGCAGTCCGAAAAAATCGATTCGGATTATTTTTCGAAGGTGTTAAGAGAAGTTGATGACTGGGTGGATCCGATTATCAACCGTTTAGTAAATGAATATTCCGGCAGCTGGGAACACATTGTATCCCTGCAACGGGTAGCTCTGCAGGAACTGTCAGCCCCGTTGATACCCGTCATGGAAAACATCACGATTATGCCGCTTATAGGAACGATTGATACGGAACGTGCGAAGCAGATTATGGAGAACCTTCTAGATGGAGTTATTAAACACAATGCTGAGGTTGTTTTAATTGATATTACGGGAGTACCTGTCGTTGATACAATGGTAGCCCATCATATTATTCAAGCTGCAGAAGCTGTCCGTTTAATTGGCTCCCAGTGTATCTTAGTGGGTATACGTCCTGAAATTGCTCAAACGATTGTGAATCTAGGAATTGATCTCGGGAAATTCCCGACAAAAAGTTCACTTCGTAAAGGGTTCCAAACAGCACTCGAATTAACGAATCGCCGCATAGAAGAAACACAGAATAATGATAAAGATATTGAAAGATTAATCGATTCGCTAGACAGGGAGTGAACAAATTGAGAATTCCTATATTAAAATTACACAACTATTTACTGATCTCCATTCAAATCGATTTGGATGATCAAACAGCTATACAATTTCAAGAAGATCTATTAAGTAAAATTCATGAAAGCGGTGCTTCCGGTGTCGTCATCGATTTAACTTCCGTTGACATCATTGATTCATTCATCGCGAAAGTCCTAGGAGATGTGGTCACGATGTCCGATTTAATGGGTGCCAAAGTGGTGCTTACGGGTATTCAGCCAGCTGTGGCTATGACTCTGATTGATTTAGGGATACACTTGCAAGATGTCCCTACTGCTTTAGATTTAGAACAAGGATTGATTAAACTTCGTCAGGAACTGGAGGAGTAGCCCATGGACTTCCAATCCTGTGTGAATATAAAAAAGGAGTGGGACATTGTAGGGGCACGTCAACTTGGTCGGGACATTGCCAGAAAAATTGGATTTGGCACAGTCGATCAGGCGCGGATTGCCACTGCTATATCAGAGTTAGCAAGAAATATTTATTTGTATGCTGGAACAGGTAAAGTCTGCTTTGAAGCTCTTGAAGATATGAATCAAAAAGGAATCAGGATTCTGGCGATAGACAGTGGTCCTGGTATTAAAGAGCTCAGTCAGGTGATGGAAGACGGTTTTTCTACTTCTGGCGGGCTCGGTGCAGGACTTCCGGGTGTGAAACGTCTAATGGACGATTTCGATATTACATCCGAAGAAGGAAAAGGGACTGAAATTACAGTCATTAAATGGCTCCGTTAAAGGAGGATTAGACGATGAGTACACTGAAGCTTGATCTGGAAAATTATAAAGAACTTCTGCAAGAATATATCAAAACACAAGATGAACAAGCTCTGTATCAGGCAGAGCAGTTCAGCAAGCAATCTATGCAGCAAAACATTTCACCTGAAGAAATTATAAATGTTCACATTCAATCCCTACAGGAACTATACCCGGAAATGCCCGATTACATTCAGGCATCGATGAATTTTCTTTTAGAAACTATGATTTCTTACGGACTGGCTTACCAAGAACATCAATCGCTGCGTGAAAAACAGCTGGAGCTTAAATCCGAAATTTCTGTAGCCGCTAATATGCAAAAAACCCTATTGTCTACTGTTAAGCCGGATTTGGAAGAGGTAGACATCGGAGCTTTAAGTGTACCTGCTAAACAGATGAATGGGGATTACCACCATTTTGTTCAAGACGGCAAAGGTTCTCTTGGAATAGCTGTAGCAGATGTTATTGGAAAAGGTGTACCTGCAGCTTTGTGTATGTCTATGATCAAATATTCAATGGATAGCTATCCGGAAATGCGTATGGATCCAAGCGTGATTCTGGGGAGTTTGAATCGCGTCGTTGAACGAAATGTGGATGCGAGTATGTTCATTACGATGTTTTATGGACTCTATAATTCTAATACACACACATTCTCTTATTCTTCTGCTGGTCATGAGCCTGGTTTTTATTACTATAGCGACCGGGATGAATTTGAGGAAATTGATGTACCGGGACTTGTTCTAGGGGTATCCTCAGAAACAAGCTACACTCAGTACCAGAAGAAAGTTGAAAAAGGTGACATGATTATCCTCCTGACAGATGGAGTGACTGAATGCAGGCAGGGAGACCGTTTTATTGAACAGGAAGAAATTCTGCACGTTATCAAGCAATATTCCCATTTGCCCGCGCAGGAAACGGTAGAGAATGTTTACAAGCACTTTGAACGTCTTCAGGATTTTCATCTGCGTGATGATTTCACCCTGATCATTTTAAAAAGAAATGTTTAGTCCTCAAATGAAACGGGTATTTACCGTTAGTGGACTTTTACAGGAATATTAGGAGGACTTTTAGATGAACCTAACGATAGATGTTACGAATAAAGAAAATATCGCTTATGTTGTACTTTCGGGAGAGGTGGATGCATTTACGGCACCTAAGCTAAAAGATGCTCTATTGCCCTTAACGAAAGAAGAAGGTCAGACTGTGGAAGTTGATCTGCAGAATGTGAATTACATGGATTCTACAGGTCTCGGTGTCTTTATAAGTGCTTTAAAATCTACAAAAGAGCACAATACTGATTTGAAGTTGGTACAAATGCAGGAGCGTGTGTACCGTTTGTTTAAAATTACCGGTCTTACAGAGATTATGAATATAGATTCTACAGTACAAGGTGGAATGCAATAATGGAACCATTTGATTTTGTTGAAATAAAGGTCCCGGCCAAAGCGGAGTATATCGGCGTGGTACGTTTAAGCATTTCTGGTATTGCCAATCGCATGGGTTTTACTTATGAAGATATTGAAGATTTAAAGGTAGCCATATCTGAAGCCATTACGAATGCTGTTAAACACGGCTATAATGAAACGGGTGAAGGAGAAATCACCATCGGTTTTGGTGTTTATGATGACCGTCTTGAAGTAATGGTTGCAGACCACGGCGGCAGCTTTAACCTTGGAGATATTAAGCAGGATATCGGTCCTTACAAACAAGATGACAATATTGAAGAGCTCCGTGAGGGTGGTTTCGGATTGTTCTTGATCGACGCACTTATGGATAAAGTTGAAATTAATAGTAAATATGGAGTGATTGTACTAATGACAAAATATCTCCATGAAGCTGAGGTGGGTCAGAATGGCGACCAGATCTCAACATCACAATGATGAAGTATATGAATGGATAGAGCATTTACAGGAACATCCTACTGATGAAGCGGTGCAGGAGAAGATTGTTCTTGTCTATAAAGACCTTGTGGAATCCATTGCACGCAAGTATTCAAAGAACAGTACCATTCATGAAGACCTGGTCCAGGTTGGAATGCTGGGTCTTTTAGCGGCGATTCGTCGGTATGATCCTTCTTTTGGGAAGTCTTTTGAATCATTTGCCATCCCTACGATCATCGGAGAAATTAAGCGATTTATCCGTGACAAAACGTGGAGTGTACATGTTCCCCGTCGGATTAAAGAGCTAGGCCCTAAAATTAAAAAAGCGGCCGAAGAACTCACCAATACTCTTCAGCGATCCCCGTCTGTGATTGAAATAGCCGACCATCTGGAAGTTTCAGAAGAAGATGTCCTGGAAACGATGGAAATGGGTAAAAGCTACAAAGCTTTATCTGTCGATCGTAAAATTGAAGCGGATTCTGATGGAAGTACGGTAACGATCCTTGACCTAATCGGCAATCAGGAAGATGGGTATTCTCAAATTGATCAGCAGATGCTTCTTGAGAAAGTCCTTCCCATTCTAAGTGAACGGGAACAGGAAATTCTTCAGTGCACTTATTTTGAGAATATGAGCCAAAAGGATACAGGAGAAAAACTAGGAATTTCCCAGATGCACGTTTCTCGCCTTCAACGACGAGCTCTTCGCAAATTAAGGGAAGCCTTGCAAGCTGAATCGGTAGAGGCCTTTTAGTGGAAGAGCAGTACAAGCGTGTCCGTCTATCGATTTATCAAAAAGCCAAAAAAGGCAACTACTATTGCGGAGATAGTTACTTTTATAAAGAAACTGAAGATGCTTTCATATGTGCTTTAGCTGATGGATTGGGCAGCGGAGAAATGGCTCATGAATCTTCTAAAGCCGTTATGAATGTCATTGAAGAACACACGGATTTAACTATTGAAGCCCTGGTTCGTAAATGCAATGAAGTGTTAGTAGGTAAACGAGGAGTCGTTCTTGGCATACTTAGAATAGACTTTACTGCTAAAACATATTCATACTCTTCCATTGGAAATATTGGAGTCATTATCATTGAACCAGATGGCAGAAGACATCGGAATATTCCATTGGCCGGTTATTTAGCTGGGTTTTCTCGTAAGTTAAGAGTATCCAGAGGAGAGATCAGCAAAGGTATGATCTTTATGCTTTTTTCAGATGGGGTGAATGACCGCCGATTAACATCTAAGTATATCTCCACAAATAATGTGAACGATATTACTGAGCAATATAAAGAACTTTATGGAGAAGCCAGAGAAGATGATACCACTTTAATTGCCATGGAGTATGTATAAAAGGCCTTATTCTTATTAAAAAGAATAAGGCCTTTTTTCAATCGTATAAAGAGGTGAAGAATGGTCTCGCGTTCTTCTGACGGACCATCCAAGAATTTGATACAATACAGAGTAGATGTTTGTGAAGGAGGACTTTTTTTGAGTGAAATAGAGCAGAATCCTGAGTTGATGAGCATGGTAGCTCAACAGATCAGTATCAAGGAATCATCGGTTAAGCAAGTTATAGAGTTACTGAATGAAGGAAATACTGTGCCTTTCATTGCCCGCTATAGAAAAGAATTGACGGGTGGATTAGATGAAGTACAAATTAAATCAATAGAAGATCAGTGGAGTTATGTAAAAAATCTGAACCAAAGAAAAGAAGAAGTCATTCGGTTAATCGATGAGCAGGGTAAATTAACTGAAGAATTGCGTAAAGAGATTCAGCAAGCGACTCAGCTTCAAAAAGTTGAGGACCTATATCGCCCTTATAAGCAGAAGCGAAGAACAAGAGCGACGATTGCAAAGGAAAAAGGTTTGGAACCTCTTGCTCTGCGAGTGTGGGAGCAACAAGACATGGACTTCTCTAAAGAAGCGCCGTCCTATTTCTCTGAAGAGCACGAAATTGAAAGTGAAGAAGAGGTAGAGGCGGGTGTGAATGATATTATTGCCGAATGGATTTCGGATGATCCAGCCTACCGGGACCAAATAAGGAAACAGACCTTTCAAAAAGGAACGATACAATCATCTGATAAAAACGCAGATAAGGATGAAAAAAATATATTCGAAATGTACTACGAATATCAGGAGCCTGTAAGGTCGATCGTTTCCCACCGTATACTAGCGTTAAATCGTGGGGAGAAGGAAGGCGTGTTAAAAGTAGGAGTGCAGCCTCCTGAAGAATCCATTGTTGGTTACATAGAGAGAAGGGTGATCAAGGATTCTACTTCAGGCAAACTCCGGGAAATTTTGATCGGAGCCATTCAGGATAGTTATAAGCGCTTAATTCAACCCTCCATTGAAAGAGAAATTAGGAACTCACTCTCTGAAAGCGCCGAAGAGCAGGCGATTGAAGTGTTTTCCAGTAACCTGCGAAGTTTGTTGCTGCAGCCACCGCTAAAAGGGAAAGTTGTATTAGGGGTAGACCCAGCCTACCGTACCGGGTGCAAATTGGCGGTTATTGATGAAACCGGGAAAGTACTTGATATTGCCGTTATTTATCCAACAGCACCCAGAAATGATACAGCCGGGGCAGAGAAAAAAATATTGTCGTTTATGAAGAAATATCCGATTGAACTCATGGCGATTGGTAATGGCACGGCTTCCAGAGAAACAGAACAATTCATTGCGGATATGATTCAAAAACATAACCTGGATGCTTCTTATATGATCGTGAACGAAGCAGGGGCCAGTGTGTACTCTGCTTCCAAGTTAGCACGTGAAGAGTTCCCTGATCTGCAAGTCGAAGAAAGAAGTGCTGTATCTATAGCCCGGAGAGTTCAGGATCCATTAGCGGAACTGGTAAAAATTGATCCGAAATCCATTGGAGTCGGTCAGTACCAGCATGATGTCACTCAGAAGAAATTAAATGAATCATTGACGTTCGTGGTAGAAACTGCAGTTAACCAGGTAGGAGTAAACGTTAATACAGCTTCTTCTTCTTTACTGCAATACGTATCAGGACTGAGTAAAGCTGTAGCTAATAATGTAGTGAAGAAGAGAGAAGAAATAGGGAAGTTTACGAAACGCTCGGAGCTTAAGGATATTCCAAGGCTTGGGGCCAAGACGTATGAACAGAGTATTGGATTTTTACGAATTCTGGATGGAAAGGAACCATTGGATCGCACCCCCATTCATCCGGAAAGTTATCGTTCAGCACGCTCCCTCTTAAAAATGGTCGGTGCTACTGTTGATTATTTAGGCAGTGCAGAGATTGCAGAGAAGCTGAAGGCAATGGATGTAAAACAAACGGCTGATGAACTGGATCTCGGCACGATGACCTTTGAGGACATTAGGAAATCACTCGTTCAGCCTGGACGTGACCCAAGGGATGACTTACCAAAACCACTTCTGAAAACGAACGTACTATCTATGGAAGATCTTGAACAAGGTATGGAGCTTGAGGGAACGATTAGAAACGTAGTGGATTTTGGAGCATTTGTAGATATAGGAGTTAAACAGGACGGGCTTGTCCATATTTCCAAGCTATCCAATAAGTTTGTTAAACACCCAATGGATGTCGTTTCTGTAGGAGATGTTGTAACGGTCTGGGTAGAGCAGGTGGATACCCAGAAACAACGAATCGCTCTTACGATGCTGCCACAATCATAAGGATTACTATAGATACCCGGGAGGAGAGTTTCCTTCTGGGTATTCTTCTATTTATAAAGATGTTGGTAATAGTACCAGCACTGGTTCAGCATTTTAATTTGATATTTATCTTTGTTGGCGAAAGCTCTCGCCATCTGATTTTTAAGCCATGCGGGCATGAATATCCACTCCTTTGTATTCATCTTTTCTGAGACTTATGATAAAGTATGCTAAAAAGCTGGGAGGTGTTCCTGTATGACTATGACAAATGAAGAATTACAACAATGGACGCAAGAAATTTCACTTGCAAATTTTCAAAAGCCTTACGTTGATAATGTCGAATTCAACCCAAGACTTCGAACGACAGGAGGACGGTATATTCCTTCCAAAAGAGTGATCGAACTAAACCCTAAGTATCTTGAAGAATTGGGAGAGGAAGAATTTAAAGGCATCATTAAACATGAGCTTTGTCATTATCATTTGCATATCGAGGGTAAAGGATACAAGCATGGAGACCGTGAGTTTAAAGAACTTCTGAAAACCACTAATTCTCCAAGGTTCTGTAAGGCCTTGCCATCTCAAAAGCAGAAGCAGGCAGAGTTACATTATTATATGTGTACTTCATGTGGTGAGGAATACGCGAGAAAGAGAAGAGTAAATACGAAAAGATATGGCTGCGGGAAATGCAGGGGAAAACTTAAAAAGAAGTGAAAAATCCATTGACGGATTATTAAGTGCATGTTAAATTAAATAAGCCTTAACAAAACAACCCCCAAAACAATTTAAAGAAATAATTTTTTTGTGGAAAAGGGTTTGACATTATCAGCTGAATATTATATTATATAAAACGTCGCTGATAACGAACTTGTTCTTAAGACAAGCAAGCGAATTGCTTAAGTTTTCATTATTCCAACGTAGCTCAGTGGTAGAGCAATCGGCTGTTAACCGATCGGTCGTAGGTTCGAATCCTACCGTTGGAGCCATTACGGAGAAGTACTCAAGTGGCTGAAGAGGCGCCCCTGCTAAGGGTGTAGGTCGCGCAAGCGGCGCGAGGGTTCAAATCCCTCCTTCTCCGCCATTACTTATTTTGTATTGGCCCGTTGGTCAAGTGGTTAAGACACCGCCCTTTCACGGCGGTAACACGGGTTCGAATCCCGTACGGGTCACTTTTTAATACATAGGTCCGGTAGTTCAGTTGGTTAGAATGCCTGCCTGTCACGCAGGAGGTCGCGGGTTCGAGTCCCGTCCGGACCGCCACTTTAATGTTTGGGCCATAGCCAAGCGGTAAGGCAACGGTTTTTGGTACCGTCATGCGCTGGTTCGAATCCAGCTGGCCCAGCCATTTTCTTTTGAAAAATGAGTTGACAAAATGCAACGGACGTTATATGATAGTCCTTGTGCTTTTAAAGAAACCTCCTTGATTTTTCATTAGAAGCTAGATTGATAACATTACGAGCCATTAGCTCAGTTGGTAGAGCAAGCCAACTACTTGAATAGCCATCTTCGCAGGCTTGCGAGGAGTGAAACTTCTTCGAGTGAACTTGCAACACGACGAGCATCTTTCGAACTCATAATGAGATCTTAATTAACATTTGCGAGCCATTAGCTCAGTTGGTAGAGCATCTGACTTTTAATCAGAGGGTCGAAGGTTCGAATCCTTCATGGCTCACCATTTATTAACGCGGGTGTGGTGGAATTGGCAGACACGCTAGATTTAGGATCTAGTGCTTCACGGCGTGGGGGTTCAAGTCCCTCCACCCGCACTTTCCAATCACCATGATCAGCAGCGAATTGTCTTTACAACTTGCGGTCGTGGCGGAATCGGCAGACGCGCTAGGTTGAGGGCCTAGTGGGGGCAACCCCGTGGAGGTTCAAGTCCTCTCGGCCGCACTAAGTTTTTTCAAAAAAACTCTTGCGTTAAACCGAAATGCATGTTACATTAATAGATGTCGCTTTTTTGATAAGCGCCCGTAGCTCAATTGGATAGAGCGTCTGACTACGGATCAGAAGGTTAGGGGTTCGACTCCTCTCGGGCGCGCCATTATACGGGAAGTAGCTCAGCTTGGTAGAGCACTTGGTTTGGGACCAAGGGGTCGCAGGTTCGAATCCTGTCTTCCCGACCATCGAGCAACTCATAGATTTACTAATTGTATAATGCGGGTGTAGTTTAGTGGTAAAACCTCAGCCTTCCAAGCTGATGATGAGGGTTCGATTCCCTTCACCCGCTCCATTAATTCTTTAACATTGGGGCCTGTAGCTCAGTTGGTTAGAGCGCACGCCTGATAAGCGTGAGGTCGGTGGTTCAAGTCCACTCAGGCCCACCATGAACACTTTTGATCTTTGAAAACTGAACGAACCAACCAGTACGTCAAGATATTCTTTCATTATAGAAGGAATTCAAACAAGCACATTCGGTGTGCAAAGAGCTAAATCAATCTCAACTTTTATGGAGAGTTTGATCCTGGCTCAGGACGAACGCTGGCGGCGTGCCTAATACATGCAAGTCGAGCGCGGGAAGCAAGCGGATCCCCTTCGGGGGTGAAGCTTGTGGAACGAGCGGCGGACGGGTGAGTAACACGTGGGCAACCTGCCTGTAAGACCGGAATAACCCCGGGAAACCGGGGCTAATGCCGGGTAACACCTACCTTCACCTGAAGGAAGGTTAA
>NZ_FOOG01000026.1 GCF_900113125.1 Halobacillus alkaliphilus | reverse complement strand
CCTTTCTGCTATAGCAGGGTCCGTTCGCAGCATTATAGTTGGGTTGGTGGGGAAATGATGAGACTCCCATGGGAGAAGGAACTAGGTGAGATCCCACAGGGCTGTTAAGCCCGAGGAAGCTCACCGTTCCCCCATAGGAAAGCGAGTTATTTCCCCACCAACCCTCATCCCCATTTTAGTAACAGACCCATTTATCTCGAAACTGAGTCTTCAACAAACGGGAGCTTTTCTTAAGTAATAAACACTTAAATTTAGCAGATTTCTTTTATTAGCATTCAAACATTCTTATGTCCTTTTATCCTGCTCAAATCCTAATACTTTTAAATTGTATAAATAAGTAATTTAAGCATGACTTTCGACCCTTTTTTTAATAGAGAACAGAATAAATAGGCTTCTAAAGCAGGAGGTTCTTTCCAGAAGTCGAACAATATCATAATATGACGAGTATGGAGGTTATAAAATGGCTGAAGAACAAACTAGATATTCTCGCCTTGCGCAAATTACCAAGCTTATCAATACCAAACTTGATTTGCGCGATGTTTTAGAGCACGTCGTAACAGCCATATCCGAAGAAATCACGCGTTGTGATTCCGTTGGGATTTACCTGCCACAAGAAGATGGCACCTATAGAGGCTACGTTGGTAAACCAGCTCTTATAAATGGAATGACTCTTGATATGCATATTGTAGATCCAGAATACGATCAACTTGCAAAAGAAGTCATTGAAACGAAGAGCACCATTTACATTCCAGATACTTCAAAAGACAATCGTCCTGACTCAAGGGCGGTAAATGCGTTCAAAATTAATTCTTTACTTGTAGCCCCTATTTCCTATGAAAATGAACTTTATGGATTGGTATTTTTATTCGACTATGGAATTCCTATGGATTTAACCGATGATGAAATAGAGTCCATCAAAGCTTATGTAAATATGGCTGCTGTCGCTATTCGAAATGCCACTAATTTGACACGTAAAGAAGATTTGATTGAAGAAAAGCAGCTATTACTAGATGTAACCCGCGAACTCTCACTCTGTTCTTCTCTTCAAGAAGCCATTGACAAATGTTTCTACTACTTAAGTAAAGTGTTAAAAAACAATAACATCGGCGCTCATTTCCTTGATCCCGCAGCTGAGTTGCAGATGAAGCCCGTCAGCTTAAGTAAAAGCAGTGACTGGACAGAAGATGACTGGAAGAACACCCATCAGCAACTAAACGTCGATTTTACAAACGATGCTGCTTTCCGCGAGGTTGTAGAAAAGAAACATTCCATCATGATTCCTGACGTTACCATAGATTCAAGACCGAACCATGAGGCATGCAGGCGATTTGGTATTAAAGGATTATATATGATCCCCCTGGTAGCTGTAGGAGAAGTACTCGGGACAATAGCAATTGTAAATTTACAAGAAAAAGGCTATACATACCCGCGCAATGTCCGCCAGCTTGCTGAATCCATAGTGGATGCCACAGCACCTGTTCTTTTTAATTTAATTTATATGGAAAAACAAGAATGGATCATTAATAAACGCACTTCTGAACTCACGCAAAAGAATAAGGAACTTGAGGAAGCCATCACAGATTTACAAAAAATCAGCAATGAGAAAGAACTTATACTAAATTCAGCCGGCGAAGGGATCTTTGGTCTTAACTTAGACGGAAAAATTACCTTCGCCAACCCTTCTGCGATCGAACTACTTGGTTATCCGAACGAAGATGGAATCTTGGGACTTTCTTACAAAAAGATCTTCTATCACGTTGACCAGGCCGAACATTTCCGTGATTTTGTAGAATCGGATGATTCCGACAACAATCATGTTCATTCTGATAGCTATTTTCAAAAGAAAGATGGTTCATACTTTCCGGTCGAATATGTTATTACACCTCAAAGACAAGCTGAGCAGATTGTAGGTTATGTCATTACATTTAAAGATGTAACCTCCAGAAAACAAATGGAAGAAAAAATAAAATATCATGCCTATTACGATATAGTGACGAATATACCCAACCGTGTTTTATTCCAGGATAGGCTAAAACAGGCCTTAACGTACGCTGAGCTCCACAACCGTTCATTAGCTATCCTGTTTTTGGACTTAGATCGATTTAAGAAGATTAACGATACATTCGGTCATGGATTTGGAGATAAATTACTTCAGAAGGCAGCACAGCGACTGGAATCTGCTATGCCTAAAGATGCTACCGTTTCAAGACAAGGCGGAGATGAATTCATCATCCTTCTACCAAGCGTGAAGGAAGAGCAGGATGCGGTCAATTATGCGAACAAGATTCTCCAAGTCTTCGAGCAGCAATTCACAATTAATAACCAGGAAATATCCATTAAAACAAGTATTGGTATCAGTCTTTACCCATCTGACGGATCAGGTGCCGAAGAGCTTATTAAACATGCCGATTTGGCAATGTACAAAGCCAAAGAGCTTTCAGGGAACCAGTTTCAATTTTATTCATCGGACATCGATAATCGCTCTATAGAAACAATAAAACTGGAGAACGACCTCTACAAGGCTTTAAACGAAGAAAACTCGTTTATGTTACATTATCAGCCTAAAATGAATCTGGAAACCAAAGAGATGATTGGTATTGAAGCTCTAATTCGCTGGAATCACCCTGATTTTGGGCTCGTTCCACCTCATACCTTTATATCTCTTGCTGAGGAAACAGGGTTAATTACGAAACTCGGAGAATGGGTGTTAAAAGAAGCTTGTAAGCAGATGAATCAATGGTACATGAAGGGATATAAGGATTGGACGGTTTCTGTCAATTTGTCTCCTCAACAATTCAACCAGAAGAACTTAGTTAACGTGGTGGAGCGTGTCCTTAATGAAACTCGTCTACCCGCAGAGAACTTGGAATTAGAGTTGACAGAAAATCTTATCATTCACAATACTAGTAAAACTACGACGACTATTAAACAACTGAAGAACCTGGGGATTAAAATTTCAATTGATGATTTCGGCACGGGATATTCATCGCTTGGGTACTTAAAGAACTTTCCTGTAGATACCCTTAAAATCGATAAATCCTTTATCGATGACATTACAACGAATAAAAATAATGCAGCGATCACCAATACCATTATCACTTTAGCGAACAGTCTTAAACTTGATGTAATTGCTGAAGGAGTAGAGACGCAGGATCAGATTGATTTTCTTCAAGACCGTGGGTGCTATTTAATCCAAGGGTTCTATTTCAGTCGTCCTCTCCCTCCCGGTCAACTGATTGAAGAATTTGTAAAAAAACATTCTGCAAAGGGGTTAAAAAAATGAAATCCGTTCGAGCTGTACTGGATTACCTAGCGTCAGGAAATGTGTCCAAAATCTTCGGAATCCCTGCGGGGTCCGTTAATGCTTTTTTTGATGAACTATATGATACACCTTCCATTACGCCTATCATTGCTAAACATGAAGGTGCGGCCGCCTATATGGCAGCTTCTTATGCCAAGTATTCTCAGTCTCTCGGAGTCTGTATTGGGAGCAGCGGTCCCGGAGGTACTAACTTAGTTACGGGTGCAGCAAATGCTATGCGGGAACACTTGCCTGTGTTGTTTCTAACGGGCGCTGTACCTGTAAACACTGTAGGACTTAACGCTTCCCAGGAGCTTCATGCGGACCCGCTTTATCAATCTGTCACTAAGTACAGTAAACGAGTGGATAAGGCGGAAGACCTTCTCTCTGAAATCCATAAGGCAGTAGAAATTGCCCTCACGGGAGTCCCGGGTCCTGTACATATTGCAATGCCAATCGATGTGCAGCTGCAGGATATTCCTGCCCACCAGATTCCAGCTTTCCCATCCCGCACTCCCTTACTGCCGGATGACGAGTTAATCAATGAAACGGTTGATAAAGTGACCGAAGTCAAAAGTGGTTATATTTTTGCTGGTCAGGGTATCCGGGGTTCAGTTAATGATGTTCTTGAATTAGCCGAAACTCTCAACTGGCCGATTGTCACTACCCCGCAGGCCAAAGGGTTAATTCCGGATGATCATCCACTGCTCACTGGTGTATTCGGGTTTGCCGGTCATGAACAGGCTTCCCAGCTTATTAATGATCGTACAAAGGAAGCGGTTCTTATATTAGGATCCAGTCTCGGAGAAACGGCTACCAACAATTGGAACCCTAATATTAATAAAGACAAATGGACCATCCAGGTCGATTTCGATGCCTCTGTTTTCAATCGAAAATACGTCGTAGATACGGCGATTCACAGCGATGTCCAACTTACAGTTTCCTCCATTATCACAGAATTAAATGCACGTGGAAAGAAAAGAAATGCTTATCCTGCGGAGAACAGGGCTAAAGTTTCTTTGACGGAGGAGTACAATACCTCAAATGTGCTGCTTAAATTACAAGAAATATTGCCTTCATCTTCAAGATATACAATTGATATTGGAGAATTTATGGCCTACGTCATTAACCACATGAATGTATTTTATGAAGATTCCTTTGACATAAACGTGCATTTCGGAGCTATGGGAAGTGGTATCGGGAGTGCTATTGGCGCCAAGATTGCTGAGCCGGAGCGGCCAACGATTAGTATTACAGGAGATGGATGCTTCTTTATGCACGGAATGGAGATCCTTACGGCAAAAGAATATGATATTCCCGTACTGTTTGTAGTCATGAACAATTCACGTCTTGGCATGGTTCATCATGGACACTCCCTTCAATATAAACGAGCCCATGAACGATTTTCTCAACAACCGGTGGATATTTCTCAAATGGCTGCCTCCCTGGGTGTCCCGTGCTTTCGAATTGATCATCTAGGTGAACTTACTGAAGAAAAGGTTCAACAATTGCTTCAAAGCACAGGCCCTTCCTTACTGGAAATATCTCTGGTAGATGATACAGTTCCGCCTATGGGAGACCGAGTGAAATTTCTTTCATCTTTTGGAAAATAATTATACTGAACCATTCCCAACTCCAGATTATCAGGAAAAAGGTTCAAGTTTGTTTCAGCTCGCATCTGCGAGCTTTTTTTTATGAAAGCCCTTCGTATGAGCGCCTCCCTTTTTGAATAGTTATGGAAGGAAGCTATAGACAAGGGGTGTAGACAATGAAGACCTTTCAAGAAACTGCTAAGTTCGAGCATCAATTCTGGCTGCAAATTTTAGGGGACCACGCAAGGTTTATCAGAGATTCGTTATACCCGGAAGAAAAAGAAACAATTGAATTAGCTCAGTCTTATGTACAGCTATGGGATCATTATCTTAATCTATCCAGAAGTGGCGCCATACAGGATTGGATGACCTTCAGCCTTCAAGTTGGTGAAAAAGTACGTGAATTTCACCGGTTTAAGCTTAATTTAATTGAGCGCTCTCTTTTTAGTCAGATCAAGATTCACCTTCCTCCCACTTTTATTAATCACATGGTAAATGAACTGGAAGAATATATGCTGGTTATTGGCTATTTAGGAAAAAGAGAAGTACCGCCTCTCTTTCATGAGCTGCATCACCATCTCCTTTGGTTAATGGACGCTTCAGGACACGCAGGAGCTATTAATGATGAACTTGACGGCGTGGAAAAGCGCCTGAAAGAAAAAAGCGATAAGTTCACAAAGCACTTTGAGCAGTTTTACTTAAAAGCCGTAGAAATGAAAGGATATCTGCGCACAAATCGCCAGTCCTTTCCAGCATTAAAACGATTTAACGATGAAGTAGCTCTTGAAATGAAGATTTTTAAAACCTTCCTGAGGGAGCTGGAAGAAATGGAAATGAATGCTGAACTACTAGGTACTTTTTCTACTTTAATGGCAGACCATATGGCGCGCGAAGAATGCTATTACTTATATAAAATAGCTGAATCAACCCAGGGAGAATACCCTTCCTGTGACCCTACAAAGCCCCGTACAGAATAAAAAAGCACCCACATTGGGTGCTTTTTTATTCTGGAAAATTCTCATTTGGAAGCTTGTAAAATTCACGGATATAACTATAATCTCCGGCCATACGCCCCACAGGTTTCAATTTATAAGGGTCAATCTTATCTGTTTCCATATACACTTCCTCCCTAACATGATAGCCAACAACCTTTCCAAGAATTAGCTGGTTGAGCCCTAGATCAATGATCCTGTCGAGCTCACACTCCATGCTTACGGGTGAATCAGTAACTAGTGGAGCTTTTACATACGCCGCTCGTTCTGTCCTGGTTCCTGCTTTTATGAATTCATCTGTTTCTCTCGGGTGAGCTTTGCTGCTTTCATGCATCTGATTAGCCAGCGACTCAGATACGATATTCACGACAAAATGGCCGGTCTCTTTGATATTAGTAAGTGTATCCTTTTCCCTATCTACACTTCCCACTGAAAAACATAACGTAATAGGGTCCATTGAAGCTACTGTAAAAAAGCTGAAGGGCGCTAAATTGCGTACCCCATTCGTACTTTCTGTAGACACCCATGCAATCGGTCTCGGTACAACTGCTCCTTTGATCAACTTACTCATATTATGATCTTTAAACTGATCCTTATGGATTAACAAAACTTATCCCTCCTGAGAGCCTTTATAACCATCATACGCGAACCGTTTTTTGTTCTCACCTCTCTTGCTCAGTTTGTGTTTAATCACTACATTTTAGGGAATATATGGATTAATTCACACAAAATTTACAATATTTAAAAGGAGGCCCTTTAATTGGGACAAATATGGAGCAATATAGAGCAAGGGATCGCAGACTTGTCAGGGTTTTTATGGACGTATCCACTTGCTATTATTCTGATTGCAGGAGGTATTTTCCTCACCATAAGAATCAAATTTTTTCAATTTCGCTTTTTTGGTCACGTTCTTCATCAAACCATCGGTCAAATCTTCAAGAAAACTGATAAGAAAGGTACCATTACCCCCTTTCAAGCATTCACCTCTGCCTTAGCCTCTACAGCAGGAGCGACCAATATTGTGGGTGTGCCGATCGCCATCTCCTTAGGGGGACCCGGAGCATTATTCTGGATGTGGATTATTGCTCTGATTGGAATGGCCACTAAATACTCTGAAATCCTGCTGGGTATGAAGTACAGAGAAAAGAACGAAAAGAACGTTTGGGTCGGGGGACCTCAATATTACATAAAAAAAGCCCTCGGCTGGAAATGGCTTTCCTCAGCCTTTGCATTTTTCCTTATGATTGAATTGATACCCAGTACGATGGTGCAGTCCAACTCTATTGCTACCCAGGCAGAAGGAGCATTCGGATGGCCTGTTTATATTACAGGTGCTGTCGTATGTATCGCTATAGCCGCTGTCGTGTTTGGAGGTATTCAGCGTATTGCCAAGGTAACCGATAAATTGGTGCCGGGGATGGTACTTATTTATTTGGCCGTCTGCCTGTATGTAATCTTTGCCAATGCCGGGCAGCTACCTGAAGTATTTGGACTCATTTTCACCCATGCTTTCACACCGGTTTCTGCAACAGGCGGCTTCGCAGGAGCAGGTATTGCTCAAGCTTTACGCTGGGGGATTGCGCGCGGTCTGTATTCTAATGAAGCAGGACTTGGAACAGCTCCTATCGCTCATGCTGCTGCCAAGACAGACCACCCTTCCAGACAAGGTCTCTGGGGAATCTTCAGTGTCTTTATTGACACGATTGTCATCTGTACAATTTCGGGCATAACCGTTTTAGTTACCGGAGCATGGAAAGAGGTTGGGGGCACGGATGCTTCCAACATGATTAACATTGCCATTGGTACAGAGTTTGGAGACGTCTTCGGAAGTACATTTATCTCCATTTTTCTATTATTCTTTGTCATGACCACTATTGGGATCTTGGTATTCTATGGCGAAAAACAAGCGGAGTATCTATATAACCTTAAATTTGCTCGTGTTATGAGAATCGTATATATTTTAGCGGTTTTTGTCGGAGCCATCGGCGGGCTGAAGTTTGTGTGGCAATTCCTTGATTTGCTTCTTGCCTTTGTACTGCTTGCTAACATTATTCCGCTCCTCTTCCTGCATAAAGAAATTGCAGCCCTTACAGATGATTATGTGAACCGAGTATATAAGAAACGTAAAAGTAACCAAGAAGTCGAATTGTTTGATGAAGAAGAAGCTGGTTAAACTAACGTGCATAAAATAATCATCAAAAAAGCAAGCATGGCGATCCATGCTTGCTTTTTTCAATTTCTAACGTAAGAATACGTGATTACCAATAACCGTGGTTACTTCTTTGCTGCTCAGGTAGCTGCTGGAGGCTTTCGCAGGGTTATAAAAGAAAAGAGATTCGTTATCATATCCCTGATAAGCTACAGCTTCCTCTACAGCCTGTTTGGATTCCTGACTGGCAGGCTGCTCGATCGTCCCGTTCAATACTGGAGAGAATTGAATTCCATCATAAACCACTCCATAAATTGAGTTAGGAAATTCATTGCTTTCTACACGATTCAACACCACTGTAGCTACACCAACTTTACCTGCATAACTTTCTCCTTTAGCTTCCGCCTCAACTAATCGGGCCAGTAAATCTTTCTCCCATTTTTCCGGCAGCACAGGCATTTGCAACTGTTCTCCCGGATAAATCATGGAAGACCACTTATCATTGACCGCCTTCAGCTGATGGGTAGAAATCCCATAGTTCGATGCAATACTATATAAGGAATCGCCCTTTTGGACGGTATATGTTTCTTCGGCACCTTCCGTCTTCGCAGGGAAAGCAAATGTGAAAATTCCAGCAAACACCAATAAAGAAACCATTAAATTCTTAAACATATGCAAACCAACCTCCCTGAAATAATCTATTTAACACATTAACATGAGAGGTTAAAATTTTTCACTATTAATTCTTTCCAACATTACCAGCTGTGTAATGTACGGAATAGGAGCTTAAATGATTTTATGAACTACTAGAAAGGGTTAAAATGAGAGAAATAGAGAAAAAGCAGGTGATTTGAATGTTAGACACGCATGCCCGAAAGTATGTACAACCATCTATAGAAAAAACCGCTTCTTTTTTACTAAGAAGAGGGAGGACCCCTAACCAGATAACCATTCTCGCACTTATTGTAGGTCTTTCTACCAGTCTTCTCTACTTAAGCGGTTATCCAATAATGGGAGTAATCGTATTATGGGTATCAGGTTTTTTAGACGCTGTTGACGGGACGATGGCACGCCATACTAAATCATCTCCCTTTGGAACCGTCATGGACGTTACGTTCGATCGAATTGTGGAAGTAGCAATGATTGTGGCAATTGCCTATTTACATCCCGAAATCATGTGGCCATTACTACTGTTAAGCGTTTCGATCATTATTTCCATGACTGTTTTCCTAGTGGTAGGGGCAGTCTCTGAAAAGGCAGGGATCAAGTCATTTTATTATCAAGCAGGAGCGGCTGAACGATCAGAAGGCTTTATATTCTTTAGTATTATGCTTCTATTTCCCAACTTCCTTCTATGGTCCACTCTTCTTTTCTTCGCTGTGGAATTGTTTACAGGAATACAAAGATTCATAGAAGCAAAGCGAATCCTGCAGTAAATGGAAAGGAAAAACTTAATACGCTGATTTATTTTCTTTACTCTCCCACTTTTTAAACGGAAGCGCTGCATCCTGTACGTTTATCCTGCGGAAAGGTAGGGATCTCTCCTGTGGATCTTTTGAAACTTCTTTATAGATCAGATTATCATCAAAACCTGCACGTGACGCATCATCTCTTCCTGCAGCAAAGTACACCTGCTCAGGACGCGCCCAATAGATAGCTCCCACACACATGGGGCAGGGCTCACAGCTTACATAGAGCTCGCATCCTTTTAATTCAAAATGGTTCAGAGTTTCGCACGCTCTTCGAATCGCCTGGACTTCCGCGTGCGCTGTTGGATCCATCTTCTCTGTCACTCTATTACCTGCTTCCGCAATGATAGCCCCTTCTTTTACTACAATGGCAGCGAATGGACCTCCATCGCGATCCACATTGTCAGCGGCTAATTGAATCGTGTACTTCAGATATTCTTCTTCAGTCATCTGGCTAACCTCCTCTTGTTGGTGGGTTTAATCTACTTTTAAAAATCAAGCTCTCCCCCTTTTAACCGCTTCACACCTCTCTGAGCGGCCAGGTCTTCTACAAGCTTCAATAGCGCACGATCCTTTTCCTTAGCCTCAATCATGACATCGATTGGCTGCTCTGTCTGTTTCACTACCTTTAAAAAAGGAGTTACAAACGTTTCATCTACGTGATCTGCATGACTACGGTAAGCTTCTTCACTCTTTGGAGAAGATAAGTGAACTTTAGGTGGAAACCTGTATCCTGCCCATGTTTCGTAAAACCTCGGCAAAAGTTCAGCTAAATCTTCTTCAGCGGTATGATTAGCCATGTAATGATGATAGTCAAACACCATGGGGATCCCTTCTTTTTCGCATACTTCTAAGGTTTCTGTAGTGGTGTAGGTTTTATCATCATTCTCTAAGGTCATTTGCTTTTTAATTGGATTAGGTAATTGCTTTAAATTTTCATGAAAGCGCTCAAGTGCAGCTTCTTTATCCCCATATGCTCCTCCGATATGAAGATTAATATGAGATTCATGGTGGAGCCCCATCGCTTTCAATAAAGCATAATGATATTCCATGTCTTTCACGGCATTCTCTGTCACATGTGTTTTATCACTCGTAAATAGTGTGAATTGATTAGGATGGAAACTCGTTCTTAACTGATGTTTCTTTACGAGCTTACCAATTTCAGCATATAACTCCTTGAATGGTGTAATATAATCCCACTCCACCTCCTTATGGGTGGCTAACGGAACAAGTGCAGAAGAAAACCGATACAGCGGTATTTCATGTGCAATATTGTAATGAATGGCCCTGAGTGTATGCTGTAAATTTAGACGGGTAATTCTTTGCAGCTCAGGGATCCGCTCTTCTTCTTTTAATTTTTTGTATCTCGAAAAGGTCATGGTTTTTGCAGGGGTAGCTTCCCAAAGGGAGAGTGCATGGGCTACGTAGCCGAATCTTATGATCATTTAAATAAACTCCTTCTTCACTCCTTGAATATCTATAAATATATTCCCCTTTTACCAGGTGTTTAATATAAATACAGCATTTTCATTCATGTTTTTCAGCTACAAAAAAAGAATCTTCATCAAGAAGATTCTCCTATCTCATACAAACACTGGACTTTTAGTAAATGGAAAGCGTAATTAACGAAACAATTATACCTATGAATCCGCACATCAAGGTGTACGGAAGATTTTTTAAAACGATTTGATAGGGATTGACGCCTAAACCAACAGACGTAATCGTTACAATAAGACCATATGGAGCTGAGGGCACCGTAGCAATTGCGCAGCTTGCGAGTAAAATCGTCAAAGTTACCGAAGGCAGTGCTTCTGTTAACAGGCCGCTGACTCCACCAAAGATCCCCATCGTAGCAATTGGATGCACACCCAGCAGAGTTAACACAAGAAATGCAGCTTGAATAAACAACATAATGAGTAGAGGGCTGCCTTCTAAAGCAACAATCGGATCCTGTAAATATTGTAAAAACGGAGAAGCATTCAATGCCTCCGTAAAAAACGATAATGATAATAATAACACGATGAAATTATTTAAATTATTCGTCTGTCTTTTCCAAGTAGGCCATCCAATCTGCAAGAAACTGTTTTTTCGCTGTTTTACTACCGCCCATATAAAAGCAAATGGGAATATAGCAATGGTGACAGCAAACAGAAAGTCAAGCTGAACAACGTTCGCTAAGAACACAACCAACACTAGAAATAGAATAAGAGCAGCAATAAATTCCATTAATTTCTTTTTATTTGATTGGGGAGAGCTTCCATCAAGTGGATTATTTCCTATATCATGTTTTCGAAAAATGAGCTTTCCCACAGCAGAGTCCAATATAATTCCGATCAGAGCAATAAGAAGCATCCACGGCAGCACTTCTAAGTAATTCGCACCTGTTATAAAAATCGATGTAGCCAATAAAATTTCCAATGGACTCCACAGTAGTGCTAGGGAATATCCCCGAAGCGTCGCCATGGCTATGAAGCTATTTTTAACTTTAGTTTTAGCCTCTTTTAGTTGATTTTTTAACAGGTCTTGTGAAATTGTTGCTGATGATAAATTCAAAAAAGCAGCCAGCGAGACCATCGTTACTTCACTTCGTATGTACAAGGCTCCCATACCATTCACATTCCCGCCAAGCAAAGACTGCAGCAATTTATTATATCTACCAGCTTTCACTACACTATTCATCCATGGGAGCATAGAAAGAAGGAAAAGCAGACTTATGTTCCCAGCAAAGAAAGAAGGTACTTCATTTACTGAGACGTCACTCGATATAAAGAAAAAAATGCCGACTGCTAACAGCACGACACCAAGGATTCGGAACACCCTGTCGGCTCTTGGAAAATTAATGATCAACATAATTATACCCATGGCCCCAATGACAAAGAATAGAATATCATTTGCCCAGAACACGTGAACAATATTTAGTAAGAACACCAATGAGTAAAAGATGTATAAATAATTTGTAATCTTTAAATTGTGCATAACCTCACCTGCCCCTAGGCTAACGATATATTGGATATAGGATGAGTCCGTCTACTTATTTTTACCAATGTTCTTATCCTATCGGTTACACTGATTATTTTCAAGAAACTTGAACTTCAGGATTGAGTTTATTTCTTATCCTTAAAAAGGGCCATCATCAACTTCGATTCAATATTTCCTTCCCCTTCTGCTAGGATGCTTTTTCAATACTCATCCCATCTACTAACTCTTGAAGTTCATATGTTAATTGATTTAGCTGGCCAACAACAGTTACTAATGCCTAAGACATTGCCAGCTGTTGTTGGGAAGCTGCGGCTATTTGCTCACTGCTTGCTTCGTTTTCTTTAGCAGCTATTTTTCAGCTTTTGCATTGAAGCTTAAATACCAGCTCCACTTGCACGGACTTGGGAAGAACGCTGCCCCGTATCTTTTATCCGGTTAGTAACTTCCGACGCAGCTTTCTGGATACCCGAGACAACTTTTTGAATAGATTGTGCAGAGCTCCTCTGCCTTTTTGTATAAAAAAAGCTGCCGGAAAACCAGCAGCTTCATTCTTTCCTTCATTCTTTTTATCGGATGTTCATCTCAGAAGGTTTAGGTCCTTTTCTTTCTCCGCGGTCTAATTTATTAATAGATTTCATATCCTCCGCAGTCAGTTCAAAATCGAATACATCAAAGTTTTCTTCGATTCTTGAAGGTGTGACTGATTTTGGAATAACAATGGTCTCGTTTTGTAAATGCCAGCGGATAATGACCTGGGCAGCTGTTTTATTGTGCTGCTCTGCTATTGATTGAATGGTTTCGTCATTCAGCACTTCTTTTCCTTGCATTAGGGGACTCCACGCTTCCAGATGGATACCATTTTTGCGGCAGAAATCTTTTAGTTCATTCTGTGCAAGGTAAGGATGGCATTCGACCTGGTTAACGGATGGTTTTACTTCACACTCTTCCATCAGACGCTCCAGATGGTCAATATCAAAGTTGCATACGCCGATCGCTTTTACTTTTCCATCCTTCTGCAGTTGTTCCAGTGCTTTATACGTTTCTACATATTCATCGTATTCAGGAGTCGGCCAATGGATAAGGTAAAGATCCACATACTCAAGGCCCAGCTTATCCAGACTAGTCTCAAGCGCTTGAATGGTGTTGTCATATCCTTGGTCGGCGTTCCATACTTTAGTCGTAATAAATAGTTCGTCACGGCCTAAACCGCTTTGCTTAATAGCTTCGCCCACTTGCTCTTCGTTTTTGTAGGCAGCAGCCGTATCTATATGACGGTATCCTGTTTCAAGTGCTTTTGATACAGCAGCTACCGCATCTTTCTGTTCTACTTGCCATACTCCAAATCCTAGTTGAGGCATTTCCACAGTGCTATGAAGTGTCATGGTTTTCATAAAAAACTCCCTTTCTTATTAAAGGTTTACAGAGGCAGTGTAGCACAGATGGATTTCCAAATGCTTCTATTCTGCTTACCTTATAAGAAAGAGAGGCTTCTTAATATTCATTATATGCGGTTTGATAAACTTCTACAGATCTTTCATGACCACAGGTTAGTTGATAGGCGAGCGTGCCTCCCTGCTCTTCCTTATCAATACTCTGACATGTCTTAGTCGTTATTTGCCCATTCCCTAGCTTATCTCTTCGATTATCGTGTTTATAATTAATCTCTTCCCCATTAAAAATAAGATCAATAAAAATGGGATCTCCTTCTGTCGTACGTCTCACAATGTGTACCTCGTCCACGGTCCCCTGCTGAACATTCTGAATAAAAGCATCCAGCCCCTCAATAATCTCAACTGGTTTTTCTACAGCTTTTTCCTCAGGTTCTTCTTTGTTTGCATCAGCAGAATCCTTCGCATTTTTTTCTTCTTTATTATCAGCTTCCTGATCTTCCTCCTGGTCCATCGTGACATTTCCCTGATCCTTGGAGCGGTCAGTTCCCTCTTCGGTGCTCTCAGCACAGCCGGTTAGCAATAAAGCAAGCAATAAAACTCTCCACACTTTCATGCTTGATCACCTCTGCTTCATTAGACGAATCAAATGAATTTACGTTACAACCGGCCGCGAGAAGCTCAGCTTTTTAGTAAGGTAATCTGCCAACTGGAGCCAGTTCCAATATTATAAGCATTAGCAAACGAACCCTGGTTAATGGCTACACCTAAGTTATCAAGTGAATTAACGTACACTAAAGGCTCACCCTTGTGAGTATCAGCAAAAGAACGACCAAAAGTCATCGAGTTACGGTAAGCTTCCCGGCCATCGTGAGTTATCGTTACCTCCAACGTGTCTCCATAACCAACGCCAATTTGTTTGAAGAAATCACGGGGGATGTTGGTCCACAGGTTTCCAAAACGTATGTCCAGTATGTCGATGCTCCCCGCTGCAAAATTTCTTCCTATACTTGGTTCCTGAATAGGTAGTTCCTCCAGTGATTTTAATGGTACTTCAGGGCCTACTTCTTCAAACGAAATTACTCCAGAGGCAAGTCGTGCTCCTGTATAGGCATAAATATCTCTTCCATGAAACGTATAGGACTCCCCTGACCTCGGAAGCCGATTAATAGTTTCATCAATTTCACGTGCCTGTACAATACCTTCTGTACGCTTAATATGGGTCAGTGTTCCGTTATCAGGAGTGATCACAAAGTGACCTGCTCCTGTTTTTACTCCGAGACTCCTTCTCGTCGAACCTACACCGGGATCCACCACTGAAACAAAAACCGTACCTTCCTTCCAGTATGCGATTGTCTGCCACAATCTATAGGAGGCTTCCCATATATTGAAAGGAGGGATATCATGCGTTAAGTCAAATATTGATAACCCCTCAGATACGGAATAAGCCACCCCGTGCATGGCGCTGACTGCCCCGTCACTTCTGCCAAAATCAGATTGTAGAACTAACGCTTGATTCATCGAATCCCGCCTCTTTTTTTAGTTATAAATTATTGATAGTTTATCCAAATCCTTCAGCAAAATCAACAAGTTTATCGTTTATGAAGACTTTCAAAAAAAGATTCTAATTTTATTTGTTAAAACGATTATCCTTCACAGCCAGCCACAACGAGCTTAATCATTAGCTTCTTTAAATCTTCATATTGATTCGTAAAGATAAGCTCCCATTACTTGAAGACTTGATTTCGAGACATTTGTGAGAATTAGGTCCTCCGGGGGACGATTTCGCTTTCCGGCCCTGCACGACGCAGGGTCGTTCGACGTTGCCACACGAGGTGGCGTTCTTAGTCGAACCTCTTCTGTGCTGAGCTTCCTCGGGCTTAACAGCCCTGCGGGATCTCACCGATCATGTTCATCCCGCAGGAGAGTCTACATCGTCCGAGAGGCTAGGCACCGAAACTAGCCTGGAGCTGGCGGAGATAAAGGAAACACGAAGAGCGGAGCGATTCGATGTTGACTTATCGTACAGAAGTGAGGGAAGTCTCACTAGCCGCTAGGTGCTGGAGCTGGATAGCACTCATCGTCGTTTATGTCCTGATTTACGCTTATAACTTATGAACGTATAAGAGCGGGAGAAGGGATTAGGTGAGATCCCGCAGGGAGTGAAACGAGCGAGGAAGCTGATGGTAAAGGGAGGATCGACTAAGATCGCCACGTCATGTGGCAACGTCGATCGACCCTACATCGTGTAGGGCCATAGGAAAGTGTTCAAATGTGGAATCACCCCGAAAGACACGACCAGCATAAGCCGAGCATCAAAAGGAGGGTGGTTTTTCCGTCCGTTGATGAACGGCTTATGTCTCGAGTGTCTGGGTGATGGAACAAGACGAGTTATTTCCCCACCAGCCCTCTTCCACTTAGAGTAGCGGACCCAATTTATCTCGAAACTGAGTCTTACAGTAACCGGCCCTATTGTTTAATAAGGTTATGGTGAAAAGTGAAGAAAATTGGTTAATAGAGCCCAATAATAAAATAACCAAACGTTACAGTTAACGTTTGGCTTTCTTCTTAGGATATATAATGATCATGCGAAACATGATATAAATAAACAAGGAAAAAAATATAAGAGCACTGATTCCATTGGGAACTGGTGTGTTTTTTAAAAGGATACTCAAAACCAGCGGCACGGTTGCAGCATACGCTGTCATCTTCCATAACTGCTGATAAGTCAGTTTACGATCCAGCTGGTTCGTCATGAGTAGAGCCGCACCTGCAAGAGCAGATACCCCCACAAGAATTAAAAATATAATCAGCATTGGATAGAAGACAAATACCTGTACCAGATAGAGGCCGCGGGACACTTCGGTCAAGTTTGAGTCAAGACGTATAATCGTTCCGATCATATCTGGCAGAAATAGAACCGTCATTAAAATGAACAAGTACAAGATCGTACTTGTAATTCCCTTCCGATTTAGACGAAACATCGCTTCCTTCTTAGGTAAACGTACACTATTCCATAATGAATCAAAAAACTCCATGTTATTCTCCTGCCTTAATCTGCATACACAGCAAGTTCTTCTTCAATCTTTGTACGGATTTTATCCAGAGCTTCTTCTGTCGTTTTAGCAAAAACACGTGTTCCATTGACAATAGCATAAGGTCTGACTGCACACATGCCGCAGAAGGAAAGGCATTCATTCATGAGTACCGCCACTTCAGGGTATTCGGACTCAATAATATCTTCAATATCAAGCTCAGTTATTAAGTTTCCGTCACAAACTTCTACTACTACTACCCCCATGGTTAAATACTCCTTTCTGTAATGACTAAGATGATAATCCTAAAATTTCTCGTGCATGACGTTCGTCCTGTTTCATCTCTTCTACCAGTGCTTCCATTCCTTTAAAATCCACCTCATCCCGAAGATGACGCAGGAACTTTACGGATACAGTCTGGTCGTACAAATCTCCTGAAAAATCCAGAATGTAAGCCTCAACTTTATAGGAATCACCGTTTACCGTTGGACGGTAACCAGCACTAACTAACGTATAATAATGTTCGGGAGCCTCCCGGTGAAGTTTAACCACTCCTAGATAGACAGCCGGTTTTACTTCTACATATTCCTTAATATCTCCCAAATTCAAAGTTGGAAACCCTAGTTCGCGGCCAAGCTGCTCCCCTTTTTCTACTACCCCTGTAATTTCTAAAGGACGTCCAAGCATGGATTGAACGGCTTCCATTTTTCCTTCGTGAACGAGAGATCGTATTCTTGTACTGCTGATCTTTTCCCCATTCATTTTTAGGTGAGGCACAATTTTCACAGGTATGTTTATTTCTTTACAGATGTCAGCAAGCCCCTGTGCATCAGAACCTCTTCCCTTACCGAAGCGAAATCCTTCCCCGACAAGAATATGTGAGATGTTTAATTGACTTAAATGCTCAAAGACAAATTCTTCCGGAGAGGTTTTAGCGTATTCTTTTGTGAAATGTACATGATAGTAACGATCAACTTCGCACCCTTGAAGCGACCTTATTTTATCTTGGTAAGAAGATAGAGATGAAGCATATTCAGGATCTCCTTTTAACACCCATTTAGGATGATCGGAAAATCCATAAACAGCAATTTTATCCTCAGAGGAAGCCAGCTTTTTTGCCTCATTCAGAAGGTATTGGTGCCCCAGGTGCATTCCGTCCATTTTACCAATAACTAATACGACAGGCTCTGAGTTTTGCGGCGGCTGTGCCGTTACTTCAAATATCTCCATCTCCATTGCTCCCCTTTAGTATAATGATTAAACCTATTAATTATATAATACCATGTCCTATTTAAGCAACACTCGCTCCCATTTGCAACTGTTCTGCACGTCATGTTTAATAACAGACAGGAAGCTCTTACATAGGAGGCGATCTGATGATTGAGAAAGCGAGACATTTTGCTGCAGAAGCCCACAAAGGACAAAAGCGAAAAAATTCAAATACTGATTATATCGTCCACCCTGAACGAGTGGCAGAATCATTACTAAAGGCAGGGTTCAGACCAGAAGTAGTATGTGCGGGATACCTTCATGACGTAGCAGAAGACACGTCTTATACACTGCAAGACATTGAAGACGAATTTGGAGAAGATGTTAAAGCATTAGTAGCCGCTCACACAGAAGACAAGAGCAAATCCTGGGACAAACGTAAAAGCCACACGATTCAATCTGTTAAAGAAGGTTCGATGGAGATTAAAGCATTAATAGTCGCTGACAAATTGGATAATCTTCAATCACTGACTCAGGATCTCGAAGTATATGGGGATGATGTTTGGAATAACTTTAACGCTGATTACGAACATCAGAAGTGGTATTATCAGTCTATATCGGACGTGATGGCCGACGGATTAAAAAAGGAAGATGTTCCGGCTTTTTTTAATAAATACCGGGTACTAGTTAAACAAACGTTTGATTAATCCAAAAGGAAGGCTCGGAATGTCTCCGGCCTTCCCTTGATTTATAACATAACAGGACGATAATAGCTGGCAATGATCTCTTCATCAGAATGAGGAATTTCTTCTCCTCTTACAATCTGGGCATTATTTATACAGCCACTGGTAAGAAGAATAATGTCATTTTCCTTACCGAGCTCCAGAGATCTTTTCACCCCTTCAGCGCGAGTCTGCGCTGTATGAATATAAGGAGCTTCAGGTTCTTTGAAACCAGTCATTACCTGGTCGATGATGACCTGAGGATGGTGGTAACCTGGATGATCCACAGTTACAACCACTTGATCGGCTTTTCCTTCAATCGCGGCAGCCATTTTGGGCATTTTATTAAAGTCACGAATTCCTATGCCGGCTATCATAACAATTAACCGGCGGTAATCCAGTTTCTTTACTTCTTCCAACAACCTTTCCAGAGCGACCGGGGTGTGAGCATAATCCAGAATAACTTTCTGGTTGTGCGGGGTTTGAATCACCTGGAACCTTCCTTCTGGTCCCTCAAGCTTTGGAAGAACATTTAAAACTTCACCTAGCGTAAATCCAAGCAGAAGGGATGTCCCTATAGCGGACAGTACATTTGCGACATTATAGGTTCCATACACAGGTACATAAACCTTGTCCGTAGTTCCATTGAAAGATAAATCAAAAATTGAACCTTCTTCTCTCACTTCAATATTTTCTGCTTTAAGGTCAGCCTCGCTGTTTGATTGAATACTGTAGGTAATCATGTTTTCATCGTGGAGTTTTAAGAGATCTTTCCCCATTCCATCATCATCTATATTAACCACTTTATGAACGGATTGATGGAAGAGTCTCATCTTGCACTCTCTATAATGATCAATGGTTTTATGGTACTCGAGGTGTTCTTCGGAAAAATTAGTGTGAATGGCTACATCAAAAGTTATTCCTTCTACACGCTGTTGATCAAGAGCAATGGATGATACTTCCATAACTGCCGCATGGTCACCTTCCTCAACTAGATCACGAAAAATATGATGCAAGTCTAAAGATTCAGGCGTAGTAGGAGTACTCTTTTTATAAACGAACCTTCTTTGCGACGACCAGATTCCCGTTGTTCCAATCGATCCCGTTTTCATGCCTAGAAGTGTTAATAGTGAACGCACGTAGGCCGTTACTGTAGTCTTGCCATTTGTACCTGTTACCCCAATCGTCGTCAAACGCTCATCTGAATTGCCGAAGAAAAATTTTGAAAAAGAAGCCATGGCTTCTCTAACATCATCCACCACCACAAATGTACAATGAGGGTAAGTTTGACTAAGCTCCAGAAATAACGATTCGTTCACGCCAATAATAAGTGATGCGCCATTTTGAACCGCTTCTGCTGCATACTGATCTCCATTAAAACTTTCTCCTTTAATACTGAAGAAAGCAAAATTCCTCTCTACTCGTTTGGAGTGAAAGGCGAGATGCACCACCTCCTGGTAAGCAGGCCCGTACATACGCTTTATATTCAAATGTTTGAATTGATCAAAATGTATCATCATAGCTGTTTCCTCACTCATAATATAATAGTTAGCGTCGTCAGATTCGCGTTAAAATATGTATGTTCTCTCTATTTGATTAACGGAAATAAACCCATCATCTTCCGGACTCCAATACCTCCGCGCCCACACTAAAATTAATTAGACCTTTTCCCTTATTTTAACGTAGCCAAACGCTTTTGACTTCTAATAAATGAAAAACAGTCACAGCGCCCAGGTAATTGCCAAATAAACCCACCTCAGGTCATCCATATTCTGGAGGACCTGAGGTGGGTTTATTTTCCTTATTTCTTAGAATAAATCTTTATTCGATCGGAGAACTTAAGCGGTAACAAGCTTTTAGGAGGTATGGAGTGGTATGAAGAAATAAATTATATCCGCAGTAACACTCCTGCTGCGGCAAATTAATCAGGTCTTAAACGGCATGTCAGCTTCTTTATTTACTGCAGAAGTTGAAACAGATGTTTTCGACAGCATTACAGTTAAGCTGATGAGGGTAACAAGAATTGTAGCCCCCATATCTGACAGGATAGCTACCCATAGTGTAAGCCAGCCTGGAATCGTCAGTAGTAATGCGGCAAGTTTCAATCCTAAAGCAAGAGAAATGTTAAGCTTAACCACTCGATTCACTTGCTTGGCAATTCTTATAGAACTTGGCAGTTTACCCAGGTGGTCCTGCATAAGGACAATATCTGCTGTCTCAATCGCACTATCGGTTCCTTTCCCCATCGCAATGCCAAGATCAGCTGTAGCTAAAGCTGGTGCATCATTAATACCATCACCTACCATAGCAAGCTTGGTACCTTTACTTAGTCTCTTCACTTGTTCTACTTTCTGCTCAGGAAGCAAACCAGCATATACATCGGTTAACCCAATTTCACCAGCTACTTTTTGAGCTGTTTTTTCATGGTCTCCTGTAAGCATAATCGTATGCTTAATCCCTGCCGAATGAAGGTCTTTAATTAAGGACTTACTTTCTTCTCTTATCTCGTCAGCGATTCCGAATAAACCAAGAATCTTTTCTTCACTTGAAACAATGACCAGCGTAAATCCTGCCTCTTTCAATGACTCAATATCCTTTTGCTGTTCTTTAGATAAATTCAAGTGAGTAACCGTCTGTTCGCTGCCCATATAGTAAGGGTTGTGATCAATTTCAGCGTATATCCCTTTCCCTGGTAACGCTTCTACTTTTGAAGGCTCTTTCAATGCTGAGTTCTTAGCGTTAACTTCAACCATAACGGCTTTGGCAATCGGATGGGATGAATTTTTTTCAATAGACCCAGCTATTGAATAAAAGTGTTCCGCATCATATATTCTCGCTGTCTGAACGGCAGGTTCTCCCTTAGTTAATGTGCCTGTTTTATCAAAAGCTATGCTTTCTACTTTACCTAGCTGCTCTAAAAATACGCCGCCCTTTACCAATATCCCGTTGCGGGCGTTTTTTGTAATTCCGGACACGATAGCAATTGGGGAAGATAAAATAAGCGCGCACGGGCAGCCCACAATTAAAACCGCAAGCCCCTGATAAAGTGCTGATCCCCATTCCATACTGAATAACAAAGGCGGAAGGACCATAACCAGAAGGGAAATTAACATGATAGCCGGGGTGTAGTACTTAGCAAAACGATTAATAAACAATTCGGTCGGGGTTTTCATTTCCTGTGCTTCTTCAACTAAATGTAATATTTTCGCTAACGAGGAATCTTCATAAGCTCTGGTTATTTTCACTTTTAGAAGGCCTTCGTTATTAATGCTCCCTCCATACAGGTTTTCACCCGCCGCCTTTTCGACTGGCAGTGATTCGCCAGTAATAGCCGATTCATTCACCGAACTGAACCCTTCCAGTACTGTCCCATCTGACGGGATCTTTTCACCAGCTTTTACGAGTACTAAATCATTCTCTTGGAGGGATTCGATTGGTACGACTCTTTCGGAGCCATTCTCAAGTATCAGAGTGGCCTGTTTAGGAGCCACTTTTAGCAGCTGCTCCATGGAATTCCTTGCTTTTTCCATACCGAGACCTTCCAAATATTCATTTAAACCAAACAGGATAGCTACAATAGTGGCTTCACGCCATTCTCCAATAGCTACGGCTCCAACCAATGCAATTGTCATTAACGTATCAATATTAAATTTCAGTCTCACTAAATTTCTGGCACCTTTAATAAACGTCTGGTAACCACTGAGAGCCATGGCAGCTACGTACATCATAATTAACACATAGCCTGAAACAGAGCTTTGTAATAAAAACGTAAGACCGAAGATCACGCTTGAAAGAAAAACCAGCATCTTCATATTGGAACCGTGAGAGTGATTGTGACCGTGGTGACCTTTCTCTCCATGCTCGTTCGCTTCTACGAGCGAGGCTCCATCTGATTTTAATATTTGGCGCACTTTATTTAAGTTTACTTGTTCATCGACGATAAGTTTACTTGAATTAAACTTCAGCTGTGCAGCGTCTCCGTGATCTAACTTTTTAATTTCGCTTTCCATTTCGGCTGCACAATTTGCACAGGACAACCCCTGGAGTTTATATTCCTTCATTCTTTCCCTCTCCTTTAGTGATGCAGAGCGTGATTGATCGTTTGCTGTAGGACATTGATGACGTGCTCATCATCATGAGAGTAAAATAGTGTTGTACCTGCTCTTCTGTATTTAACTAAACGCAAGTTCTTCAAAAATCTCAGCTGATGTGAAACGGTTGACTGTCTCAACTCTAAAGTATCTGCAATTTGGTTAACGGACATCTCCTGTTCGCAAAGAAGATGTAAGATTCGTATACGTGTCGGGTCAGATAAAGCTTTAAACGTTTGGGAAACAACGAACAGCGTCTCCTCGTCCAGCCCTTCTACTTCTTGCTCTTCCTTTTGATCTTCTTTTTTCGATTCATTATCCATATTACTCTACACCATCCTTATATGCACATATATTCATATATACATCTATCGTATGCAGGAAGGTGTTTCTTGTCAACCATGTTCTTGCCCATGTTTATTCCACATTTTTATTGGGAATTATTCTTTTAGCGCGTGATGCTGCGTTAAATAAAAAACTTATATAAACGTTTCTTATATTAAAGGAGGATTTTTGTATGGCTAAGAAAGTATTAATGGTGCTTACTAATCATGATAAAATCACTGATGAGACACCTACAGGCGTATGGCTTTCCGAATTCGGAGAGGCTTACAATGAATTTAAACAGCACGGTTATGAAGTAACTGTAGCAAGCCCAAACGGCGGAGTGGTTCCTGTGGATCCAAACAGCGTGAGCGAAGATGAACCACAGGAAATTTTAGATACCAAGCCTCACCTGGAAAGCACAGCACCAATCGCTGATTTCTCAGCTGAACAGTTTGACGCTGTTTTCTTGCCAGGCGGACATGGAACCATGTTCGATTTTCCTGATAATGAAACTCTTCAAAAACTGCTTCGTAACTTCTACGAAGCTGATAAATATGTAGCAGCCGTCTGTCACGGTCCAGCCGGACTTACAGGTGCAACTCTATCTAATGGAGAGCCACTGGTTAAAGGCAAACGTGTCAGTGCCTTCACGGACTCAGAAGAAGCTGAAACAACTCTTGATCAGTACATGCCTTTCCTATTGGAAAGTAAATTGAATGAGCTAGGAGCCACAGTTTCTTCAGGACCTAATTGGAGTACTCATTATGAAGTAGACGGTTACTTGATCACCGGTCAAAATCCTCAGTCTACTGAGGCTGTCGCGAAAGAACTTGTTAAACAACTAGGCTAATAGTAGAGAAAGGCTGATATCCGAGCAGGATGTCAGCCTTCTTTATGTAGGGAATCACCCTCGGAAAGGGCACTTTAAAAATTACTCAGGTATTATTTGTGGTGATGTCGACCGCAAACACAGTCGAAGAGTCTGCGAACAGAAAGTAGATAATAAAAAAGAGTCCTATGGTAGAATGATTTGTACAAAGAAGGAGGTCTTGGATGAAGAAAAAATTAGACCATATCGGCATTGCCGTTCGAAATATAGAAGACAGTATCGAATTTTATACGAATGAATTGGGCGGGACGTTAATCGACCGCTACCGAAGCGAAGCAGAAGGCGTTGAAAGCGAAATTGCCATCATTGATATTGATGGTGACAGGACTGAACTTCTCATGCCTACTAATAATACAACTTCTCCTATTGCCAGGTTTATTAAGCAGAAAGGAAAAGGCGTTCATCATGTGGCCTATCATGTAGGAAATCTTGATCAAGCTTTGAAAGAACTTGAAACCAAAGGTATCCGCACACTAGAGTGGTCACTTCGAACAAATAAGCATGGAAGGCGTTTAATTTATTTAAACCCAGCCGATACAGAGGGAACTATTATCGAGTATTGTGATTATCCAGAACTAAAATCTTAGGACCAGCACCTTATTAAATAGGCCCTGGTCCAACATTTTCTATATTCATTAAAACTTCCATTTATTATCATAAAGGTGAAAATAGGAAGGTTCACTAGGTTCTTCAAATGTTCATTCCCGTTCCCTTGTCCTAGCATGAAAAAAAGACCAAATCTCATCGTGATTTGGTCTTTTTTTCGCCAAGCTTTAATATATGTTTTCTCTAGTGAGAGTGAACGGCGTACTATTAGGATCGTCACTCATTCTAGTTCATGATCTCTATCGCTTCTGATAGATCATAATCAGCAGGATCAAGATCTGTTTCCTGACCTAGAGCAAGCTTTGCAAGTTCAGCCCCAAGAAATGGGCCAGAAGTTAATCCAGATGCCCCGAGACCGTTAGCTGCCAGCAGGCCGGGGTGCTCTGGCACATAACCAAACACCGGAAGAAATCCAGGTGTAAACGGCCGGAATCCTACACGTGTCTCAAGAAGGGAACTGTTATATAAGCCTGGTGCGTAACTAAGTGTTTGGTCAAAAATTTCATGTATACCTCCCGCTGTCGTTCGACGATCAAATTCCGTATCATCTTCATGTGTAGATCCAGCGACAATTCTTCCTCCACCGAAAGATAACAAATATTTATTGGTCGGGGGCATAACTACAGGCCACTCGCTTGTGTCCTTTCCCGGTAGTTTCAAATGGACAATTTGCGCCTTTTGGAAGGTAACCTTAAAATCAATACCTAAAGGAGTAAATAACTCTTTGGCCCAGGCTCCTGCTGTCACGATCACTTGATCGGCAGCGTAAAACTGACTATCTACCTGCACACCTCTAGTACCTTCCTCTTTATATACAAGAGAAGCTTCTCCTTTAATCAGAACAGCCCCATGTTTCTTGGCTGCATTAAGCAGAGCATCTCTCATTAAGCGCCCATCCACTCGAGCACCTCCACTTACGTGTACCGCTCCATATTCCTCTGATAATACTGGAAAAAGCTTATACGTTTCCTCAGGAGAAAGCCGGGTTACTTCTCCGATCTCAGGCGCATCATCTCTTCGTTTTAATACTCTTTCTACCATCTTATCCAGCTTAGCTTTATCGGTATGCAAACTGATAGCTCCGACTCTCTTGTAGCCTGTTTCTGCTTCTCCATCGTCTTGCAGCGATTGCACTAAGTCCGGATAATAATTAGCGCCTCCTCTGACAAGCTGATACCACTTTTTATTTCGACGCTGAGAAAGCCACGGGCATACAATCCCCGCGGCCGCTTCTGTGGCTTGCCCCTGATCCTCTCGGTCCACAATGAAAACCTCAGCCCCCGTTTTTGCTAAGTGATATGCCGTTGAAGCACCAAGAATCCCTGCGCCTACCACAATATATCTAGTCACATCTAACACCCTGTTTCCTCTTAGATTCACTAATCAGTTATTTTACAACAGATGAGAAGGTGTCTCAAACGTGAACATACCTGACAGAGCAACTCTCTTTATTCTAAGCAGTTAGCTCTATGATCTGGACTGAGCACATGTGATCCGTTAGCTGCACCTCGCGAATGCAAGCATTTCTTGTTGAACTTCAACAGCGCTCGCTATATTCACAAAGGCAGCGGTAACATTGGTCTATGATACTTACACAATCATGTACGTTTTCATTTTCTATTACATAAAGACTATAACTATTTTTCGTGATGGTAAACGGGTGGATTGTGACCGTACGGCAGTTATCATTGGAGAGCCTTTGCAGTTCTAGAAAAATAGGATCCCATTCATCTTCTACTATTTAAAACTTCTTCTATAAAATAAACTCTACTTCCCACTGATCATTTACGTAGAGACCAATAACCTCTGCTTGATAGCCCCATGATTGAATAAGCTTCACCGATTGCTTGATCTGATTTACTTTTTCTTCTCTTGGAACAGGGTTACCTGCACAGTCATGGTGACCCACTACTGCAATAATGTCAGATCCGTGTTTTTCACAGGAAATTCCCACTTTAGCTTGCATAGCTTCTAAATTGTCCGGTGAACCTTCAAGTAAATAACGAGTCGGTCCTGCCTCAGTAATCATATCTACGTATTCAGCATCGTACTTCTCCTTCATCCAATGGATGACCGGCAGCTGGACTCTTCCGTCCATGCAATTAATAGCTGTCACAAATTCTCTTTTGCTCATAACATTACCTCCTGAAATTTATGGTCTATTTAATAGTTTATCAAATTTCCAGTAAAAAAGTATAGAACAGGCACGCCACATTAAAGTCAACCGCCCGAAATAAACGTGTTCATAATAGTCATTATAACTGCTTGCGAAGGTAATCGGCCAATCCCATCGCGCAGACTTCAAAGTCTAAGCGCAGCAATTCAAAAACCGGATGTTCTTCTGTAATATTTTTTTCATATAAATACTCCGCAATGCGTCTATGGAGCCGCTGTTCAATACCTGCGATCCCTTCGTTCTCACTCCATGCTGTACGTGCTTCCTCCACAAAAATCGGAATCCACTCCATGACTTCATCAAAAGCTTCTTCAGGGTTTTCAGTTTTACCAAAGTGCCCGAAAAACAGCCGCTTCGGGTTCATGGTGCGAAAACGCTCAATCGATTGCTTCATCGCTTCCGGGTCGAATTGATTCGGTGATGTAGTAGGCAGAAAAAAAGTTAAGCCAGTATGCTCAGTTTGATGATAGCGGATGCCTGCAGTGTCTCCGGTAAAAACCCCCTGGCTTGCTGAATCAAAGATCCCTAAGTGGTGTTTCGCGTGCCCAGGAGTATCATAAAAAGTTAAGCAACGGTTCTCACCAATATTGAGCGTCTCTCCATCCGATTTCGTAAGTATTTTTTCTTCAGGAACAGGTAGAATGGGATCAAACAGCTGATTAAATTTATCCCCGTAAACAGCTCTGGCGCCCGCAATCAGCTTGGAAGGGTCAACTAAGTGCCGCTCCCCCCTTTCGTGCACAATAACTTTAGCATTTGGGCATTCCTGAAGCAGCAAGCCTGCCCCACCTGCATGATCTAGATGGATGTGAGTTAAAATAATATACTCAACCTGTTCAGCATCGAGCGATAAATCCTTCAAGCCTTCAAGAATTCTTGGCACAGAAGGGCTCGGACCTGTTTCTACTAAAGTAAGCTTCTCTGCCTGTAAGACATATGTACCTGTGCGGCCTTCAAACCCTAAGTCAAACCCATCAATTAGATAGATATCGTTTCCTAGTTCTATCGGTGCTTTCTTGTCCAATGCCTCCACCTCACCTTTCCTTTTTTTACATTTTACTAAAATATGGATAGAAAAACACCCTGGGCGCTGGATGTTTGTCACAAATTTTTGATGGGTGAATATCATGGTTTTGTGAGGAGTTGATTAACAATGGCAGATGAAAAGTATATGTACCAGCAGGCGTCTCACATGAAACCTACTTACAGCGAGTGTGAGAAACACAAGTATTATCACGTTATGGTTACGCTTGAAGATGGAAGCACAGTAGATGGCATTATCATTGATGTAAAAAATGATAAAGTCACGATGCTGATCAGTGAAGATGTTATGGTAGATGAAAAAGGTGAAGCTCAAAGCTCAAGTTCGAACGATCGTCAATTCGGTTATGGTGGTTATGGTCGAAGAAGAGCTCGTCGTTTCCGGCGGTCTGTACTGCCAATTGCAGGATTAACTGCCCTTGCCCTTTTCCCTTATTTTACCCCTTATCCTTACTATCAGTATCCATATTATCCGTACTACTATTAATCGTGAACCGAGCGGCAATCAGGGAATCTCTCCATGTCTCCTTCCTGATTGCCGGAAAATTAAACCACCTCAGGTCATCCATTTTCTGGATGACCTGAGGTGGGATTTTTTTACTTCATCTTGTTTTTTAACCGAAGATAGTTTTTTCGATTTGCTTCATTTCATAGAAGTAGCCTTGCTTATGCATCAATTCATTGTAAGTTCCTTTTTCCACAATCGTACCTTCATCCATCACAATAATCTGATCCATGAGTTCAAGACCTGTAAGACGGTGACTAACCAGGATCAAAGTATCCTTTTCCGCCTGGTTAAACAAACGTTCATAAATTTTCCGTTCAGTTAGAGCATCTATAGAAGAAGTAGGTTCATCCAGTATCCAGAGTTGTTCTCCTTTCAGCAACGCCCGTGCCATTGCCAGACGCTGTTTTTCTCCCCCAGAGAGATTTTCTCCCTTTTCAAACACGGGATAGTCCAACTGGAAAGAGCCAAGTTCTACGTCACGGAGGGCGTCCAGCATTTGCTCATCCGTAAGGTCATCTTTAGCTAATTGCAGGTTTTCCCGAACAGTACCAAAAAAGAAGTGATTTTCCTGCAGAACGACGTTGCTTTTGCTCCAAACACTCTCCTCATCAATTTGAGCCATTGGATGTTCATTAAGAAGGATCTCCCCTTGGTTTGGGGTATGAATTTTTAAGAGCAGCTGCAGTAAAGTTGATTTACCTGACCCACTTGGACCAACGAGAGCGGTCTTGGAACCCGCTGGAATCTTCAAATTTACTTGCTGCAAAGTCTGCCGCTCTTCCTCAGGGAAACGAAAATCTACTCCGCTCAATTCAAATCCGTATGACTCCCCGCCGGCCAGATGGAGCCTGCCATTATCCTCAATCATTTCATCGCCTATGGAAAACAGTCGCCTGGAAGCACGTTTACTGTCTTCTAAGTGACTGGGAAGTACGGCCATGGGAGTAGCATTTTCAAATACCGTCAGCGAAATCATCACAAGCATCGCTAAGAACAAGCCATTTAAATCGCCCCTGGCAACAAGATAAGCTCCGAGTCCCAATACAACCCAGGAGATTAGTAAAGACACCAGCGTATTAACTGAATGGCTGAAGATTCTCTGCATACCCTCCCTCTCCTGTTCTCTAATATAAGAAGAAGAGGATTCATGCAGCCGTTCTTCTTTATCCTCCAATTGCTGATAAATTTTCAAATCTCGGAATCCATAAAGAAATTCCGTTACATCTATCGATAATTCTCCTCGTGATTCCCTTACTCTATTTTCAATCGTTCTCTGCCGTAATGAAAATAAAAAAGGAACAAAGACTCCCGTAAGGGTCAATCCAAGAAGCAGTACGATCGCAATTGATGTAGAAAAGACCGATGTAAACACAATCGTACTTAAAAAGATGACAACGAGAACTACTGGAGGGTAATAGACCCTGAGGAAAAAGTTCTGCAGACTTTCCACATCTCCCACAATCCGGGCCAGCAGATCACCACTCCTGTATTTTTGAAAAACACGCGGAGCATAAGGCTCCAGCTTCTCAAAAAAAGCCACCCGAATATTACTTAACATCGTGAAAGTCGCGCGGTGGGAATAGTAACGCTCCGCATAACGTCCCAAAGCCCTTGCAAACCCGAATAATTTTAAGAAGGCAATCAGGACCGTGAGGGCGTATAGCGGCGGCACAAGAGCGGCTCGCGAAATCAAATAGCCGCTTGAGGCAAAAAGGCCCACAGCCGCCATTCCAGCTAGAAACCCAAACAAAATCGATAATAGAACGTCTTTTTTCTCTATGGCCACAAGTTTAATCATTTGGCTGATGTCTTTCATGCTGGCGTTCCTCCTTGCTGAAGACGTACCATTTCCTTATATTCCGGATGCCTCTCCATTAATACTTCATGAGGTCCTAAAGCAGCCAGATTCCCTTGATCTAAGAACAGGATCTGGTCGGCGTTTTTGATCGTATGAAGACGATGCGCTACTGTAATAACTGTTGACGTTTTAGAGAGCTCCTTCATAGATTCCTGCAAGATACGCTCTGTCTTTAAATCCAGTCCTGTGGTTGGCTCATCAAAAAGGATAACAGACGGACGTTTTAGAAAAGCTCTCGCTATCGCAAGCCTTTGTTTTTCTCCACCTGAAAGTCCGCGGCCTGCCTCTCCTACAGGAGTTTCATAGCCCCGCTCCAAAGATTCAATCAATTCTGCAATCCCCGCTCTCTGAGCAGCAGCTTTAATGTCGTTCATCGTATGATCACCACGACCACCAATCGCAATATTTTCAGCAATGGTTCCCGAGAATAAATAAGGATGCTGTGAAATATAACTCACTTCCTTAAACCATTCGTGCTCCTGGTAAAAGGAAAGAACTTCTCCATTTACTTTCACTTGCCCTTCTGAAGGCTGAATCAGCCCAGCTACCACATGGAGTAATGTAGATTTACCTGAGCCGCTTCTTCCGACAATCGCGGTTTGTGAATAAGCGGGAATGGTGGCCTGAATATTTTCAAGTGCAAATAACCCCTCTTCTTTTCCATAGCTGAAATGCACATTCTCAAGTTCTAAAAATGGCGGGTTAGACCCTGCAGATAGTTTCTCTTCTCCCCACTCTACATAAGATTCCGTTTCACTCAGTTCCTCTGCCAGCTGATTGGCAGCACCCGAACTTCCGCGTCCTGTATGAAAAGCACTGCCGAAATCTTTAAGAGTTAAGTAAAATTCAGGGGCTAATACTAAAATGAAAAAAGCAGAGAAAAATGGAATGCTTTCATATACAACCAAACGAATGGCAATCTCCAGTGCAATCAAGCCAATACTGAGCATGGATATAAACTCAAGCATAAGTGATGAAATGAAGGCCACCTTCAAAACGCCCATGGTAGCATCACGAAAACCGAGGCTGCTCTTTTCTATTTCATCTTTCTGCTTCTGAGCTCTTCCGAAAAGCTTTAACGTAGTTAAACCTTGAAGAGTATCTAGAAACTTACCGGAGAAAGCCGAAAGTTTCTCCATTTGTTCTTCTGACTTTTTCTTCGTCATCACTCCGACAATAGCCATAAAAAAAGGGATAAACGGAGCGGTAATCAGCATGATGAGTCCGGAATAAATATGCTGCGTAAACACAACAATGAGAATCATAAGCGGGATGACAGCCGTCTGAATCATTTGAGGTACGTAATTACTAAAATAGCCATCTATTTCGTCTACTGAATCCATAAGAACACTAACTTTACGACCCGACTGCCCTTTCAAAGAAGCCTGAATAGGATTTCTTGAAAATTTTTTAATAATAGCCTGACGGAAATGACTCTTTGCGCGGGCTGCCATTTTCACACCGGTACGACCATGGAGCCACGTAAATCCTGCCCGTCCAGCCAGAACAAGTAATAGACCAGCGAGCAGAGGGACAATCTCCTGAAACGATTGCTGCTCTAAAAATATACGGTCCACAATGGCTACAAAAAAGTAAGCCTGTCCTATGATCGTTCCACCAATGATAAGAGAAATGATGAACAAAGCCAGAATCACTTTTCTTTGACCAAAGGCTAATTTGCTCAAATGTTTCATCTATATAAACTCCTAACTGAAGCTATTTGTGAATTATTTCACACATTAATTCCATTATAATGCATCCTGCTCCAAACTTCTAAGGATAGAACTGATGAATTTATGACAATTTCTATTCATTTTTTCCCTATCATTCCCATTGCATACCATCTCTTTGAAAGTCCTGGACTAAACTTAAGAACCCAGGCGCTTAAAGAAACCTCTGATTTCCTTCCTGCTTTTTAAAGCAATTATCTTTTTTTCAGGGCTCATGCTTTTAAACGCCTTCAGCCTCTTTTTCATTTTCTTCTTTCGAGGATAATAGGTGGTAACAATGAACTTAATAAATTCAAGATCAAGTTTCTCTTCACACCCTTCCCCAATGTCGTCACGCGTTTTTCCGCGATGGAACCACCACCTTTTCATTACACGGTAGAGACAAAGAAGAAGCGGCAGTTCCAGATAAATAATTGTATCTGCATGGGAAGCTCTCAGGTCGTAGGTCGAACTATAATTCCCTTCAATGATCCAGGAGTCCCTTCCCACCACTTCCTCCTGTTTGCTTTTGAATTCTGGCAAGCCTGCTTCGATCCAGCCTGGTTTCCAGTAGAAAGCATCGAGATGATAAACACCTATACTTAACTGGTCTCCCAGTTGCCGTGCAAAGGTAGATTTTCCTGCTCCTGCAGAAATTCCCATCACCATAATCCGTTTCAATCCTTTCCCTCCGTTCACTAACCGAAAAGTTTTCTAACTATGCCATTCCTGCTCCAAGATGGCATATAGATACGAATCACGCCACTGGTTATCCACCAGTAAATCTTCATGCAGACGGCCTTCTTTTTTCATAGCATTTTTTTCTAAAACACGGTAGGATGCCACGTTTCTTACATCACCGGTCGCATAAATTCGATGAAGGTGGTGTTTATCAAAACCATATTCAATTAGCATACCGGCCAGCTCGGTCGCCAGCCCCTTCCCTGAAAAATCAGGATGAACAATATATGAGAGTTCTCCCTGTTTATTGACTTTACTTCTAATATTCAACTCACCTACGCCTAAAAACTGATGGTTCTCTCTATCCAGCACACCAAATGCATACCGCGTCCGTGATTGATGCAAAGCCTCTCTAATGATCTGATTCACGTATCCCTTGGATTGTTCTTCTGTATTTGGTCCCCAGGGCTGGTATTGGCTCACAGATGGAATGGATGCATAAGAGTGAACAGTCCGCCAGTCCTCTTCTACTATTTCACGCAAATATATCCGGCTCTCTTTCCAAGAATTCAACATTCCCCACCTGCTTTCCTATCCTTATAAAGAACTTCGATATGTTTCCAGGATGTACCTTGCTCGCTCATCTAATTTTTCAGGCAGATCCTCATAAGAGAAATAGCATAATCTCAAACTCTCGGCATCATTTATCTTTAAGGTCCCATCAATGTTAGAAGCAAGGAATACACCGATAACATTGTAGACTTCATCTCCGTTTGGATACTGAAAATAAAGTTCCTTTCCAGATAAAGTTCCAAGATGCAGGTATTTCAAGGCTACAAGTCCTGTTTCTTCATATAGCTCTCTTTCTGCCGTTTCAAGGAAACTTTCACCTGGCTCCATAGCTCCTCCAGGCAGACCCCATTCCTTTGTATCCGACCTGAATTGGAACAAAATTTTACCATTTGGATTTTGAAGTAAGATTGTAGACCCTGCAATAATAAAGGGGCGGGTTCCAATTAGACTTCTCATATCTTTCACGTAGTCTTTCACCATTTCACATCCCTTCTTAGTACTTTATTTTCTGCGAGCCCGGCAAACGTTTGTTTCAAGTTTTCGTTATCAAGTCATTCAGTTAAATTATAAAACCAATAGGTTTATAGTAATTGTCCATCATTATTTATATACAGGAAAAGTTTATTGTTGATTTTTCATAAGAGGCTTATTACGCAATAGGTCCGGTTACAGTAAGACTCAGTTTCGAGGTAAATTGGGTCCGTTACTCAAAGTGGAAGAGAGCTGCTGGGGAAATAACTCGTCTTGTTCCATCACCCAGACACTCGAGACATAAGCCGCTCATCAACGGATTGGAAAACCGCCATCCTTTTGATGCTCGGCTTATGCTGGTCGTGTCTTTCGGGGTGATTCCACATTTGAACACTTTCCTATGGCCCTACACGACGTAGGGTCGGAAAGCGAAATCCTCCCCTGAAGGACCTTCCGCTCAACAAATGTCCCGAAACTGAGTCTTCAACAAACGGGAGCTTAACCTTAAAATCAACATTGAAGTTTAACAAAGTCACTCCAATAAAAAACCCCGCCTCCAAGAGTACACTCCTGGGGGTGGGATCACTATCGTGGTACCGCCCAGTTCATTAATGTGCCCTTACGCTAACCTTACCCAGTACGGCCCCAGCCGCTACAGAAGAGTCATCTCACCAGTCCTACTTCCATCCCTCTATTAAAAAAGGGAAAAATTCTGGAACTCGGCGGCGGAAATGTGTGTAGTTATGCTCCCCGCCCTCAATAATCTTAAATTTAGAAGGTTCGATCTTAGGCTTTACTATATCGAACATGCGCTGATTTGATTCTATGAACCCCTGATTAATAGTTTCCTCATCGCTCCCCGCTTCGAGAGTTCCGCAATCAACATAAAACCTTTCCACAGGAGATAAATCAGCTCTATGAGCAAGTTGTTCCATTTCCTCCTGATTACGAAAAAAAGCAGATGATATTGCTGCCGCTCTTTTAAAGAGGTTTGGATATTTACACATAGCATAAGTAGAGATTAAGCCACCAAGTGAAATTCCAGCCATGGCTGATTGATCCGGCCGGGTATGGTAGTTCTTGTCAATATACGGCTTTAATTCCTGAACAACAAATTCTATGTACTGTTTTCCACCTCCACCGATTCGACTTTCATCTTTCATCATGTTACGGCTATAATCCCCGTTTTCCCATGGGCAGTATTCGACTTTTCTCTGTTCTCCAGGCTTTGAATCTATTCCAACCACAATAACTTCATTCTTATTTCTGTCCAAAAAATGTTCTAAGTTCAGAGATATGCCACCTATAGCTGATTGATCGCGAAAAACGTTTTGACCGTCATGCATATATACAACAGGATAGCTTTTTTCTATTTCACCATAATCATCCGGTGTATAGACTCTGACTCTTCGTGAATCATTTAAACACATCGAGTTTATTGAAAGAACTTTTAACATCTATTTCCCACGCCCCTTCATCACTATTACTAATAATTCACTTACGTATTAACTCATGTAACGTTTCACGGTTTACATTTTCCTATTCCCCATTAATCAGAATAATAGATTTATATAATAAAAATCAGGAAGGAAGTACCTTTCCACTTTCTACACGCTTAAAAAATCAAAATTAAGGGAAGATGTTAGAGGAAAAAAAGAAAAGGAAGTATAATCATGGGTCCTTGACCATGTAATTTTGAGGTGAAAGAATGAATAAATCATTAATATCGTTAATTCTGCCTTCTTTTAACGAAGAAAAAAATATTCCTATGATCTATGAGGCTATACATAATCAAATGGAGCCGCTCTCCTACAATTATGAACTCATCTTTATTGATGATGGCAGCCAGGATCATACGTTAGAGTCGATTCAGATGCTTGCTTCTGCTCATGACCAAGTAAAATATATATCCTTCACTCGTAACTTCGGGAAAGAGGCAGCTATGCTGGCAGGGCTTGAAAAATCGAAGGGGGAAGCTGTTATCATTTTGGATGCAGACCTTCAGCACCCGAGCTCTCTCCTACCGGCCATGGTTGAAGGATATGAAGAAGGATATGATCAGGTAATTGCCCGTCGCACGCGCACGGGAGAGTCTCCTCTCCGCAAAGCCCTGTCATCAACCTTCTACAAAATTATCAATCAGCTGGTAGACGTAACATTAGAAAATGGTATTGGTGACTTTCGTCTATTAAGCAGAGATGTCGTCAACGACATTCTAAAATTAAGTGAAGGGAACCGTTTCTCTAAAGGGCTGTTTTCCTGGGTCGGATACGAAGAAAAAGTGATTAACTATGAAAATGTGAGCCGCCAGGAAGGGGATTCGAAGTGGTCGTTTTCAAAACTGTTAAACTATGCAATTGACGGCCTTGTTTCCTTTAATACCAAACCACTGAGGGTTTGCTTTTATGCAGGTCTCCTCACTTTATTACTATCACTTGGATACATCAGCTTTATTTTTATAGAAATTATCAGAACAGGTATTGCGGTGCCTGGTTATTTCAGCACCATCTCAGCGATCCTTTTTCTTGGCGGCGTTCAATTGCTAAGTCTTGGTGTCGTCGGAGAATATATAGGCCGCATCTATAATGAAGTCAAACGCCGTCCACACTATCTTGTAAAGGATACGAATATTCATGACACTAAAGATCAATTCACTCAACAATGAACTTACACGTTTTATCCTCGTTGGAGGAATGAACACTCTTAATTACTACATTGTGTTCTTATTCCTCCACAACTTACTAAATTTTCATTATATGGTTGCTCATATTACCGGCTTTCTCATAAGCTTTGTTATATCTTTCTTTCTTAATACCTATTTCACTTATAAAGTAAAACCTACCCTCAAAAAGTTCCTGCAGTTTCCATTAACTCAAGTGGTCAATGTGGGAGTTTCATCACTTCTGGTCTTTGTGCTGGTCGATTTACTCAGTTTAAACAGTAATATTGCGCCGCTGATTGCTGTGTTTTTCACCGTACCTGTAACCTTTATCGTCACAAGTAAAATATTAAAACAATAATGGTGGTCCCTTATGAATAAACAAAAAATCACGATACTACTTTTTGCAAGCCTCCTTGTCGCCACCTTCTCCCATCTTTTCTTTTTGAGAGAGTGGATGGGAGGCACATTTATGGCTGGGCCCAATGACGGGCTGAACCAAATGATTCCCTTCAAACAATTTATATACGAGAACTATACGAGCGGGAATTTCTTTTATTCGCTCGATTTCGGTTTTGGAGGAGGATTTTTTGGGCAGCTGGGATATTACTTCTCTACGAATCTGTTCTTCATTATGACGGTTGGTGTGGTATTTCTATTAGAATTGCTGCACGTGATCGGTGCTCCCGACTCGTTATTCTGGGCTCAGGCTATTATCTTCAGCAGCATTATTCGCATGACCCTTGTCATTTTGCTTACAACCTACGTTTTCAGATATATGTCGCTTCATACGATTCCGTCTTTTATTGGGGCTACTCTTTACGGTGCTTCCGTTATTTACTTTCGTCATGTATCTTACTGGGAATTTTTTGCAGATGCCTTTTTATTCGTCCCCCTTTTAATTCTAGGGATTGAAAAAATCATCCGTGAACAAAAGCCAGGCTGGTTTATTTTCGCGATTGCCGTAACTATGTTTAACAATTTCTACTTTGCTTATATCAGCTTCATTTTCGCTGGCATTTATATTCTTGTTCGCTGGCTTATTTCCCTGCAGAAAGAAGAAACAGGGAAACTTCAGCAGCTTAAGCTCTATGTCATTTCAGTAGTACTAGGAATGGGATTCGCTTCTGTTTCTTTTGTACCTACCTTATACGCTTACTTCCATAACTATAGACCGGCGTTCAATCAAGAACGACCACTTTTTGACTTCAGCGATAACATGCTGCTCGACAGCCGCACATTTTTGCTGTCGACCATTGTGGTGCTTTTTCTATTTCTTTTTTCTTTTTATAAAAATAAACTATTCCGGTTGTTTGCTGTCCTGACACTATTATTTATTATTTTTCACTTCAGTCCTTTTATGGGAAGCGCCTTTAACGGCTTCTCTGCCCCACGACACCGTTTTGAATATCTCGGCTTTTTTGCAGCCGGCGGGCTAGCCGCAGCGGGCCTGCAGGTAATAAATCAGGTAAAGAGATGGGAAGTTTTCGTGGCGATCTTTCTGACAGGTCTAAGCTATTACTTTTTTGCCTGGAAAGATCCTTATTATCAAATCGAAAGCGTATTTGATCAATACATGCTGTATCAATTAGGAATCTCTATAGCAGCTTTCCTGTTGCTTAGTATTCAGCATAAAAAAACCTGGGTAACAGGAGGAGTCATCATTGTGCTTCTGAACGCGGGGATGATGAACGTTTATCAGCATGACAAACTTTATAAAGCAGGAAATCTAGAAGAAACCACTAAAGATTATATCCTTAGTGATGGCTATGCTTCTCCTGAACAGCAACAGCTGGTGAATCGCGTCCAGGAGAAGGATCCAAGTTCCTTCTATCGATTCGAATGGAAAGGGATGGATGACCGTAATAATATCCCGTTAATTCAGGATTTTAGCGGAACCAGTGTCTATTCGAGTATATTAAATGAACACATTCTCTATTGGTATTATGAGGATATGGAAGTCGATATGAAGCAAGAGAGTATCAGTCGTTATTCCGGATTCGGTGACCGAGCCAATTTGTACAGCTCCTTAAGTGGAAAATACATTATGACTAAAAAGGGTTCTGACAGAAATATGCCTTATGGATTTGAGCCTTATATAGAAAGCAGTAACTATCAAGTCTATCGAAATACAAAGCTGCTGCCCTTTGCACGTACGACAAGCAAGGTTTACAGTGTAGATTCCCTATCAGATGCTTCCATGATTAAACGAGAACAAGCTATGCTTGAAGGAATCATTTTAGAAAATCCGGACTACGAAACTTCTCCCGTTAATCCGCTCCCTGATCTGATGGATAACGCCGAGGTAAAAGCAGTTGGAGGCACTTACCAGGATGAGCGGCTGCAGGTAACCGAAGAAACAGGCGGTTTAGATTTGCAGCTCAACTCGCTCCCTAAAAATGCAGAAGATATTTATGTATCCTTTTATATAAAAAATAACGTCAAATCCGCTCCGTGGTTTCCCTTGTATGTGAATGATTACCGAACATCCAGAAAATCGCGGGAATCCTTTTATCGAACTGGAATGAACGATGTGACGATCCGTGTTCCAGCTGACGAAAAAATTTCCATACGTGTACCTAAAGGCGATTACCAACTGGCCGAACTGGAATTGCACTACGCAACCTATGAAACACTTGAGAAAGCCTATGATAAATCCGATCAGGTTTCCAGCGTCGCTGCGAAAGGAAACCAAGTAGATATTCAGTTGAATAACAACCAGAAGGATCAATTCCTTACGATTCCTGTCCCTTATGAAAAAGGCTGGCATGTGGAGGTGAACGGAGAAACAAAGAAAGTCTTACGTTCGAACTATGCCTATCTTGGCGTGGAACTTGAGGAAGGGCAGAACCAGGTATCCTTTACGTATTATCCACCTTACTTCAAAACTACGCTTGCTGTATGTCTATTATCCGCTCTCCTCTCCTTCTTATGGATCCGGAGAACACACAAATGGTAAAAAGGACGTCCTCCTCAGGGCGTCCTTTTTATTATGGTGGATTGCAAGCAGGTGGCACGAATACACGAGCTCCTTTAAAATAAAAACAAGAGCTAACGATTTAATCTATTTTGAAGGAGTCTTTTATCATGGCCGATAACCAAAGAAAACTGCCTTTATATATTCAAATTAAAAATAAAATGATCCACAACGTGAAAAATGGGCTATGGAAACCAGGAGATGCCATTCCTTCTGAAAGTCAGCTGATTGAAATGTACAACGTAAGCCGTACCACGATTAGGCAATCGATACGGGAACTCGTCCAGAACGGCGTGTTGGAAACTCGTAGAGGAGCCCCTGCTAAAGTGCGCACGATCCCTCCAGAAGAAGGAGTAAATCCCGGCGTGCTCCATCATGAAAAAGGGACCCACTTCTCTATAAAAGTAATCCGCTCCGGTAAAGCTTCTTATGCGCTCCACGCCCGTAGTTCCCTCGAGTTAACGGAAGAGGAAGAGATGTTTCTGATTGAAAGAATCCGATTAGCTGATGGAAAACCAATTGCATACCAACAATTGTTTCTTCCCTACTCTATCGGTAAAACTATTGAAAATGACATAGATACGTCCTTTGATATCTTTCCGAGGTTAGGACAACAAGGAATTTTTTATACGAATATTCAAGAAGATGTATCTGCATCTAATGCCACTTCGTTTGAAGCTGATGTATTAGGGATCATTCCCGGAGAAGCTCTCATCGATATTGAACGTACAACAACAGGAAGCGGATCTAAGCCTATTGAATACAGCCGCACTAAATACATTCCTTCCGGCTTTAATTATAAAGTAGAAATTGGCAGCTAGGTCTCCTTATCACCTATTGCAATAAGTTAAACCTTATTGTAATATGTTAGTTAATACACAAACGTGAATGAGGAGGAATTATTATCTCTAAACTGACGAGTAACCGACATGATAAAACTCAGATTGACCTTGTCCGTATGCGTCAATATAGGCTTGGCCGTGTTCGTGACCAACTAAAAGCGCTAGGGTACGGAGGTATCGTCATTTTCGATCCAGTGAACTTGCGTTATGCGACAGGCAGCAGGAACATGCAAGTATTTATGCTGAGGAATCCAGGCCGCTATGTATTCATTCCAACAGAGGGACCTATTACACTGTTCGATTTCCCTAATTGTGAACATCTCTCAGAAGGACTGGAAACCATTGATGAAGTTAGACCAGCCATCACTCTATCTTATGTAGCCTCCGGTGAGAATCTTTATGATAATGCGAAAGAATGGGCAAAAGAAATTGCTGATTTGATGGCTCAGCATGCAGGTTCTAACAAGAAACTTGCTGTCGACTATATCCCATCTGTAGGAGCTGTGGAGCTTGCCAAACAAGGAATAGACGTCCGCGACGGGCAGGAACCAATTGAGCATGCCCGAAGTATTAAAAACAAGCAGGAAATCGAAGCAATGAAAATTTCTGTTCGTACGGCAGAAGAAGGTATGATCCGTATGCAGCAGGCTCTTGAACCTGGAATTACTGAAAATGAACTGTGGTCCCACCTTCACCAGGTAAACATTGCTCAGGGAGGGGACTATGTGGAAACACGCCTTCTAAGCTCTGGAAACCGTACGAACCCATGGTTCCAAGAATGCAGTGACAAGGTGATTAATGACGGGGAACTTGTTGCTTTTGATACAGATATGAATGGTCCCTTCGGTTTTTTCACCGATATTAGCCGGACATTTCTGTGCGGGGATTCCGAACCTTCAAACGAGCAGAAACGCTTGTATCAGACCGCTTATGAGCAGATCCAGTATAATATTGACTTATTAAAACCAGGTATGACCTTCCGAGAGTATGCTGAAAAAAGTTGGAAGATTCCGGATGAGTTCTTTCCAAATCGTTACTTTACTGTTGCTCATGGTACCGGCTTAAGCGGAGAATATCCTTATATTGTTTATCCGCAGGACTTCGAAGAAAAAGGATATGATGGGGTCATTCAAGAAAATATGGTACTTTCTGTAGAAAGTTATATTGGCTCTCCTGGTGGCAAAGAAGGAGTCAAATTAGAGGAACAGCTTCTCGTAACGAAAGATGGCGTAGAAAATTTCTCTGACTTTCCTTTTGAGCATCGTTTACTCAAATAATTTTTCACTTAAAAGCCTCAACCTCCCTTTGATTTGGGAAGTTGAGGCTTTTATTAATTGTTCTAATCATTTTCCGAATTGCTTATTACAATAAAGCTCCCGTTTGTGTAAGACTCAGTTTCGAGATAGTTGGGCCCATTACTCTATGTGGAAGAGGGTTGGTGGGGAAATAACTCGCTTTCCTATGGCCCTACACGACGTAGGGTCGAACGACCCTGCGTCGTGCAGGGCCGCGGAAAGCGAGCCGTTCCCTGGAGCCCCTTTCTCCAACCAATATCTCGAAACTGAGTCTTATAGTAACCGACTCGTTAGTGGAATAACTTGCCGGTGAAGTTTAACCACAACGTTTAACAGATCCATAAAAAAACCACCCTTTACTTGTACGCAGTAAAAGGTGGTTTTTTGGTTTTATGATAAGTTTTGACTCCAGTCAATGACGGCTTCTCCTTCAAGGAAACGCTCAGAGTCCATAGCAGCCATACAACCTGTACCTGCTGCCGTAACTGCCTGCCTGTATTTCTGATCCTGTACATCACCGCAGGCAAATACGCCGGGGATATTTGTATCGGTTGTACCGGGCTCTACTAAAAGATAGCCTTTATCATCCATGTCCAACTTACCTTTTAAGAATTCGGTATTTGGATTATGTCCAATGGCTACGAAAATTCCGTCTGTTTCAATTACTTCCTCTTCCTCTGTTTCATTGTCTTTCACTTTCAAACCTGTAATTTTCATTCCATCTGAAATCATTTCTATTGGTGTTTTGTTAAGAGCCCACGTGATCTTATCATTGTTTTTCGCTCTCTCCTGCATAATCTTCGACGCACGCAATTCATTGCGGCGATGCACGACCTGCACTTCACTAGCGAACTTAGTCAAGAACGTAGCCTCTTCCATTGAGGAATCGCCGCCCCCAACGATGACCACTTTTTTATTACGGAAAAAGAAGCCGTCACACGTAGCACAGGTACTTACACCTTTGCCGATGTTTTCCTTTTCTCCCGGGATGCCAAGCAGTTTAGCAGACGCCCCTGTAGATATAATGAGGGTTTGCGTCTCTAGTTCACCCAAGCCATCTACGTTTAATTTAAAAGGACGTTGATCCACATTGACATCCGTAACCCAGCCTCGTTTAAAAGTAGCACCAAAACGTTCCGCCTGTTTCTTCATATTATCCATTAGTTCAGGTCCCATGATTCCATCAGGAAATCCCGGAAAGTTCTCTACTTCTGTCGTTAACGTAAGCTGTCCTCCTGGTTCTGGACCTTCAATAACAAGGGGCTCCATATTCGCTCTAGCTAAGTAGACAGCAGCTGTCAACCCTGCTGGACCGGTTCCTAATATAATTGATTTATAAGCCATATTGATTCCTCCTTACAATATAATATCCGCTCTTAGTGGTATAACCTGTTTTAGGCATCCTCATTCACTTTTTTAATCCTTGTTTCATCGTATGCAGTCATCTTGATCAATTTGCAAGTAGTTAAAATGAAAGGAGATCAAGCAGAACTTCTTTTAATTCTGATTCAGATCTTATCAAAGCTGCCTATTAGACCATACCCGCTCCATTAAAATTTTTAACAACCCTTTCGAGGAATTCTAGAAATTCTTACGATACGCTCCTTATCTTTACATTTTACATAAACATTCCTCCTTGGGCTGATGAAGAGACTAAATAGCAGAAGGATCATATGATATAGCACATGCTGTCATACGCACGGTTTAGCTTTTATGGAGCAGGAGGAAGTAAAATGAAGCGCTATAACCCCTTATGTTTATTCCCGGGATATAAATACTGCGGGCCGGGATGCAGTGGGCCGGGGACGCCGGTCAACGCAGTTGATGCAGCCTGCAAGGTTCACGATGAATGTTACAGGTATTATGGGAATTATTGTGAATGTGACATAGCTTTTATTCGTCAATTAGAGCAGCTGCAGAACCGTTATACGGTTGAAGGCCGTCACGCACGAATGATGTACAAATACATGAAAATGCAGCGTCTTTTCACCTGCGCGTTTTAAATTTCATCAAAAAAGACAGCTGAGTATTAAAACTCAACTGTCTTTATGTCTTTTAACGCGTATATTATTCTACGGTCACACTCTTAGCTAAGTTACGAGGCTTATCAACATCGCAATCGCGATGAAGCGCGGCGTAATAAGAAATTAGCTGCAGAGGAATAACAGAAACAAGCGGTGTAAGAAGGTGATGGACATGAGGAATGACAAATGCATCTCCTTCTTTATCCAGCCCCTTCATACTTATAATTAAGCTGTTTGCCCCACGAGCTTCAACCTCTTGGACGTTACCACGGATAGAGTAATTAACGTTCTCCTGAGTGGCAAGGGCTATGACAGGGGTTCCATCTTCAATTAGTGCGATGGTTCCGTGCTTCAATTCACCGCCGGCAAAACCTTCCGCTTGAATATAAGATATTTCTTTTAATTTCAAGGAACCTTCAAGTCCTACATAATGGTCGACACTGCGACCGATGAAGAAGCAATTACGTGTAGTCGGAAGGTATTCGCGAGCCAATTCCTCGAGTTCTTCCTTCTGATCCGTTAAAGCCTCCATAGCATTGGCAGCAATTCCTAATTCCTGCATTGGATCAAACTCGAGCTCAAGACCTTTAGCACGTGCGGTATCAACCGCAAGGATAGCCAGGACGGCCATTTGTGCTGTATAAGCTTTTGTTGATGCAACTGCAATTTCAGGCCCTGCATGCAGGTGCATTGTATAATTTGCTTCCCGGGAAAGGGTGGATCCAGGTACGTTTGTGAGCGTTAACGCTGGATGACCAAGTTCTTTTATCTGGACAAGTACAGAGCGGCTATCCGCTGTTTCTCCGCTTTGAGAGATAAACAAGAATAAAGGCTTTTCAGAGAGAAGCGGCATGTTATAAGAGAATTCACTGGCCACATGAACTTCTACTGGAATATTCGCTAATTTCTCAATGAATTGTTTTCCAAGAAGTCCTGCGTGGTAACTCGTTCCAGCGGCAATGATATAAATGCGGTCACAATTTTTCATAGCCTGACGAATATCAAGGTCGAGCTTGATTTCATCATTTTCATTTTTATATTCTTGAATGATTTTACGAATAACGAATGGCTGTTCATCAATTTCTTTAAGCATAAAGTGCGGGTATGTCCCTTTTTCTATATCTGTAGCATCCAGTTCTGCTGTGAATGGTTCACGTGTTACAGTAGTACCGTCCAATTTTTGAATTTCTACGCTATTCCTTTGAACGATAACCGTTTCTTTATCCATCAGCTCCAAAAATTGATCCGTCACATGTAATGCAGCCATAGAATCGCTGGCAACAACATTGAAATCGTCACCAAGACCAACTAACAATGGGCTCTTATTCTTAGCTACATAAATCGTATCTCTGTTCTCACGATCAATTAAAGCGATAGCATAGGATCCGGATAGTAATTCTACTGCCTTACGAAAAGCAGCTGCTACATCGTCCATTTGCTCATTTAATACTTCGATAAGCTGGACAATGATTTCTGTATCCGTCTCACTCTTCATATTCACATTAGCCAGATACTCATCACGAATATCAATATAGTTTTCAATAACACCATTATGAACAATAGTGAATCGCTCAGAAACACTTTGGTGCGGGTGAGCATTTTCACGACTTGGCACACCATGTGTTGCCCAGCGGGTGTGGCCGATTCCAAGAGTAGCTTTATTATTTTCATCAACAGCTTCTCTTAAAGCAGCAATGCGGCCCTTTACCTTAAATACGTTCACACCATCATTGTTCAAAGTGGCAATCCCTGCAGAGTCATACCCGCGATATTCTAACTTCTCAAGACCATTCAATAATATATCTTTCGTATCCTCTTGTCCTATATATCCTACAATTCCACACATAAATTGTTGTCCTCCTCAGGTTATGGAGTAAGGGCAACGAATGAGCGTCAATCTACTTCAGGGGCTGATTCGCTGCCCCTCTCCCGTTACATTTCTTTATTTTTCAGCACTTTGTTCAAAGGATTTGAGCAAAGAGTCGCCTCTTTGGTTTAAGCTTTGAACTTCCAGTTGAGTGCGGCAACTGGGAGGCATCCGCCGAACGTTCGATGAACCTCCTCCTCGTCAACTGTGCTGCTACTTCAGCGCACAGTCCTGGCGCTTTTCAATTAATTCCTTCTTCTCTCCTTTTCTATGCTTGAATAAGGCCTTTAACTTACATTACCAAAACAAAACTGCTGTAAACTTATTTTTATAGGCCAGCTTTTATTTTACCTGAACTTTTATTTGCAGGTCAATCTTTATTATGAGGGTCTTGAAAACCACGCTATATAGTATGCACAGGATGCACGTACGTGCATCCTGCATCTTGTCCTTATTCTTCCTTCATACCCAATTCTTCTTCTACTACTTTAACTACTTTATTCACGTAAGTTTCACATTGTTCTTCAGTTGGTGCTTCGACCATAATCCGAACAAGCGGTTCAGTACCTGAAGGGCGGACCAGCACCCGTCCGCTGTCTCCCATTTCTTCTTCTACTGCCTGAATGGCTTCTTGAACACGAGGATGAGTCTGTACTCTATTTTTATCAATGACTCTCACATTCTTAAGCACTTGTGGAAATTTCTCCATTTCACCGGCAAGCTCTGACAAAGGCTTGCCGGTCTCTTTCATAACATTAACAAGCTGGAGTGCAGAAAGCAGCCCGTCGCCAGTTGTATTATGATCGAGGAAAATAATATGGCCTGATTGTTCACCGCCCAGGTTATAGCCGCCGCGGCGCATTTCTTCCATTACATAACGGTCGCCTACCGCGGTTTTATCACTTTTCATGCCTTTGGATTCTAACGCCTTGTAGAATCCAAGGTTACTCATAACCGTTGAAACGACTGTTGAATGAGTAAGTGTTCCACTCTGATTCATGTACTGAGCACATATATACATAATGCGGTCGCCATCCACAATATTTCCCTTTTCATCCACTGCAATTAACCGGTCTCCGTCTCCGTCAAAAGCAAGACCAATATTCGCTCCTTTTTCCTTAACCAGTTCCTGAAGCTTTTCAGGATGGGTGGAACCTACACCTTCGTTAATATTCAGCCCATCTGGTGATGCTCCGATAGAAGAGATATCAGCTTCTAAATCAGCAAATAGATGAGAAGCAAGGGAAGAGGTAGAACCGTGCGCGCAGTCTAATGCAATATGCAGTCCATCAAAGTCGTAATCGACTGTCTGCTTAAGGTGCTGTAAATACTTTTGTCCACCTTCAAAATAGTCGTTTATTTGACCTAAATCAGAACCGGACGGACGTGGAAGTGTATCTGTTTCCCCATCAATCAGCTCTTCAATTTCTTGTTCCTGAGCTTCTGTTAGTTTGAAACCATCTGGTCCAAAGAATTTAATCCCATTATCCTCCACAGGATTATGAGAAGCAGAAATCATAATTCCCGCTTCTGCCTGAAGCGCCTTTGTTAAGAAAGCTACCCCCGGAGTAGAGATGACGCCCAAACGCATAACCTCCGCGCCAATGGACAGCAAGCCAGAAGCAAGAGCACCTTCCAGCATCTCTCCTGAGATACGCGTATCACGCCCTATAAGGATTTTAGGCTTGGTAACCTCTTTTGTTAGTACATAACCTCCATATCGCCCGAGTTTAAATGCAAGTTCCGGGGTCAGTTCTTTATTAGCAACACCACGGACCCCGTCTGTACCAAAATATTTTCCCATAAATAAAACCTCTCTTTCTAAAGTGAAACTGTTTGTTATTTAGCTGCATTTATTGTGATCGCAGGAAAGAACCCTTATTAATCTGCGCTATGATTAAACGATTCCGCGAAAACTTTTATTGTAGGTGATTACCATTTCATTCTTCCACATCTATTTCTACTTCAAGCTTTTCTGGTTCCACAGAGGTAACCCCGTTTGGAACCGGGATATCCACTTCCTGTGTCTGATCTTCCGTAACTTCCGTTATATCTACTGGGATTTCCTCCAGCTTATTGATAACCGCCAAGACATCTTCTGGACCGTACAACGTAACTGTTTCTGTAGAAGTAGTTACTGAATTGACCACCACACCCTCAGGAGCCCCGCCTTTTGGTGTAACCTGTACAGGAACTTCTTTTTTCCTTTTGGATAGTGGAACATTTACTTTAACCGTTGTAGGATCGACCAGCACGTTCAGTTCGTTGCCTTGTTCATCATAGACTTTCACGGGTGCTTCCAGATCTTCAAGTGAACTCTGAGCTGATCCAACATCAACTACAGCTTTCACAGACGCCACTCGATCTACCACAGAAGCTGATCCCGTAATGGTTGCCATTTCCGGTTGTACCGTTGGTTCTTCTAGCACGAGCTCACTGTCCAGTCTGCTTTCATTCAAGTAATCAACCTTCACTTCGAAATCCTCACTGACTTTTTCTTCAATAGTAACTTCAATCGTTTTAGGTTCGAGAGAAACAGACAGTTGATTCGATATCCCTGAATGCTGTAGAGAGACTTCGTGCACTCCAGGACCTAATCCGTTTAAGTCCACAAAGACCGTGAAGTTTTTCTGGCGTACTACAGGAGTAACTACACTAGCCTGACCTTCCACTGTCACGGAGACCTCTTGAGGCAAGCCACTTACTACATATTCTTCACTGTCGAATCGGATCTCAAGTGGAATATTGTCCATTGTCTCCATATCAGAGGAATTTTCATTAAAAAACAAAGAATCAGAATCCATATTATTATCTACATTCACTGTAATCCATAGTAAACCTGCCAGAATCAAGGAAATAATTCGGATGAACCAAATACTTTTCAACCAATTATCCATTCTTTTTCCCCCTCCAGTTCCAGGTCTTCACTGCGGAGGAATAGTCAAGCTCCGTCCGGAGGATTTCTTCCAGTTTTTCCTGGTCGAGGTTTCTGTGAAGTTCCCCGTTTTTTGTACAGGAGATCGCTCCAGTCTCTTCAGAAACCACGATGGTTAATGCATCGGTAACCTCACTGATCCCCATTGCTGCCCGGTGCCTTGTCCCAAGCTCCTTCGAAATAAAAGGACTTTCAGACAACGGCAAGTAGCAGGCAGCTGCGACAATTTCATCATTTTTAAGTATTACGGCGCCATCATGAAGCGGAGTGTTAGGGATAAATATATTGGTCAGTAACTCATTTGAAAGGTGGCCGCCAATGCGAATCCCCGTTTCAACGTAGTCTCCCATTCCCGTGTCCCTTTCAATTGTTATAAGGGCTCCTATACGGCGTTTAGCCATATAATTACATGATTTGATTATAGCCTGGATTGATTTTTCCGTTGTATCCTCTTCGGAGGAGTTTCTGCTGAAGAAGCTCCCTCTTCCCAATTGCTCTAATGCACGTCGGAGTTCGGGCTGGAAAAGTATAATAATAGCTAGAAAACCCCATGTAATGGCCTGGGACATTAACCACCTTAACGTGGTAAGTCCAAATAAATTACTCAATAACCATATACCCAGAATAACGAATATACCTTTTAGCAGCTGTACGGCTTTCGTCCCCTGGATCAGCATGATTAATTTATATACAACAAACCAGACAAGGGCGATATCAACCGTAATCAAGAAATAATCTAATACATCAAATCCCCCATCAAGCATGCCTACACTTCCTTTTAATTTTAAAATCAAGCAATTTTTAGAAAAAATTTACCTGTATTATTATATCACACTTCTATTTATCGGAATATGAGAAGCATTATTCAATTCAAACAAACAATTTAGTATAAAAAAACCAGGGTGTAAGTTCACCCTGGTTTTTATTCCTCCTGATCTTCTTCAAACGAAAAGAGATCAGAAACTATATGCTTCGTTTGGTACCATACCCACTCATAAATTTGATTGACCTCGGTCAATTCACCCGTATAGGCACGGAGGGTAGATGAATCTAAATTATTTTCGATGTCACCCTTTGGCTTTCCATTTATAATGTCTCCATTAATGATGGTAACATCACCATTTATTTTTCCAAGAATTTTCAAATCTCCATTCCGGACGACCAGATCGTCGTTAATCGTGACACCTTCAGGAACGATTACGGTATGATCCCTGATCTCCAGATTTTCCTGTTTAGACACCGTTACGTGGTGATCCTGATTCCAAGCGGAAAAAATGCCACTGAACATAAGAATGAAAAATACGGCTGCAGCTGTTAAAATCGGGTGACGCTGCATGGCTCGAATATAGTTCTTCCGCTTTTTCTCTTTAGGAAGGCTGCTCATTACGTTTGCAGTAAAGTTACTCGGTGCCGAGGCAGGACCTGTATTTTTTATAAGCGTAATCGAACGCTTTAATTCATGGAAATGATTTTGACAGGACGCACAGGTTTGCAGATGGTTTCGCAGTCGTCTCTCTTCTTCTCTATTTAGCTCTCCATCCAAATATTTATGCATGAGTGAAATAGCTTCTTTTTTACAATTCATTCCCTCAACTCCTTTACACATGGCGAAGCCTTTTGCGCAATGCTTCCCTGCCGCGGTGAACTCTGGTCTTAACTGTACCCACGGGGATGTCCAGCACTTCTGCGATTTCCTGAAGTGCTAACTCGTCTAAATAACGTAATACGATCACACTACGGTATTTAGGCGGCAAGGCCAATATTTCCTTATGGATATAACTCTGAAGTTCAAGGCTCTCTACCTCTTCTTCCGGCAAAGCCTGGTCAGCTGCCAATTGAGAATACATATCCAGTCCATCCGTTCCTCTGACCTCAGCATCGAGGTGGTAATCCGGTTTCTTTTTACGGATTCGGTCGATTGTCAAATTGGTTGCAATTCTATATAACCAAGTTGAAAATTTCCTTTTCTCATCAAACGTATGGATATTTGTATAAGCACGGATAAAGGCTTCTTGTGCAAGATCTTCAGCTTCATAGGCGTTCCCAACCATACGTAAACAAATATGGTACACTTTAGTCTGGTAAAAAGATACGATATCTTCAAACGCTGATTGGTCCCCTTTTTTCACTTCTTTAATTTTCTGTTTAATCATGGATTCCATCTGCTATACCTCCGCTTTACTTGCGGTCGATATCCTTTACGGATGACCTCAGGGCTAAGTTTCAAAAATTATATAAAAATATATCTTTTTATAAGTTTAACTTCTATTAGTATGGGTTATAAGAGAGTAAATGTAAAAACTTACATAGGAGGAATGTTCCATGGAACAGGAAATATTTTTAATTAATGAAATTGAAATGTGCCGTGAAGAAATGAGCAGGGCAGCGAGAAAGAACTCATTAACATCTAAAGAGGTCCTGCAGATGAGTATTCGTTTGGACGAACTTATGAACCAATATGAAAACCTTAAACAAAAAGAACAGCAACCTGCCTGAGACAGATTGCTGAAAATAAAATTCTTATTTTAAACTTTCTCCAAATAAAGACCCCATCAAACCGACTGCGACACTTGCGGTCTTATTTTTTTCATCTAAAATCGGGTTAACTTCCACAAACTCCGCAGAAGTAATCATTTCTGACTGATAAAGCATCTCCATAGCTAAATGACTTTCTCGATAGCTTAGTCCACCAATTACAGGTGTACCGACTCCAGGCGCTTCGTGAGGATCCAATCCATCAAGATCAAGACTTAAGTGAACACCATCCGTACGCCCTTTTAAGTATTCTACACTTTCTTCCATTACTTTAGTCATGCCCATACGGTCTACTTCGTGCATGGTATAAACTTTAATCCCACGTTCCTTAATGAGCTCACGCTCACCCTCATCTAATGAACGCGCTCCCACAATGACAACATTTTCGGGCTTGATTTTAGGTTCATAACCATGGATACTTGTAAGCTTCTCATGTCCGATTCCCAGGCTTACAGCTAAAGGCATACCGTGAATATTACCGGAAGGTGAACTATCAGCCGTATTTAAATCACCATGCGCATCATACCAAATAACTCCTAAATTCTCGTAGTGTTTGGCAATACCTGCTAAAGTTCCCATAGCTATACTGTGATCCCCGCCCAATACCAGCGGAAAGCGTCCTTCTTCCACCACTTTATCTACTTCTTCAGCTAAACTTTGGCTGCCTTCAGAAATTTCATTCAAGTTTCTTAAATTATCAAGTTTCTCGCTTCCTGTTTGAGGAGGTAAAGGAATATCAATATCTCCCAAATCTATTATGTCATATTTTAATTGTTCTAAGCGCTCTCTCATACCTGCATATCGAATCGCGCTCGGCCCCATATCGACGCCTCTTCTCATTTGGCCCAAATCCATTGGTACCCCGATTACGGAAATTTGTTTATTCATTTATTTTCCTCCTTTATTCACTACTCTAATTGTATCCTTTTTTTGATAAATGACTCAACTAGACATCTTAGTGTATATATATGCGGCTATAGGCATCATAAAAGAGGGACACATGCATGATTACTTACCTTGCGTGCAAGTTTTGGCTGAAACTAAAAAACTGACATCAGTAATAGATGTCAGTTTCGTAATACATTCTTAATCTTGTAAGTGGAGCCTAGCGGGATCGAACCGCTGACCTCCTGCGTGCAAAGCAGGCGCTCTCCCAGCTGAGCTAAGGCCCCATATGGAGCGGGAGACGGGATTCGAACCCGCGACCCCCACCTTGGCAAGGTGGTGTTCTACCACTGAACTACTCCCGCATCAGTAGAACGGTCCCAAAATTAAAGTATTGAAGGAATGAGCCATGAAGGATTCGAACCTTCGACCCTCTGATTAAAAGTCAGATGCTCTACCAACTGAGCTAATGGCTCCCAATGTTAATTAAGATCTTATTATGAGTTCGAAAGATGCTCGTCGTGTTGCAAGTTTACCCTAAGAAGCCTCACTCCTCGCAAGCCTGCGAAGATGGCTATTCAAGTAGTAGGCTTGCTCTACCAACTGAGCTAATGGCTCCCAAATTAGAATGAGATTTTATATCATTTGCGAATTCTCATAGTAAATTTTGCTCTCTATGAGTTAATAACTTGCAAACCGAATTATTTATCCATACCCCCGCTTATGCTGCCGATAAACTACAGACATAGAGCTTATGTATTGAAAAATAAAAAATCCCGTCAATTAATGAAGGAATTAAATGGCTGGGCCAGCTGGATTCGAACCAGCGCATGACGGTACCAAAAACCGTTGCCTTACCGCTTGGCTATGGCCCAACGAGTACAATGTTAGTATGGTCATTGAATTTAATAATATACATAAAGGTATATATTTTCTCATAAAAATATGCTGATTTATGTACTATCAGCAATCGACCATGCTCTAACAACTAAAATAAATGGTGGAGGGAGTAGGACTCGAACCTACGAACCCGATGGGAGCGGATTTACAGTCCGCCGCGTTTGGCCAACTTCGCTATCCCTCCACGTTAGTCAAAACATTTAGTGGTGCCGGCCAGAGGACTTGAACCCCCAACCTACTGATTACAAATCAGTTGCTCTGCCAGTTGAGCTAGGCCGGCTAATTATGAAATTAAAATGGTGGAGGATGCAGGGATCGAACCTGCGACCCCTTGCTTGTAAGGCAAGTGCTCTCCCAGCTGAGCTAATCCTCCATCAATTGGTGACCCGTACGGGATTCGAACCCGTGATACCGCCGTGAAAGGGCGGTGTCTTAACCACTTGACCAACGGGCCTTCTTACGATTACTTCTGAGAGCTTCCAGCCGGATTTGAACCGGCGACCCCTTCCTTACCATGGAAGTGCTCTACCACTGAGCTATGGAAGCAAGTGGCTCCAACGGTAGGATTCGAACCTACGACCAATCGGTTAACAGCCGATTGCTCTACCACTGAGCTACGTTGGAATAATATAAAGCTTCGAGATGCTAAGTATAAGGGAAATGACGTGGCGGCGTCCTACTCTCACGGGGATCGACCCGACTACCATCGGCGCTGAAGAGCTTAACTTCTGTGTTCGGCATGGGAACAGGTGTGACCTCTTCGCCTTCACCACCACATCATATACAGTTTGAGGTAAACCCTCAAAACTGGATAAGGCAATCATTCAACCATCGGACGAGCGAACGTCTCTTCCGACTTCTTTATTAAAGGATAGATAAGTCATCGATCCATTAGTATCCGTCAGCTCCACGTGTCACCACGCTTCCACCTCGGACCTATCAACCTCATCGTCTCTGAGGGATCTTACTTACTTGGCGTAAGGGGAAATCTCATCTCAAGGGGGG
>NZ_FOOG01000048.1:17697-23660 GCF_900113125.1 Halobacillus alkaliphilus | reverse complement strand
CTTCGCAGATTCAAAAGAACTGCACGGGCTGCGTTATTGTCGCTTGCGCGGAAAAGAGAATGTACGCGAACAAGCGTTACTGACGGCGGCCTGCCAAAACATGAAAAAGATTGCCCTTCACCTATCCAGGGTGAGATAGGTGAAGGAGAGTCTTTTTCGGTGAAGGGCGGGCGAATACCAGGAGACTCCTGCGGAAAAACGGGCGATCCGAGACCCCGCAGTGTGGGTTTCACGAGGAGGCTCGGGCGTTCGTCCGCGGAAAGCGAGTGGTATTCGCCCGCACGATCTGCACAAAAAAAGCTTGCAGAAAAACACGGGGTTTCTCTACAAGCTGCCGCCGTTTAAAACGGCGGTTTTTTTTACTTTGGTCGTACTTTTAAGTATTCAGCACACAATTAGCAGATATACGAGGTTTAACATCTCGCAGATAATAATCCTCCGCTTTCCAATACCTATTTCTAAATTTGTCCATGTTTTTTCGAGCAAATGGATCCTCACGTGCGAATCTTCGGTTTCTAGCACAATCTAAAAATATTATGTGGTCAAAATAAGGCCGCCACTCTTTTCTTTGAAGAAAAACCCCTTCTATAAGAATAACTCCCTCTTGGGGTAAATCAACCGTTTGATAGTTACGTTCATCCGCTTCGTTATCATAAAAAGGAAGAGTAAGCTGACAACCGCACCTGACTTTTTCAAAAAGATGCTCTTTTAACCACTCCACCTCCCATTGCAACTGGTAATACTCATACCAATCTTCAAATCCAGTGTCGTAACGTTCATTCTTTTTAACGATATGATTATCCATATGAAAGGTACACAAATCCACCCTCTTTTTATTTAGCTCGCTCTCTAGCTGATTTACAAATGTAGTTTTCCCCGACCTGCTTAAACCATCGACTCCTATTATATAAAGCTGACCAGACCGTAGAGAAGGAAGTATCTTGCATAAGTCGAGCACCATATCTACTCAAGCCTCCTTTTTAAGTACACACTTTCATTAACTTTTTCGGACACATTTCCAAAGTAAATAACTTAAAAACAAAAAACTGCCTTTATTATAAACCGAAGCGGCTTATAATAAAGGCAGTTTAAAATAGTTTATTCGTAACGGACTAAGAAGTATTTCTTCTTACCTCTGCGAATAATAGTGAATCGATCTTCAATACGGTTTTCTTCATTAATTTGATGTTTTACATCCTGATTTCGCTCACCATTAATATATACAGCACCATTGTTAATATCTTCTCGGGCCTGTCGTTTCGAAGATGAAATTCCTGTGTCTACAAGCAATTGAACAAGCTGAGGTTCTTTATCGGAAGATGAAAACGCTGGTACATCTTTAAAACCTTGTTCAATTTCCTGGCCTGATAAAGATTTAATATCTCCGCTGAAAAGAGCTTCCGTGATTCTCTCAGCCTGAGCAAGCGCATCTTCATCATGGACAAGTTTCGTCATCTCTTCAGCAAGACGTCGCTGTGCCACTCGTTTTTCTGGTTGCTCCTGCACTTCTTTTTCTAATTCAGCGATTTCGTCCATCCCTAAGAAAGTAAAGTATTTGAGAAACTTAATGACATCTCTATCATCAGCATTAATCCAGAACTGGTAGAATTCGTAAGGCGAAGTAGCTTCAGGATCCAGCCAGATGGCTCCTCCAGCAGTTTTTCCAAATTTCGAACCATCAGCTTTTGTAATTAGAGGCATAGTTAACCCGTAAGCTTCTACTTCTTCTTCACCTCGGGCACGACGAATTAGCTCTAAACCAGCTGTAATGTTTCCCCATTGATCACTGCCGCCAATCTGCAGCGTACAATTTTCTTTCTGATTCAGCTTTTGAAAATCCAGCGACTGAAGGATCATGTAGCTGAACTCAGTAAAACTTATCCCTTGTTCTATCCTTGATTCCACCGATTCTTTGGAAAGCATGTAATTCACACCAAAATGTTTCCCTGTGTCTCTAAGAAAATCAATGATCGTCATCTCAGATAACCACTCGAAATTATTTCGAGCTACTGCTGCATTTTCTCCTTCATCAAAGTTCAAGATTTTAGCGAGCTGTCCTTTAATTTTTTCACTATATTCATGAACCACACTGGCCTCATTTAATTGTCGTTCTGACGATCGGCCGCTCGGGTCCCCGATCATCCCAGTGCCCCCTCCTACCAGCGCGATAGGACGATGACCGGCCTGCTGGAATCGCTTCAGCATAAGAATAGGAAGAAGATGCCCGATGTGAAGACTAGCTCCCGTTGGATCAAAGCCGCAATAAAGAGTAACTTGTTTCTCATTCAAGTGGGAGGTCAAGCCATCCTCATCCGTTATTTGATTAATTAAACCCCTCTGTTGTAAATCTTTCAGCAATTCCATGTGATCACTCCTCTTTTTCTTGGTATGCGTATGTTAAATGGCTGGTAGAGCATAAAAAAAAGACCTCAATATCCCTATAATAAAGGGACGAGATCTCGTCGCGGTACCACCCTTGTTGCACGTTTGTGCCACTTGTATCGATAACGGCTAATCATAACCGTCTTCTGATTCATACCAGAAGAATGCTCCGGACCGTAATTCAAAAACAAATGTGGCCTGACTTCCACCAGCCGTCAGGTCTCTGTACCAGTGATTTGTTTTTTACTTCAATCGTTCAACGCACGCATATTTAACTATGTTTTATTTTTATCACACTCATAAAGGAAAAGCAATAAGAATATCCTCTGCATTTATGTCCTCTTTCATTCCGTTGTGTTATAATATGGAATGGATTTTTTAGGAGGTCTCATTATGTCTAATAATAAAAATAGCGGTCGAAATAAAATGGATTTTAAATCATTATGGAATAAAGGAAGCATTCAAAAAAAATCACGTATCACGGCAGATGTGGTTTGGAATGTCATTTTATTCTTTATTATTATCGGCGTCATAGGGCTCTTCTTTGCCGGAGGAGTCGGTGCCGGTTACTTTGCATCTCTTGTTAAAGACGAAGAGGTTCGGAGTAAAGAACAAATGCAGGAGAGCATTTACAACTATTCAGAAACCTCAGAAATGTTCTTTGCCGGGGATGAAATATTAGGTAAGGTACGATCAGATCTTTACCGTGAAGAAGTAAAGCTGGATGAGGTTAGCGATAACCTGAAGAATGCAGTTATTGCGACAGAGGATGAATACTTTAAAGAACATAGTGGCGTGGTACCTAAAGCGGTCATGCGTGCAGTCGTACAGGAAGTTTCAAACTCAGCGGTTAAAACCGGTGGAAGTACATTAACCCAGCAGCTCGTTAAGAACCAAATCCTCACAAACGAAGTCTCCTTTGAAAGAAAAGCTAAAGAAATGCTGCTTGCTCTTCGTATTGAACGCTTTTTCGAGAAAGATGAAATATTGGAAGCTTACCTGAACATCGTACCATTTGGACGTAATGCAAATGGTCAAAACATTGCCGGCGTTTCCACTGCCGCTCAAGGTATATTTGGAGTCGAAGCTGACAACCTCTCCATTGCGCAGGCTGCTTTTATAGCTGGTTTGCCGCAGGCACCTTACGCTTATACCCCTTTTAATAATGACGGTTCCATTAAAAGTGAAGAAGGACTTGAGCCAGGTATGGATCGTATGCACGAGGTACTTGAGCGCATGTATGAAGCAGAGTATATTACAAAGCAGGAATATGAAGAAGCTAAAGACTTTAAAATTACTAAAGAGAATCTAGCAAACTCTACAACCTCTGCTAGTATCACCTATCCTTTCTTAACCAACGAGATTAAGAGAAGAGCTCAAGAAATTTTAGAAGTCCAGCTGGCAGAAGAAAATGGACATAGTGAAAAAGACCTTGAAGAAGATGAAGAACTCGCGAAAGAATATAAAGAACTCGCAGAACGCCGATTAACTTCCGGTGGTTACCAAATTAAAACCACCATAGATAAAAAAGTATATGACGCTATGCAGGAAGTGAAGAATGAATACGGTGATAGATTTGGACGTGACAAGACTATTACTAAAGAAAATGACGAAGGGGAAAAGTATGAAGTCACCCTTCCTGTTGAAGTCGGCAGCGTAGTCATGGAAAATGCCACAGGTAAAATTTATGGGTTTATCGGCGGTCGGGATTTTGAAGAATCCCAAGTCAACCATGCGACAAATCCATATGCTCCCCGAATGATCGGAAGTACGATGAAGCCATTGCTAGTCTACGGACCAAGCATTGATATGGGAGAAGGACATCCGGCTACTGTTATAGCCGACGTACCTTACGAATATCCTAATACAGCTCCAGGTGAAGATGGTGAAGTGCGAAACTACTCAGGCACCCACCATGGATTGGTTTCAGCACGGTATGCTTTAGCCAATAGCTTTAACATTCCGGCTGTAAAGCAATATGAAAAAATAGTAGATCAAAATCCAGCTAAAAATTACCTGGAGAAAATGGGAATAAGTAACTTAACTGAAGAAACAAGCGACTATTCTCGCCCTTCTTTGGCCTTAGGTGCAAAAGAAATTACAGTCGAAGAAAACACCAATGCTTACGGAACATTTGGCAACAACGGTAAATTCGTAGATGCCTACATGATCGAAAAAATTGAAACCAAAGATGGTGAAACCGTATTTGAACACGAGGCGGAAGAAACAGAAGTATTCAGTCCTCAAAGCTCATATTTGACGATTGACATGATGCGCGATGTACTTGACTACGGTACAGCTTCAAGTGTTAGAGGTAAACTAACGAATCCTGGTGTTGACTGGGCCGGAAAAACAGGAACCTCTCAAAACTATAAAGACTCCTGGTTCGTAGCAACCAACCCTAACGTAACAGTAAGCATGTGGACGGGGTATAACGAGGTGGCACAATTAGATTCGGGCTACAGCAGCAGAACTCAAGGAGCCTGGGCAAATGTAGTAAATGCCTTATCTGAAATCCGCCCCGAATTAATGGTACCTGAAAATGATTTTGAAAAGCCAGAAGGTATCGTGGAACAAGAATATTGCGCTACTTCTGGGCTGTTACCTTCAGATCTATGTGAATCCGTGGGACTTGATAGAGATGACCTCTATATCGAGGAAAATGCACCCGAAGAAGAGGATAATAGTTTAATAAGAGGTAATTTTGTGGAAGTAGATGGTGAACTAGTTGTAGCTGGACCTAATACACCATCAGAATTTGTTACTGGTGAAGACGGAGTGGTCTTAAGTCCAGAATTTCTAGAGGAAAATGGATACACAAGTAAAGAGGTTTTAGATGAATTAATTCCTAACTCTGATAATTGGAATCAAGTATCTCTTCCTTCTTCCAGTGCAGCAGAAGCGTCCAGTTCCAACGTAAATAACGACGGGCAGTCTCCTTCTGCTCCCCGGTCTGTATCATCCAGCGGCTCGACGGTTGACTGGGCACCATCATCTAGTAATGATGTAGTAGGATACCGTATCTATCGCGCTTCCTCCTCTGGAGGTTCTTTCTCTAAAGTGGGAAGCACAACTAGTACCTCTTACAGTGGTTTAGGCGAAGGAGTATTCGCGGTAAGAGCAGTCGATTACTTCGGTATGGATTCTTCTCTTTCCGATACAACAACTATAGGCAATCCAGGAGCTCCAGAACCTGACACGGACTCCAGCTCAAATAATGATTCTGATTCCGGCAGTGGGACTGAAAGTGAACCAGAAAACAGTTCTGATTCTGAAGGTCAAGAAAGTGAAACGGAGCAACGCTCTGAAGATAGCTCCAATTCTGAAGAGAATGAGGACTCAAGTTCTGACAATGATTCTAGTTCCAATGGTAACTCTGGATCAGGAGACGACTCTAGTTCAGAAGATAGTTCTGGTACCGAGAATAACTCTGGTTCCAGCAACGAATCTAATGATGAGTCAGGAAATGGCTCGGGGTCAGATGATAGTTCTGATTCAGGAAACAGCTCTGGTTCAGGCGACAGCTCTGGTTCAGACGACAGCTCTGGTTCAGATGACAGCTCTGGTTCAGACGACAGCTC
>NZ_FOOG01000048.1:0-17587 GCF_900113125.1 Halobacillus alkaliphilus | reverse complement strand
CGACAGCTCTGGTTCAGAGGAAGATGGTTCTACCGACAGTCAGGCTTCAGGTACTGAAGATAACTCAACTGATAGTGAACCGTCTAGTTCAGACGGCGAGAATAGTACAAGCACTAATTCCGCGGAAAGCTCTGATACTTCTGCAAACCAAAGTTCAGATGAAGAATCGGAGAGCTCCGAGACTGAAGATAGTGAAGAAAATACCACTAGTCCATAGGTATGGAGAAGACTTAAAAAGAATATTTTCGAAACATGATCTTACACCACCGGTCTTTAAAGACCGGTGGTTTTAATTTGGAGAAGAAACCTTATGGTAACCCCCTTTGCAAGCAATCCATCTCCCATATTTGTTGCCTTGACACCTTCTATTTACTATTCAATGAATTTCTTTTTTAACAATTTAAAATTTACAGATATCATGTATAATAAAAAATAGCCATATTTTTCTACTATTCTCCGTCAGGTGGTGACTGAATGAAGCATGAAAAAACTTATTATAATGAAACGTTTGATTCTGAGTACGGACCTGTTGTAATTGAAGGTCCTCTATCTTCTCAGGAGTTAAGTCAATTCACATTTGATAAGGGGTTAATTGCCTTTCGCCCCTATGAAAAACAATTTGAAGCTATTAAAAGCATAGCTGACTTTGAAGAAGGAAGAATTATCATTGCACGCCATAACGAAAATATAGTTGGATATGTAACTTTTCTCCATCCCGATCCATTAGAACGCTGGTCAGAAGGACAGATGGAGGATTTAATCGAACTTGGAGCCATTGAGGTTATCCCTCAATTCCGAGGCTATCGGATAGGGTCCCGTCTCTTAAAAATCTCGATGATGGACGAATTCATGGAGAATTACATTACCATCTCTACTGAATATTATTGGCATTGGGATCTGAAAGGTACAGGTTTGAATATTTGGGATTATCGCCGTGTTATGGAAAAAATGATGGCTTCGGGTGGGCTCACTCCTTCCCCAACTGATGACCCAGAGATTATTTCCCACCCTGCCAACTGTTTAATGGTGCGCATTGGGAAAAATGTTCCTGAAGAATCAGTGGAACAATTTGATATTCTCCGTTTTCTTACTCGACATCAATATCGTCAATCAAGGAGGTAACCGTTATGCTAGTGGAAGAAATTATGAAAACCGAGGTCATTACACTCTCTCCTGAGGAAACTATTGAAACCGCTCTCAAATTACTGCACGAAAACCATATCCGGCATTTACCTATAGTGGATGAGAATAATGTAGTCATCGGCATCGTATCTGATCGGGATGTCAGAGATGCTAGCCCATCCATATTCGAGGAAGACGCAACCCCTGATGAACTTCAAAATCCTATTCGAACAATTATGACTTTCCCAGTAACTACAGTCCACCCATTAGATTTCGTAGAAGAGGTAGCTTCTATTTTTTATGAACAGGAAATTGCTTGTGTACCTGTAACAAGAGACGATTTATTAGTAGGGATTATCACGGAAAAAGATATGCTCTATACGCTTATCCAATTAACAGGCACCCATGTACAAAGCTCTCAGATTGAAGTTAAAGTGATCAATAAACCTGGAATACTGCCTCAGGTTATGCAAGTATTTGGCCAAAGAAAGGTAAATATCAGTTCTGTCTTAATTTACCCTTACAAACCCGACCCTAAATATAAAGTAATTGTGGTACGTATTCAGACAATGAACCCGTTACCTACTATTGAAGACCTTAAGACAGAAGGTTATGAAGTCTTATGGCCAAAGAGCCCAGGGTTGACTCTATGAGCTGCCACTCTGGTTTTGTATTCACCGATGATTTTACGAGTTACCGATTTAGGGACGATCACCCCTTCAACCAAATGAGAGTTGTACTTACAAAAGAATTATTGGAAGCTTCTTCAGCTTTAAGACAGGATCACTTTATTACACCCAGACACGCTACAGAAGAAGAACTTTCCCTTGCTCACAGTCGAACTTATATTCAAGCTGTAAAACAGGCCGGAGAAGGCTTGTTATCGGAAGAAGACGGTATGGAATTCGGAATTGGAACTGAAGACACACCTATGTTTAAAGGGATGCACGAAGCATCTTCTTTATTGGTTGGAAGTACGTTATCCGCTATAGAAGCCGTTATGGAAAACCAGGTTAAGCACGCTTTGAATTTAGGTGGCGGTCTTCACCACGGATTTGAAAGAAAGGCATCTGGTTTTTGTATTTATAATGACGGGGCGGTTGGAATAAAATATCTGCGCAAAAAATACAATTGTAAAGTTCTATACGTTGATACGGACGCCCATCACGGCGACGGTGTACAATGGGCCTTTTATGATGACCCCAATGTATGTACTTTCTCTATACATGAAACGGGACGCTATTTATTTCCCGGAACCGGAAACGTTAATGAAAGAGGACTTAAAGAAGGATATGGCTATTCTTTCAATTTACCTATAGACGCATTCACAGAAGATGAATCTTTCCTTCAAGTCTACGAAACCGCTCTGAAAGAAATTGTGCATTACTTTAAACCTGATGTGATAGTTACACAAAACGGAGCGGACGCGCATTTCTTGGACCCGCTTACTCACTTATGCTCAACTATGAAAATCTATGAAAGAATTCCTGCCCTGGCACATGAATTAGCTCATCAGTATTGTGGTGGAAAATGGATCGCTTTAGGAGGAGGCGGGTATGATATCTGGCGCGTAGTTCCCAGAGCATGGGCGCAGATTTGGAAGGTTATGTCAGATGGCACCCCTTTCCAAGGTCCTCTCCCAAAAGACTGGCTTAAAAAATGGGAAAAAGAGTCTCCAGTGCCTTTGCCGGAAAACTGGCATGACCCGGAAGACGCCTATAACCCTATTCCTCGAAAAAAAGAAATCACTGAAAAAAACGAAAAACTTCTGGAGAAATCCTTGCAGTTGATTACCAACCAAAAAAAATATAATTCACTATGACAAAAAAGCCACTACTTAGCAGTAGTGGCTTTTACAAATTATTAACTTTCATAATCAGGATCTAAAATAACAATTTCAACTCTTCGGTTCTTACGCCAATTTTCTTTTGAATCATTTGGAGCTACAGGCCGCGTATCACCATAAGCCACAGCTGTAAATCGCTCAGAGTCCAAATCATCAGTGTTTTTTAACAAATAACGAATTACACTGCTCGAACGTGCTCCTGACAATTCCCAGTTAGAAGGATACCGATATGTAGATATCTGACGATTATCCGTATGGCCTTCCACCTTCACGAAATTAGGAATGTTCTTAAGGAGTGTACCCACTTTTTTTAAAAAGGGCTTAGCCCCGTCTAAAATTTGAGCCTCACTTGTTTCGAAAATAAGCTGCTCTTCCAAAACGAGTACAATTCCTCGTTTAGTTTGGCTGGCCGAAATAATATCATTGAGTTCGTTTTCTTCTAAATATTGGTCCACTTCTTTTTTTAGTTCTTCTAAATCTTTATTTTTTTCTTCCTTTTCCGCTTCATCTTTTTCAGCTACCTGATCCGGAGTTTCCGTAGGTTCTTGAAATTCATTATTTTTTTCCCCATTATCCTGAACCTTGGTTTGCTCCGTAGGAAACTGACTTTCGACAGGAGAAGGGTAGAAATCAAAGATCATGCGATTACGAAAAGATTCTGATAGTGCGTCAAACTTAACTAAATTAATCTGAGACATTGAAAACAACAAAATAAAAAAAACGAGAATTAAGGTAATCATATCTGCATAAGTGGTCATCCATTTTGGAGCCCCTTTATTATCAGGTTTCTTTGTTCTCCTAAGCTTCATTGGCCGTTTCTCCTAAAGATTCATCCTTTTCGTCTTGTTCAACGATGGCTTTATCCTCTTCAGATAGAAATGCACTGAGTTTTTCTTCAAGAATCTTAGGATTCTGACCTGATTGCACACCTATGACCCCTTCAATAATGACTTGTTTCATGAATATTTCCTGTTCTGTTTTATTCTCAAGTTTACCTGCCATCGGGATGAAGACGAGGTTGGCTAAAAGCGTTCCGTAGAAAGTAGTTAATAGTGCTACCGCCATTTTGGGTCCAAGCGTTTCGGGCGTAGATAGACTTTGGAGCATCAGCACAAGACCTATTAACGTCCCAATCATACCCCAAGCTGGCGCATACTCCCCAGCTTTTTCTATGATCGCTCTTCCGCGCTGATGACGCTCTTCTACTGCAATAATTTCAGCGTTCATAATATCATTAATTACTTCAGGTTCAATCCCATCCACAGCGAGTAAAATCCCTTTCTTGATAAAAGGATCTTCAACTTCTTCAAGCTGGGCTTCAAGAGCAAGCAAACCCTCACGCCGGGCTCGTTCTGATAATCCGACAAACAGATTGATCAACTGCCTTAGATTCATATCCGTCTGCTTAAAAGCTTCTTTGGTTACGCGAAAAGTTAATTTCACTTCACTTACATTGAAATTTACTAATAAAGCAGCGACTAGACCACCCAGCACAATAACGATGGAGGAGGCCTGTATAAATGAAGTCATGCCTCCAAACCCGGCGTTAGATGCAATGCCGAAAATAACCATGATGAACCCAATCGTAATGCCAATGGGTGTCAACAAGTCTTTTTTAGTCATAATGCTCTCTCCTCAGTTTCGTACAAATACAGTCTATCTACTATATCGGTACTATTTCTGCTGAGTTGAGTTTCTTTCAATAATTCGGTGAGGTAAAATCACATTCTGCTCTTCTACTTCTTCTTTATTCATGAACTTAGTAAGAAGGCGCATAGCTACGGCTCCTATATCGTACATCGGCTGCACTACAGTTGATAGTGTTGGACGTACCATTGTTGCGAGGCGTGTGTTATCGAATCCAAATACTTCTAGATCCTCAGGAACTCTTATACCTCGGTCCTGTGCCCCATGGATGACCCCAAGAGCCATTTCGTCTGAAGAGACAAAAACAGCCGTTGGTTTCTTATCGAATTCAAGAAGCTGTTCTAAAGCCTCAATACCTGAATCGTATGAATAGTCACCAGGTACAATATAATCTTCAGGTGATTCGTAACCATTAGCCTTCATAGCATTTTTATAACCTTCTAGTTTCTGCACATTAATAATAGTATCTTCAGGTCCCGACACGAAAGCTACTCCCTCGTTCCCGTGGGATAGTAATAACTCTGTGGCTTCATAAGCAGCTTGCTGATAATTGATATTTACAGCGGGAGTCTCCCCTGACTCATCTACAGTCGCTGCCAAAGCAATAGGTACAGAAGAGGTTTTAAATTCTTGGATATGGTCTTCTGTGATTTTTCCACCCATAAACACTAATCCATCTACCTGCTTACCTAGCATAGCATTAATCAAGTGCAGCTCTTTTTCCTTATTCTGATCAGAATTACTTAAGATAATGTTGTAATTATACATCGTGGCAATATCTTCGATGCCGCGGGCAAGCTCAGCAAAAAATATACTTGATATGTCGGGAATGATCACCCCGACCGTCGTAGTTTTCTTACTGGCTAAACCTCTTGCCACTGCATTTGGACGATACCCTAACCGCTCAATGGCATCGTGTACTTTTTTTCTTGTGGCAGGCTTTACGTTCGGGTTTCCATTCACTACTCGTGAAACGGTAGCCATCGATACGTTGGCCTCTCTTGCTACATCATATATTGTTACATTCATCATACATCCTCCTTAGTTAGTCCCTTGCTGCAAATTTATAATAAAATAATCATACGATAGATAGCGTCCTCGCGCAATGTCTGCCTCTTTCTTCTTATATAAGATTGCCCATTTTATTATAACGGATTCCCTATTCAGAACAAAACAGATTCTTCCACAGTTATATTAATCCTTTCTAAGCCCCTTTACACACATATATAGATATAGGTCTGAATATCAATTAAAAGACGATGAGTCAGCTTCTCTGTCCTTCTGTGACTAAGTGAGCATATCAAAAAAACAAGCTAGACTGAGTAACAGTCTAGCTTGTCCTAAATTGTTATTTTGTTAACTCTCTCATAAATGATTGGAACGTTGGAATATCCATTTGCTGGGCAGAATCAGAAAGGGCAACCGCTGGATCAGGGTGTACTTCAGCCATTACTCCGTCAGCTCCAATTGCCATAGCCGCTTTAGCTGCTGGAAGCAAGAGATCACGTCGGCCAGTAGAGTGAGTTACATCTACCATCACCGGCAAGTGAGTTTCCTGTTTCAAAATTGGTACAGATGAGATATCCAATGTGTTTCTTGTTGCTTTTTCATAGGTGCGGATACCACGCTCGCACAAGATGATATTTTTATTCCCGCGGGAGATAATGTACTCAGCCGCATTAATGAATTCAGATATAGTGGCCGACATTCCGCGTTTTAATAAGACAGGTTTATTTACTGAACCAGCTGCTTTGAGGAGTTCAAAGTTCTGCATATTGCGGGCTCCGATTTGAATAACATCCAGGTAATCCAGTGCTTCTTCAAGATCCGCCGGATTTACGATTTCACTTACTACAGCTAAACCATTTTCTTCGCCTGCCTGCTTCAGCATTTTCAAACCTTCGATCCCCAGCCCCTGAAAATCATAAGGGGATGTTCTCGGTTTAAATGCACCTCCGCGTAGCAGCTTTAATCCTTCACCTTTAACGGCTTCCGCTACGGTGGAAACCTGTTCGTAACTTTCTACCGCACAAGGCCCCATAATGAAGTGCGTATTTCCATCGCCGATTTTTTCTCCGTTGATTTCTACGATTGTATCTTCAGGCTTTTTCTTTCTGGAAACAAGAAGAGCTTTTCTATGGTCATCCTCTTGTAATTCTAGTCCGGCTTTGAAAATCTCTTTAAATAAATGAACAACTGTGGAGTCCTCGAAAGGCCCATCGTTATGACTTGATATATGGTCAAGCATGGTTCTTTCACGTACCGGATCAAACCGATTCGTTCCTTGCTGCTCTTTAATCTGACCAATTTCCTTTACTAAATCACCGCGTTTATTGATTAAATTCAGAAGCTCTAAATTTACCTCGTCTAATTGGCTGCGTAATTGGTCAAGTTGTTGGTTACTCATGTGTGTGTCCCCCTAGAAATAATTAGTAGTAAAATTATGATAACTCATCCTATTGATAATTAGGGACAATTATAGCTAATATTTCATTTATTGTCACCCTTAGAGAAGGAATTCTTTTGTGAGAAATAAAAGAAAAAATCAATCTAATATCTTGTGATGAAATTTCAAGTACATAATTACTGGATGTATATTGACTTTAAAAGCTTGTATTTCAAGGCATTTACTAATAAGGAAACGCGCAGGATCTCCCTGCGCGTTTCCTTATTCTTCTACTGCTGCATGTTTTAGACGCTCTTTGGTTAGTTTACCATGACTGTCATGCCACGCCACCTGCTGGTCTTTAAACAAAATGGCTTGTGGAGACTGATGACGCACTTCAAAGTCACTTGCAACCTGGTTAGAAAGTTCCCTGGCATCCTGCACAAAAAGTTCATAACAGGGAATTTTCGAATGCTGACTATACTGCTCATATTCACTCTCAGCTGTTGCTGAAATTGGACAAGTTAAACTGTGCTTTAAAAGAAAGAATATGGGTTCATTATTTAGTACCTTTGCAAATTCTTCTTTTGTCTTTAGCAATTGTATACTCATTAGTTATCCCCCTATCAGATAAAAATGGCGGAGACACAAAGGCCTCCACCATTTCAATTGTATTATACATTTGAAGACGTTGTAGAATCTTGCTGCTTTTCAAGCTCTTGAGCTGCTTCTTCAATAGCCTCAGCGACTTCTTGAGCTGCTTTTTCTGCTTCATCGTCTTCATTACTGCGAATATTTTTCACTTTATCCTTCATTTTTCCACTTAAATCCTGTGATTTCTCAGAAACATTTTTAGAAAATTGAGAAGATGTTTCTACAGCACGATCCTTCCATGCTCCGCCTTTTTCATAAGCAACATCTTTCCATTCACCGGCTCGCTCTCTTATGCCTGTAGAGCTTTCGTTAATGTTATCACGCAATTCACGTCCTGATTTTGGAGCAAATAGCAAAGCGACTACTGCGCCTACAATACCTCCGATTAGTGAACCTAGTACAAAATCTCTTCCTGCCCCATTATCGTTATGATTTTGCTGATTGTAACTCATTAAAAATCTCCTCCTTAGTATTTTTCTTCTTTTTTAGCTTTTTTCCATAAATTGATCGCCACTTGTCCCCATTTCATAGCTTGAGCAGCACTCTCTGTATGATCCTGGGCGGACTTGGTCAATCCCATTGATATGGATCTTATGGATTGATTAAACTCTTGAACAGTATCTCCGATGCCTTTAACTCCGTCAACTAATGTGTTTAGTTTTTCAGATTTTTCCCCGACATCTTCAGCTAATTTATTCGTCTTGTTCAAGAGGGCTGTCGTCTCAAGGGTAATTCCCTCCATTTGCTTCTCTACACCTTCAAGTGTATCAGCAACATTGTTCATGGTTCGACGTACAGCTGTTAGTGTTCTTGCCAGAAAAATGACTAGAACAGCAAAAGCCACTGCTGCTATTAATGCAGCAATGTAGAGAATGATTATCATGCCCCCTGCAACTCCTTCGACTATGTAATTGTCACGTTCTTAATTATTCCCCAAGTTCAAAGAAATTAAAACGTGATATCCACATTAAATAGTTATATTCGATAAATAAGTGGAAGTTCCCTCTTTAAAAGTATATTTTATTAAGAATTTCTGGAAAATGAGTAAAAAGAAACGTGCAGTTTCATTTTAGAGAAGCCGCACGTCTTTTTTACTACTTAATATTTTCATAGGCATTTTGAAACTTCTGAATATCACCAGCGCCCATAAATAATAAGACCCCATCCTTAAAGTTCTGCAACTGGGCAGTGTCCTCAAGCGTTAATACATGGGAATCAGGAATTAACTCCTGTAAATTTTCTATCGTCAACTTTCCTTGATCCTCTCTTGCTGAACCAAAAATATCACACAGATATATATAATCTGCAAGTTTTAGACTTTCAGCAAATTCATGCAGGAAAGTTTTGGTTCTAGTAAAGGTATGGGGCTGAAAGATAGCTACTACAGGACGTTCACCATATTTCTTTCTTGCAGTATCAATCGTAGCTGTAATCTCAATTGGGTGATGGGCATAGTCGTCCACCAATATTTGATTGCCCCATTCTTTTTCAGTAAAGCGCCGCTTGACTCCTTTGAAGGTGGACATCTTTTTTATTTCGTCTGCCGGCATTTCCTCATAGTGACAAATAGCAATTACACTCAACGCGTTTAATACGGTATGATTGCCGAATTGAGGAATAGTAAATGTGTCATAAAAGTTGTTCCTGACAAACACATCAAATGTGGTTCCTTCACTGCTCTCTCTGATGTTCTGAGCCTGGAAATCATTCGTATCTGCAAAACCATAGTAGAGAACCGGGACATTTGCCTGAATATGCTGAAGGTGATCATCATCTCCACAGGCGATAATGCCTTTGTTCACTTGCTTTGCCATCTGTTGAAAGGCTTCAAAAACATCATCAACGCTTTTAAAATAGTCCGGATGATCAAAATCAATGTTCGTCATTATCGCATAATCTGGGTGGTAAGATAGAAAATGCCTGCGGTACTCACACGCTTCAAATGCAAAGTACTGGCTGTTTTCATGACCTCTGCCTGTACCGTCTCCAATTAAATAAGACGTAGGGTAGTTTTCGGATAAAACATGCGCGAGCAGACCAGTCGTTGATGTTTTTCCATGAGCACCTGTTACGGCAATACTAGTATACTGCTGAAGCCACTCACCTAAAAATTCATGATACCAGTAAAAAGGTAACCCGAGTTTCTTAGCTTCTCTTATTTCTTCATGCTCTTCGTTAAAAGCATTTCCCGCAATAATTGTAAGTCCGGCATGTATGTTCTTACTTGAGAAAGGCAGTATTTCAATATTTTTTTCTTCCAGAACCTCTTGAGTAAAAAAGTGCTTTTCTACGTCTGATCCTTGAATTTTTTCTCCAGAATCATGCAGAATTTGGGCAAGCGAACTCATTCCTGTCCCTTTGATACCAACAAAATGGTAAGTTGTCATAAACAAGAACCTCCAAAATAATGTGGATCACTTTAAGTATAGTGTATGTAACAGCCACTAAAGTGCGATTTATTCATTCGTTATATTAGACCCTGACCTGCAAGTCTCTAATAACCTTACTTATCTTATCATGGAAACAAGATTAGAAAAAGAGGATCTTCTTCCCTGGTTATCCCATGTGTAAAAAAAAGACACATATTTATGTGCCTTTATTCACCTTCATCCTCTTTATGAAACTGAACGTATTCAAGTCTTGGATTTACTTTATATCTGCGTCCTTCTTTGGCTTCAGGTTCTCCATTGATAAGGACATTATCCCCCGTGAATCCAATACCGATCTTCAGAAGACTTCCTCCAACTCCATACATATCTACGGGAACTTTTTTCTCTTCAAAAGCTCGTATTCTTTCTTTGGTAAAACCACCGCTCACGACTATTTTGACATGACGGTATCCTTCTTTATCCAGTGACCTCCGCAATGCGAAAATGAGTTCAGGATTTACCCCTCTAGGGTCAAATGTACCCATTAAATGCTGGTTTCTAAGGAAATACTTATCTACCAGGTTCTGGGAAGTGTCTACCCGTACACCTTTCAATTCATCACCAAACTCTCGAGCAACTTTTAAAGAGTCGGTAATCACATCATTATTATAATCAACAAGCGCCATAAGCTGATCATTTGGGAATTGTTTCTGATAGGCTTTAGTAGCAGCGACTACATCCCCTTTGAACATCTGAATTAAGGCATGGGGCATCGTTCCCATTCCTTCTTTCCCCCACCATTCATTCATAGCATGAGTTGCCTGGGCAGTAGAACCACCTATAAAAGCTGCATATCCGTCCCCGGATTGTTGAGTAAAGTGATCGTCCCTATCACCCATGAAAATAATCGGTTTTTGACGGCCTGAAGAACGGGCTGCCTTTACCACGTTATAAACATTGGTAGCCACAGAGGTACGTCTGGCAAGGATTCCATCTATAATCCCTTCCAGAAACCCAAACAACTGATAAGGCCCTGTGATTGTTAATACCGTTTCATAGGGACTAATTTTGTCTCCATCTTTTAATGAATGGATCTCCAGTTCCTCAGGGTTTTCAGCAAACGTATGAATAAGAGCAATCGCTTCATCCGTACCGCATAGAACAGCAGTATCCTTTTGAAAGAACTGCATGGTTACTTTGTGTTCAGGAAGCTGGTCGGCTACAATATCTCTTGTTTTTAAGAAGTAAACAGCAGAAAACCATCCCTCTGAAACTCGCTTATCAAATTTAAATGTTTTATTCGTTAAACGACTGATTTCTCCATTTAACTTACGTGCTATTTCCTTCATAAATATACTCCTTAAACATTGGGGTCAGTAAAAACTGTATCGTTATATTCAAGTATTATCATATAAAACTAAAAACTTTTCCACAAGTATTTCGTTGATGAACTACAAATCTACAGATTAACTAAGCATTTCTTCCACTTGCTGGTGAGTTAAAAGCACATCTCTCGGTTTACTTCCTTTTTGCTCAGAAATAATTCCGTACTCTTCCATCTGGTCAATTAAACGAGCAGCACGGTTGTACCCTACCTTAAAGCGGCGCTGAATTAGTGAAGCACTCGCTCCGTTCTGTTCCATTACAAATTGAACCGCTTCACTAAAGAGAGCATCTGTTTCTTCTTCGTTTGAAATTTGTTTGATTAACTCTTCTTGATGAAACAAATATTGAGGAGGAGCTATTTTTTTCACGTAATTGGTGATACGTTCGATTTCCTCATCCGATAAGAAAGCTCCCTGAATTCTTAGTGGTTGACCTGAACCATTTTCTACAAACAGCATATCACCTTTTCCTAACAGCTTTTCTGCCCCGCCTGAATCAATAATCGTTCGGGAGTCCACCTGCGAAGAAACACTGAAGGCAATTCGTGTCGGAATATTTGCTTTAATGAGTCCTGTAATTACATCTACTGAAGGCCGCTGTGTAGCTAATAACAGATGAATACCGCATGCTCTTGCTTTCTGAGCAATTCGGCAGATAGCATCTTCTACATCCTGAGGAGAGACCATCATCAAATCAGCAAGTTCATCGATAACAATGACTAAGTAGGGAAGCTTCTCCCCTCTGCGATTCTGCTTCATCATTTTGTCATTATACCGCTCTACATCCCGAACTCCCTCTTGAACAAATTTCTCATACCGTTCTTCCATCTCTTTTACTGCCCATTTCAAAGCAGAGGTCGCCGCTTTTACATCTGTGATAACAGGAGAAACCAAATGCGGCAGGTCATTATAAGGAGCCAGTTCTACCATCTTAGGATCAATCAGTAGAAATTTCACGTCCTCATGATGGGCTTTGTATAGGAGGCTAATGAGAATGGTGTTAATACATACACTTTTCCCGGAACCTGTCGCACCTGCAATTAATCCATGAGGCATCTTTTTTAAATTTGTAACAATTGGAGAGCCACCGATATCAAGTCCCAATCCTACAGACAATGGGGAAGGATCTTTATGAAAAGCCTCTGATTCAAATATCTGCTGCAGTCCTACCATTTGAGCTTTAGGGTTCGGGACCTCTATACCTACAGCCTGCTTTCCGGGAATAGGTGCTTCAATTCGAATGTCGCGAGCTGCCATGCTGAGTTTGATATCATCCGCTAAATTAGTTATTTTGCTAACCTTAACCCCTGGTTCAGGCTGTACTTCGAACCTGGTTACCGTTGGGCCTTTCATAGCGTTCACTACCTTCGCACGTACGTGAAAATGTCTAAGGGTGGTTTCAAGCAGTTCCATTTGCTGTGCCGTCCAATCCTCATCCTCACCTGTAGTTTTCTTCGTATCTTCCAGCAAATGTAAAGGTGTGTTGTATTCCTTACGAGGAGAATCCGGAGTATTCTCCTGATTATTTTCCTTTTCACCTTCTATAGTGGGAGCTTGGACACTAATACTCGCATTTGGATTCTCTCTTGGTTCCTTCCTACTCTGTTTTTTTTGATCTCGAGTTCGCTTATCTCTTGGTGTCATGATGACGTTGAATGGAAGACTTTTTTTCTTCTCTCCATCATTTAAATTTTCTTTCCGTTCAGACCTAAGTTTCCCCTCATGATTCACCGCTTTATCATGTGTAACTTCGGATTCTTCTTCAGGCTTTATTTCTGTCTGTTCTTCTATTTGGGGAGCTTCATTATTCTTGGCTGCTTCTTCATTGTCTATTAATTGAAGACCAGATGAATACTCATCTGTTGGAGCATCTTGAGAATTGAGTTCGGTTTCTGCTTCTAACTTTTCTAATTCAATAGTTGCAGCTGCTTCTTCAGGTTCGGATTCTTTTTTTTTGGAATCTATTGTATTCGCTTCTGAGGCAGACAGAGTTTGAAGGAAAGAAGACTGGCCACTTTCCCTGGATGCCGTATTTCTATCCTCGCCCTGAGAAACTTCGTCAGGCTTTTCAGCTGATGTATGAATTGTTTTTTCTGGCTTTTGCTGAATGCCTTTAGTCTCCGTGACTTTACTTCTAAGTCTTCTTCTCAGATCCTGCCAGGCTTCTTCATCATTTGTAAAAGAATCACCGGGAAACTTGGTTTCTACCGTGTTTTCAATTTTTTCAATGCCCGCAGTCAGTTGACGATTATGATAACCATAAATAGGAGAAGGAACATCGGTTGGTGTGAAAGGGACCGTGGAAGTTTCCGGAAGTTCTTTTTTCTCACTTTGATCCTGCTGCTTTTTCGGCTGTTTATCAGTGGATTCTACTTCTTTATGCTGATCTTGTTTCTCTGTCCGGTTTGAACTCTGGCTCCTTCTGGCTCTCTCCGGTCTTCTAGAAGAGTCTGCTTTATCATGAGAAGTTGAAGACTGGTCCGGAATGACAGGGAACCGAAACTCACCTTGTTTAGGATACCGATAGGTCATTTTTGTTTTTGCATTCATTTCCTGACGCTCCTGCCTTTTAGGTTGTTCTTTTATCTCTTTTTGGGTCTCTTCTTCATCATCAAACCATTGTTTAAATTTATTTTTTAAATCATTCCACATATTTTCTCACTCTCTTTTCCTATATGTAAATCTCTTGTGGTCCCTTTTATTTTAACAGTTTTTGCTTAATGTTTGGTTTACAATCGCTTTAAAAATTAAGAATTCGTAAAAAAAAACAAAGCAGCTGGGCTGCTTTGTCTTTTATACTGTCATTAAACTTCAAAAGGAGCCCCAACTTCATATTCGTCAGAGAGAACAAGAATCCCTTTTTCTTTTGGTGCATCTGGTAAACCTAGTTCTTTAGCCGAACAGATCATTCCACTAGACGGTACCCCGCGCAATTCAGCGTCGTTAATCTTCATACCGCCTGGCATCGTTGCTCCAACTTTAGCTACTACAACCTTCTGCCCCCGATCAACATTAGGTGCTCCACACACGATCTGCAATTGTTCATCAGATGTATCCACCTGGCAGACTTTAAGTTTATCCGCATTTTCATGAGGTTCTATACTTTCCACATACCCCACTACAAATTTAGGACTTAAATCAAAATCTAGTACGTCTTCCAGCTGATTCTGTGTAAACAAATCTTTGATAGGCTGAAGCATTTCTTCCGTGAGCGTCATTTTCCCCTGACCTGGCAGATTAAAATACTTGGATGCATTAAAGATATTATAACCGAGCAATGATCCATCGCTGCTATCCGTGATTTTAACCACGTCCCCATAAGCCTGCTGCTTAAATGTTTGGCGGTCCCCTTCTTTAATAGGAATAATCAATACATCCCCGATACCTTTTTCATTGTAAAATACATCCATAGCTTAATCGTCCTTTCGATCTTTTTTCGGTTGTTTCTGAGCAAGTATAAAAATAGGCTCTAATTGTTTATCCTCATATAGGAAGGACAATGAAGTAATAGGCACGGTGCCCTCAGCAAAAAACTTCATGGCCATTTGAGCCAGAATATCATAACCTTCTGAGTTCTGAATATCAGCGAAGATAATAACATCCTGATGAGGTACACTAATGGCTAACTCGCCCTTACACTCTGCCTTAAGCTCCTCCAGTAAGACCTCATTTAAGATGCGGCTTGCATCATACCCATCTTTAGTGGAATGAAAGTAAAAATCATTCCCGTACACCGTATCCTTTTTCATTTCAACTGGCAGTGAACGAGCGTTAAAACTTGCCACTTCCTTCAATCGTGCTAATGTCCAATCTTCCTTTTCCAGCATGCTTTCATCAATTAACTGAAAGGACTTTCCTAAGTCCAATGCATAGTAAATTCTAGTCTCAGCTGTATGTTCGGAATGAACAAGTTTTTTACCGTTTTCAGTTTCTGTTGGAAAAGAGGCGGCTCTGATGACAGGAAAGATTTGTTGTTCCTTCCCAGACAGATCATAAGTTTCATTCATAACTCTCAAAGCCTCTTGGACGTGATCCTCCAATTCATCAATTGCTTCTTCCCCGCGAGATTCATACTTCGCAATCACATTAGGTAAAGTAATTGTAATTCCTTCACCACTATCACGCCACTCAATGCGAAACGTATCTTTATCGCGATTATAAGTCGTCTTCCAGTCTTGATGATGAAGACGCTCTTCTAGTTTTTTCTTCATTTTCACACTTGTCATTTTCATCCTTTTTCCTCCTTAATTGATGGAAGAAATCAATTCCCTTATTTATTTTAGCATAATTCAGCTTTAGAATACCTCTTCCTATTATACACATCCTTACTTCCTTGAAAAAGTAAACAAGCTGTGCAAAGAAAGCACAGCTTGTTTACTATGAGGCATTTCGTATAAAATCTTCAATTTCTTCCTGAGACTTTCTCTGTTTCCCTACAAACCTGCCAGTCTCTTCTCCGTCTCTAAAAGCGATAAAACTAGGGATGCCGAACACATCATACTCAGAACATATGTGGATAAATTGATCTCGATCTACATATACAAAAGTCCATTCATTAAATTTATCTTCAATTTCAGGAAGTACTGGTTCAATGACTCGGCAGTCGGGACACCAATTGGCCGAAAATAATAATATCACATCTTCTTCTTCCAATAGTGTTCGAAGGTGCCCATCGGACTCAAGTTTAATCATATTATTCACCTCCATTATCTCATTAAGTATAATTCTAATCATACTCGATTGTCATATCTCCTGGCTTAATCCATCCTTTTTTTCTAAACCATAATGCAATAACGTAACTAATAGCCGCTGGAGCAAGGATATGCAACCCAAGTATAATACCAGCTATGTGCCAATTAAAGCCCATTGTTTGAAACGTCATGATTTGACCTACGAATCCGCTCGTTCCCATTCCTGCCCCAGCAGCATTATTTTCAAGTTCCAGCCAAACGGTGGCAAACGGAGCGAGTACAGCCCCTGCAATCGTAGGTGGAAGAAGGATAATTGGTTTCTTCACTATATTAGCAACTTGCAGCATAGACGTGCCAATTCCCTGAGCTATAAAACCTCCAAATCCATTATCTCTATAGCTAATTGTAGCAAAACCGATCATCTGGGCAGCACAACCTACCGTAGCTGCACCAGCTGCTACCCCATCTATTGAAAGCATTAATGCAATAGCTAAACTTGAGATAGGCGCAGTTAATGCTATTCCCATAAGTACTGCAACTAGAACACCCATGATAAAAGGCTGTTGGAGCGTTGCCCAATTAATAACCTCTCCAAAACCAGTCATAAATCCGCCTATAGGCGGTCCAATAACAGCTCCAACTACAAAGCCGACCGTAATGGTAGCAAATGGTGTCAGAATAATATCTATTTTTGTTTCTTTGCTTACCATCTTACCAAATTCGGTAGCTATCAGGGCAGCTATATAACTTCCTGCCGGGCCCCCTAACTCAGCTCCGTAGGCTCCACTGAATAAAGATGCAAAAATTACAAGCGGAGGTGCCTTCAACCCATAGGCAATAGCAGCCCCTATAGCTCCTCCCCAAATTTTACTGTCCATAGCGAACGTTCCCATTTCGATAAATGCGTCAGATATAATTCCCAGATTGAGCTGTTCGCCCGCTGTCTTTATAATCAGGCCGATAATTAATGATGAAAACAACCCAAGTGCCATATAGCTTAAGGCCGTAATTAAGTATGCATGCACAGATATATGAATTCCTTTTCTCTCTAGAAATGCTTTCATTCTGCTCCTCCTTTTAGACTTTCAGGATTAATGGTACATTTTTTATTTACATGTGTAAATACAGAAAGATACATAAACTGCAGGTATCCGAACACACTTATTTAAATAGCTACCCTGAAAATAATTACAGCTTTAAGACCGCACTAAATAAAGGGGATCTTATTACTTTTTTAAAAATCCCTGAATCACTTTGATATTTATTTCATTATTCTTCTCTAAGCCGACTGTGGCGATAAGTCGACTACAAAACCTAAACGTTGAAGACTCTTAATTGCCTTTTGTTTTTTTGCTTCTAATGCTTGTTGGTTATAATGGTTTGCCCCTTGTTCTTTGTACATTTCTCTTTTGGTTAATAGGTGGTACACGATCACAAGTAATGTCCGGGCGATGGCAACTCTCGCTTTCTTAGACCCTCGACGGAAT
>NZ_FOOG01000086.1 GCF_900113125.1 Halobacillus alkaliphilus | reverse complement strand
CGTAGAAATATTAGAAGCCATCTTCGAAAACGCTAGGCGACATGGCAGGAAAGACCACAAAGAAAAACATGAAAGTCCGTTCGATGTTTTAGGATTAACTTATAAATAAAAGATCCCCTTGTTTTTATTGCGGACTCCTTTAGGAGTCCATATAACCTTAATTGGAAATATGTGTAATTCAAGGGTGGAACCAATGCTTATCTAGAATTATTCACTTACTAGCTTGACGGATATGGGGAAATGGCGAGACTCCCATGGGAGAAGGGACTAGGTGAGATCCCGCAGGGAGTGAAACGAGCGAGGAAGCTCACCGTTCCCCCATAGGAAAGCGAGTTATTTCCCCAGCCCTCCACCAAATAACGTAACGGTCCTGTATATCTCGAAATCGAGTCTTCAAGTAACCGGCCCTATTCCGTAATAAGCTTATAATGAAGAATCAATATTAAACTATAACAGAGACATAAGAAAAAAGCGTTATCCTTTAGTGATAAGCTTGAGTCTAAAAGGCACTCTTAACGGGGTGTCTTATTTGTGTGTAATCTATCGTTAGAAATCAGAAGGGACAGGGAATAGAACATACAAAACGTTTTTGTTTAGGCATACATTTAGACATCAAAGTCCATATCGTGTATCATAAACTTAAAATTAAGACTTTGTGAAGTTTGTCACAAAATAGTCATACACCTATCGCATCTAAACCGTTTTCACCTATTATACTAGGAATAGATTGTCTGAATTTATTAGATTGACTTGCAGTAAGAGGGGGAAGGGAAAATGTTTGATTTAGATAGTGCTACGCTTAGCCGCATGCTGACTGCACTGACTCTTGGTTATCACGCGATATTTGCTACGCTTGGTGTAGGTATTCCCGTCATGATATCCATTGCAGAATTTATAGGAATTAAAAAGAAAGATCCTCACTATACGCTGCTGGCAAGACGCTGGACAAGAGGATTTACCATTACAGTCGCTGTAGGGGTTGTGACAGGAACCGCTATTGGATTGCAGCTCTCCTTGTTATGGCCGAGCTTTATGCAGCTGGCAGGTAAGGTGATCGCTTTACCACTGTTTATGGAAACTTTCGCTTTTTTCTTTGAAGCTATATTTTTAGGAATCTATCTTTATACATGGGACCGTTTTAAAAACCCTATGTATCACTGGCTGTTATCGATTCCTGTGGTGATCGGTTCTACATTATCAGCTTTCTTTATCACATCGGTGAACGGTTTTCTAAACACTCCGCAAGGGTTTGAACTGGAAGGAGATACAGTTACGTCCATCCAACCGCTGGCTGCGATGTTCAATCCAGCGACGCCTACGAAGGTCTTTCACGTCGTTTCCACGTCTTATTTAACCGCAGCAGCTGTCCTGGCAACCATTGCAGCCATTTATCTATTGAAAAAGAAAAATACCCTCTATCATATGAAGGCGTTAAAGCTTACGGTGGTTTCCGTGTTTATTTTTGCTATAGCTACGGCTATTGCAGGTGATTTATCTGCTAAGTTCCTCGCAGAAGAGCAGCCGGAAAAACTGGCAGCTGGAGAATGGCATTTTGAAACAGAAGAAGGAGCCGACTTAGTTGTTTTCGGTACATTAAATGAAAATCAGGAAGTGGAGAATGCGATCCGGATACCAAATGCTTTAAGCTTTTTAGCTCACGGTGACTTTAATGCAGAGGTGACCGGACTGGACCAAATTCCAGATGACGAAGAACCTCCGCTTTGGATTCACTATATGTTTGACTTAATGGTATCAATCGGTTTCTTCACACTTGGAATTTCCCTTATGTACATGGTTTTCTGGAAGGTGAAGAAATGGAACGAATATCATCCGCTGCTATTATGGGGAATCGCGTCACTCGGACCACTCTCCATGGCCGCTGTAGAATTTGGCTGGGTATTTGCTGAACTGGGACGTCAGCCTTGGATTCTAAGAGGATTTATGACGGTCTCTGAAGGGGCAACAACCTCCCCTTACGTTGGCTGGATGCTCATTCTGTTTATTGGCTTATATACCGTACTATCGATCGGCTGCATAATTGCGCTGCGTAAGATATTCAAAGGAAACCCAGCTGAACATGAGCTTGAACATCGTTATCCTGAAGTGGCAGCCGCAAAGGAGGGTAACTAACTCATGAGTTACGAATTAGTTGGAATTTCTGTACTTTGGCTGTTTCTATATGGCTATCTGATTGTGGCATCGATTGACTTCGGCGCAGGATTCTTTGCGTATTTTGCGAAGGTTACGAAGAAAGATCATATCATTAATAAATTGATTTCCCGTTATCTCTCTCCAGTCTGGGAAGTAACCAATGTGTTTTTTGTGTTCTTCTTTGTAGGATTAATAGGATTTTTCCCGGATATGGCTTATTATTTCGGCCAATCTCTATTAATACCGGGGAGTATTGCGATTGTCCTACTGGCTATTCGTGGCTCTTTTTACGCCTTTGAAAATTATGGTTCAAAAGAAAATCATTTGTACATGTTTTTATACGGAGCTACAGGCTTGTTGATCCCTGCAGCTTTGTCCACGGCTCTCACGATATCTGAAGGTGGCTTTATTGAAGAAACGGAGAACGGAGTCCATCTGATGTATGGAGAACTGTTTTCTAGTCCTTATTCCTGGAGTGTCGTTTTTCTGGCCATCGTCTCTGTTTTGTATATCAGCTCCATGTTTCTGGCCTTTTATGCAAAGCGTGCCGGAGACCAGCCGGCTCTCGATTTAGTTAGGAAGTACGCTTTGTTCTGGAGTTCGCCAACTATTATCGCCAGCTTGACGACGTTTATTGCACTCAGTCAACAAAACCCGGAACACTTCCAGCGGGCGATCGATCTGTGGTGGGTATTTGGAATTTCAGTGGCTTTCTTTATGGCTGCCGTTTTCCTTATCTATCAAGGGAAATATTATGGATGGGCCTTCATCGCGGTTATGCTTCAATTCTTTGTGGCCTTCTTCGGCTACGGAGCATCCCATCTGCCTTACCTGCTGTACCCGTATGTAACGCTGTCTGGGGGAGTAACAAGTGAGGCTATGGCGGTAGCCTTAATCGTCGTGTTTATAGCCGGCTTACTTTTGCTTATTCCATCCCTGATCATGCTGATGCGAATGTTCCTATTTGATGCTGATTATGTCAAAGGTAAAAAATAATAATAGGATGCTTCATTTTGCAGCTTGTAGAGGAACTTAGTCGGTTCTCTACAAGCTTTTTTTATTAGGCTTTGTTAAACTTCCATGTTGATTCTAAGGTAAAGCTCCCGATACTGGAAGACTCAGTTTCGAGATAGTTGGGGTCCTTTGCAAACAATAGGTGAGGGCGGCTACGGAAAACAACTCGCTTCCCTGCGGCCCTACATGACGTAGGGTCGATCGACGTTGCCACAGGACGTGGCGACCTTAGTCGATCCTCCTTTTACCATAAGCCTCCTCGGTCGCTGTCACTCCCTGTGGGGTCTTGCCTAGCTCCTTCTCCCGCGGGAGTCTCGTCGTTTCCTCCGCCCCCCCAACGATATCTAGTGAACGGCCCCTGCTATAGGAGACAGGAGCCATAATGCACCTGCATCAAATGCTTCTACAACAGGATTCATACACGTAAACAAACATTAAAACCAGGGTGGACTATAGACGATCCTTGTTCATTGGAAGGTGTTTATCCAGAGAATTTCGAGCTCTCCATGATCGCTAAGGGGCGTAAGGGAACAGCGAAGATTTCTGCGGGATGAACATGAGGTCGCTGAAAAACTGAAAATTTATTAAAGGTAGACTCTAAAAAAGCAGTACATACGGATTTATTCCTTCCCTCCAAGCCGCTTGTCTTTTACTTTTATGAGTACAAGAATACCGCTCTTTTTAGATGGATTTTCGTTGATTCTACGATGAGCGTTCGGTGGTGACGCCTGCGGGAACAGCGCGAGCCGAAGATCCATTTGGTCAAGTGA
>NZ_FOOG01000053.1 GCF_900113125.1 Halobacillus alkaliphilus | reverse complement strand
AAGGGGCGGAAGGGAACGGCGAAGACTCCTGCGGGATGAACATGATCGGTGAGATCCCGCAGGGCTGTTAAGCCCGAGGAAGCTCAGCACATGCCCGCGGAAAGCGAGTCGTTCCCTGGAGCCCTCTTTCTCCACCCAATATCTCGAAACTGAGTCTTACAGATAACGGCCCTTTAGCTGGATAACCTGGTTATGAAAATAGACCAAGTTATCATACAAAAAAACAGCCCAACTTAGTACACGAATTGGACTGCTCCTGCTGATTTATTCCGTTTTCTTCTCCTGAACACGATCAAGCGCCTGGGTATAGGCGTCATTTCCATAGTTCAAACAGCGCTTCACACGTGAAATGGTCGCTGTGGACGCACCTGTTTCCGTTTCAATCTTATGATACGTATATCCATCTCTAAGCATACGAGCAACTTCCAGGCGCTGAGCCAGGGATTGAACTTCATTCATCGTCGCCAGGTCATCAAAAAACTCGTAACATTCTTCCACATTCTGCAGAGAAAGAATCGCTTCGAACAATTGATCCAGCGTCTTCCCGCGTAGTTTATCAATCTGCATGGGTCAAGATTCCTCCTTGGTTACTTTCTATATGTGGTTTCTATTCTTGCTTGCTCCGGGATTATATTCACCCAGGTTTTGCCCGGGGTGAAGCGAATGGGACGTCCATCTCGATAAGGAAGGATCCGTCCGTTCACGTTTTTCCATTCTGCCTCTATTATTTTCCCTTTTCGTAGTAGATACCCGTTTCCGCCGGAATTTAAATCTATTGCCCGCCGGCCTTGTGAATCTATAATGGTATGTCTTGTTTCAACAATCCAAACGTTATCCATTACTAACCGCTCGCCGTTCTCGTGATCGACTGATGGCTTTCCGTCGCTGGAACGATCGAAATTTCCTTCTGCCTCACGAACTGAATAAGTCACGGTTTCTTCGGGGCGCTCGGAGTAAACAACTTTCACTTTATCGATGGGCGTACCTTCCGCGCTTGCCCCGTTTTCTTTTTCAAAAGGTAACGCCTCGATGCTATCCGGGTTTGTGTATCCCTTTTCTTTCATAAACCGCTCCATACCCTGCGTCAGCAAATAGGAATTATGGGGAGCTTTTCTCTCAGTGGACCGTTCAAACAGCCAGCCGTTGTTATCATAACCTGCTGCATCCAGGTAAGGAATACCGCTTTCAGCGACGTGACGGTTGATCGCTTTAGAAGCTCCGTGGTACACATACAGTGCCTCGAATCCAGAAGCCAACTCATTAAAATAAGGTCTGGCGCTTCTCACTGGTCCTATTGTATCAGGTAGTTGACTATGAAATAAAGCTAAAAAGCGGGTGATCTGACCTTCCGCCAACACTTCAAAGACGATATCTGCCTGGCTTAAGCCGGATTGAGGTCGGGCTTTAGTATGATTATTAATCATCACAGAAACCACACGATGATCCGCCCTGCCTGTCGAAGGTTTTCCGGTTAATGGAAAAACATCCTCATCATTTTCAAGCGCCTCGTATTCTGTAGACACTCCATCAGGGGCTTCTGGTGACGGGGCCGGCCCCTGAGGAGATCCGCCCGTACAGGCCTGCAGAGACATCAGCACACAACCAAACAGCAGCATCCAGATTAACCTTCTCATCTCGCACTTCCCTCATCATTTTTTTCATGTCATTCTATACTATCTCATGATGGAAGGATAGAGTACTTCTTTCTTTTTCACATCCATGATGCCAAGCGGTGTGATTCGTATATAGGGTAAATGCATGGAAGATAAGAAAAGCAGCGTGTACACAGGATCGGAAAATGAAAAACCGTACTCCTTCAAATACTCTTTCAGTTTGCTTTCTTCCTGCATTAAATCCTCAAGCGGCAGATCAGACATGATCCCGCCAAGCGGAAGAGGCAATTCAAAGACAACCTTCCCTTGATCAACGAGAACGATTCCACCGCCGATTTCTTTCATTCTGGCAAACGCTTTTTCAATATCCGAACGCGATTTTCCAATCAGGATTAGATCACCCGTGTTGGAGTAAGAGCTTGCAAGAGCACCAAGGGAATCCGTGAACCCTTTGAGCAGGGTGTTAACGGTCCATTCACCCTCCCGATCCATGAGCATGAGAAAGGCTTCATCTGTATCGTCTGGAAGTTGTGACACCGATGCATCAATATCAACTGCATAAGGTTTCATTATAACGTCATTAATCATCTTCATTCCAATCGGCATGGAGAACTGCATATCCTGCTCGCTCACTTCCCAGTCAAGATTTAAATGATCAATGCCGTTCTTCTTCCACTGAATGGAGTTCTCCGGTTTGATGTCTTCTCCATCGCGCTTGACCCACTTCCCTTTAGCGATAACTGAATGCGGTGTCGGATCCTTGGGGTCTGTTAAAAAGTTCAAGTGAGCTACGCGTCCTGGATTAATGCTTCCTATCCGATTTTCAATATTAAAGTGACGTGCCGGCTGATAAGTGGCCATCATATAAGCATCAATGACGGGGACGCCTGCCTCTATCGCAAGTCGTATGCACATATTGATCAGTCCTTCACGATAAAAACCAGGCGTTGACCCATCGGTTGTGTACATCAGGTGATCATAGTGCGTAAGATTTTTTTCCTTCAGACCTTTAAAAATCTGCGGAAGATCCGGCCGTATGGAGGAATAGCGGATTCCTGTCTGATAACCTATTGAAAGCCGTTTAATCACGTCATCGGCCGTCATGGATTCGTGTTCTGAATCCATGCCTAAGAGACGCATTTTCACAAGCGTTTTTTCACTGGCTCCAGGTAAGTGGGCCTCAAGCGGCTTGCGGGCGCGTTTCGTCTCCTGCATCCAGTGCAGGATTTGTTCGTCCCCATTATACAAGACATCCGTCCAGGCCGTGAGTTCCCCGCCCTGAATGACAGCATCGTGCTCAATCCAGGAAACAACTTGTTCATCAAAGGCTTCACGTTCTTCGTCTCTTAAGACAGACTGAGGATCAAAACGAGCCCACCAGTACATCGTTGCCGGTAAATCCATGAATTCTTCAAGCAGCGAAAACGCTTTCTCTTTTTTTGTTAAAAAAAGCCACATGAGATTATCATTAATTAATGATGTGGTACCTGTACGCGCTGCATATTCCGCTAAGCTTCGGGGATTATATAATTGAAAAGGATGGGCGTGGGGTTCAATATACCCAGGGACAATGTAACTGTCCTTTCCATCAATGATTTCTGTTCCTTCTAGATTGGCAGGAAGCTCCGAACCGGTATAAATGATGCGGTCTTCATACAACCATATATGTCCAGTCATCCATTGTTTTAAATATACGTTTAAATAAGTGGTATGTTTAATTAATTTGGTTGGCGCATGCGTACCATCCATAACGCTTGCGTGTTCACGCAGCTGCCGGTTACGCCAACGGAATCGTGTTTCATTCATGGAGCGTCCTCCTATCGAATCAATATGTACTATGGTAACACAGGAAGTCTCTAAGTGGTAAGGAGGAAGCCGACCATGAAGCCAAATATTGGCATCATCAATTCAATGGTTCGTATAACAGCTGGATTAAGCATGCTGACATTACTAACCATTCGAGCGAATAAAACAAACGAAGTCCATCCTATGCTTGTTGTGCTGGCATCAATGAAAGTAGCTGAAGGTATTGTCCGCTACTGCCCGTTAACCGCAGCTTTTGAAGAAATGTCTGAGGAAACGGACGGAATTGAACAAGGATGGCAGCAGAATTTAAACAAGTTCAGCAGTTAATGTGTAAGGAATCGGGTTGATCCCGAAATAAACAAAGGACGGGGCACTCCCCGTCCTTCTTATAAAGGATGAAATACATGGACTTTATGGAATATTTAACAGACGTCGGATTCGTTGTCATCACAATCATCGGTTCGATCGCCGCCCTATTTTATTTAGGTGTCCGTCGAAGAAATCGATGAGTGTCCGATGTCACGGCGATAGAAAAAGTCAGAGAACCCTTCAAAACAGTTCAAATAATTATAAACGCCATCCAGTGCCCGGGCCAGATTCTTATCTTTAGCACCTGCAAGCAGGACACGCCCGCCGCTGGATACATAGCCTTCCTCGTCTTTTTCCGTACCAGCGTGAACCGTAAACGCCTGATCGTGTGCTTTTAATACAGGTAACGGCCGTCCTTTCTCATATCCCCCCGGATATCCGCTCGAAGCGACGACCACCCCTGCACAAACCTCTTTCGACCAGGTAAGTTCAGGATCCTTGCCTTCCAGAACATCCAGCATCACCTGCACAAGATCATTTTCAAGAAGCGGCAGAACGACCTGTGTCTCAGGATCTCCAAAACGCGCGTTAAACTCAATCACCTTAGGCCCCTCCGAACTTTCAATTAGACCGGCATATAAAATCCCGGTAAAGGAACGACCCTCTTTGACAAGAGCCCGCGCCGCAGGCTCCAGAATGGAAGAAACCGCCGTCTGATACGCTCCTTCTTCTAATTCAGGTACCGGAGCATAAGCCCCCATTCCGCCTGTATTCGGCCCTTGATCACCATCAAATGCCCGCTTGTGATCTCTTGCAGGAATCATTGGGTACACATTTTCACCCTGGACGAAAGCCATTAAGGAAAACTCTTTCCCCTGCAAAAATTCCTCTACGACAATCTCTTCGCTGGCTTCGCCAAACCGGCCGTCAAGCATCTCTTCTACCGCTTCGATCGCCTGCTCTTCCGTTTCTGCAACGACGACCCCTTTGCCGGCAGCGAGACCATCTGCTTTTACGACGATCGGGGCGCCTTTTTCTTTAATATACGCAACAGCAGGCTCAGCCTCCGTGAAGGCCTGATAGGAAGCGGTAGGAATCTCATACTGCTCCATAATCTGTTTCGCGAAATGTTTGCTTCCTTCAATCAGCGCGGCTTGTTGATTAGGTCCAAAAACCTTTAAGCCTGCTTCCTGAAAGGCATCGACGACACCCTCAAGCAGCGGATTTTCAGGACCGACCACAGTCAGGGCAACTTCGTTTTCTTTAGCAAAACGCACGAGCTCCTCCTGATCGGTTTCCGGTATCGCTACACGCTCAGCCAATTCTTCCATACCAGCATTTCCAGGCACGGCATAAAGCATCGTTGCCTGTTCACTTTCGGCAAACTTCTGAATTAGACTGTGTTCTCTTCCACCGCGTCCGATGACCATGATTTTCATGCCTGTCCACCTCTTCCTCTAATGTTTGAAATGACGCATTCTAGTAAATACCATGGCGATGCCGTGCTTATCACAAGCATCAATCGAATCCTGGTCCCGCTTCGAACCACCCGGCTGGATGATCGCTGTAACACCGGCTTCAGCTGCTGCTTCGACCGTATCCGGCATCGGGAAGAAGGCATCAGAAGCCATAATGCTTCCTTTTGCTTGCTCATCCGCCTGCTCCAGAGCAATTTTCGCAGCACCGACACGGTTCATTTGACCCGCACCGACACCCAGTGTACGGTCGCCTTTAGCAATAACAATCGCGTTCGATTTCACATGTTTCACTACTTTCCAGCCCAGCTTCAAATCATGAAGCTCCTGATCGGTCGGCTTCCGGCTGGTCGCTACTTCAAGCTCTGTTACATCGACAGAACCTTCATCGGTATCCTGGACGAGCAGACCTCCGCTTACACTTGTCAGCTTGTGCGTCTGCTGCTTTGCCTTTTTCATTTCAACGGTAAGCAGGCGCAGGTTTTTCTTTTTCGTCAGAACATCCAGAGCTTCCTGACTAAAGGAAGGCGCAATGATGATTTCGAGGAAGATCTCTTTTAACTTAGCGGCTGTTGCTTCATCCACTTCCCGGTTCAAAGCTACAATACCACCGAAAATAGAGACGGGATCTCCTTCGTAGGCTTTAACGTATGCCTCGTATATGTTTTCCCCAACCCCTACACCGCACGGGTTCATATGTTTCACAGCAACCGCTGCCGGCTGTTCAAATTCGAGGACCACTTCAAGCGCTGCATTAGCATCCTGAATATTGTTATAGGATAACTCTTTGCCGTTCAGCTGTTCGGCCTGCGCAAGGGAGGCACCTTCATAATTCGCTTTTTTATAAAAGCTTGCGGATTGATGAGGGTTCTCTCCATATCGTAAGGATTGAACTTTTTCATACGTAGCTGTGTACGTTTCCGGGTAAGCTTCTTCTGTCTTAGTGGTAAAATATTCCGCAATCATTGCATCGTAGTTCGCCGTATGGCGGAAAACCTTCGCCGCAAGAGTCCGTCGTTTTTCAAAGGTCAGTTCGTCTTTTAACCCGGCGATCACTTCATCATAGTCAGCCGGATCCACGACAACCGCTACATCTTCAAAACTCTTCGCCGCTGCCCGCAGCATCGTCGGTCCGCCGATATCTACATTTTCGATAGCGTCCGCTTCTGTTACTCCAGGCTTTGCGATTGTGTCTTTAAATGGATATAAATTAACGGCCACCAGATCAATCGTCTGAATATCCAATTCCTCCAGCTGCTGCATATGGTCTTCATTGCCTCGCTTGGCTAAAAGACCGCCATGTACGGCCGGGTGAAGAGTTTTGACACGCCCATCCATAATTTCTGGGAAATCGGTAATTTCAGAAATTGACAGCACCGGGATACCTGCTTCTTCGATCGTTCGCTTCGTCCCGCCGGTCGAGATTAGTTCATAGTCTAATTCATGTAATTGTTTCGCAAATTCTGTTAATCCTTGTTTATTGGATACGCTGAGTAAGGCGCGTTTCTTCATTTCGATTCCTCCTTGACCAGTAAAGACTGAATAACTTCCGGGTACAACCGGTGTTCAACCGCCTGAATTTTTCGTTTCACATCTTCTTCCGTATCGCCATCATGGATGCGGATAGCTTCTTGATCGATAATCGGTCCGGTGTCCATGCCGTCATCAACAAAATGCACCGTCACACCGGTAACTTTTACTTTTTTATCAAATGCCTGACCAATTGCATCTTTACCTGGAAAGGCCGGCAGCAGAGAGGGATGAATGTTTACGATTCGGTTCTGATAAGGCTTAAGCAGCGTTGGCCCCAGCAGCCTCATGTATCCAGCCAGCACGATGTAATCGATATTTCTTGAGCGGCAGTCTTCGAGAAGAGCTGCTTCGTAGGCCGCTTTATTTTCATACACTTTGGGCGTAAAAACGACGGTATCAATATCATGACGCTGGGCTTTTTCAATCACTGGAGCCCCGACACGATCACAGATCAAAAGAGAAATGTTCGCTTCAAGATCTCCTCTTTCAACGGCTTGAACGATGGCATCGAAATTCGAGCCTGCGCCTGAGGCAAAAATCGCTATATTTCTCATAACCAGTGAATTCCTTCCTCATCTGTAACCTGCCCGATAACCACTGGTTTCTCCCCGGATTCCTGTAAAGCAGCAAGCGCCGCTTCCTTATCTGCTTTCGATACAACCGCAACCATTCCGATACCCATGTTAAACACACCGAACATGTCCTCTTCGGATAGGTTTCCGTAATGCTGCAAGAAAGGAAAAATGGAAGGAGCCGACCAGCTTGTCCGGTCTACCTGAGCCCCGAGCCCTTCTGGCAGCGCGCGTGGAATATTTTCATAAAAACCGCCGCCGGTAATGTGAGCAAGGCCCTTAATGGTGACGTCCTTCTTCAACTGCTGAAGTGCCGGGACGTAAATTCGCGTCGGAGTGAGAAGCTCCTCTCCAAGCGGGCACTCGAATTCAGGATACACTTCGTCCAGATGAAGCTTGCTTGATTCGATAATTTTTCGCACAAGGGAAAAACCGTTGGAGTGCACACCTGATGACGAAAGACCAATCAGCACGTCACCTGCTTGAATTGATTCTCCGGTCACCAGCTGTTTCTTATCGGCCATACCTACGACAAAACCGGCCAAGTCATATTCTTCAAGCTCATACATTCCTGGCATTTCGGCTGTTTCTCCGCCGATAAGAGCCGCTCCCGACTGTTCACAGCCATCCGCAATTCCTTTGACGATCTGTTCGATACGCGCCGGGTCATTTTTTCCACAGGCAATGTAATCCAAGAATAAAAGGGGGTCTGCTCCCTGTGCTGCAATATCGTTCACACACATCGCAACGACATCCACCCCGATCGTATCATGTTTATTCATTTCAAAGGCGAGTTTCAGCTTCGTGCCTACGCCATCCGTACCAGTGACGAGAACCGGCTGCTCATAATTCATTTCACTAATATCGAACAGACCGGCAAAAGCGCCAAGGCCTCCCATCACTTCTTTACGCATCGTTCGCTGCACATGTTTTTTCATGCGCTCAACGGATTCATAACCAGCTTCCACGTCTACACCGGCCTGTTTATACGATTCACTCATCGAGGTTCCCCCATTTCTCTACAGCTTTTCATATGGATGTGCGGTATTTGGATAAATCTCTGTCGGATAATTGCCCGTGAAGCAGGCCATGCATCCTCCGTGTTCGATCGATTCCTCTCCTTGATAGATCGCTTCGTTCAGACCATCTGGACTTAGGAAAGTCAGACTATCGGCGCCAATCTGCTCTTCAATTTCTTCCACCGAGCGGTCAGAGGCAATCAGTTCCCCACTGTTCGCTGTATCAATGCCATAATAGCACGGGTTTTTAATGGGAGGAGAAGCGATGCGCACATGAACCTCACTAGCTCCCGCTTCCTTGAGCATTTGGACAATGCGCCGGCTGGTTGTTCCACGAACGATCGAGTCATCGACCATAACCACTCGTTTTCCTTCGACAATACCTCGGACAGCTGATAGCTTCATTTTTACCCCTTGCTCCCGGAGTTCCTGAGAAGGCTGGATAAACGTACGGCCAACGTAACGATTCTTAATGAGCCCCAGCTCATAAGGAATTCCTGATTCCTCCGCATAGCCTATAGCCGCTGAGATACTTGAATCCGGTACACCAGTTACTACATCTGCTTCCACTGGTGCTTCTTTAGCGAGTGCTTTACCCATTCGCTTCCGGGACGCGTGCACATTTTTTCCGTCAAGGTTGCTGTCAGGTCTTGAAAAGTAGACATATTCCATCGAGCAAAGTGTTCGCTGAATCGGGGAAGCGTATCGTTTCGCTTCTACTCCCTCATTCGAGATGACTACAAGTTCGCCAGGTTTCACTTCGCGTTCGTGTGTCGCCCCGATCACATCGAATCCGCAAGTTTCAGAAGAAACCACCCAGGCGTCACCCATTTGCCCAAGACTGATCGGGCGGAGCCCCCGCGGATCATTTGCAACAAACATTTGATTTTCCGTCATTAATAAGAACGCATAAGCTCCCTTGATCATGGATAAAGCCTCCATAATGGCTTCATCAAGAGGGAGATGGCGTGCTCGTTTAATTAAGTGGGCCACCACCTCTGTGTCAGAGGTCGTTGTGAGAATACTTCCCTGTCCTTCAAGCTGACTTTTCAGTGCCTGAGCGTTGACCAAATTACCGTTATGAGCAAGAGCAAGACTGTCCGTCTGAGACCGGAAGAGCAGCGGCTGAATATTTTCGTAGCCGCCGTCGCCTGCTGTCGCATAACGAACGTGTCCAGCAGAGGCATGACCTTTTAATTCCTGGAGCTGGTTCTGGGAGAAAACCTCGTTGATCAACCCGTGTCCTTTATGGAGCTTCATTTGTTTCCCGTCTGTTGTGACAATCCCTGCACCTTCCTGACCACGGTGCTGCAAAGCATGCAGCCCATAATACGTCAGTTGAGCAGAATCAGGATGCCCCCACACGCCGAAAATACCACATTCTTCGTTTAAACCTTTGATTTCACCAGGCATGGGATCGCTCCTTTCCACGTTTGTTTAAGCTTCGTTGTCTGATCTTCCAAAATGACTTGATCGTTCGACAGGATGCGATACACCCCGTCTCCTTTAACATTTCCAATAACACGGCCTTCAGGGATCAATTTTTCAAAAGCTTCCCGATCTTCCGGCTTGACCGACAGAAGGAAACGGGATTGGGTTTCTGAGAATAAAGCGGTAGTCGGGTCACCGTCAATGGTCACCTCACAGCCTAATTCCTGCTCAAATAGGCTCTCAGCCAGAGCGACTCCGAGTCCACCTTCTGCAAGATCGTGGGCCGACTGAACGAGACCGGATCGAATCGCTGTCAGCACCTGATTCTGACGCTGCGCTTCTATTTGTAAATCAATGGCCGGAGCCGGTCCGAAGTGACGGTCTTCCAGCAGTCCCTGAAGCTCACTTCCACCGAATTCAGCTTTCGTTTCTCCAATGATATAGATTAAATCACCGGCTTGTTTCATATGGGAAGTGGTAATCTGTTCGGTGTGCTCAATTAACCCCACCATTCCAACAACGGGAGTAGGGTAAACGGCCTGCCCTCCAAATGATTCATTATATAAGGAAACATTGCCGCTGATGACTGGTGTACCCAGTTCATTGCAGGCAGCGCTCATCCCGTCCACACTTTTTTCCATTTGCCAGAAAATTTCCGGATTTTCCGGAGATCCGAAGTTCAAACCGTCCGTCAGTCCAAGCGGTCGTCCGCCGGAGCAGACAATATTTCGGGCTGCTTCCGCAACAGCAATTTTGCCTCCGACTTCCGGGTCCACATAGATATAACGGGAGTTACAGTCGGTCGTCATCGCAAGAGCTTTATCCGTGCCTCGAACCCGTAACACAGCTGCATCTGACCCTGGAGATACGACGGTGTTCGTCTGGACCATCGAATCATACTGATCATACACCCATTCTTTACTGGCAATGGTCGGCTGACGAAGGAGGTTATGAAGTGTATATTGATAATCTGTAACAGTAGGTACATAAGGTTCCATGGCCTGGAAGTCGTTATAGTAAGCCGGAATCGCAGATGGCTGATGATAGACTGGAGCGTCCTCCGCCAGGCTGTCCACCGGTACATCCGCCACCATCTCTCCTTGATGTTCCAGACGGAAGCGCTTCGTATCCGTAACTTCTCCTACTGCCACAGCTTCCAGATCATATTTACGGAATACTTGTGCTATTTCTTCTTCGCGTCCTTTTTCCACAACAAGCAGCATGCGTTCCTGAGACTCAGACAACATCATTTCATAAGGTGTCATGTCGAGTTCGCGTTGAGGGATTAAATCAAGATTCATCGTCATACCTGTCCCTGCTTTACTGGCCATTTCGCTGGCTGAGGAAGTGAGACCGGCAGCGCCCATATCCTGAATACCTACAAGTGCTTCGTGCTGAATGACATCCAGACAAGCTTCAATAAGGAGTTTTTCCATGAATGGGTCACCGACCTGCACCGAAGGACGCTTCTCTTCTGATTCTTCGGAGAGCTCTTCGGAGGCAAATGTTGCTCCGTGAATACCATCACGACCTGTTTTAGCTCCAACGTACATAACTGTATTGCCGATCCCGGCCGCAATTCCTTTTTGAATATCCTTGTGCTCGATCAACCCGACACACATGGCGTTGACCAGCGGGTTGCCGTTGTAGGCATTATCGAACTGAACCTCTCCGCCTACTGTCGGGACGCCGACACAGTTGCCGTAGCCTGCGATGCCGCGGACTACTTCTTCGAACAAATACTTAACACGAGGCTGTTTCAGCGATCCAAATCGAAGGGAATTGAGTAAAGCAATCGGGCGTGCACCCATGGAGAAGACGTCTCTTAAAATACCGCCCACACCTGTCGCTGCTCCCTGGTAAGGCTCTACAGCAGATGGGTGATTATGACTTTCAATTTTGAAAACAACCGCCTGGTCATCGCCAATATCGATGATGCCGGCTCCCTCTCCTGGCCCTTGAAGGACTTGCGGCCCTTCTGTTGGAAATTTCCTTAGAAGCGGTTTGGAGTTTTTATAACTGCAATGTTCCGACCACATAACAGAGAATAGACCGGTTTCTGTATAATTCGGACGACGGCCTAGAATATCTTTAATAGACGCATACTCTTCGTCCCTTAGTCCCATTTCACTGTAAAGCTTTTGCTGTTCGATCTGCTCCGGGCTGATTTCAAGCTTTGATGGCATGGTTATTCCTCCAATGTGTCAAAATAGACTGGAACAAACGCAGTCCGTCTTCATTTCCAACGAGAGCTTCCACCGCTCGTTCCGGGTGAGGCATCATGCCAAGCACATTACCTGCTTTGTTCGTAATCCCGGCGATATCACCTACAGAACCGTTAGGATTGTTCTCATAGGTAAAAGCAATTTGGCGATTATCTTTCAGCTCCTGATAAGTGGCTTCATCACAATAATAGTTTCCATCACCATGGGCGATTGGAATGCTGATTTTTTCCTGCGGTTCATAATCACGGGTGAACATGGTTTCTGCATTCTCGACCTTCAATGTTTCGAAGTGGCACATGAACTTCAGATGCTTATTGGATAACATAGCTCCCGGCAAAAGACCCATTTCAAGCAGAATCTGAAATCCGTTACAGACACCAAGTACTGGTTTGCCCGCTTCCGCTGCTTCACGGATCTGACTGATCACATTAGAAGTAGAAGCGATAGCTCCTGAGCGCAAATAATCTCCATAAGAGAATCCGCCTGGTAGAAGAACGGCATCATACGAACTCAAATCTGCTTCCTGGTACCAGACGAGATCTGCTTCTTCTCCAAGGGCGTCTTTGACAGCGAAGTACATATCACGATCACAATTGGAGCCTGGAAATACGACGACAGCAAATCTCACTTAGACAACCTCCTCGATCGTGTAGGTGTAATTTTCAATGACTGGGTTCGCAAGCAATTGATCGCACATCTTATCTACCTGCTCTTCAATGTCGTTCGTGTCTTCCATCATAACTTCCATATACTTGCCGACACGTACCTCGCTGACGTTTTTATATTCAAGAGAATGAAGGGAGTTCTGTACCGCTTTACCCTGGGGATCAAGAACCCCTTCTTTTAATGTGATGTAGATCTTTACTTTGCGCATGTGTTTTCCTCCAGTCGTTGTAATATTAGTTCGTACGTCTCGATCAGGTTTCCAATACCCTCGCGGAAGACATCCTTGTCCAGTTTCTGTCCGCTCTCTAAATCCCAAAGACGGCATGTGTCTGGTGAAATTTCGTCCGCCAGTACAATCGTTCCGTCCTTTAGGCGTCCGAATTCCAGTTTGAAATCAACAAGCTGCAGTCCAGCCTCTTTAAATAGTTCGATTAAATGTTCATTGATGGTAAGGGCCATTTCTTTGATGCGGGTTAATTCCTGTTCGCTGACATCTGTCAGGTGATAAGCATGAACGTCGTTAATGATCGGATCATCCAGTTCATCTTTTTTATAAAATATTTCGACAATGGGCGGGGTGAAGGTTGTTTTTTCTTCGATACCGAGCCTGCGTGTAATGCTGCCTGCAGCGACATTACGTACAACCACTTCCAGAGGAATAATGGTTGTTTTTTCAACTAATTGTTCTGTATCGTTCAACGCTTCAATAAAGTGGGATGGAATGTGATGCAGTTTTAAATAATCAAATACTCGGGAGGTAATCAAATTGTTCAGCCGGCCTTTGCCTTCAAATTGATCTTTTTTCTTGCCGTTAAAGGCGGTGGCGTCGTTCTTATAAGATAAAATCAAACGTTCCGGCTGATCCGTCACGTGATAAACTTTCTTGGCTTTTCCTTCATATAACAGCGAACCCTTCATCAATATGACACCTCACTTGAATAGTATTAGATGGATGTGGAGATTTGGTAATTTATGTATGACCTGGTCTGTAAATGAATGGAGGACCAGGTCATACAGTTATTGGTAATTTACAGGCCGATGCGGCTGAAGATGCGATCGACGTTTTTCAGGTGGTGCTTGTAATCGAAGCAGGCGTCCAGCTGTTCCTCGGACAATGTCGCTTTGATCTGCTCATCCGCTTCTACCAGTTCACGGAATGGAATACCACGTTCCCAAGCCTCCATGGCTTTAGGCTGAACCAGATCATATGCTTCTTCTCGGACCATGCCTTCATCAATTAGCGTCAGCAGAACTCTTTGAGAGAAGATCAATCCGTAGGTCTTCTCCATGTTCTCCTGCATACGTTCCGGGAAGACCGTCAAATTCTTAACGATCGAAGCGAATCGGTTCAGCATGTAGTTGATAGCAATTGTTGCATCCGGTAGAATCACGCGCTCTGCTGAGGAATGAGAGATATCCCGCTCATGCCATAGAGGCACATTTTCAAAAGCGGTCAGCATTTCTCCGCGTAGTACACGGGCCATGCCGGTCATATTCTCAGACCCGATCGGGTTACGTTTATGCGGCATTGCTGATGAACCTTTTTGGCCTTTCGCGAAGAATTCTTCTACTTCCCTCGTTTCTGTCTTTTGCAGGCCGCGGATTTCCACAGCAATTTTCTCAATGGACGTCGCAATTAAAGCTAATGTAGAGACGTAATGAGCATGACGGTCGCGCTGAAGCGTCTGTGTGGATACCGGCGCCGGTTCTATGCCAAGCTTTTCACATACATATTCTTCAACAAAAGGATCAATGTTCGCATATGTTCCAACGGCTCCGGACAGCTTCCCTACTTCAATGTGCTTAATTGCTAGATCCAGGCGTTCGAGATTACGCTTCATTTCTTCATAATAAAGAGCCAGCTTCAATCCGAATGTTGTAGGTTCAGCGTGCACTCCGTGCGTACGCCCCATCATCACTGTGTGCTTATGTTCGCGTGCTTTTTCTCCTAAAATATCGATAAAGTTTACTAGATCTTTACGGATAATAGCGTTCGCCTGCTTTAACTGATAGGAAAGCGCTGTGTCCACGACATCTGTAGAGGTAAGGCCGTAATGCACCCATTTCCTCTCTTCACCTACTGTTTCGGAAACGGCGCGGGTAAAGGCTACAACATCATGACGAGTTTCTGCTTCAATTTCATGAATACGCTCCACATCAAAAGAAGCTTTCTCTCTCAATTTCTTGACGTCATTCTTTGGAATATTTCCAAGTTCACTCCATGCTTCACAAGCCAGCAATTCTACCTCAAGCCAGGCTGCGTAACGGTTCTCTTCTGTCCAGATAGCCCCCATTTCAGGCCTTGTATATCGTTCAATCATCGTCTTCCTCCTCGGTCTCTACCATAAATGTATTTGATTTTCTTGTATTCTTTCGTCAATCTCTTCCAAGCTCGTCCCTACGAAAGTCAGATGACCCATCTTTCGATTCGTGCGGGCATCTTTCTTTCCATAATCATGAAAATGAACACCCCGGTAGTATTCCAGCTTATCAATTAGTATCTGCCGGTGTTTGCCCAGAACATTCACCATAACTGCTGATGGAAAAGAATGAACCGGCAGCAGCGGAAGTCCGCAAATCGCCCGGACATGCTGTTCAAACTGGGAAACGTTGCAGGCTTCGATGGTAAAATGACCAGAGTTATGCGGCCGCGGGGCCATTTCATTAATATAAATATCTTCCCCGCTCACGAACATTTCGACAGCAAATGTGCCAACAATTCCCATCTGCTCCGACAGGCGTTTCACCGCTTCTTGCACTTTATCCACCAGGGTTTCGCCCAATTCCGCCGGCACTCTCGATTCATGTAAAATATGATTCTTATGAATATTTTCAGGGATAGGGAAGTACGTAATCTCACCATCAGCTGCACGCGTAAACACTTGTGAGATTTCCATATCAAATTCGACCCACTGTTCCACGATATACGCGCTTCCTTCTTTTATAAATTGACGCGCCTTTGCGGCTTCATCTTCGTGTTCGATCTTCAACTGACCTTTTCCGTCATATCCACCGCTGGTTGTTTTAATGACCGCCGGATATCCGATCTTATCCAGAGCCACCAGAAACTGATCGTAACTATCGATAATTTCGTAAAAAGGAACCGACAGACCAGCTGCTACCGCTTCCTGCTTTTCCTTGGAGCGATTCTGGGTCACTTCCAAAGAGTAAGCACCTTGAGGTAATTTTCCGTTACTTTCAAACAGACGGGCTACTTCAAGATCTACGTTTTCGAATTCATACGTAATGACATCGCTCCGCTCACTTAGCTGCTCAGCGGCTTCCATATCATCATAAGCACCCACGATGTGCTCATCAGCCACCTGAGCGCAGGGACAGTCTTCAGCAGGATCAAGAACGGCAATCCGGTAGCCCATATGTTTCGCAGCTACGCCCATCATTCTTCCGAGCTGACCTCCACCTAGAATACCGATCGTTTGACCTGGTCTAATTACATTAGAATCCATTTAAATCGCTCCTCATATCTTCGACCTTATCTTTCATTTGCTTGCGGTACACATCCAGACGCCCCGCTGTATCCGTATCAAAAGCTCCGATCATTTCCGCCGCAAGAATCCCTGCATTTTTAGCTCCGGCCTTTCCAATGGCCACCGTCGCAACAGGCACGCCGCCTGGCATTTGCACAATAGACAACAGCGAGTCGAGTCCCTGAAGAGATTTCGATTCTACCGGAACTCCGATGACCGGGAGCGTGGTTTTAGCAGCCACCATTCCTGGCAAGTGAGCCGCTCCGCCAGCTCCCGCAATAATGACTTTCAATCCTTTTTCCCTCGCCTGTTCCGCATAGGTAAACATATCCTCCGGGGTGCGATGGGCAGAAATGATTTCTTTTTCATACGAGATTTGTAACTCATCTAATACATCACAGGCATTCTTCATCGTCTCCCAATCGGAGATACTACCCATGATAACACCTACTTCAGCCATGTTTATCCCTTCTTTCATTAAAAAAAGCCTGCTCAAACTCCCTCAAATCATGAGAGGAGTTGAACAGGCATACGTGTCGACTGTTGATTGATATAGAATGCTCGGACTCCCCTCATAGTCCGGGAATTCATGGTTCCCAGGTAGAGACGAACGGGCCGTATTCCCGTCCTATATGAGGTTCCTTTTATGCAATTTCTGCTTCCATCATATCAATAGCCGCAAAGAAATGTCAACGTAAATAACGAACATTAAAAAAATAAAAACAGATGATCGTTCGGGTTTATTCCTTTACCGCATGAAAAACAATGCGTTTACTCACAGGTTCCATGACTTTCTCACCATTTTTAGTCTCTTCACGAAATATCGGTTCTTCCGCCCGGCGCACAGGAAAATAACCTTCCTTCTTCATACGATCCAGGCACTGGCCAATCGTTTCATGTTCTTGTACTTCAAAGCGCTTCTTGTTGTTGTTTTTCGGCATCTTCGCGGATCTTTCCTTTCTTAACGGATTTAACCCAGAATCCGCCATGAATCTGCTTAGGTTCATAAGCTATGATAAATGCTTTAGGATCAATCGTGCGAATGGTCTCATACAAAGCGAGCTCATATTTTCGTGGAGTTAAGATCTGCATCGCCAAACGATCGCCTTCCATCCCGTAAGCATACCAGCTCGTAACTCCGTATCCTTTCTCACGGAGTCTGCGGGTAAAATCAATATCCGGGTCTGAAGAAATAACGTTAACCGTAATATACCCTAAAGCAAGCTTCTCTTCAATCTTCATCCCCACGATGACACCAAGACCGTACCCGATGGCGTAAGCAATAACATTTTCAATTTGACCCAAACGCTCAAGTACAATCCCAAGACCATATATATAGGTAACAATCTCAAACATACTGAGAAAAGCTGCCGTATAACGTCGGCCTTTTAACGTAAAAATCATACGCATTGTTAAAAACGATACATAAACAATGTTGACAACTAAAATAATTCCAATCAGCAATAACGGATTTTCAAGCATCAAGCACCCTCCTACCTCTGCCCCTCTTACTATTCAAGATATTCACCCATGGGCTGTTTCTTGCATACACTATAAACTATGAGAAGTCTGTGACACAATCTTTTTCCATCGCAATTACTGACAAATTATGGAGGGTGATGACGTGAATCAATTTAAAGACTGGAAATCCAATTTAGACCGCTTTTTCGGTAATGAATTCTGGGGCGACTTCGAGGGTATGATGAAGCCTTCCATTCCTTATATCAATATGTATCAATATGATAATGAACTTTTATGCTACGTGAGTGTTCCAGGAATGACCCACCCGAAAAATGTAGAAGTACTCGTCGATCACACCACCCTTACGATAAAAGGAAAAATTGAAATCAACCATCGCGGCGGTCACCAGCTTATGTCTGAAATTGCGGATGGAACTTTCGAGCGGAGTATCGACCTGCCTTTTCCTGTACGAGGTGACAAAATGGAAGCCACCTATAAGCACGGCCTGCTCGTCATCCAGCTCTATCGACACGTTACGGACCAGACACGCCAGAAACCCCTCAGCATCCGCCACCTGGAAGATGAATAAACACGGCAGTCACCACGACTGCCGTGTTTTTTATAAGAGACTAATTACGCCTATAGGAACGAATAGTGGAATAACCAGTTTCAAGTTAACTTGGGCCCGTTGCTAATATAGAGAGGGGTTGGCTACGGAAACAACTCGCTTTCCTGCGGGGGAACTGGCAAGCCTCCTCAGTCGCTAACGCTCCTTGTGGGGTCTAGCCTAGCTCCTTCTCCCGCGGGAGTCTCGTCGTTTCCTTCGCCACCCTATGATGGAAGAGTGAACGGACCCTTCTATAGGAGAATTCAGCATCCTGAATCAACCTTTAATGCTTCTATAGCAAGATTCATCCAGGTGGACAAGCTCGTTCTTAAAGAAGTCTTCACCATCAACCAGAGTGTTTCAAACATGATTTCGAGCTCCCTATTTTAGCAGGGTCCGGAGGGGGACGATGTAGACTCCTGTGGGATAAAAATGACAGGGGAGACCCCGGAAGGCGAAGCCTGAGAAGGCTTACCACAGAAGAGGTTCGACTAAAAACGCCACCTCGTGTGGCAACGTCGAACGACCCTGCGTCGTGCAGGGCCGGAAAGCGAAATCATCCCCCGTAGGACCTTCCTCGTATACCAATATCTCGAAATCAAGTCTTACGCCAATCGGGAGCTTTTTTGAAATAATCTAAACTAAGCTATCTCTATTAAGCTAAGAAGACAAAGTAAAGAACAAAGATGACGAACAGGAAGTACATAATTGGGTGAATTTCTTTGGAACGTCCTTTTAACAGCATCGTAATCGGATAAAAGATGAATCCGATTGCGATTCCCGTAGCAATGCTGTACGTAAGCGGCATAGCGGCAATCGTAAAGAAGGCCGGAACACCAATTTCAAATTGATCCCAGTCGATATTTTTCAAAGTGGATGCCATCAACACACCGACAATAATCAAGGCTGGTGCAGTGACTTCTGCAGTTACGACTGATAAAAGAGGTGAAAAGAATAACGCCAGTAAGAAAAAGGCGGCTGTAACGACAGAGGTAAAGCCTGTCCGACCCCCGGCTCCTACACCTGCCGTAGATTCGATGTAAGACGTAGTCGTTGATGTACCTACAACGGATCCTACAACTGTCGCTGCTGAATCCGCAAACAGCGCACGTCCGGCCCGTGGCAATTTATTATCCTTCATGAAACCTGCCTGTGTGGCTACCGCTACAAGCGTTCCCGCCGTATCGAAAAAGTCAACAAATAGGAAAGTTAGAATAACGACCAGCATTTCAATTGTAAAGATATCACCAAAGTGGGTTAATGCCGCCCCAAAAGTTGGCGCCACGCTTGGTGCGGAACCTACGACGTCATTGACTGCGGTAGGCGGTGCAATCAGACCTGCCACCATGCCGGCAATCGAAGTCAGCACCATCCCGTAGAAAATACCGCCTTTAATACCTAGAGAAAGGAATACGACCGATACAATAATCCCAAAAATCGCAAGCATTGTTGGTCCAGCCGTTAAATCTCCAAGCTGTACGAGTGTTGCATCACTGTTCTGAACGATACCCGCGTTTTGAAACCCGATAAAAGCAATAAACAAACCAATCCCAGCTCCGACGGCGAGTTTCAAGTTCCCAGGTATTGCATCAATGATCATTTGGCGCAGGCCGGTTACCGTTAATACAATAAAAATAAGTCCGGATGCTAATACACCTGCCAGTGCCGTTTCCCACGGAATACCATATCCAAGAACTACTGTATAAGCAAAGAATGCATTCAATCCCATACCAGGTGCAAGGGCAATTGGATATTTAGCAAAAACACCCATAATTAATGTACCAACAGCAGCAGCAATCGCCGTCGCTGTAAATACAGCCCCTTTATCAATACGTGTTACTCCTTCAGGAAGCTGCTCAATCCCATCAAGAGCAAGCGTAGACGGATTAACGAACAGAATGTAGGCCATCGCTAGAAATGTTGTAAGCCCCGCCATGAATTCCGTACGGTAGTTCGTGCCCAACTCCTTAAACTTAAAAAATTTACTCATTCTTATTTCCTCCCTCACAGTCACCAGCCGCTTCATTCGGAGAATTATCTCTATGTTAAAACCCAAATCGAGTAGGAGGAGGTGACTAACCTCCGTCCTCTCACACCACCGTACGTACGGTTCCGTATACGGCGGTTTCATAAAATTCAACGTGCATTCAATGATTTCAAACCCATACGTTGCCAATAATGGTCATTGAGTGTGCGATGGAGAATTGGGCTACTGGCTATACGCCAGTAGCCTTTTCTTGTATTTCCCCATTCGAAGGCTTTCGCCTTTGTCACTCCCAATGCTATTAAATTATTCACTTTTGTCTTAGGCAATTTCCATTCTTTCCATCGAATCATCCGGAGCCTTCTCCTCAACCATTCCATCATTCTTTTGAAGATCGATGGCGTTTCCGCCAGG
>NZ_FOOG01000055.1 GCF_900113125.1 Halobacillus alkaliphilus | reverse complement strand
GAAGTCGCTGACTGTACTCTTCTAATACCCGTTAGGAAACCATTTTCATATATCATGGTGCGAAAAAATTAGCATGAATGTCTCTGTTAAAGTTTCATGTTGATACTATAGAGTAGCTCCCCATACTGTAAGACTCAGTTTCTAGATATTAGTTGAGCATAAGGTCCTCCGGGGGACGATTTCGCTTTCCGGCCCTGCACGACGTAGGGTCGATCGACTCTACGTCATGTAGAGCCGCAGGAAATCGAGTTGTTTACGGAGCCGCCCCAGTCTATATTTTGGAACGGACACTCGAAACTTAGTCTTACAGATAACTGTCCATTAGCTTGTTAAGTCTTCTTATGGAAAAATTAGCAATTGCTTTTAACAAAGTTATTTAAATAAATCGTTCTATAAGTAGTGGACACAGGCGAAAATCAAATTCTGTCCATTGAAGAATAAGCGGCTCAATGACTGACTTACGAATCCCCACTGAAACAGGCCAATTTACCATAAGCAGTCAAAATTCCACTGACAGTATTCAAGTTAGTGAAGCTAAACTGAAAAAGAAAAGAGAGCAGAAGTACAACCACTTTCCAGAAGGTCAATCCTTAATCACGTAAGTCTTTCCTATAATTAAGAGCGTTTATCTTCTTAACTGCCATCTCATAATCACTACAATTGGAAATTATATCAAGAGACTTCGCTAGACAGAAAAATAAGACTATTTCATACTAAAGCTAGACTTAATTTCTATAGGAGGTATTTTAGATGGAACTAACTGTTTATTTAGCTGGACAGATTCATGATGATTGGCGTAATAATGTAAAGGCTCAAGCAAAGGAAAAAAATTTACCACTCCAGTTTGTTGGGCCTCAGGAAAACCACGAACGCTCCGATAATATCGGAGAAGCCATTATGGGTGAACAGCCGGATAAAATTTACCGTGATGATGCCGCTTCTAGTATTAATAATTTCAGAACTCAGGTTTTACTTCATAAGTCAGATGCTGTAATTGCTCTATTCGGTGAAAACTATAAACAGTGGAATACCGCAATGGATGCGAGCGCCGCTATACAGCTTCGTAAGCCCTTAATTATCGTTCGGCCCGAGTCTCTGATCCATCCCTTAAAAGAATTATCCAATCAGGCTGATGTCACGGTGGAAACAATCGACCAAGCTTTGGCTGTTTTAAGCTATATTTATGAGTAAATATTAACCTCATCAAAAAAAGTGTGCCGCCCTCCTTCGGGTCGGCACACTTTTTAAGACTGTTGATAAAATTCCCATTGGCCTTTTAGTAATTTAACCACATGAGAAAACATCTCTTCTCTTTGAATAACCCCATTCGTGAAAATTCCAATCGCACCCTCATTTTTACTTACTTCATGTTTATTTGCATAAGCATCCATGACTTCGCCAAGCTCTTTTCCTTTTTCCAAACTCTTTTTAATTTCGTCTGGCAAAGCAATTCGAGCACCGCTGGCCGTAAATACATTTTCTTTAGAATCGACGAGCGCTCCCCAGTTGCAGAGGTAAAGATCGCCCTCGATTTCCATTACTCCGCCTTCAAGACCAATCCCAAGGTTACTTTTATTTATGGATGCACATTCCCGGGCCCGGTTAATAGCGCCTTCCAACGTCTCCTCATCTGAAAATGGCTGAGCAGCAACTCTGGATTCAACTTCCATGCCTGTCACATCATGATTTACAAATACTTGTTTAACTGAATCAACTTTTGTAGGGTTTTGCGATCCAACATATATTTTCACCAGTCTATACACCTTTCTTTATACAAATGTTTAACACTATCGTCTATCAAGTCACGCAAGCTAAGTTCAGCTTAGCGTGATTTTAACATTCCTATACATTTTTCCGGATATGATCTACAGCTTTTTGATCCGTGGTTTTTACTAAATGAACGAGCAATTCCTTTGCTGCTGCATAGTCATCTACATGTATGATGGAAGACGAAGTATGGATATAACGGGAGCAAATACCTACAACTGCGGAAGGCACACCATTATTGGCGATGTGAACACGGCCTGCATCTGTACCTCCCTGTGATACGAAATATTGATAAGGGATACTATGTGTTTCGGCTGTGTCCAGAATAAAGTCTCTAATCCCGCGATGGGTAACCATCGACTTATCGACAATTCGCAGCAAGGCTCCCTTACCTAATTGTCCAAATTCTTTTTTGTCTCCACTCATGTCATTAGCAGGGGAAGCGTCCAATGCGTAGAAAATGTCTGGATTAATTTTATTGGCAGATGCTTGAGCCCCTCTCAAACCAACTTCTTCCTGCACGGTGGCCCCAGAGTATAACTTGTTTGGAAGTTTTGTGCCCTGAAGCTCTTTCAAGAGTTCTATGGACAATCCACAACCATAACGATTATCCCAGGCTTTAGCAAGAATTTTCTTTTCATTGGCCATAGGAGTAAAAGGACAGATAGGTACGATAGGCTGTCCTGGCTTTATGCCGATTAATTTAGCATTTTCTCGATCATCCGCTCCAATATCAATCAGCATATTTTTAATTTCCATCGGTTTTTTTCTTTGTTCCGGCGTCAGATTATGCGGAGGGATCGAACCTATCACGCCTACAATTGGACCGTTTTCAGTAATAACTTGGACACGCTGTGCAAGCAGAACCTGATTCCACCAGCCGCCGAGAGGCTGAAAGCGTAACATTCCATTATCCGTAATTTGTGTCACCATAAATCCAACTTCATCCATATGTCCTGCGACCATCACGGTAGGTCCCTTTTTTGCATCTCGAAGTCCAAATACGCCGCCCAGACGATCCTGAACGATTTCATCGGAGTATTTTTCAAGCTCAGACTTCATGAACTGACGGACTAAGTGTTCGTTTGCCGGTGCTCCCGGTAATTCGGTTAACGTCTTAAAAAGATCTTTCGTTTCCTGATTCATTTATGTACCTCTCCTTTTTGTACGTCTTTCTCTATTTTAACGGAACTTTGAAAACGTTTCTACAAATCCGGTCCTTATGTTTTAATTTCCTTTTATCGGGAAAATCTAGTATAGTGAATAGTAGAATAAAGTTGTGAGGTGATTGGTGAATGAATTGGAAAAAAGTCGCAATAGCCGCCGGTGTAGGAGCAGTGGCTGGCTACGCAGTAAAACAACAGTTTAGCAGCAACCAGAATGTAACTCCTGAGAAAGCTCTCAAGATTGCAAAAGAAGCCTTTAAAAAACAAGGACCAATTAGTGGCTCTTGGATCTACATGAAGCCTGAGGAACTTAATAAAAATGGCATTAACTACGATGTATATCGTGGAGGAATTTCTAAGAATCAGGATGGCGAAACATCTCAGTTCGAATTTTACATCGATACTGAAACAGGCACTATTGTAGATGTCGCTGAAACTTCAGCTTAATACAGAACCAATAACCGCCCCGCTTTGTCAATTGACAAAGCGGGGCTTTTTATTACTCTCCAGGATAGGAATGGGTTTCTCTTTTCAGTTCATTTATGACCTTTCCATCTTGGTCAAATTGCAGCGCGCAGTAACTCGCATCGTGATAGAATATATACCATGCTTTTCTTTCATAACCATAGGCCATCCACTTTTGTTTCTCATGAACTGAAGTAACTGGGTAGTCATCATAAGCGAGGACCCATAGTACATTCTGATGAGCATGTGTGGGCATTATATCAGCCATGTGAATAAAAGTTTCATCACCATCTTCAAATACTATAATGGAATGGCCATTACTATGGCCGCTTGTATGAATCATACGAAGACCAGGAACAATCTCCACTGAATCCTGATAGGTATGAACCAGCTCCTCTACAGGTTTCCAGTTCTCTTCCCAATATGTATTTTTTGATCGTATGTTAGGGTTCCGCATTTCTTCCCATTCCGTAGAATTCGTAAATATTTTTGCTTCAGGGAAAGCAGGTACAAGATGATTCTCTTCCCACATGGTTAGTCCACAAGCATGATCAAAATGCAAATGGGTCATTAGAATATAATCAATATCATGCCGGCTAAGTCCCAATAGATTTAAAGACTGTTCAATTTTCGACTCCTCTTTGACTCCATAATTTCGAAGTTCTTTTTCAGTTAGCTTATTATTTCCGATGCCTGAATCAATGATCATTTTTTTTCCATCAATATCTAACAAGATAGGGTCAGTCCGGAGCTCAATCTGGTTCTTTTCGTTGACGGGATATTTTCTGCTCCATAAAGGTTTTGGAACAACCCCAAACATAGCCCCTCCATCCATATGAGTAACTCCACCATCCAGCCAGGTTAATTTGGCTCGTCCAATTTGCATTGTTTTCATGTAAGCATCTCCCCCTAACATAAATATAGCTCTAGTCTACCATATCGACTAGAGCCCTGCTTAAGTAAGGTTATTTAAAGCGTGCGCGACATCTGTAAATTGGCTGCCCCTTAGCTGAAAACTTTTCCTCATATTCTGTTGGCACATTCAAAGGATCCTCTTCGGCGTGTAAATCGACTGACACGTCTTCCAAAATCATTCCATATTGCGAAAAGCTGACTAATGAATATTCAAACAATCCCTTATTATCAGTTTTCAATGTAATTTCACCGCCAGGTACAAGAACTTTCTCATATTGGTCAAGAAACGTGTGATAAGTAAGACGGCGCTTCTCGTGTCTGTTTTTCGGCCACGGATCAGAGAAGTTTAAATATAAATGATCAATTTCATTCTCTCCAAAGAGCTCTCGAAGATCTTGAGCGTCCTCGTTCACCAGTCTTACATTATCTACATCGGCATCTAATACTTTTTTCAAAGCGCCAACTATTACACTCTTCACAAGCTCAATTCCTACAAAATTTATTTCATTGTGCTGTTTTCCCATACCAGCTATAAACTGCCCTTTTCCTGAACCAATTTCCAGGTGTAAAGGCGCCTTCGGGTTCTTAAATAATTCGCTCCATTTACCTAACATTTCAAATGGTTCTTGGACAACGATATGATCATGCTCCCGCATATAATCATCTGCCCAGGGTTTATTCCTTAATCGCATAATTAGATTCCTCCTCTTATCGTTAAAATCGTACCATGAACAAGCTTCCAATTTAAAGTTTTTATTAAATACGGTGAAATTAGACGGATTTGTGCCTAATACCTCTTATGTTTAACCATGAGGAAGATATATAGCTGAAAAGAGTAAGTTCTTCTCCTAACTGATAAAAATCCTTGAAACAGGAGGTTGGGTTGTAAACGCTTTCTCATATACCATTATATTTGTGTGATAATAACGGATATTGGAGTGATAATTAATTTATGAAATTGATGAACCAAGTAATTGATGTGACAGTGGTGGCTACTTTCTCTGTAATGTTCGCTGGATACGCACTATTTGTATACCCTTTTGAAAAAATGAACGAGAAAATGAGCACTGAAGTCAAAGAGAAAAAACTAAAATATACACCTACGATTACTGAAGGTTAACATAAATTTATAAATAAAAAACGAACCGTTGCTTTTAAAAGCAACGGTTCGTTTTTTATTTATCTCATCAATCCATGAATCCCATCATGATCTTTAAATGATTTTATGTTTATCCATAATTTTCTTAAGCTTCTCTGTACGAATGGAAGCTTCGTCGTACTCTCCTCTCATCTGATGCCACTGAATAAACGCAAGAGCCTGAGAAATAGAATACCATATCATCCGCTCAAATAAATGCGTATCAGGATCGATTCCATACTCTTTTAACCAATGATGCCAATTTTCTTCTGGTATATAGGAGAAGAGCATCATGCCTAAATCAAGAGCAGGATCTGCAACCATCGCATTATCCCAGTCGATCAAATAAAGCTGGTCATAAGAAGAGAGAAGCCAATTATTATGATTTGTATCACAGTGACAAACCACATGGAAGTCATGTATCACATCGTCCACTCTGTATTCCAGAAACTGAATTGCCTGATGAATATTGAGTTTAGGTGCAACTTCGTCGAGAACCTGCTGATTCTCCTTGAGGTCCTTCAAAACCTCGTGAGGAGTCAGCGGGGTCTTCCCTAACCGCATCAGCATATCTAGAAGCTCTGTCGAGTGGTGAATTTTGCTTAACAGGGCGGCTACTCGAGGATGTTTCATTTCTTCCGGATTTAACTCGCGCCCTTCCAACCACTCTTGGGCAGTGATTACATCCCCATTTTCTAACCGCTTGGTCCATACAAGCTTGGGTACAATTCCCTCGGCAGAAAGCACAGCAAGAAATGGAGACGAATTTCTTTTTAGAAATAAACGCTTCCCTTCGGTTTGGGCATAATATGCTTCTCCAGTAGATCCTCCTGCTGGTGTTACCGTCCAATCATTACCAAGTATATGTTCCAACCAATTCACCTTCAATTCCTCAAATCTGCCTTTGATTATACTTCTTTTAGTATATCGTACTTTAGGACCGTTCCAAAGTCTTTAAAATGATCTAAAAAGAGTTACCTTAAATTAGATTAACTCATTGGTCTGCATACTTTCAAGAAATATCTATTTTATCCTACAAAAATCGACCTTGCGGAAGGGGTCTTTTCTATATAACATTCATAACACTCCCCACTCTGACCATCTACTTGAAAAGGTAAGGGTTCAGATGAAGAGATGTGAACATTTCGACCTTCCCACTCATGCACTTCTTTTCGTTGAATGTGCCGTCCTGTAAATACAGTTTTAAAAAAGGCCAGTATTTTCCATTTAGAGATAGGTTCTACGATGATAATTTGAAAAGTTGGTTTTTCAATACTCGCTTTAGGAGCAATTTTCATTCCTCCTCCGTAGTAAGGGTGATTTGTAATAGTAACCATAGTTGCTTGTTTACATTCGATCTTCTTGCCATCAATTCTTAATTCTATTGATATAGGGTTTAATCCAGGTAAAACTCTCAGCAGAGCCAGCGGATAAATAAATGAAGTAATTCGAAAATACTTGGCCCATTTACGAAAAACAGATTTATTGACTTCTTCCACTATTAGACCGTCCATATCAAATCCAATACTATTCAAAAAAGAGCGCGGTTTGGCTGCTTCCCCGTCATTAGCTGTGAATGTACCTGTACGGATTCTATGAAACTTTGGAGCTTGAACCATCTCGCGAAATAATGGGACGCCGGCTTTAACCTGTCCAATCCCTTTCGCGAAATCATTACCAGCACCAACCGGTATAAAACCAATAGGAAGATCAGGGTAAGGCTGCGCTCCATTTATTACCTCATGGAGGGTGCCATCCCCTCCGATCACAATAAGGTAACTTAAGAAATCTTGATACAGATAACAAAGCTCCCCTGCCAACTTTTCGGCATGACCTGGATAAACAGTAAAATGAGCCTGAAAATTCTTTCTCTGATTCTGATACAAAGGATCATTTTGAATGGTCCTGAATAACCTCTCTGCCTGTCCATGACCTGCTTTGGGATTAATAATGATCACAAACACATGACATTTCTCCTATTTAAAAAATATTTTTTTAAAAAACATGGTAATATTATATTATACTACTATCAAAGAGGAGGGGTTTTATGTCGAAAGACTGTCAATTTTGCGGTACAAATTTCCTTATTCCAGAGAGTGGATCTATCGTGCTAAACAAGAAAAAATCTTTTAAATCGATGCAGCTTTTTGTAAGTCATGAAGATGAGGAAACCATTATTTATAGATATAAATCAAAAAAAGAACTAAAAACTGCCTTAGGAGTATTGCTTTCATCAGCAACAACAGCAACCTCCAAAGAATGGATGCATATTATAAATTTAGATTCAACCCAGTCTTTTCCAATCTCCATTCAGCACCTTTATGAAAGATTAGATAAACCTGGGTTAGGAGAGATTATTCAGCATGGCAGGTTCACCTCTCACTTACAACCAATCGTAGATGTGAAAAATGACGAAATTTATGGATATGAATCTCTGCTCCGCACAGAAGGTGAGAACATAAATCCAGCTGAATTATTTTCCCATGCTCAGCGATCAGGTCTTCAATCCTTGCTTGATCAAAAGGCACGCCGAGCGGCTGTAAAAGCAAAATCAGATTTTCTACAAAAGGGCCAGAAAATTTTTATTAATTTCCTTCCTTCCACAATCTATGTTCCTGAATTTTGCTTGCAACATACGTTCCAAATAGTGAAAGAGTTTAATATTGATCCTGTGGATTTAGTATTTGAAGTGGTTGAAACTGAAAAAATCACGAATGTAGAACACCTAAAATCAATCTTAGATACATACAAAACGTCTGGTATGAAAGTTGCGTTAGACGATGTAGGGGCAGGATACAGTACACTCGAGATGTTAAGTTTATTAAGGCCTGACTACTTAAAAATTGACCGTTCTTATATTCAAAACTGTCATGATGATTTGACCAGTCAAAATTTTCTATTTCAAGTCATGAGTCGTGCTTCAAACTTAGGTATTAAAGTTCTGGCAGAAGGAATTGAAACAAGAAACGAATGGATCTGGTTACGAGAACTTGGCGTTGATTACGGGCAGGGGTACTTTATAGGTGAGCCTGCGCCTCTTCCTAAAGAAACCATTAATCTTCTTTCTTAGCTTTCCTCTTCGGTATCCCATGCAGGCCGGTTGAAGGATGTAGTCTGACAATGCTTCAAAAGCGCTTCTGCCGTTTTAAGCTGTTTATGTTTCAGCGGGGATGTTATATTTCGCTTGTTATACATCCACTCTTCGTATCTTTGCTTATCAACAAAATCTGTATCGTATGGCTCTTGGAAGGATTGAAAAGTTAAATCAGGAGCTAATACAACCTTCCGTAAAGGAAAGTCAATTCCGTATGTTTTCAAGACACTTTTGACAAACGTTTCCGTACGTTTTAATGATAGTAGTGGATTAATGACTTTGGAGTTGCGCTCCTTATATAAAGCATTCCAGCTATGATCGGAAGAAGGCATAATATTTTCAGCTCCGGGCAGATGCAAATAATAAATGATTTCTATTCCAAGAGGACCAATAAGTATGATTTCGGATTCCATGGTTGCGTTGCGTACCTTCACTACGGGATGATACATAATAAAGTAAGTATCTGGAAATCTCTGCAGGAAAAACTTAAGTTTTTCATCATCCTGGTAGGTTCTGTCTAAGAAAGATTTTTCCTGCAGTGTGGTGGATGCCCATTTCAGTTGAAAGGAAATCAGTTGGTCCAGAAATTTCTGCTTCACATCCTGAATTGTTTCAGGTGGTGAAGTTTCATTTTCTATGTTTATCTCCTTTTCGTGTTTTTCATCTTCTCTGAAACGAAATAAAAGGCGTCTCCACCCTCGCTTGGGTTTTTTTTCAGGTTCGCTTTCTTCTTCATCTTTCTTTTCAAGTCTACCCTGTTCAAACGCTCGCTTCGTTTTACTCCAGTTTTCTTTTTTTAACTCTATAAATTGTCTGGGATATTGAAAAATATCCGTTTCATATCTGGAGATATAGTCTTCTAGTTTAATTAATTGACCCACTGTTTCACCGCCTACTTATAAGTCAAATTTTTCGACCGCTTCATACTTAGGATTCTGGTCAGGATGAATACGAAAAAGATAAAAATGATCAACTCTCATTGAATACACCTCATCAAAAACGCTGGAATTTGCCTCTTTTGATAATGGAGAGTCACCTTCAGCGTTCTTCTTAGCTAACGTGATATGGGGGTGAAATTTTCTATTTTCCTTTTTGAATCCAAATTTTTCACCTGTACGATCCACTTGATCTTTCAGCATGAGTAGTGGAGTTATGTTTTCAACCTCTGCAAGGAACACTCGAGGTTTAACTAGCTGGCCAAAATAGCCTGCTGGGCCCACCTTTAAGGTAAAGGATTCCGGCCAATCCTGTTTTTTAAGCTCATTTAGATAAGCTTTCATTATTTCATCGGAACATCCTCCTAAAAACTTTATTGTAATGTGTAAGTCCTCAGGATCAGTCCATACTTTATAATCCATTGATTTAGAAAGAATCCGCTGCCACTCTTTCAAGTACTTTTGTATATGAGAAGAGGCTTTAATTCCAAAAAAATAGTGTGCACTCATCTTATAGGCTCCTTCACTAAATTTGTTGTCCATTTCTTAACCACGGTTACTAATAAAATCCCGAGTAATGTCATACCTGAGAAGAACCCGTACATTCCTGCTGTACTCCAAATATCAATCATTACACCACCTGTAAAGGTAAAAAAGGCATTCCCTAGACCATTGCCCACAGCGGAATATAAACCGACGGCTGTAGCACGGACCTCTGGAGGAGCCAGTTCTCTAACTAAAATTAAGGCAGCTGGTATATAAAGACCTACGGAGATTCCCTGCACGATCGTTGTAGCGTATACTAGTTCACTTGAAGGCTCAAAAAAGTACAAAAACCAGCGACTGCAAGATACGAGAGCGCTAAACAATATTACATTTAAAACTCCCATAGTATCGATAACCTTCTGGGCATATTTCATAAAAGGAGCCTCACTACCTGCTGCTAGCAGGAAAGCGATGCCTACTCCAGATAGTGTACCTCCTACTGATAATATAAACGTTCCGAAATAATAGTTATTTGCCAGTACAGGACCAAATATAAAAAAGTTCGAAACCAGGAATAGCATGAACGGCTTTTGTTTCAACAGAACCTTTAATCCTGCTCGGAACGAAACGGATACTTCTTCAGATCGTCTTGGAAATTGAAATAATGCGATTAAGGCTAGAATTAACCCGAACGAGAAGAAATAAAAGATCCAATTAAGGGAACCCGTCAAATCGGTCACACGGCCAAGAATAAATACGGATACTGCAAACCCTATGGCACCCCATAATCGTATATTCCCATATTCCTTCCCGTTGGAGTGCACAAAGTTCAAGGATAAACTGTCAGATAACGGTACAATACCGGATTGAAATACGGCAATAAAAATGATGCCAATTAGTAATAAATAAAATAACTGCATAAATGGATAAAATAAACCAAGTATAGACGCCATTATGGAAGCGATCATTAACAGACGTTTTGGCCTTCTTGTATAATCACTGATCATCCCCCACACTGGCTGGACGAAAATAGTAACAAGCGGTAAAGCTGCTATAACTATACCTATTTGCGTATGGTTCAGCCCTTTCTCCTCTTCTAAGAAAACCGATAATAACGGAAAAAGGGAACCGAAGGAGAAAAATGCAAAGAAATAAAAAAGCTGGATAAAACGATACGTTTTTTCAACTGAAGACTTTATCATTGAAATAACCTCTTAGAGATCATCATTTAGTCAGTTCGTAAATAGAGGCTGCATAGATCTCGACAGCTTTCCTCATATCAGAGAGCCTGACATGTTCATCCTTTTGATGGGCTGTATCTGGACTGTCTGGAAACATCGCTCCAAATGCTACACCGGCATGAAGGGAGCGAGCGTATGTAGCACCGCCGATCGATATAGCTGTGTCATTTTTTCCTACTGCTTTATTATAAACCCGCAAAAGAGTTTCCAAGAATGGATGGTCTTTTGTCATGAATAAGGCTTTTAAATGATCGTATACTTCAAGGGTTCCACTATTTTCTTCTGCATAACCTTGAAGGGTGGATATAATTTCGTCCCCCTCAGCTGTGACCGGGTATCTGACATTCAACCCGAGAATTAACGAACTATTAGGTTGGATGCTGAGAGATCCAAGATTACTAGTAAGTGCACCAGAATCTTCATCTGACTGTTTAAGAAGCAGACCACTTCCATCAGTCTGAGTAAAACTTTCAGTGATTTTTTTAAGCTTATGCTTCCATTCTGAATGAATGGGAAGGGTAAGCAAGTAGGTCAGTAACTCGATGATTGCGTTCATGCCCGCTTCCGGTTTACTGGCATGAGCAGCTTCTCCATGAAATGTAATCGTATAAGTTTCTTCAATTTTATCAATGGAGACACTCACTTTACGCTCTGCCGCGTACTTGTTAACATGAGTTTCCAGGTCTTCTTTAGAACGTACCACCGCTCTGGCTTGATCAGGAACCATATTCAAGCGGTCTCCTCCACTTAGACTGACGAACTCTACGGCAGGAATTTCATGCCCACCGAGAAAAGGAGTGGGAAAAGTGATAAAGCTATCCAATAATCCTTTTTCCGCATGTATAACTGGAAAGGAGGCGTCAGGAGAGAATCCGAAAGCCGGCATTTCCTCCTTTTCAAAATAATAATCCATCCCTTTCCAGTCCCTTTCTTCATCTGTCCCCAGAATAAGTCTGATACGTTTGTTAGGTTTAAAACCCTTGTCTTTAAGTATTTTCATTGCAATATAGGCCGCCATGACTGGACCTTTGTCATCCTGAGCTCCTCTTGCAAATAAACGGCCATCTCTTATAGTCGGCTCAAAAGGAGGTGTTGTCCAGTCATCCCCAGCAGGTACTACGTCCAGATGACCAAGAATCCCCAGTAATTCTTCCCCTTCACCAAATTCTATATGCGCGGCGTGTCCATCGATATTCTTAGTAAGAAAACCATCTTTCTGGGCTATATGAAGCATGGTTGCCAACACATCATGGATTGGCTTTCCATATGGATACTCTTCACTATCTTCGTATACACTTGGAATCTTAAGAATTTGAAATACCTTTGTGACAAATTCCTCTTCGTACAAACCACTCAATTTTTTGAAATCCATCAAGACGACCCTCCTTTTATAATCTTTGTGTAAACTTCGTCATTGCAAATCGCATATAATTCTGCATTTTCTGGTATCGATTCGTCTAATTTACGATTAATAGACAAGTCCTGTCGGTCAGCAATGAGAGTCGCCCCTTCACCCAGTAATTCTTGAAAAGCGTCTCTGTATAACTTCCAGTGGCTTCTCATAGGGATATGGTATAAATCTTCTCCTACAGATCTTTTTAAAAGCTGACCGTAAATTCCAGAAACCCCTTTCCTGAAAGCTGAGCGGACGGCAAGAGAGGAGATCGTATCGTTTGAAAGGATAAATTCATCGACATGGATATGCTTAAAGTTCTTAATATGTTTTTCATCCATAATTTCCACAATGGTATGGACTTCCTTAGCAATTGCCTCAATGGAGGAAGCAATTAATAATGTCTGTCCATCAGCTACCTGCTCATTACTCAATTTATCATTAGCAAATACCAGGACCGCCTTTGCATGTTTTATATTTGCTTTTTCCAATGTGTCCGTATTAGAAGCTTCCCCTTTTACATAATGGATATTTTCTTCAAGCAGTGGGGCTTCCTTCAGCTGATCAATGATAATCACTTCAGCTTTAGGATTCGTATCTATAATCTCTTTTATGGCAAAATGGGCTTTTTGAGACCAGCCTATAATGATGAAATGACCGGAATCCTTATACATGATATCACCCTCCAAACGATTTTTTCTAAATAAAGCTAAAGCGTCAATAATTTTACTAATCACCACACCAATAAGCCCGATCCCTATTACATATAATCCTATGGCGATCAATCGCCCACCTACTGTTACAGGAAAATAATCCCCATATCCAACGGTCGTTACGGTCGTCATCACCCACCAGAATCCATCAAAAATAGTAGGGAAAGTTTCATTCTCTACTAGCACAATGAAAACGGAAGAAAATAGAACAAGCAATGCACTTGATAGAAAAAGAACGGTATTGTTTATTTTTACAATTCTTAGAAATAACTTCCTTAGGATTATCAATACGTCGCCTCCTTTTTTTAAGAAGTTGTAAATTTAGTGAATTATCTGTAAAATAAATGTGTTTTTGTAGCAACACCCTTTTTCATTATAGTAGAATGAAACCATCTTCACTGGCACCACAAATTCCAATGATAACGAATAAGGAGTGGTTTTTTGAATCATCCATCTTCCCGCATGCTCAATCGAATTAAGGCTGTTTATCTTTTTATAAGAGATCAGGGAATTGTGACAACGAACGAGCTCGCTGACGAATTCGGAATTACAGATCGAACCATGCAGAGGGACTTAAGCGTTTTGGAATATAACGGACTTGTATCAAGTCCTAACCGTGGGAAGTGGACCGCTACTAAAAAGAAAGTTAAAACTGGATAAATATGTACAAGACCACCCGTTCCTTAGGATCGGGTGGTTTTTTAATGATTATTCAAGATTAGTAATGGAGAATAAATAGTCGAGTTCCTCTTCGCGCAGCTCTCGATATTCCCCCAGTTCTAATTCCGGGTCAAGTTGGAGTGTGCCCATTTTGATGCGCTTTAGATAGACCACTTTTTTACCTACCGCTTCAAACATGCGTTTTACTTGATGGAATTTTCCTTCCGTAATGGTCAATTCAATCTCAGATCGATCATCAGATACAAGGATATTGAGCTCAGCGGGTTTGGTTTTGTATCCATCATCAAGCGTAACCCCCTTGGAAAAGTCTTCTGCGTCATTCTCTGTTACTTTTCCTTCAATAATCGCAAAATATGTTTTCCCAACATCTTTTTTGGGAGAAGTCAGCCTATGATTTAACTGTCCATCATTAGTGATCAGCAAAAGCCCTTCCGTATCCTTATCCAGCCGGCCTACTGGAAAAGGACTAAACACGGTATCTTCAGGCTGAAGAATATCAATGACGGTAGTCTCGTTTGCATCTTCTGTAGCGGAGATTAGGTCCCCTGGCTTATTCATCATAATGTAAATAAACTCTCTGTACTCCACTTCTTCTCCCATCACAGTAATTTCGTCTGTTTCTGTATTAATGTGGGTTTTAGGACTCTTCTCCGGTTGTCCATTTACTCGAACGTTCCCACCTTTAAGCAGAGACTTTACCTCTTTGCGTGTTCCATAGCCCATGTTAGCTAACAATTTATCGATCCTCATTTTAAAATCTCCTTCACCTGCGCTTTAAGAATTTATCTAATACTCTAACTCTTCCACCAAGTACTCGTTCTAATAACGTTGACTTGTACGTTAACCACAAATAAATTATACCACCTGAGCCTATACTTACTATTAACACCAGTAAAGCGTCCAATCTACTCTCTGTCGGGTTAAGAAAGAGTCCTGCCAGTCCTTTTACAAGGAAGACGGAAATGGCCATTATTGTTGTTAAAATAAGTACCAGTAGTGTACGCTTGTATAATTGTCTGTACGAAAACTCGATCGCTGTAAATATCCGCCAGAAGTTTAAAGTTACGGCAGCTGCTACTCCGATTCCGGTAGCCAGGATCGCTCCCTTTGGCCCCATTATAGTAATAAACCATGTATTGAGCACTAATTTAAGGAATATACCAGTTCCGAGGCTGATAACCGCAAAGTTCTGACGGTTAATTCCCTGAAGAACGGATGACGTCACTGTATAAAGAGCAAGAAATAAACCAACTGGAGCGTACCATCTTAACAGGCTCCCTTTAAATAGAAAATCTTCGAGGTTTTCATCAACTCCATAAAACGTGCCGTAAGCTTCCAAAGCCACTACAGACAATCCGACAGCGGCAGGTATAATAAGAATAGCAATGATCTGCAGGGCTTGATTCACCTGGTTGTTCAATTGCCTCATATTCTTATTCGTAAAGGATTGAGTTATAGCAGGCAGCAGGGCGAGGGATAAACCAATCCCAAACGTTACAGGAATCATTACCAGCTTGTGGCTTAAAAAGTTAATGATTGAAAATGAATTTTTATATTCCAATCCAGCTGCTGTAATCGCTCTTTCAAGCGTAAACTGGTCAATCAGCTGATAAAGCGGTGTAGCAATCCCTACTAAAATAAATGGACCTGCATAGGTAAACAGTTCTTGAAACATTTCTTTATTGGATAAACCATACGTGTATTCCTGTGCATCTAACTGACGGTCTAAATATGGTTTTCGTTTTCGCCAGTAAATATACAGGACAATACAAGAAGCAATACCTCCAATAAACGCAGCGAAAGTTGCAAACCCTACTGCCATTGGAATAGGCCCTTGCAGGACTTGCACAATAATAAAAACGGAAACAAGCAAGAATACAATTCTTACAATTTGCTCCACAACTTGTGAAACAGCTGTAGGTGCCATCGATTCATACCCTTGGAAAAATCCCCTTGTAATACTCATGGGCGGGATCACTATCAGAGCGAAACTTACCATCTGGATAACCATGGTCGCGTCACCTAAAATGGGTGAATCAGCACCTACTGTCCAGGAAGCTACTTGCTCCGCAGAAAAGAATAGGATTAAGAACGCTAATACCCCGCTGATGGCCATGAGTGTCTGACCGGCCTTCAGCATCCTTCTGCCGGTTTCATAGTCTTCAAGGGCGTTATATTTAGAAACAAATTTGGACACGGCTACTGGAATCCCCATACTGGACAAGCTTAAAAGAATGCTATAAGGAACATAAGCGTAAGAAAATAAATCTGTTCCTTCCGTGCCTACCATATTTTCAAATGGTACCGTATAAATCATACCCAGGAATTTTGATAAAAAAGTCCCGGCCGTTAATAACATCGTGCCTTTTAAGATTTTCGACATATTTTACTATTCACCTTCAATTTTATTGTAGAATCGACCTCATCTATTTTATCATAGATAAAGGTGAAACAATGAACGATTGGCCAAAAAGAAAGGAAGAACCTCATGACTTACCAAGTAACCGTAATCGGGGGAGGGCCCTCTGGTTTAATGGCAGCCATTGCTGCTGCTGAGCAAGGCGTAAAAACACTTCTAATTGATAAAGGAAATAAATTAGGTACTAAGCTTGCAATCTCTGGCGGAGGTCGCTGTAATGTTACTAATCGTCTTCCAGAAGAAGAAGTGATTAAACATATCCCGGGAAATGGCAAGTTTTTGTATAGCCCCTTTTCTGTATTTAATAACTATGACATCATAGATTTTTTTGAAGGACTGGGTGTTGCTTTAAAAGAAGAGGATCATGGACGCATGTTTCCTGTAAGTAATAAAGCAAAAGATGTGGTACAGGCTCTATTGGACCGACTGGAGAACCTGAATGTTGAGGTTCGAAAAAAAACACCAGTAGAAAGTATTCGCTATGGCAGCGAAAGTCACGAAATTACACTTCAATCCAAAGAAACAGTTATGACGAAAGCTGTTATTATTGCAGTTGGAGGGAAAGCGGTGCCTTACACGGGTAGTACTGGAGACGGTTACGCCTGGGCGAAGGAAGCAGGACATGTAATTACGGAGCTTTTTCCTACTGAGGTTCCTTTACTATCAAACGAAGAATTTATAAAAGATAAAAGTCTTCAGGGGTTATCTTTAAGAGATGTAGATGTATCCGTGCTTAACCAAAAAGGAAAGCAGATTGTGACCCACCGCATGGATATGCTTTTTACTCACTTCGGACTCTCGGGGCCTGCTATCCTGCGCTGTTCTCAATATGTGGTTAAAGAATTTATGAAAGGTCACAAACCGGTTACTATTGAAATAGACTGTATGCCGGATAAAAAAGAACATTCCTTTTATGAAGAACTGCAGCAGGCTTTGAAGAATCATCCTAAGAAAACATTTAGAAACCTTGTAAAAGGGATAGTTCCCGAACGATTATTGGATTACTTATTAGATTACACGAATATTGAAGCAGATGAAAAAGCAGCTAATCTTTCTAATCAAAAGTTACAGAAATTCGTATCCCTTATCAAACATTTTCAAGTTCAAACACATGATACTCTTCCTATTGAAAAAGCATTCGTTACGGGAGGAGGAGTATCGATTAAGGAAATAATACCGAATACAATGCAGTCTAAACTCATGAATGGTCTTTACTTTTGTGGGGAAATCTTAGATATCCACGGGTATACCGGGGGCTATAATATTACATCAGCTATGGTGACCGGTCGAGTAGCAGGGATGCATGCTGCATGGGAAGCTATGGGATAAAAAGGGACGATTATGGAGGTGATACTACTTCACCACCCTTAGCTCATATCACTAAGTGGGCAGGTTTTGAGATCCATTCAAACCGTTCGTATGGACAACGAAACTGGTCTGTATAAAATAATCGAGAAGCTCTTAAGAGCTTCTCGACTTTCTTTTCTTATATTCTTTTTCTCTTCCGAGCTCTCTATTTAAGAGAATCTGCATCTCTTCTCTATCTTCTCTCTCCACTACCGGGTCTTCCTTAATCCAATCCAGTGAATAGACAATATAGTATCTTCGAATTCTTCTAAAGTAGATAGTGGTATTAGGGAATTTATCAAAATATCCCCGTACCATTTTTCTTCCGGCATAGCTCCATCTTGTTAAATTAATAGAAATCCCTCCGAACATACATTCCTATATCATTATAACTATGATGCTGTAGAAGAGCAATCCCTTCCCCTATTAGAGTTGGCTCCTTTTATAATCTATTTGTCTATTAGGTTTAGTACAGAAGGAAAAGAAAGGGAATAATTAATATGTGTATGGAATAAACCACTCACCATATTTCACCATAAAAAAAAGCCTTGAAAATATCCAAGACTTTTTCTATTGATGTGGCGGCGTCCTACTCTCACGGGGATCGACCCGACTACCATCGGCGCTGAAGAGCTTAACTTCTGTGTTCGGCATGGGAACAGGTGTGACCTCTTCGCCTTCACCACCACATCATATACAGTTTGAGGTGAACCCTCAAAACCGGATAAGGAACATTCAACCATCGGACGAGCGAACGTCTCTTCCGACTTCTTTATTAAAGGATAGATAAGTCATCGATCCATTAGTATCCGTCAGCTCCACGTGTCACCACGCTTCCACCTCGGACCTATCAACCTCATCGTCTCTGAGGGATCTTACTTACTTGGCGTAAGGGGAAATCTCATCTCAAGGGGGGCTTCATGCTTAGATGCTTTCAGCACTTATCCCGACCACACGTAGCTACCCAGCGATGCTCCTGGCGGAACAACTGGTACACCAGCGGTGTGTCCATCCCGGTCCTCTCGTACTAAGGACAGCTCCTTTCAAATTTCCAACGCCCACGACGGATAG
>NZ_FOOG01000070.1 GCF_900113125.1 Halobacillus alkaliphilus | reverse complement strand
GATTCGATGTTGACTTATCGTACAGAAGTGAGGGAAGTCTCACTAGCCGCTAGGTGCTGGAGCTGGATAGCACTCATCGTTGTTTATGTCCTGATTTACGCTTATAACTTATGAACGTATAAGAGCGGGAGAAGGGACTAGGTGAGATCCCGCAGGGAGTGAAACGAGCGAGGAAGCTGATGGTAAAAGGAGGATCGACTAAGATCGCCACGTCCTGTGGCAACGTCGATCGACCCTACGTCGTGTAGGGCCATAGGAAAGCGAGTTATTTCCCCACCAGCCCTCTTCCACTTAGAGTAGCGGACCCAATTTATCTCGAAACTGAGTCTTCAACTATCCGGCCCTATTGCGTAATAAGCCTCTTGTGATAAATCAACAATAAACTATAACAAAGCCATTCTTATACATTTTTTATAAAGAGCTCGGGTAAACGCTGATTTTTCATAAGAGGCTTATTTACTTGGATTGTCACTATCCAGAAATTAATATACACGCTGGCGGAACGCGATCCGTTTTCTTAGATAGGATTATACCTTGATAGTTACGAAACTGAGCCTTCTACAATGAGCAGATTCACTATAGAACCAGCAAGTAAATATAACAGAAACAATTAGAATGGAAAATATATAGTGTTTGAGGTAATATAAATTTATGTTAGAAAATTCTGACATTAATTTCATTGCTAACCAAATAAGGGAGGAAGCGGAGTATGGGTTTACGTATTATTACTTGCGTGGCGGTTTGTTTCTTGGTGATATTTGGGTTTTACGGAGAGAGTTCAGAGGCAGCTGAAAATACGAGCTACGTTGTAGATGTAGAAAAACTGCCATTTAATGCACCTAGTGGGATAGAAACAGATAGGTATTGGGGTGTACATAAGGGGGCAGGTTATAGAATTGAAGTCCCTAAAAAATGGAATGGGGAGCTGGTTCTTTATGCTCATGGGTATCGGAATGCAGAGGTTAAAGAGTTAACTGTAGATAATCCAGAAAATTTAAGGAAATACCTTCTGGAAAAAGGGTATGCGTGGGGGGGGCATCCAGCTATAGCACGAATGGTTATGATGTGAAACAAGGAGTCGTGGACACCCATGCTCTTGGGAAGTTCTTCAACGGAAAAATCGCGAATCCGAAGCGCACTTACGTTGTGGGACATTCTATGGGGGGACACATTACAGGTGTTCTTATTGAGCAATACCGCGATGTGTATGATGGAGCTATGCCTATGTGCGGCGTGATGGGAGACAACGAATTATTTGATTTCTTTGCAGACTTTAACCTTGCTTCCCAAGTTCTTGCAGGAATCGAACCCCAATTCCCAGCCCCAGATAACTACCAAACCCATGTGGTTCCTAAAATAAAACAAACTATGGGACTGAATACAGGTTTACTGACTGCAGAAGGGGAAATGCTTCAAGACCTTACGATGTATTTATCAGGCGGGGAGCGGCCCTTGTTCGATCTTGCTTTTTCGAGCTGGAATAATTTTCTGTTCACCCTATACCGTTCGGACTTCTCCTATGGAACACCAGGCAATATCAGCGATAATACAGATTCTGTTTATCAACTTGATTCCAATTCAGAATTATCGGTGGAAGAGATGGACCTAGCTGAGAAGATACCTGAGATTACTGCTGATCCTCAAGCTCGAAATAAAAATGGGCTGTCAAAAATACCCCGAATATCAGGGGAACTTCATCAACCCGTACTTACACTTCATACTTTAGGTGATCTATTTGTACCTTTCTCTATGGAACAGTTATATGCTGAGAAAGTAGCTGCGAATGGAGATTCAGATCTACTTGTCAGCAGGGCTGTTCGAGCTGTAGGTCACTGCGAGTTTACTCCAGAAGAAGAAACAGAAGGTTTTGCTGATTTAACAGACTGGGTTGAAAATGGAATAAAACCTGAAGGTGATGCTATATTGGATCCGGAAGTGGTTAGTCAGGATGATTTTGGAATAAAGTTCACAAATCCTATACGTATGTATGATCCACTTTTATCATTAAAGGAAGAATAATTTCAAAAAACAGTCAGCATCATGCTGACTGTTTTTTATCGAAAGAGAATATTGTTTAGTTCTCATTATCCATGTTCATTAAATCTGAAAGACCTTCTTTATTTCTTGATCCTCTACCATTCATCATGCTGTATGCTGCAAAGCCAATACCAATTGAACCTAGCAGCGGCCACCATTGTACGTTTCTTCTCATTAAATTCAACTCTCCTCTTAAACACTCGGCCTTTTCAAGCCTTTCCTATTATGAGTAGGACAGGCTTGACTTATGTGTGGGAACTTTTCTCATATCCAAGGAGAAATTTTTGTATTCGTAAACATATTGTACAACCAATCAGGCTTATTGGTCGCGTCTTTCTTCAGAAGGTTCTTCATCTACGTCTGGCTCTTCCTCATCCATATTAAAAGGAGTGTCCCTTTCAGCAGGATCCCTTACATCACGGGGGTCTGCTCCCATGTCTGGTCCGCGATTTTCGTTCATACGATTCTCGTCCATACGCCCGTTATCAATACGGTCATCCATACGATCGTAATTCATACGGTTTTCATTGTCTCCATAACGCATTGGGTCGTAGTTTACGTCCTCAGGCTGGTTATTCATTTGATTATCGTCGTCCATTGCACAAGCAGTTAGAAGTCCAGTAGACATAACGATAGACATCGCTAATAACATTAATTTCTTTTTCATGTCGTAACCTCCTTTTCTCATTTACTTTGAAGCATGTTTAATATCTGCACATTCACCAATTTTTACTCGTAATTTTGATGAAAACTACATGAATGTGAGTCCTTACAGTCCCTTTCTTGACATATGACATTATGTCACTTATAGTAGCTCTTGTGCTGAATGTGACATGGTGTCATTTTATTGAGTGAGGAGTTAGATAAATGCCTAAACAAACCTTTTTTAATTTGAACGATGATAAAAAAAATAAGCTGGTTGAAGCCGCCCGAGAAGAGTTCTCACGTGTGTCGTTATATGAGGCTTCTATCGCCAATATTCTAAAGAGAGCTGAGATTCCAAGAGGTAGTTTTTATCAATATTTTAGGGATAAAGAAGATGCTTTTTTCTATTTATTAAATGAGCATGCCGAAGAACGTCATAAGAACTTTATTGAAAATTTAAAGGCGTTCAACGGAGATCTTTTTCAAGCGATGACAGAGGTTTATAAAACGGTTTTTCAATTCTCAAGAGAAAACGGAAATAGTAATTTTATCAGAAATGTCTTAATGAATATGAATTACAAAATTGAACATGCGTTTACTAAAAATCTAACGAAGCAGAATATTGAACACCGTTTTCACGATATTTACCAACTCGTAGATATGGAAGCTCTTCATGTTTCTAATGAAAAAGAATTTTATCATCTCATGCAGATTCTCATTGCGGTAACGTTTCATAATTTAGTTCATTGTGTATCCAATGAATTCTCAGAGACGGAAGCCCTGGATAAATATATTTCTGAACTCAGTTTATTAAAAAAAGGACTTGTTAAATAATCGTTATTTATTGAATGGAAAGAAGGATATAATATGTCTAATCAACAAGAAACAGGACCGGAAAATATAAATAAAGTTCCATTGATTATCGTACTTCTATCTGGGGCTTTTGCTGCAATATTAAATCAGACGTTACTGGGAACGGCTTTGCCTCATATAATGAGGGATTTGAATCTTGAAGCTAGTACAGCTCAGTGGCTGACATCCATTTTTATGCTGGTGAATGGGGTCATGATCCCAATCACTGCTTTTCTTATAGAACGTTTTACTACCAGAAAGTTATTCCTTACAGCGATGGGTTTATTTGCAGTTGGAACGTTTGTGTGTGCAGCAGCCCCCAATTTCTCTATATTAATGGTAGGACGAATTATCCAGGCTTCTGGGGCCGGAATTATTATCCCGCTCATGCAAACCATTTTGTTTCTCATATTCCCAGTTGAAAAACGTGGATCAGCGATGGGGATGTTCGGACTGGTGATCTCATTCGCGCCAGCCATCGGGCCTACACTATCCGGCTGGCTCGTCGAACAGTTCCCGTGGAGAAGTTTATTCTTTGTTATATTGCCAATTGTAATTATTGATTTTATTCTGGCTTATTTTATATTAAAAAATGTAACCAAGCAGTCACACCCAAAACTGGATGTGTCCTCCATTATTCTTTCCTCCTTAGGTTTTGGAGGACTGTTATATGGATTCAGTGTGGCGGGCACAAATGGATGGGGAAGTCAGCAGGTGCTTATCTCCATGGTGGTTGGTGCCGTTGCATTGACGATTTTTATCCTTCGTCAATTCAAGTTGGAACAGCCGATTCTTGAATTCAGGGTATTTAAGTTCAATATATTTACGCTCACGACAGCACTCGGGATGGTGGTGTTTATTGCCATGATTGGAGCCGCTACCGTGCTGCCGATTCTCATGCAGGATATGCTTGGCTACAGTGCGCTCGAATCAGGAATGGTGCTTCTGCCTGGAGCTTTAATTATGGGATTTATGAATCCAATTACAGGTAGACTTTTCGATAAATTTGGTGCAAGATGGCTTGCTATCATTGGACTGTTTATTCTCACCGTAACGACATTTATGTTTGCTGATTTATCACCGCAAACTACTCTAACCTATTTAACAGTGATTAACGCGATCCGCATGTTAGGTGTAGCAATGGTGATGATGCCGGTAACAACAGCTGGTTTAAATCAGCTTCCATCCCGTTTAATCGCTCATGGTACGGCAATGAATAATACAATGCGTCAGGTTTCAGGTGCAGTAGGAACCGCGCTTTTAGTGACAGTAATGACGACCACGGCGCGTCCCGGAGAAGGAGTAGAGGGACTTGTTCATGGGGTTAATGTTTCATTCATTGTAGCAGGGGTTTCGGCAATTATAGGTCTTGTCCTTTCCTTCTTTATAAAAAATCCGAGGCGGGACAAGGAAGACCACAATGAAACAACGACGAATGAAAGTAAACAGGATGTTGCTCAAAGCTCATAGTTTTAAAAAAAGCGCAGATTCGGTTCTGCGCTTTTTTTAATCAAGCGAATTAGTGAAACTACTTTGCTTTTATTGTGAGTGGACATCTAATCGCTAATAACTTGATAAAAAGCAGAATTTAACAATATTGAATTTTCAAAAAAATGTATTTATACTTAAATGAGTGTTATTGACATTTTTTTAAATTATACATACCTACTGGTCAGTATTTACAAGAGGAGGAAGCTATGGAACGGAATACAGAAAAACTTAGAGAGAAAAAGAGGAAAGCTCAGGAGCATCGAGGGAAAAAACAGAGGTCTTATAGTGCCAGGGAAAGAATTGAACTGCTTGCCGATCAAGGATCTTTTCTTGAATTAGGGGCTTTGGCTCATTCTTCGGTTTCTGGAATGGAGGAACGCACCCCGGCTGATGGTCTGGTTGGAGGGATTATCCGCGTCGATGGGAGAGAGGCAGTTGTACAGGCGATGGACATATCGGTGCTGTCTGGCACCGAAGGGGAAGTTCACCTTAGAAAAAGTGAATTCTTTCACTCTTATGCAAAAAAAAGGAAACTTCCACTTTTTAATTTATGTGAAGGCGGAGGCTTAAGAATGCCTGATGGAATGGGCTCTGATGGAATCAGCGATAAGCTGTTTCCTTCCAGTCTGTTAGACCATGGCCGTGAAAGTCCAATTATGACAGCTATTCTAGGAGAAAGTTACGGCGGTCCGACATGGATGGCTGTTACGTCAGATTTTGTTACACAAGTAAGAGGGACGAGTATGGCTGTTGCTGGTCCGCGTATGCTGGAGATCGCAAGTGGAGAAGAGATGTCCGCTGAGGAGCTCGGGGGTCCGGATATGCATGCCGTTTATACTGGGCAGATTGATCATATTGCTGAAGATGAAAAAGAAGCAATTGCAGCATTAAGAAGATTTTTCAGTTATATGCCTTCAAACGCTGTTGAAACTCCTCCCCAAAAGCCATCCATCGAAGATTCTTATATGGAGCACTGCAATTTGGAGGAAATTGTTCCTTCGAATTTAAGGCGGGCTTACGATATGAAATTACTCATTCTTCGTTTATTTGATAAAGATTCATTCATGAATTTTCGATCCTTTTATGGTAAAGCTTTGATTACTGGACTGACTCGATTAAAAGGTCGTGTTATAGGAGTGGTTGCGAGTCAGCCTCTGCACATGGCAGGGGCTTCAGGACCTGAGGAGTGCGATAAAGCCGTGGACTTTATCTGCCTCTGTGATTCATATCATATTCCACTCATTTTTCTTCATGATACACCTGGATTTAGAATCAGCAGTCGTGCTGAGAAAATGAAAATGCCTGCAAAAATTATGAATTGGAATACAGCGTTAGCCAAATCAACCATTCCCAAATTTTCAATCATTGTCCGAAAGAGCATAGGAGCTGCGTATGGAAATATGTGTGGACCAGGAATGGGGGCAGATGTTGTAGCAGCTTGGCCGTCAGCTGAAATAAATTTCACGGGGCCGGAGGTGGGAATTAATGTCGTGTATGGAAAACATATAAGAAAGGCTGAGCGACCTGAGAAAGAAAGGTCTAAGTACCTCGAGCAATGGAACTTTGATAGTTCCCCCTATAAAGCTGCAGGGAAATTCTTATTAGAAGATATTATTGAACCAAACCAGACGCGCTCTTTTTTAATACGTTTTCTAGAATCGTCAGGATCTTCAGGCGAGGTAAAAAGTAAAAGGCGACTGGCTGACTGGCCTATGTCTCATTGAGGAGGAATAGATGTTATGGAAGAGCAATTAAAATCATCTCCAGACACAGAGCTGTACAGGAGAGGGAAAAAACCTTTATTTCATTATCTTCAGCAGCATGCTGAAGAACGGCCTGAAGATCCTGCGTACTTCTACTATGGAAGCAGTATAACTTGAGGAGACTTATTCGATCAGGTTCAAAGAGTGGCAGGTTTCTTACGGCAAGCAGGTTTTGAGAAAGGAGATCGAATAGGATTATTTATGCAAAATAGCCCACAATACATGATTGGTCATTACGCCATCCAGTATATTGGAGCAGTGGTCTGTCCACTAAACCCTATGTATAAAGCTAATGAGCTTGACTACCTAATTAAAGAAGTTGATATGTCCGGCCTCTTTGCGGGAGGGGAACTCCTTACGGAAGTACGTAAAGTAAATGAACATTTAAAGCGAATTATTGTAATTTGTTATAAAGATTGGATACCTGATAATCCCAGCTGGACGATCCCAAAGGATCTTACTAGTCCGGCTCTTGAACTTAATCCTAATGAAACAATGTGGAAGAAGGTTATACAGGAATCTCTACCATGTATCTATCCGGAAGATGTGAAGCTTGAAGACACATCTCTGCTTGCCTTTACATCTGGCACAACAGGTCGGCCAAAGGCAGCAATGTTAACTTATGAAAATGCGCTGTACAAAACAGCAGCTGCTGTACAGGCTAATCAAGTGGATGAAAAAGAAACATGGCTTGCTGTCATGCCGCTCTGCCATATTGCAGGGATGGTAATGGGGGTCAATATACCTGTATACACTGGCGCGCCATGTGTACTCTTCGCTCGTTTCGATCCCATGTCGATTTTAAAAGCCCTTCGTGAGCACCGCGTTACCGTATGGTATAGTATTGCGCCGATGAATGATGCTATTTTGTCAATTGCCGAAGAGAATCTATTGGAGGACTTAAAGCTGAATCTTTGTACAAGTTTTGGCATGCCGGTTACAGAAAACTTGGCAGAGAAATGGAAGGGGGTCGCACCTAACTGCAAGTTATTTGAAGCATCATATGGGTTAAGTGAAACCCACACGGTTGATACCTATATGCCACAGGATAGTATCAAATTCGGTTCGGTCGGTGTCCCAATCAGGGGGACTTTGATCGAGATTTGCGATCCAGTTACTGGTGAGGTACAGAGTGCTGGTAAATCCGGTGAGATTGTTATTCAAAGTCCGGGAGTATTTAAAGGTTATTGGGGAAGGCCGGAGGCTACATCCGAAAGTCTTTCCGATGGGTGGCTGCATACAGGGGATATTGGCTATTTGGATAACGAGAGATATTTGTATTTTCAAGGGCGTATAAAAGAAATGATCAAATCGTCAGGTTTTAGCATATTTCCTGAGGATGTCGAAGCTTTACTGAAAGAACATCCGGCCGTAGGACAGGTTGCTGTGATCGGCGTGCCTGATGAACATAAAGGGGAAGTTGTGAAAGCTTTTGTTATACCAAAGCCAGAGAAAAAAATAAACGAAAGTAATTTAAAAGTCTGGGCTAAAGAAAACATGGCTGCTTACAAGATCCCTATGTACGTGGAATTTCGTAACTCGCTTCCTCAAACCAGTTCCGGTAAAATACTAAGAAAAGTTCTAAAGGACCAACAGAATTAAAGAATGTACGCACATGAAAACCCTTTGGATTAACTTCATTTTTTGCAGCTTCTATTCCAATTTACCAATCTCTAAGATGTTTCAATTAGATAAATAAAGGATATATTACGCTATACGAAAGAAATAAGTTTATTTTATTGATCATAAATTGAAAGATGGAAAAAGGAGATATGAGATATGCGCAATCAATTAAAACATTTTATCGACGGTGAATGGGTTGAATCGACAGGCTCTGAAACCTATGATGTAATAAATCCGGCTACGGAAGAAGTAATTGGAACAATTAGTATGGGTACAAAAGAAGATTTAGATAAAGCGGTAGCTGCAGCAAAACAAGCACTTCCTTCATTTTCTCAAACTTCTAAACAGGAACGAGTAGAAATGCTGGAACGAATTGCTGAAGAATATGAGAAACGCAAAGATGATATTGTTGAAACCATAACGGATGAACTAGGATCTCCTCAAAAGATTTCTGAAAAAGTTCATTACACAATGGGCTATAATCATTTCTCACAAGCTGCAGAATCATTGAAGGATTTTTCTTTCATGGAAGACCGTGGTGGTCATACAGTAGTTAAAGAAACCATAGGTGTAAGTGGTTTAATTACGCCTTGGAATTTCCCTACCAATCAAACTTCGACCAAAATCGCCAGTGCATTTGCGGCAGGCAGCCCTGTTATCTTAAAACCAGCAGAAATGACTCCATTTGCTGCCATTATTTTAACAGAAATTTTTGAAGCAGCAGGAGTTCCAAAAGGTGTCTTTAACTTAGTTAATGGAACAGGGGAAGTCATAGGAAATGGGATCAGCTCCCACCCTGATATTGACTTTGTTTCCTTTACTGGATCAGGAGCTGTAGGAAAGAAAATTATGGAAAATGCTTCTGAAACTATTAAGAATTTTGCGCTCGAACTGGGAGGTAAGTCTCCACTTGTTGTGTTGGAAGATGCTGATGTAGAAGTCGCAGCAAGAGCAGCCGTTAATCATATTGCAACCAACACAGGTCAGGTATGCTCAGCTGCTACAAGAGTGCTCGTTCCTAGTAAAATGAAGAAGTCTTTTGAGGAAGCTGTGCTGAAAGTTCTGCCTGAATTTCCTGTAGGAGATCCAAGAGAGGATAACCTGATAGGTCCGTTGATTTCCAAGAAACAGTGGGATACCGTGCAGTCCTATATAGAAAAAGGAGTAGACGAAGGCGCATCTCTATTAACGGGAGGAACCGGTAAGCCGGAGGGGCTTGAACAAGGCTATTATGCTAAACCTACCGTATTTACAGATGTTCAAAATTCTATGGTAATTGCACAAGAAGAAATCTTTGGGCCAGTAACCACTATCATCACATATGATACGCTAGATGAAGCTATTGAAATTGCTAATGAAACGATCTATGGTTTAGCCGGTTACGTAATAGGCAATGACCCAGAAAATCTACGAAAAGCAGCAACTGGAATTCGAGCTGGGCGGATCAAAGTGAACGACACTGAAGCTGATTTTTCTGCTCCATTTGGAGGATATAAGCAATCTGGTATAGGAAGAGAATGGGGCGACTATGGTATTGAAGAATACTTGGAAACCAAAACTATACTTGGATTTCCTTCTTAATTTAATTATGAGGTGTTAAGGCACACCTCATAAGAAAAGAGGCACCCGAATTACCGGGTGCCTCTTTATTATTATTCCTGATCGAACCATAACGTGTCTTGAATATCTACTGAACCATTGTAATTAATATGAATCTCTTCATCAGCTTTAATATCCCGGTAAGCATAAAAGTCAAACGTATCGTTATCAAAATTAATAACATAGTTCGCATTCGGCTCATAGGAATGATTAAACATCATGCCATAACCCAATACGAATGCTGTATGGTTTTCGCCGTACTCAAACGCATAATCAGCCAGTCGGGTTTTTTCTATATGAACATGTTCCTGGTTTGGATAAGGGATAACAGGAGCCTGGTGAATGAGTGTATTTTTCGGGATATCCTCCTTCGCGAAGACACCTCTGTTTAATTCTTCATCCGTAAGTGTAGAAGTTCTAATTTCAATCATGGGATCACCTTGCTTTCTTTTCAAGATCTTACGTAGTCTATCTAAGCCTGACAGAATTGAGTATGTAAATCAAATGACCAAAAATTCTGTAAAATTAATAATTTTAGGAAAATTAAGGAAAAGTTGTGTTAAACTTGTGAAAATATAAAACTTACAAAGGAATTGATGATATGAAAATTTCTACATATTTATTGCTGATTATCCTTGTCATGCAGTTATCCACTCTTATTAATAGTACGGTTTTTAATGGAGGTGGGAATGGTATCTTACTTGCCGTACATACTATTTCATTTGTAGCAGCAATTGGGTTTTACGCGCAGGTAAGGAGGGAAAATGGCTAGTTTCAAAGTTAGGCTCATTAATGGATCTAGCAATTCATTGATTTTACAACATTCATTGTTTATGAAATAAGTAGTTTTTGCTGAGAAGTAGAGGTCACTTCTTTCTTAGCGCGGAAAACGATAATGCTGCTATTTCAAGGTAATATTAGTAAAAAAACACACCTTTTCGTAAGGTGTCAGGCTGTCGAGAAAGTCTCGGCAGCTTTTATTTGTTTTCCTTTTTTTAATAGATCACCGCGTTAATTTGTTATAATAGCTATAACTTATCAATGAAAGGTGATTTGATGTTTCAATCTAAAACTGAACGTCAAAATGAATTCGAAATGGTTGCCATTGAAGAGCTTGTCCCAGAAGATCATCTCCTCCGTAAAATTGACCAATACATAGATTTTTCTTTCATTCCTGAAAAAGTCCGTCCTTACTATTCAGAAGACAATGGCCGTCCCTCTTTGGATCCTCTTGTTTTATTCAAAATGATGTTCATTGGTTATATCTATGGCGTTCGTTCCGAACGCGAATTGGAACGACAAATTCA
>NZ_FOOG01000056.1 GCF_900113125.1 Halobacillus alkaliphilus | reverse complement strand
GAATGGTTGAGGAGAAGGCTCCGGATGATTCGATGGAAAGAATGGAAATTGCCTAAGACAAAAGTGAATAATTTAATAGCATTGGGAGTGACAAAGGCGAAAGCCTTCGAATGGGGAAATACAAGAAAAGGCTACTGGCGTATAGCCAGTAGCCCAATTCTCCATCGCACACTCAATGACCATTATTGGCAACGTATGGGTTTGAAATCATTGAATGCACGTTGAATTTTATGAAACCGCCGTATACGGAACCGTACGTACGGTGGTGTGAGAGGACGGAGGTTAGTCACCTCCTCCTACTCGATTTTCTCTTTGTTAGATTCCCATGTTGATCTTACAGTAAAGCTCCCGTTACTAGAAGACTCGATTTCGAGACTTTTGTGGAAATTAGGTCCTGCGGGGGACGATTTCGCTTTCCGGCCCTGCACGACGCAGGGTCGTTCGACATTGCCACACGAGGTGGCGTTCTTAGTTGAACCTCTTATGTGGTAAGCTTCCTCAGGCTTCGCCTTCCGGGATCTTACCGATCATGTTCATCCCACAGGAGTCTACATCGTCCCCCTCCGGACCTTGCGATATATGGAGCTTGAAATCACTTAAGACATCGTCAGCTTTATGAAAGAAATCATGGGATTATGATCATTCTATAACGATGAAAAGTCCTGTTATACAAGCATTTATGCTTAATTGAGAAGGAGTTCATTCTCTCGTGTAGAAGGGTCCGTTTTGCTCCTGTAGCAGGGCTGGTGGGGAAATGGCGAGACTCCCATGGAAGAAGGGACTAGGTGAGATCCCGCAGGGAGTGAAACGAGAGAGGAAGCTCACCGTTCCCCCATAGGAAAGCGAGTTATTTCCCCACCAGCCCTCTTCCACATAGAATAGCGGACCCAATTTATCTCGAAACTGAGTCTTCAACTAACCGGCCCTATAATTTAATAAGTTTTATATGAAAATCAACAATATTTTTTAATTGCTCCTTTATTTTTGTGCACTACGTGACCAAAAAGACCAAAATGTCCAATATGTTCATAATATTCTAAAAATAATATGAAAGCGTTACCATTAAATTTAGAAATTGAAATTCAGAAACGGAGGATAAAAAATGTTTAAAAAATTAGTATTTTTGCTGGCACTTGCTTCGGTGATGGTATTAGCTGCCTGTGGAGGAGACGGGGGCTCGGAAGAAACTTCTGGATCAGGCGGATCGGATTCAAAATCTATCGTCCTTGGAACAGGGGGGACTTCAGGAACATACTACCCGATTGGCGGAGCCTTAAAGCCAGTTTTTGAAGAAAGCGACAGCATTGATAATGTAACGGTCGAATCGACCGGAGCGTCTGTAGCCAATATCCAAAACATCCAGGATCAATTAAACCAGATGGCGATTATTATGAGTGATGTCGGATATGAAGCTATTGAAGGCAATGGACAATTCGATGGGAATCCAGTTGATGTTCAGGCCATGGCCGGCATGTACCAGAACGTGGTGCAGGTCGTTGCCCTAAAAGACAGCGGCATTCAATCCATAGAAGATTTGAAAGGTAAAAAAGTTGGCGTTGGAAAAGTCGGTTCTGGTGTAGAGCAAAGCGCGAAGAAAGTTTTGGAAGCGGTTGGACTGACTTATGATGATTTATCGAAGGTAACTCACACGGGTTACGCAGATAGTGTACAGGAAATGAAAAATGGAAACCTGGATGCGGCTTTCTTTACCTCAGGTGTACCGAACAGCAATATTACAGATCTTCAGCAGCAAACAGATATTAATTTTGTAGAAATTAAAGGAGAAACAGCTAAGAAGCTGATGGATAAATATCCTTTCTACAAAGCAAATAAAATTGAAGCTGGAAACGAAGCCAAATATAACTTAGACAACCCTGTGGAAACTGTAGGGATTCAGAATATGATTATTGTTTCTCCAGATTTAAGTGAAGATGTGGTATATGACCTGACGAAGCGTTACTACGAATATTTGGGTACAGAAGGCGTTTCAGTAGGTGCGTTGAAACAGCTTGACCGTGATGAAATTGCGAAGGATTTAGTGGCCCCTCTTCACCCGGGAGCTAAGAAGTTCTATGAAGAACAGGGCATTTTAGAGTAAGGGACATAGGGCATCTATTCGGTGCCCTTTTTTATACGATGAAATGGAAATTCATTACGATCGCGGCTGTCACTCTTTTTGTTGTCGTCTTTCTCGAAGTTGTCCAGATTCCACTCTTTGTGATTGAGGCAGAAGGGGAAGCTGAACATGTCTTCTGGTATAGGGAAGATGCAGAATTCTCCGTTCGATGGACACATTCGGTGGAAAAAGAAGACTGGGAAGAAATGTTTGCACTTGAAGATGAGATGATTGAACTGACAGCCACCCGTTTTAAGACCTTTGGAGCGGGAGTGCCGAATGATGCGGGTGAAGACACCTTCCTCAAAGATGGATGGGTCTATATGACAGGCATCACTCAAACGATTGGGAAAGAACTAGCCTTACGGACAGGAAGGGAGACGAACCACCGTGTGATATATGAGCATCACCGCCTGGACCTTAAGAAGAATCATTCCTATCGAATCAAGGTCGACCGTTCTTCCATTTGGAAGGGCATCAAAACTTATATTTCAGTAAAGCTGAGGTGAGGGAAAAGTGAAGAAAAAAGCAAAACAGGCAGAAGATTATGACCGCGAAAGTACCACCCGGGAAAACTTGGCCAAACCGGTGGCCTTGACGATATCCGTCCTTGCGATTGCTTTATCCTTGTTTCATTTATATACCTCTTACGCCGGATCGCTTGTAGATATTAAGCAGCGGAGTATCCACTTATACACATTAATGACCCTTGGATTTTTACTCTATCCTTTTGTAAGGAAAAAAGGGGGCAAAGGAATTCCATTTTACGACTACATAACGGCCGCTCTTTCGCTGTTTGTAGCGGTATATATGTTTGTTACTGCCGAAAGGATCATCCAGTCCGGTGGCCAAATTAATGACATGGACTTTTATGTCGGTATTCTGGTTATCGTGCTCCTATTTGATATTACCCGGAGAGTAACAGGCTGGGGACTCTCTTTATTAGGGCTTGGATTTCTTATATACGGATTTTACGTGAAACTATCGGTTTATCCGGTTCTCAATATGAACACGATCACTGGAGTGGGGAAACAGATTATCTCTCAGCTTGTGTTTATTACAGAGGGCGTACTCGGTACTGCCATTGGGGTATCAGCTAGTTATATCATTTTATTTATTTTATTTGGTGCTTTCCTGGGCCGATCTGGCATGGGCAAATTATTTAATGACCTTGCCTTAGCCGTCGCGGGTCATACGAAAGGCGGCCCGGCCAAAGTAGCCGTAATTGCCAGCGGCTTCTTAGGTTCCATCAATGGATCAGCGATTGCGAACGTAGTTACAACAGGAACCTTTACCATCCCTTTGATGAAAAAAATCGGCTACAATAAGAACTTTGCCGGAGCTGTCGAATCAGCAGCGAGTGTCGGAGGTCAGATTTTACCACCGATTATGGGAGCCGCTGCCTTCATCATGGCTGAGAACTTAAATGTAGCTTACACAAAAATTATTCTCGCTGGAATTATTCCCGCGCTTCTGTTTTATATCGGAATTCTTCTGCAGGTTCACTTTCGTGCCGCCAAACGCGGTTTAAAAGGATTGCCAAAAAGTGAACTGCCTTCGTTAAAAGGTGTAATTGTTGAACGCGGGCATTTAATCATTCCCATGCTTACACTGCTTTATTTACTTTTCTCAGGTAAAACACCTTTTTATGCGGCTTTCTGGTCCATTATTGCGACCGTTGTAATTGCAGGATCTAAGCGCATGCTCCCAATTATCACGGCAATTGCTCTCTTCCTGATTTTTCAGCCGCAGTTGTCTGCAATTCTTACCGGCAGCTCGCTTCCGAATGTTAGAAGTGACTGGTGGGAACTGCTCATTATTCTAGTCGTACCGCTTCTCATTAATGTATGGAGAAAACGACTTAAAATTGAGGGGGAAGAAGTAGGTGTTAAGGATTGTCTGCAAGCTCTTGAAGACGGGGCACGTACGACTGTTCCAGTAGCCATTGCCTGCGGGGCTGTAGGAATTGTGGTAGGAATCGCATCCTTAACCGGTGTGGCCCTGGAAATTGCCAACAGTATTGTCAATATCGGAAGCGCCGTGAACAGCCCGCTGATTCAATTGCTCATCACACTTGTGCTTACTATGATCACATCGATCATTTTAGGAATGGGACTGCCTAGTATCCCAACCTATATTATTACGAGTACGATGGCAGCACCTATTCTGCTGCAGCTTCCTCTGTACCGTGAAATCGCCGGTTCCACGGAAACGGCAACCTTTGTAGCACACATGTTTGTCTTTTACTTTGGTATTTTTGCGAACATCACACCGCCCGTTGCCCTGGCGGCCTTTGCCGGAGCAGGTGTTGCCGGAGGGAACCCAAACAAAACTGGTTTCCAGGCTATGAAGCTTGCGATTGCTGGGTTTATCGTACCATTCATGTTTGTGTTCTCCCACGAGATGCTTATGGTCGATGCAAACATTATGAACATCTTAGTGATTGCTGTAACATCCCTGATCGGTGTGTTCTTGTTATCGATTATGGCCGAAGGGTATTTGAAGAAAAGTGTGCCTGGGTGGATGCGTGCGCTGTCTGGGGTCGGGGCCATGCTCCTGATTTACCCAGGATTTATAACTGATGTGATTGGTCTGGTCGTATTTGCTCTTGTACTTGCGGTGAATTTTAGAAAAACAAACGAAATCCAGCAGGAACGATCGGCCCTTTAATGAAAGGAGAAAGGATATGCGCTTTTTAACAATTGAACAAGAGGGAATAGAAACAGCAGCCGTTCTCGATGAAGAAAGGAACGTGGTAACTGTTCAGGCTATTAATGAGCAGATGGATAAGGCGTGGCCAACAGATCTATATGAGCTTCTGCAATCCGAGAGCTTTGAACGATTTAAAAACTGGTGGAATAAGCTTTCAAAACAGGAGAAAGAATCGTTAGACATAGCGGAGAAGTATAGCGTAGGTCCCCTCTATCGCCGTCCAAGAAAAATTTGGGGAATCGGACTGAACTATGTGGACCATGCGTCAGATCTTGAAGAGCAGGCACCGCAAAAAGAACCTGCCAGTTTTATGAAGCCGGACACGACCATTATCGGCCATGAAGATCTCATATGTATTCCCTCTCAATCCGAGCGAACGACCGGAGAAGCGGAATTAGGTATCGTAATTGGGCAAACCTGCAAAGATGTTCCAGAGGAAGAAGCAGATCAAGTGATCGCAGGGTATACCACCGTAATTGATATGACTGCTGAGGATATTTTAAAACGAAATCCCAGATATTTGACCCGAGCAAAGAGCTTCGATACTTTTTTTAGCTTCGGTCCTGAGCTTATTACTCCTGAAGAAATCGAAGACGTAAGGAAGCTGAATGTAACGACGGTCATTAACGGCCGGTCCCACCGTACAAATAAAGTTAATAATATGACGTTTGACCCTGATTATCTCGTATCTTTTCATTCCAAGGTGATGACCTTGCTATCAGGTGATATTATCTCAACCGGGACACCGGGAGCTGTAGTGATTAGAGATGGGGACGTAATCGAATGTCACATTGATGGATTTACGACTCTGCGAAATTCAGTGAAAGACTTAAAAGATAACGAGAAAGGATGAAATAGATGGATCTCCACTTAAAAGATAAATCTGTTATCGTATTTGCTTCTAGCAAGGGATTAGGAAAAGCGATCAGCACTGAATTTGCGAAAGAAGGCGCAAAGGTACTTATATCAAGCCGCAGCGAGGCAGAACTGGAAAAGGCAAAAGCTGAAATTAAAGAAGTTAGCAGCAATCCGAATGTAGAATATCAAGTTTGTGACGTAACTAATAAATCGCATATCGAACAGCTTGTTCAAAAAGCCGTGGAGCTGAACGGAACCGTAGATGTGCTCATTAACAATGCAGGCGGTCCCCCGGCTGGAACGTTTGATCACTTCTCTGATGAAGATTGGCAGCAGGCGTTTGAGCTCAATTTACTCAGTTTTACCAGAACGATTCGCGAAGTGCTGCCGTCTATGCGAGAGCAGAAGAGTGGAAGAATACTGAACATCGCTTCTTCATCAATTAAGCAGACGCTGGATAATTTGATTTTGTCGAACACTTTCCGGGCTGGAATCGTTGGACTGTCGAAAAGTCTATCTCAGGAACTCGCCCCTGATAATATTTTAATTAATACGGTCGGGCCTGGCCGGATTGCGACTGACCGTGTTGCTTCCTTAGATAAAAAGCGGGCGGAGCAAGCGGGGATTTCTGAGGAAGAAGTTAGAGAGAAAGCTGAGCAGAACATTCCGCTCGGTCGTTACGGAGAGCCGGAAGAATTTGCGAAAGCGGTGGTTTTTCTGGCATCGGGTGCAAATACGTATTTGACCGGTCAATCGCTTGTGATTGATGGCGGGCTGGTCAAAGCTCTATAAATAAAGAGGAGAAAAGACTGTCTCGGTGGAGACGGTCTTTTTTTGGTATAGGTAAGCGTAATCATTCAGAAATGAAGGAAGCTTAGTTCTATCGGGGGTTATTCCTTGATGCAAAACGAACAAACGGATTTAATCTCCTGTCTCATTTATCCGAAATGACAGGTAGAGACTCTTTATCTTTTCCCCATTATAGATCTTCTAAGAACTACCGAGAGCATTGGCCGGACAGATTAGTAAACTTTCCTAGCAATCTTTGGTAAAATTTTCATCAACACACTAGCCTTACATTTAAAAGGAGGCCAATAATTGCGCAAGCATCGTGGTAAATGGATAACAGCCATCATTCTCATGGTTATCAGTTTGATTGTGTGGCAGTTTTCCGAAGATAATCGTGAAAAGCATCCGCTTGTAGAAGAAGCGGAAATTTATATAGGCGTCGATTATGAGCAGGGAGGTGCTTCTCCAAAGCAAGGGTTCGATAGCTCTGGATTTATTCAATATATATTCCAGCAAGTCCTGGAATTTGAACTTCCGCGAACGCTTGAGCAGCAGAAGAATATGGGGGAGCAGGTAGAGCGCGATTCTTTGCAGGAGGGTGATGTGCTCTTTTTCAGTAAAGACGATGAAGGGCTTTCCCATGCGGCGATCTATATGGGAAAAGACCAGATTATTCACCCTACCGTTTCGTCTGGAGTGGAAGTGACGTCTTTTGAGGGCGACAGCTACTGGAGTGAAAATTTCGAACTGGCTAGAAGAATAACAGATGCTCCGGAGATTGCAAGAGAGGAAGATGTTGTACAAACAGCCCTTCAGTATCTTGGAGTCCCCTATCTTTTTGGTGGGGAAACGCCAGAAGCATTTGATTGTTCCGGACTCATTCAGTATGTATTTGAGGAAGCGAAAGGGATTTACCTCCCCCGATCTACTGACCAGCAGTGGCAGGTGGGGGAAAAGGTAGATGTAGAGAACATCCAACCTGGTGATGTCATCTTTTTCAGCGACACATACCGGGACGGAATTTCTCATAATGGTATTTACATTGGAGGAGGTCGATTTCTTCATGCCTCACGTACCCAGGAAGTCACGATCTCTTATCTAAGCGGGGAATACTGGCAGGAAAAATTCACTGGAGTAAAACGATTTGAAGATCTGACGATTCCCAGGGAAGATCCTATTGTTTCAGAAGCCACTAAATATATTGGAGAAGTGCCCTATCAAAAAGATGGAACCACACCCGCCGGCTTTGATACAGCAGGGTTCGTCGAATATGTTATGGAACAGGAAGGCATGTCGTTTCCTCGTCATGCAGAAGAACAATGGGAGGTTGGTGAACCTGTAGAAAAAGATGATCTTCAGCCTGGCGACGTTGTATTTTTCAAGGACGATTACCTGAATCCGGCTTTCTATATCGGCAATCATCAAATCGTTCATGTAACCTTAGCCGAAGGTGTGGAAGTGACGAACTTGAAGTCAAACGAATACTGGGCACCGAAATATCACGGAGCGAAGCGGGTCGACTAGCTCTTGCTTTGCGTATAAACGGAGGCATGGTACTCCGTGTTCAACGATGGTCGACTTCTTCTAAGAGGAGTGGGTTTGTGTATCTTGCCATAACGATTATATCGATCAGTCTCCTGATTCTTATGGTATACGGGTTTCGCGGCTTATTGTTTTCAAGCAAGCCAGAAAACCTTAAAGTGCTGATAGGGGTTTTTGTCTTTTTGCCACTGATCATTTTAACGATCTTAGTAGCTGCCTTCCTGTAGAGAAGAAGGGATATTAATCATTCACAAGCTTATTAAGTTATAGGGCCGGATAGTTGAAGCCTCCGTTTCGAGATATCTTGTTTCCGTTGCCCATATAGAGAGGGGCTGGCTACGGAAACAACTCGCTTTCCTGCGCCCCTACACGACATAGGGTCGATCGACATTGCCACAGGACGTGGCGACTTTAGTCGATCTTCCTTTTACCATGAGCCTCGGTCGCTGTCACTCCCTGTGGGGTCTCGCCTAGCTCCTTCTCCCGCGGGAGTGTCCTTGTTTCCTTCGCCACCCTATGATTGAAGCATGAACGGACCCTTCTATAGGCGATAGAGGGGGGCTTGATCTGCCTCAAATGCTTCTATAGCAGAAGTTATACACACGTACACGATTACTACTTGAAGTTTATCTCCATCATAAACGGCGCGTTTCGAATGAGTTTTCGAGCTCCATATATCGCAAGATCCGGAGGTGGACGATGTAGACTCCTGCGGGATGAACATGATCGGTAAGATCCCGCAGGGCTGTTAAGCCCGAGGAAGCCTCAGCACTTAAGAGGTTCGACTAAGAACGCCACCTCGTGTGGCAACGTCGAACGACCCTGCGTCGTGCAGGGCCGGAAAGCGAAATCGTCCCCCGGAGGACCTAATTCTCACAAATGTCTCGAATTCAAGTATTCAAGTAATGGGAGCTTTTCTGAAACCATCAAAAAAAGGAAAGGGGTTAAGGATTAGATGAATGAGGAATTGTATTTAGTCAAACCTACTGTTGAGTTAGAAAAGGAGTACCTATCTTTCTATAACGAATGGCTGGAGAGTGGTGAAAAAATGGTGCCCTGGGTCATTAAAAAGAATCCAGTGCCCTTCGGAGAAATGGTTCAATATTTAATCAATCAAGAGAATGGAGTGAAACTGCCGGAAGGGCGGGTGCCAACTTCTACCTACTGGCTGATTAACACTGAAAAGAAAATACTTGGAGTCGTTAATATTCGTCACGATCTAACTGAGCTGCTTCGGAATAGTGGCGGCCATATCGGGTACGGTATCCGGCCTTCAGAAAGAAGAAAGGGATACGCAAGTAAGCTTCTGGAGCTATCTCTTGAGAAAGCGAACGGCTTAGGAATAAACGAGGCCCTTGTTGTATGTGATGAATGGAATACAGCCTCTTTTAACACCATTCTCAATAACGGTGGAAATCCTGATGAAGACTACATAGAAGAAGATGGAAATGTGTTAAAAAGGTTCTGGTTGAAAAAATAATGCTTACCTTTTCAATCGAATCACCCTCCTCTATAATGAAGGAAACAATGAATAAAAGGTGAGGTAGTCTATGTCTTCATACAACAACGAACAAATCCAGCAATACTTAACTAATAATCAAAATAAAGCACGGCTGTTGGTCAGCTGCAGCGACCAGCCAGGCATCGTTTCAGCCATTTCTACATTTTTGTTCGAACAGGGAGCAAATATTGTGGAATCCAGTCAATATACAACGGATCCAAGCGAGGGTACGTTTTTCCTGCGGATCGTATTTGAATCCCCTGGTATGAAAGAAAAGGAAGAGGAAATCAGAGAAGCTTTCAACGATATTGGCGAGCAATTTTCAATGAAGTGGAAGCTCACTTTTTTATCCAACTTAAAGAAAACAGCGATTTTTGCTTCTAAAGAAGTTCACTGTCTAAGGGAGCTTCTTTACCAATGGGAGAGCGGCGACTTGATGACTGACATTGCTCTTGTGATTAGTAACCATGAAACTGGAAGGGAAATTGTGGAGTCATTTGGGATTCCGTTTTACTATATTCCAGCAAATAAAGATATTCGAAAAGAAGTCGAAGCTGAGCAGCTGAAGCTCTTAGAAGAGTATGAGGTGGACGTGATTGTTCTTGCTCGTTATATGCAGATTTTAACGCCGGATTTCGTGGCGGCGCATCCATCCAAGATTATCAACATTCACCACTCGTTCCTGCCGGCGTTTATCGGAGCAAGCCCGCACAAGCGTGCTTACGAGCGCGGCGTTAAGCTGATAGGCGCCACTTCTCATTATGTCACAGATGATCTGGATGAAGGGCCGATAATAGAACAGGATGTGATCCGGGTCGATCACCGGAACGGCGTGCGAGATTTAAAGAAAAAAGGGCGTTTAATTGAGCGAAGTGTGCTAACCCGGGCGGTTAAGTGGGATATTGAAGACCGGGTCATTGTGCATGAAAATAAAACGATTGTATTTTAAGTCTTTTTTACCATAAAAAATTCAGTTTGTTATAATCTGCCTTTTAAATTATACTAAAGTTAGACAAAATTCATATTAAAGGTGGAATAAATGAATGGGGAAAATAAAAAAAGCGATTATTCCGGCAGCAGGGTTGGGGACAAGGTTTCTCCCTGCGACAAAAGCCATGCCGAAAGAAATGCTGCCAATTGTAGATAAACCAACTATTCAATACATAGTGGAAGAAGCAATTAAATCCGGCATTGAGGATATTATTATCGTGACAGGTAAAGGGAAGCGTGCGATTGAAGACCATTTCGATAAAAACTTCGAATTGGAAGACAACTTAATGAGCAAAGAGAAATTTGAAATGCTCGACAAGGTGAACGAAACCTCGAATGTAGATATTCACTACATTCGTCAAAAAGAGCCTAAAGGTCTGGGACATGCTGTGTGGTGTGCCCGTAAGTTCATTGGAGATGAACCGTTCGCCGTTCTTCTAGGTGATGACATCATCCGCTCGGAAGAACCGGGACTGAAGCAGTTGATGGATCAATATGAAGAGACGCGCTCTTCTGTTATTGGAGTTCAGCAAGTAGAAGAGGATCAGACGCATCGTTATGGGATTATAGACCCTGAAAATAAAAATGGCCGTTTGTACGGCGTGAAAAATTTCGTAGAGAAACCTCCTAAAGGGCAGGCGCCATCTAACCTTGCGATCATGGGGCGCTACGTTCTTACACCGGAGATTATGATGTATCTGGATAAGCAAGAGAAAGGGGCCGGCGACGAAGTTCAGTTAACGGATGCCATCCAGCGCCTGAATACGATTCAACGCGTGTTTGCTTATGACTTTGAAGGGGCCCGCTACGATGTGGGTGAGAAGCTCGGCTTTATCAAAACCACCATTGAAATTGCATTGGAACGTGAGGACTTGAAAGACGATGTGATGGAATTAATTACTGAGCTGGTAGAGTCTCATGAGAAAGTGAAAAGTTAATTTTATGTGGAAAGGCTGTCTCTTTGGAGGCAGCCTTTTTTGTTTTCTCTATTATAGACTATGATAGATTTTTAATATTACCGAACAACCTGATCCCTTTATCGTTGTGGCCCCCATTATTTTAAACCTATTTTACCCCTCAGATTTAACTGAGCGTTTTATTGAAGATAAGTATTTAAATGTGGAATTCCTCGGATGTTAGCCGATAATACTATAGAATCATTAAGTCTTTAGTCTTAGGGGGATGAATTTTGGAAACAAAAAAGAAAAAGAAAAAAGTCTGGTTGTGGATTAGCGGCAGTGCTATTGTAATTTTTATTATGATTGGGATGGCTTCTGGAAATACTGCCGAAAGTGAAAGTCTTAATAATAAAGTCGTCTCACTAGAAGAAGAGGTCAATCAAAAAGATCAAACTATCGCAGAACTTGAAGCTAAATTAGCAGAAGCAGAGCCATGGTTTAAACTAAGTGAAAAAGAGAAAGAACGGAAGTTAGCTGAAGAGAAGAAAAAGCAGGAAGCTGAAGAAGCAGCAGCTGAAAAGAAAGCCGCCGAAGAAAAAGCAAAGCAGGAAGCTGAAGAAGAGAAAGCAAGGAAAGAGGCGGAGGAAGAAGCTAAGAAAGGGTACGAGACAGGTAACACGTTTGAACAATTAGCCCGCACACCTGATGATTATGAAGGAGAAAAGGTTAAGCTTTCAGGTAAAGTTATTCAAGTGATTGAAGCAGAAGGAGAAGAAACACAATTAAGGATTGCCGTTGATGATGATTATGATCAAGTCATCTTTGTTTCTTATGATTCCGGTATTATTAATTCACGCATATTAGAAGATGACAAGATTACAATAATGGGAATTTCGCTTGGTCTCTTAACCTATGAATCGACCATGGGTGGAGAGATTACTGTTCCCGCTATTGCTGTGGATCAGATTGAGCAATAGTGTATAAACAATATCTTCAGGAGAGGGCTGGGTTCCGTTTTATGGGAACCCAGCCTTTATTCAAGCGGCTGATTATATTTTCATTATTGCTGATAATATTGCTCCAATTTATAGGCTGCCATCGCCAGCTGAAGCTTTAACCGGTCATCGGCTGAATCCAGATGATAGCCGCTTCGCTCCTCAATAAGGTTTAAACGATATTTCAAGGTGTGACGGTGGATGAACAGCTCTGATGCAGTCGCCTGAATATGGTTGTTATGTTTAAAGAAAGCTTCGAGTGTGTGAATAAGATCAATGCCCTGTTTACTCTTAATTAATAAGTTGCCTATTTGCTCCTCGTAGAACTGTTTGAGACTGAGTCCGGCTTCTTTCATTTGAAGCAGTAAGTGAAAGGAAGCCAGGTCGTCATAATGGATGATTTCTTTCTCCATAAATAGGAGGGTATGAAGGTCGGCTGCATATTCAGCTTCTACAGCACTCTGATTCAGCAGGCTGACCTCTGCATATGTTCTGCCAACCCCGACCGTGACATGAGTTCGCGGCAGCTTTTGTTTCCATAAACGATGTAAGATCCCGGCTGTCTTAAGGCTATCCTGTTTCCAGTTTTTATTTCTTCCCTCTTTCACTTCAAAAAGAATCATTAACCCTTCGAGCCGTTCTCTAATTACAAACTGGCGGTCCTGCTTCTCCAATTCCGTGCGAGCAAGATCGTTAAGAAGATCCATGCTTTTCTTAAAGTGACTGCTGTCTTTAATGTTTTCCAGTTTTACGTAAAGGATGGCCTGACTCAGGGAGAGATCAAATCCTAGTTTCTTTCCCCGTTCCAACGCCATCGAGGAAGTTTGAAAATTCTTGTTGATCAGCTGCTCGAGAAACTCTCCCCGGAGCCGGTGCTGGGTTTGTAAAACGGCCTCTTCTTTCAAGTATTCAATGGCAAACACGGCAGCGGCATGCTCCAGCGTACTTATATGAAGCTCGCTCCATTCATCAAGTTCTTTAATAGCAATCAGGCACCCGTAGTTTTTTTCATTAGCCGAAATAGGGTAGAAGAGAATCTTAAATCTATGCAGCTCCAGCTCTAAGGGCTGCCTTTTTAACTGGCACTTTTCTGATAGGTCTTTGTAAGGTAAAGCATCATGATGCACTATGAGTTCTGTTTCATCAATTCTGATCGATTCATGCTTCTGCACAGAATAGGAAAGTTCACCTGACTCATCAATGATAAATATAGAGGTGCCGGTTAAAAGAGAAAGTCGATCAGAAATGCTGGGCTTTCCTTCGTTTTTTACCACGAGCTGGGTTAATTGTTTATGAAAATCCAGAGACGACGAGATTAACTCCATTTGTTTATTAACAATCTGTTCTAAAATACTTTTTGTAATACTGGAAAAGTTGAGATCGGTAGGAAGTTCGATTAAAGGCAGATCATTATGGTTCGCTATATCCTTAAACGCCTGAGGAATATCCTTTAGATAAAAACCGGTGTAGATGGCTGCGCCAGATAGTTTCTTCATGGCCAATAGCTTTTGAAAATGCTCACTATGCTCATCCAATCCATATCCAGTGGTAACTAAAAATTCCCCTTCCTGAAGCCGGCTGATGTCTTCAATGACCTCAACGGTTGTCACCCATTTAATCAAGTTATGGGTGCCGCCTTGTCCTGCGATGAGCCTCGCTGACGAGAGACCCGGAAGCCGTAAAGCTTCGTAAACCGTAATGCTCACGTTTATATCCCCCTTCTTTCACCACTCTGTATAAAGATCCATTCATTCATCTTTTCTAAAGGCTTTGTTAACCCTCAATGTTGATTTTAAGGTAAAGCTCCAGTTTCAGTAAGACTCAGTTTCGAGATATTTAGGTGGAGAGGAAAGTCCTTCGGGGGATGATTTCGCTTTCCGTGGGAATGCGCGGAGCCTCCTCAGACTTCGCCTTCCGGGGTCTCCCCTGTCATTTTTATCCCACAGGAGTCTACATCATCCCCCCTCAGGACCTTGCCGAATCAGATGATCGAAACCATTTAAGACATCGACGGATTGATGAGAAAAAAGCTTGTGATAATGAAGCTATTTCATGCTATAACAATGTGAAATAGCTTGTCATAAAAGCATTTAGGACCGATAAGAAGGAGTGCAATCTCTCCTGTAAAAGTGTCCGTGGGCTGGTGGGGAAATGGGGAGACTCCCATGGGAGAAGGGACTAGGTGAGATCCCGCAGGGAGTGAAACGAGCGAGGAAGCTCCCCGTTCCCCCATAGGAAAGCGAGTTATTTCCCCACCAGCCCCTTCTCATATCGTAACGGACTCAATTTATCTTGAATCTGAGTCTTCAACAAACCGGCCCTGTTGCGTAACAAGCCTTTTATGAAAAATCAACAATAAACTTTAACTGAGCCTTTCTAAAAATAGATAATCCTTTTATTTATTATACAAAGCGTACAATAAAAAAGGTGTGAATTACATGATAAAGACGAATATAAATGAACAGTAAATTAACATAAACTATATGTAATAGTAATCTTTTACAACAATGTGAATGGAGTAAGTTGTGGTATTGGGAGGGAGGCAGAAAAATGAACGATTCATGGTTGATTAAGCCGGCGTTTGAAGACGTTTATCCAGTAGCTGCATATGGGGAGGGGGTCTTCATATATGACGAGCATGGTAACAAATATTTAGATGGTTCCTCTGGAGCGGTTACCGCAAGTATCGGTCATGCCGTGCCTGAGATTGTGGAGGCGGTGACTGAACAGGCAAGGAATATTTCCTTTGTTTACCGTTCTCAGTTCACTTCCCAACCAGCTGAGAAGCTGGCGGAAAAATTAAATGATCTTGCTTTTGGTGCGGACGATCCCTATTATTCTTTTTTTGTAAATAGTGGATCGGAAGCAAATGAAACGGCCTTGAAAATTGCTGTGCAGTATTGGCAGGAGCAAGGGATGCACCAGAAGCATAAAATCATTTCACGCTGGACCAGTTACCACGGGATCACCATGGGGGCACTTTCCATGTCAGGCCATACGGAACGAAGGAAACGGTTTACACCAATGTTAGAAGATTATCCAGGTATTTCGCCCCCCTACTGCTACCGGCGGCCCACTCAGGAGTCTTGCAGCGATTATGAAATAAAATGTGCGGATGAACTGGACGCAGCCATTCGCCAGACTGGTGCTGAACAGGTCGCAGCGTTCATAGCGGAACCCATTATAGGGGCAGCTGGAGGAGTCATTGTTCCTTCTGTTGAGTACTACAAACGGATTAAAGAAATTTGTGACCATCATCAGGTGTTATTTATTGCTGATGAAGTCATGACAGGAATTGGCCGGACCGGAAAAATGTTCGCAATGGAGCATTACGGAGTTAAGCCGGATATTCTTACACTTGGAAAAGGAATGAGTGCAGGCTATACACCAATCGCCGCCGCTCTTATCCACGGGCGGGTATTGGGACCAATACGTAAAGGGTCAAAAGCGATTATCGGAGGTCATACCTACAGTGCCAACCCCCAGTCTTCGGCTGCAGCTCTAGCTGTTATCACCTTTATCGAAAAACACCAGCTGGTCTCTCGTTCCGCTGAAAACGGTGAGTATTTAGTAAATCAGTTGAGAAATATGGCACTTACGACGCCGATCGTTGGAGATGTACGCGGGAAAGGGTTACTGATAGGAATTGAATTTGTTTCTCATTTGTTTACAAAGACGCCATTCCCTAAACATTTGAACCTGACCCGGCTCGTGGTTGAAAAAGCCAGGGATAAAGGACTGTTGATTTACCCCTCTTCAGCAGGAATTGAAGGAGGCGACGGAGATGCTATTATTGTCTCTCCTCCATTAACGATCAATAAGCAGGAAATGGACACTTTAGTAAAGCTGCTTCAAGAGTCTATTCAAGAAGTTCAACGAGATTTGATGCTGAAGGGATACATGGATTCGACTGGATAGGAGGAGTGAAGATGCAAAAAGGTACGCAAAAATCCGTGAATAAATTAGGAACTAGAGATGAAGCTTTGTTCCATATTCATGATAGCAGCACGCTGATGTTCGGTGGTTTTGGAGGTATCGGAAACCCGCCAACGTTAATTGAAGCCATTTTAGAAAAGGGAATCAAGGATCTTACACTGATAGGAAATGATGCTGCTTTTCCTGATATCGGCATCGGCCGTATTGTTAGCCGGGGGCTTGCGACAAAGCTCATTGCCTCACACATCGGCTCCAATCCTGTGGCGGGTCAATTAATGACGGATGGAAAGTTAGAGGTGGAATTCTCTCCGCAGGGCACACTAGCTGAGCGAATCCGAGCGGGCGGTGTAGGTTTGAAAGGGATTTTAGTGGATGTAGGACTTGGAAGTATGGTGGAAGAGGGGAAACAAAAGGTAATGGTTGATGGAAAAACGTGCCTTCTAGAAACACCACTCAGAGCTGAAGTTTCCATTGTCTATGCAAAAAAAGCAGACACTTTTGGCAACCTTGTGTACGATACAAGTGCCAGAAATACGAGCCCTCTTGTTGCTATGGCAGGGGACTACACGATTGCGGAGGTCGAAGAGATCGTCCCTGCAGGTGAATTAGATCCTGAATGCGTGGTAACACCCGGGATTTTCGTTGATTTGATTATTCAAAGTAAAGGGGTGAACTGGACATGGGCATGGGAGTAGATCTTCGCAATCGAATGGCCAGGCGGGCGGCCAAGGAAATAGAACCCGGGATGATCGTCAATCTGGGAATTGGTATACCTTCCCTCGTTTCCAATCATATCCCGGCTGATATGCAGGTCATGTTCCAAGCGGAGAACGGAGTACTTGGCATGGGAGAGTCTCCTGAAGAGGGAGAGGAAAACCCAATGCTCTGCAATGCAGCTGGTTTTCCAGTAAGTATCGTACCGGGTGCTTCTTATTTTGACAGCGCGACCGCCTTTGGCATTATTCGATCAGGAAATCTGGATATTACTATTTTAGGAGGTCTGGAAGTCAGCGAACAGGGGGATCTGGCGAACTGGATTGTGCCGGGAAAACGGGTGCCGGGGATCGGCGGAGCCATGGAGCTTGCACAAAAAGCTAAGAAGGTCATTGTACTGATGAGCCATGTAAACAAGCATGGAGAACCCAAAATAGTACCCGAGTGCCATCTCCCTTTAACGGCTAAAGCCTGTGTGGATATCATTATCACCGACCGGGCTGTTATAGAGGTCACGGAGGAAGGACTTTTGTTAAAAGAAGTGATGGCACCTTATACAGCTGACGATGTAATGAAGAATACAGATGTTCCTCTGCAGTTGTCTGAACAAGTCACCACCTTATCGTGATGGATTTTTTTAAAAGGCTTATTAAGCTATAGGGCCGGGTAGTTGAAGACTCGAATTCGAGATATTGTGTGGAGAAGGGGCTCCAGGGAACGACTCGCTTTCCGCGGGCATGCGCTGAGTCTCCTCAGGCTGGCGCCTTCCGGGGCCTCACCTGTCATGTTTATCCCGCAGGAGTCTTCGCCGTTCCCTTCCGCCCCTTTTGCGATTATTGAGAGCTCGAAGTTCTCTGAGGATCACCTATAATCCACCTTGATTTTTACTATTTGTTTACGTGTAGGAACCCTGTTATAGAAGCATTTAAAGCACATACAGCTTGGCTCCTATCTTCTATAGCAGGGTCTGTTCACTAAATATCGTTGGGGTGGCGGAGGAAACGACGAGACTCCCGCGGGAGAAGGAGCTAGGCGAGACCCCACAAGGAGTTAACGACTGAGGAGGCTTGCCAGTTCCCCCGCAGGAAA
>NZ_FOOG01000057.1 GCF_900113125.1 Halobacillus alkaliphilus | reverse complement strand
CAGCCCTGCTACAGGAGCAAAACGGACCCTTCTACATGAGAGAATGAACTCCTTCTCAATTAAGCATAAATGCTTGTATAACAGGACTTTTCATCGTTATAGAATGATCATAATCCCATGATTTTTTTCATCAAGCTGACGATGTCTTAAGTGATTTCGAGCTCCATATATCGCAAGGTCCGGAGGGGGACGATGAAGACTCCTGTGGGATGAACATGATCGGTAAGATCCCGGAAGGCGAAGCCTGAGGAAGCTTACCACATGCCCACGGAAAGCGAAATCGTCCCCCGCAGGACCTAATTTCCACAAAAGTCTCGAAATCGAGTCTTCCAGTAACGGGAGCTTATCTTTAAAAATGATTATGGAAATTTAGAATATCTTTATTATAGGAATTCAAACTTCAGCAGTAAAAAGTTTATTTATCTGCATATTCAGCGACGTTCGGGCGTTTCCCGTATTTTAAATCCCGGATCGTTAAACCGAAATCCATTTGTAAATGTGGGTAATCTTTAAAGTTCGACCAGTCCCCTCCCCATTCAAAACCAAGATCTTTCGCAATCGCCACGACTTCCATCCAGTCTGATTTTCCATTTCCGTTGCCGTCTCTTTCCATATCCCACACCACACCATTATTCGTCTTTAAAGCAAAATCGATGGCCAGTCCATAATTGTGATAAGATTCGCCTCCCTGAGCGTGAGTAACTACCTGCCCTTCTTTGGAGCGTCCCCGTGCGTATAGCTCATTTTGACTTTCCACTGAGCGGTGGCCTTCCGTGATTGCAATTTCTATTCCCTGTTCTGCAGCCAGAGCCACCAGCTCCTCTTTATATTCCTTCACTCTGGGATGAAGCTCCTCAGGAACCGGTACATCTTTTTTCACAAAGGGAGAGCCCGGCCATTGCTTTTCAATCTCTGGAATCAGGACATAGACTACCAGCCCGAGAGTCGCTATGAAAACGACAAAACTTGTTAGTTTCGATAGGATTTTCACTTAGTTGGCAATCCTTTCATCTAGTATCTAGTAATTTAAGAATACCATATGAAAAGAATAGTAAGCACTTTTTTTGATAACAGTATTTAAGATGAAGGTTATTCCATTCTTATTTATTCAAACGTACCGTGCACCATAACTTCACCGTCTGCTACCATTTCTTGTCCTTTAGAGAGTACCGTATGAATTTCAAGACTTTCTGGATCCATTAAGACAAGATCAGCATCTTTTCCAGCTTCAATGATTCCTTTATTGTGAAGCCCTAGAATTTGGGAAGGATTTGAGGTAATTACTTTTAGAGCATCCTCTAATGAAACCCTTTGCTGCTTCACCGCTTCTTTAAAGGCTTCGTACAGTGATTGGATTCTCCCCACTTTCATACCAGTGAGATTGCCTTTCTCATCGAAATCCGGCAGACTTCCCTGCGCATCGGATGTAAACGTGATCTGCTCTACAGGAACACCACGGTCAAGCATCCTCTTCAGTGCCTCACTGCTTTTCACTTCACCATCTTCTATAAATTTAGGAATGGTGCTGGTAGTAAAGTCCACGAACCCACCCTTAAGGGCATAGTTAATGCCCTCTTCAAATAACTTCGACGTCCGATTAATATGGGTAGGATAAAATTGACTGATCGGCATATCCGTAGCGGAAACGACCTCTTCTATTAGAGACAATCCCTCTTTACTGTCTCCGACATGAACGTTGACTACCCCCTTTTTCCCAGCGAGCATTCCACCAATCCTAGCCTGGGAAGCTATTTTAGCCATTTCCTCTACCGTCGGCTGGGAAGATCGATGATCGGCAATGGCTATTTCACCCGCGCCAATAATAAGATCTATCAGAATAATGTCATCCTCTATTTTACCCGTCAATGTTTTCACAGGAACCTGATAGGAGCCGGTATGAGCGTAACAAGAGAGTCCTTCCTCCCGAAGAGCCCGTGCTTTCGCTACTAGATTAGTCATGGTCCGCGTAGTTCCATCCGTGCCGATCACACCCACCACTGTCGTAACTCCATTCTTTGTAGCATCGGTCAGTTTCAATTCAGGAGTTCGGGAGCGGAAACTCCCTTCTCCGCCTCCTCCCGTAATGTGCACGTGACCATCTATAAAGCCGGGAGTTAATATTTTACCTTCAGCTTCGATTACGCGGACGGAACCAGTTTTGCTGGACATGTCGATAAAGTCCCTAACTTCTGCGACTCGCTGATCAGCGATCAAAACATCTTTTTTTCCTGAAAATTCAGGAGTATATAGGACTGCATTTTTAATTAGTTTAATCATCATAACTACCTCCTGTTTTCTCTTTGTTTTTAAGTAAAGTTAACCAGTACAGCTGTGATAATGAACACACTTGCCAAACCGAACATGATTAATTGGAACTTAATGATAAACGAGAACCATTTCCCCCAATCGAGGCGCGCAGCACCAAGTGTTCCCATTAAAGCAGCAGATGTTGGAACAATTATGTTCGTTAAACCGTCTCCCAGTTGGAAAGCAAGTACGGCGACTTGACGGCTCACTCCGGCGATGTCCGCAAGCGGTGCCATTAAAGGCATCGTTAGAGCAGCCTGGCCTGAACCAGATACTACAAAGAAGTTGAAGATGGATTGGAAAAGAAACATAAGCCAGGCAGAAATAACTTCCGGCACACCTTCAAACAACTGACCCGCCGAGTGGAGAACTGTATTCAATACAGAAGCTGTGGTTGGATCATCTCCACCCAAAATGATGATTATACCTTTTGCCATTCCAACGACCAGGGCTGCTGGAAGCAAATCTTTCGCTCCTTGAGCAAATCCTTCAGCAATATCATTTACTTTCATATTATTTAATTTAAAAATTACCCCGATCATTCCAGCTACAAGACCAATCGTAAAAAACTGACTGGCAATCTCAGGAATATAATACGCGTGTTGAATAACTCCCCAAATAATCCAGCCAATACCGGCAGCGACAGTAAGCAATACAAGCATGTGTCCTGTTCTGAATTTAACGGTCATGTCTTTATGGTCAAAATCATCGCGGAAATATTGATCTGAATCGTAGGATAATGACTGAGTCGGGTCTTTACGAATTTTGCTCGCATATTTCCACGTATAAAATGTTCCAACTGCTGTAAACACGAGCCACATTACAAAACGGAAAGGGGTTCCGGATAATACAGGCACATCCGAAACACCTTGAGCAATAGCCACTCCAAATGGATTCATCCAGGATGTCCCAAAGCCGATCTGTGTAGCTACATACGTGATCATGATCCCGGTGATCGCATCGTACCCTAAGGCGACGACAAGAGGCACTAGAATCATAGCAAAAGCGATAGCTTCCTCCCCCATTCCAAACACAGCTCCGCCTAAAGAGAATAGAAAGAACATAACTGGAATAATCAGAACTTCTTTCCCTTTCGTCCGATCAATTACGGATAAAATTCCTTCTTCAACCGCACGAGTCCTCATAATAATTCCAAAGGCACCGCCGATAATAAGTATAAAAGCAACGACTCCTACTGCGGATCCCCACTTGTCTCCAGAAACCAGACCTTCAAACACATAGTTTAGTAAACCGGCACCACCTCCGGGTTCAAATAAACTAGCACCTTCACTCGATCCTTCTTCCACGTTGAAGCTTCCGGGGATTAAGACCGTTTGCGTTTTTTCTGCTCCCGAATGTTCATAGGTAACTTCCTTCGTTTCAAACATCCCCGCGGGAATGAGATACGTAAGGACCGCCGCCAGTAATACGACGAAGAAGATAATCACGTACGTATGCGGCATTTCGAATCCTTTTTTCTTATTATTCATTACATGTTCCTCCTTTAGTTTTTCCTCTCCCCTACTAACATGCAAAAACCATGCCAACGATGAATTCTGAATATTTAAGTATTTAATTAACCAAATGCTGCTTTCTGGTTACAATTGGGTGTTATAATAATAAACAATAAAAACCAAAAGAAATGGAATGTTTACATGAAGAATCATCTAACTCTGATAACAGGAACACCAGAAACTAAATTAGCTTTGCATCAACAACTTGAAGATATATTAGGGGAATTCATTCAAATTACAAGCTATGCCGTCGATGAGTATGTACCGGAGCAATTAAATGACCACCTTGTCATTTTTTCCTCCTACCTGATTGAAGAAGAAGCCTCTCCTAATGTCTCACCTTCATCTCCATGTATGACGGCACGCAGGACGATGAATTACCAGAATATTGACCGTTTATTTGAACTTGAGAAAGGAACTTCTGTTCTTTGTGTGAATGATACGCGTCAAATGGCAGAGGAAACAATTGATACCCTGAAAAAAATCGGTATGAATCACCTCTTTTACTTTCCGTACTACCCTGGTAAAAAAATAGAAAGTAAAATTGAAACGGCTGTTACCCCGGGAGAAATTACTTTCGCACCTTCCTCCATAAAAACAGTTATGGATATAGGGGTTCGATTGATTGATATCACTACCTTAATCGAGATACTGGACCACTTTGAACTTAAGCAGGAGCTGGGCGGCACAATTTCCAGCCGTTACACGGGTAAAATAATCGAACTCAGTAAAAAGCTCGCTGATATGAATCGACAGACCGAGTTGTTGAACCATCACCTTCAGCAGGTGGTAGATGGAGTGAATGACGGAGTTATGGCTATTGACCGCCACGGGAGAGTAACAGTCTTTAACCCTTTTATTCAAGAATATAGCGGATTATCAAGTACTCATGCCATTGGAAGAAAGCTGCCTCAGTTATTCAAGGATACAAAACTGCTCCACTTTCTAACGAACCCCCAAGAAGAGGGCAAATATTTTACGATCAATGGGTATAATCTGATGATCTACCGCGTGCAATGGGAAGAAAGTGACAATGTCATCTTCATTTTTAAAAATACGGATGAAACCATAAATATGGAGAAGGCTGCTCGTAAACAGCTACTAAAGACAGGATATATTGCCAAACATTCTTTCGATCATATTCTAGGCACCAGCCCCGCTATCCAGCAAGCTAAAAAAATAGCTATGCAATTAGCCGGCACTGAACTACCCGTATTGATTCAAGGAGAAAGCGGCACAGGCAAAGAATTATTTGCTCACGCTCTTCATCACCATTCAGCGCGCGTCTATGAACCTTTTCTTGCCGTTAACTTCAGTGCTCTACCTGAAGATTTACTTGAAAGTGAATTATTTGGATATGAAGAAGGCTCATTTACCGGAGCTAAAAAAGGCGGAAAGAAAGGATTATTTGAACAGGCGGATGGAGGCACCATCTTCCTGGATGAAATTGGAGACATCAGCTTAAAACTGCAGGCAAGACTACTAAGGGTCATCCAGGAGATGGAAATCAGGAAAATTGGCGGCACCAAAACGATCCCCATTAATGTGAGAATTATTGCTGCAACGAATAAAAATTTATTGGAATTAATAGAAAAGGAAGAATTCAGAGAGGATTTATATCACCGGCTGAAAGTGCTTTTTTTAACGGTCCCTCCTTTAAGGGAACGTAAGGCAGATATACCTGTGTTGGTAAGACAATTCTTGCAGGAAAACCAAATACAAGTTCAGAAGTTTGACCCTGCTTTAATGAATGAATTGATCCGTTATGACTGGTACGGAAACATTAGAGAATTAAAGAATACTATCTCATACCTAGTTACCGTATCCGAACAGTCCGTTATCACAACGTCAGACTTGCCAGGTCAAGAGTTCTTCCAGAAACCAAAGTTAGAGTCTCCCCCTGTTTCAGAAAGTGTTATGGATGAAAGGTTAAATCAAGCGGTTTTAAGTGTGGTGAAGGAATTGAATGATTCTTTCACCAATGCCAGCCGGAAAAAAATCTTTGAAAATCTTGATCATAGTACCCTTTCATTATCAGAACAGCAGATCAGAAGAGTGCTCGAGAACTTGAAATCTCGTGGATATGTAACGATTAAACGCGGCCGTTCCGGCACCCAAATCACCCCTGAAGGCCTTGCTTTCTTATTAAACTCTTAACACTACTAAATATTTAGATCGAGTCTTCCAGATAAGCTAACATTACTTGAAGACTCGATTGCGAGACATTTGTTGAGCGGAAGGTCCTCCGTTGGACGATTTCGTCTTTTCAGGCTCTGCACGACGCAGGGTCGTTCGATGTTGCCACACGAGAGGTGGCGAACTTAGTCGAACATCCCTTGTGCTGAGCTTCCTTTTGCTTAACAGCCCTGCGGGATCTCACCGATCATGTCCATCCCACTCTTACACTTTGGGAAGTAAGCAACAATTATGACCTAAACGACATGGAGTGCTATCCAGCTCCAGCACCTAGCGGCTAGTGAGACTTCCCTCACTTCTGTACGATAAATCAATATCGAATCGCTCCGCTCTTCGTGTTTCCTTTTTCTCCGCCAGCTCAGTCCAGTCCATACGCCGCTGACCAAGGTGCTTCCGCTTTTAACATAGTAGTCCTCATCGTCCCTCTCCGGACCTTGCCGAATCAGAAACTCGAAACGAATTCATCCTTTTATAAACATTTCAGACAGGTAAAGGAGGATAGGCTCCTCTCTATCCAGAGGTTCCGTTCTTCCTAATAAAATTGGGCTGGTGGGGAAAAATGGCGAGACTCCCATGGGAGAAGGAACTAGGTGAGATCCCGCAGGGAGTGAAGCGAGCGGAAGCTCATAGTAAAAAGAGGATCGACTAAGATCGCCACGTCCTGTGGCAACGTCGATCGACCCTACGTCGTGTAGGGCTATAGGAAAGCGAGTTATTTCCCCACCAGCCCTCTCTTCATATCGTAACGGACCCAAGACATCTCGAAACTGAGTCTTACAGTAATCGGCCCGATTGTTTAATAAAACTCATATAAAAAATCAACAGCAACGTTTAATAGTGCCCAACTCTTAGCCGGTTCGTGCGCCGTGTTCCTTCTCCTTAACAGATGATATACTAATAGTATCGTTCGACAAGTTTCAAAGGGGGATCAAGGAAGGTGAAGTTTCTTAAGCGAAAACCATCAAAAACTTTTTATGAAATTTTCATGGTCCTCCTTGCTGGACTTTCGGTCGCCACCATATGGCAGGAAACAGGTTATAATAGCGTCATTGTCTGGGGCACGTGGGGGATTTTTTTCGTGGATTTCCTCTACAGGCTTTATAAAAGTGAGAGTAAATGGGGATTTGTGAAGAAGCATCCATTCATCGTAATTGCAGCTATTCCGCTCGATGCTATTTTTCAATTTGCCAGAGTAGCACGAGTTCTGCACTTGCTCCGACTTAAGTCGATTACGAAATACTACACACTTCCATTTATCCGGTTTTTAAAAAGACAGCATCTGCTTTTGGTTACAGGAATCACGTTTGTGCTTGTATTTCTATTAATCATCCCTTTAAATATCATAGAGAATGAACTGGATTCTTACAGTGATGCCTGGTTTACAGCTATTCTTTCTCTTACTTTCTTCGGAAGATCCGGCTTTGAACCTGAAACGGCCGGGGGCTATACGATCATTGTCATCTTTACTATTCTCGGTGTAATTATCCACGGACTTGTGATCAGTACAGCTTTCGATTACATCGTCCACTCCTCCCTTTTTAAAACCATCAAAAATAAATTAGTCAATCACAAATAAACTTCTCCTAAACTAAGGAACGGAGTTTATTTTTTTGTTTTTTTGCAGGAATAGAATCCGTGTTTTATAAGTGTCCTCTAGGAGTTTAATAAATGGCTAAAAAAGGAATATGGCAGGTGTATCCTATTTAATGGAGGTGGCCTTATGGCTGAAGAAGGTAAGCGCAAGCAAGAAAGAGACCAAAGTTTTGAAGAAAAATTAGAAAAAGAAAAATTAATTGATGGCATGCCTAATGAAGAAATAAAAAAAGAAGAACGAGAGCAGGAAAAAGGTGAAAAATCCAAAAATGATTCTCTGACTGAAGAGCAATACAATGAAGATTTTCGAAATAAAGATGACAAAGATTAAATGAGGTGTAAACATGACAACTTTTCAGGCCTATAAAATTCATAAAGACGGCGACACGGTAAAAGGAAGGATGGAGGATCTTTCAGCTAAAGATCTTCCATCCAGTGATGTGTTAATCAAAGTTCACTACTCCAGCGTGAATTTCAAAGATGGCATGGTTTCTCAGCCAGATAATGCCCTGGTGAAAGACTATCCAATTATCCCTGGAATTGACCTGGCCGGTGAAGTGGTCCGCTCAAGAGATGATCGTTTTAAAGAAGGCGATCAAGTCATTGCCACAAGTTATGAGATTGGAGTATCACATGATGGCGGCTTCAGCCAGTATGCCAGCATTCCTGCCGACTGGATTGTCCCTCTTCCCGACGGTCTGACACTTGAAGAGTCAATGATTTATGGAACGGCCGGTTTTACTGCGGCACTGTCTGTCTATCGCCTTGAGCAAAATGGTCTTACTCCAGATCAGGGCCCTGTACTTGTTACCGGAGCGACCGGGGGAGTAGGAAGTATGGCCATAGCAATGCTTGCTAAACGCGGTTATGTGGTACATGCGAGTACAGGAAGCGAAGAACATACCGAATACTTAAAAGACCTGGGCGCTGATAAAGTGCTCTCCAGAGAAGATGTGTATAATGGCAAAATCAAAGCGTTAGCGAAGCAGCAATGGGCTGCTGCTGTCGACCCCGTCGGCGGTGAACCTCTAGCTTCTGTTCTCAGTAAACTCCAGTACAATGGAGCAGCTGCAGTGAGCGGCTTAACTGCAGGCGTTAATGTGCCTACGCAGGTTTATCCGTTCATACTGCGGGGTATTAGTCTCCTTGGCATTGATTCCGTATATTGCCCTATGGAAACTCGGAAAAAAGTATGGCATCGAATGGCGAACGACTTAAAAACCAAAGAAGTGTTTAATCGCATGAAAGTAGTCATTTCCTTAGATGAAGTCGAGGAAAGATTACAACAGATTCTTAAAGGTGAAACAAGAGGCCGTACAATAATTAAGTTACAAGAAGACTAATAGGTAGTTATATTCAAAACGCACCGGATTGACAAACGTATCCTTGAATACTATAATAATTAATTAGTGCCTTAGAAAAGGCAACTCGGAAAATGAAAGAGTGATATGTATGAGACTGGCATTCTGCTACGTTTTGATACGACTTAATCACACTGGATCAGCTTCGGAGCTGTAAGGATGCAATAGAGGTAGGGATTGCGTCGTTTAAGTTGATAAAACTACCATGTAGAACTAATCAACCGCGGCAAAGGTTGGGATTCAACAACCAACGCTTGTAATATTAAAAAACAAGTTTAAGAAAACTTTATTTTTTCCGATGTAACACAAAAGCGGGTTAGACGACGGTCTGATCCGCTTTTTCCAATTTTGAAAGGTTTATAATAAAACTCCTATGGTAATATAACTCATATAGAAAAAGAAGGAGGTACGGAAATGGCTGAATTCACAACTCGAGTAGAACCTGAAGAAGTCCGCTTTTTAATGGATTTCTCTGAGCTTAAAGACATTGTAACGGAAATATTAGGCGATGCTAATCCTCTCGTTAACGTAGAGATTGACTATGATGAAATTGAGGAACCGGGCGGCACCACTCTCATTCGCCCTATGGTTAAACTGGAAGAAACGAGTAACCTTACGGAAGAAGACCGCCACAAGATTCTTTCATCTGGATTATCCATTGATCGTGAGCCCTTCGATAATGGTGACCAGGCCATGGAACAAATATTTGGAACGTCTTATACAGTTCTGGAGGCTACTAGTGATGCAGATGGGAATTTCTTCACAATTGAAATGCCTTTCCGCAACTATATGGAAGAAACCAAATCCTAGTATAAAAAAACCAGCTTGAGAAAGCCTTTTGCTTTTTCGAGCTGGTTTTTTATATCGTTTAAGTATGAATATTCTTTACTCGGCCGACCTGTCCATCTTCAAGGCGGACTTTAATTCCATGGGGATGGGAGGGCGACTTCGTCAATAAATCTTTCACGACCCCTCTGGTCACATTCCCACTTCTCTGATCTTTCTTTAAAACGATATCTACCTCTAAACCAGGCTTAATATCACTTCGCTTCTGTCCGTTCATGGTTCATCCTCCCTCTATCATCGTCTACTCATCATACCATATTTTCATATAAAAAGAGCACCCCGGTCAGGGCACTCTTGTATGACTCTTTCGATACTATTCAGAATAAGAATATTGATTCTGGATTGTACCATCCTGCTTATGGATGATGGCACTTGTACCTTTATTCTGAGCAATCTCTTTTGCTCTGTTAATCGCATCCTGTTTATTCTCATAAACTTTTGTTGGTTGATCGGCACCTTCTGCCTTCACAGCCCAACCATCTTCATGAGCTACTACATGTTCGGATTGATTTTTACTGTCTGCCATTGTAATGCCTCCTAATTATTGTATTAATTGGTATATATCCACTAATTGCTTAAATTAAACCTTTTTAATAATCGGTTTTTTCCTGGATACTTCCATCCTTCTTATGGATAATGACTTGAGTCCCTTTGTTCTCAGCTACCTCTTTTGCACGGGAAACAGCCTCATTCTTATCCTCATAGACATTCGATGGTTTCTTTGCATCTTCTGCCTGCACAGCCCATCCATCTTCGTGAGACACCACATGTTCTCCTTTATCCAAAAGTTCCGGGCGGTTGTCATATTGATTATCATCAGGGTCTCTGCTTTCTAACTCATCATCGCCCATTTGCTTCGCTTCTTTAATCTCATCTTCAGTGGCATTCTCATACCATTCCTTAGCTTGTTCAGTTGCAATAGGAATGGCTCTTCCTTCATCATATCCTTCATCGAGCATAGCATTAGCAATATCAATCGCTTTCTTTTTGACTGGCGTATCCAAATTCTTTAAAGAACTAGGATAATCATTCATATTCCAAGGCATCGTAAGCCCTCCTTTTAACAAATGGTATAATTATATTTACCGCATACCGCTTTTCTGTAAACAAAAATAGCTTCTTCACCCCCTAAAATTTTGAAGAATAAATGTCTATTCAAAGGGAATAGTTTAATAGGATAGGTGAAGGAAAGAGTTTATTTAAGGAGGCTTACTAATGAACTACCAATTTCAACCTCTTGGAGATCAGGCAGTTGTTATTGATTTAGGAAATGAGATTTCACAAAGGATTCATGAAGATGTGCAGTCGATATCAAACTTATTAGAAGAACATCAACCAGATTGGATAATCGAATACATACCAGCCTTTACAAATGTAACCATTCTTTACAGTCCTCTTTTTGTCTATCAGCAAATAAAGCAAACAGACACCCTTCCCTACGACTGGGTGTGTGAGCAATTAAAACAAATGCTCACACAGAACAAGCGCGACAAAATACCTGAACCTCGTACGATTGAAATTCCTGTCTGTTATGGAGGGGATTACGGTCCGGATTTATCCTATGTGGCCGAGTACACGGACCTTAAAGAAGATGAAGTTATCAATAGACACATGAATGGGAATTATATTGTTTACATGATTGGGTTTGCTCCTGGATTCCCTTATATTGGCGGAATGGACGAGACCATTTCCACTCCCCGAAGAGATGACCCAAGGCTTGAAATTCCTGCAGGATCCGTTGGAATTGCCGGAAGTCAAACAGGAGTTTATCCGATTACTACACCTGGAGGATGGCAATTAATTGGGAAGACTCCCCTGCAGTTATTCCAGCCTGAAGAAGAACCTCCTTCTCTTTTGCAAGCTGGGGATAAAATTAAATTTACATCCATCTCGGAAAAAGAATACCTCGCCATTAAGGAGGGGAAATAATGCTGAAAGTTCTAAAATCAGGCCTGTTGACTACCATTCAGGACATGGGAAGATACGGATATCAGAAATACGGAGTCATTACAAGCGGAGCCATGGACCCGGAAGCCCATCGAATTGCTAATTTACTAGTAGGAAATGACCAACGCGCTCCTACAATGGAAATAACGCTTAAAGGCCCTGTGCTCGAATTCCAGGAAGATGCGCTGATAGCCGTCTGCGGCGGAAAGCTCTCTCCTATGATTGATGGAGAGACTGTTGGGCTATGGCGTCCTATATATATCAAAAAAGGAAGTGAACTTCGATTTGGAAATCCCAAAAAAGGGTTCAGAGCTTATCTGTCTATCGCAGGAGGTTTAGATGTGGCTTCTGTAATGGGAAGTGCCTCTACTTACCTAAGAGCAGAAATAGGTGGTTATCAAGGCCGGGCTCTGGATAAAGGAGATACCATTGACTGGGGGAAACCATCAGAAAGTTCTAAGCAGACTCTTAAAGACCTCAAAGAAATGGCAGGCAGTGAACCATACCAGGCGATGGATTGGTTCGTTGCTACTGAATTCAGCGCCCCCATTCAGGGAGAGTGTACACTTAAAGTAATGGAAGGTAGGGAGTTCCAACTATTTACCGAAGAAAGCCAATCTCTATTCTTTGAAGAAGCTTTCCAAATCGATTCTCAATCTGATCGGATGGGCTACCGTCTTCAAGGGAATAAACTAAAGCTTGAGAATCAAAAAGATATGATTTCAGAAGCCGTAACGTTCGGGACTATACAAGTTCCAGCGGAAGGCAACCCCATCATCCTGCTTGCTGATCGTCAAACTACAGGAGGATACCCTAAAATCGGTCAAGTAGCCACCGTGGATCTCCCACGTATCGCCCAGTTAAAACCCGGGGAGCAAGTGAACTTCCAACAGATCAGTCATAAGCAAGCTCAGTATTTACTACTTGAACGCGAAAAGCAAATTCAACAACTGGAACAGGGAATTAAATTTAAAAACCGTTAGGAGGAACGCTTATGCCTATTGTAGATATTAATTGTGATATGGGAGAGAGCTTTGGTACTTATGCAAAAGGCAGAGATGAAGAGATTCTGAAATATGTGACGTCCGCTAATATTGCTTGTGGTTTTCACGCTGGAGATCCATCCATCATGAGGAAAACGGTCAAACTTGCTGTAGAAAATAATACAGGGATTGGGGCACACCCAGGTTTTCCTGATTTAGCGGGCTTTGGACGCAGAAAAATGGATGTTACTCCTGAGGAAGCTTATGATCTTGTGGTCTATCAAGTGGGGGCATTAAACGGATTTGTAAAAGCAGAAGGGCAGTATCTGCAGCACGTTAAACCTCACGGAGCGTTGTTCAATATGGCCGCTCAAGATAGAAAGCTGGCTGACGCTATTGCCCAAGCCGTTTATGACGTAGATCCTGAACTTATTCTGTTTGGCCTTGCGGGAAGTGAGCTCGTCCAAGCCGGTCGCCATGCTGGACTGCGAACGGCAAGTGAAGTCTTTTCAGACCGCACCTATCAGCAGGATGGCAGCCTAACATCAAGAAGGGATTCAAATGCTTTAATTACCGATCACCATGCGGCTGTGCAACAGGTCATCCGTATGATTAAAGAAAATAAAGTTACCAGTCTGCAGAATGTAGATGTTGAAATCGAGCCACAAACGATATGTATTCACGGTGATGGAGAATCCGCTGTAGAATTTGCAGCGTACATCTCCAAAGCCCTAAAGGAAGCCGATATTGAAGTATCTAAAATCAGCAGCTTTCTCTAAACTATGACTCTATTAATCGCTGTTGTTGATTTTTCGTAAGCACGTTATTTCACTATAGGGCCTTTTAGTTGAAGACTCAGTTTCGAGATATCTCAGGTCCGTTGCTAAAAAGTAGATGAGGGGCGGCTACGGAAACAACTCGCTTTCCTGCGGGGGAACTGGCAAGCCTCCTCGCTCGCACTCCTTCTCCCGCGGGAGTCTCGCTGTTTCCTTCGCCACCCTATGATGGAAGACTGAACGGACCCTTCTATAGGCGATAGAGGCTTGCTTGATCCGCCTCCAATGCTTCTATAGCGGGAATTAATCACACGTACACGCTTATTCTTAGAAGTTTATCTCCATCATAAACCGGCACGTTTGGAAAAAAGATTTCGAGCTACATATATCGCAAGATCCGGAGGGGGACGATGTAGACTCCTGCGTGATGAACATGATCGGTGAGATCCCGCAGGGCTGCAAAGCCCGAGGAAGCTCACCTCATGCCCGCGGAAAGCGAAATCGTCCCCCGCAGGACCTTCCGCTCAACAAATGTCTCGAAATCAAGTCTTCAACTAATGGGAGCTTTACTTTAATAAAATTACAGAGATTTAACAGTGTCCCCCATAAAATAAAGGAGGTCTCTTAATGAGTAACCAAAAAACTTGGACCGAGGTGGATGACTATTTTAATAGCCAGCTAGTTCCAGAGAAGGACGCGATGAACGAAGTTTTAGAATCTAATTCAGAAGCAGGGCTTCCTTCCATTGATGTATCAGCAGCTCAAGGGAAAATGCTTCACGTGCTCGCTAAAATCAGAGGAGCTGCACGGGTTCTCGAGGTTGGTACTCTTGGTGGATACAGCAGCATATGGCTTGCAAGTGCTCTTTCTAAAGATGGCCGACTTATAACATTGGAAGCAAGTGAAAAACACGCTCAAGCAGCAAAAGCTAATATAGAAAATGCCGGGCTTAAGGACAAAGTTGAAATCCTGGTCGGTCCAGCAAATGAAACCTTCCCTTCTCTCGTAGAGAAGGAAACTGATCCTTTTGACTTTGTCTTCATTGATGCTGATAAAAGAAATAACCCCTATTATATTAAATGGGCGATAGATCTATCTGCACCAGGTGCCTGTATTGTAGTAGATAATGTGGTTCGCAATGGAGAAGTAGTGGTGAAGGATAGCGAAGACCCGGATATAGAGGGTATTCGTGATATGTTTGATATTCTATCAAATGAACCTCGCATTGATTCAACAGCGATTCAAACAGTAGGAAGTAAAGGATATGATGGATTTCTGCTGGCGGTCGTAAAGTAACTTAATAAGGAATAGACTTTTAGTTTAGTAAAAGTCTATTCCTTATTTTTGTGAATCTCGTCTAAAAAAGGAGGAGAACGGCGAGACTCACCCGGGATGAACAGGCTGAATCCGCTAACCAAATTTCACGCTCTCGCCATCCTTAAATTACTTATGGCACGAAGCAATAAACGAATCGATCACCTTGTTAAACCGATCCGGTTCTTCAAGAAATGGACAATGACAACTGGACTCAAATACTTCCAGCTTTGAATTGGGGATCTCGTTTTTTAGATGCTCACCTGCAGCTAACGGAATTAATTTTTCCTCTCGCCCAAAGCATAGTAAAGTCGGAACAGTGATCGAAGTCAAGTAAGGGCGGCAGTCAATAATGGATTGGTCGAACAGAATGGCACTTGCTATTGATGCCGGAACTTTAGTTGTTTCTTCTATCATCCAGGCTAAGTCTTCCTCCCCCACTTCTTCCTTGAACATTAATGGGAGGAATCCTCTCAGCAGCCCTTCCTGATTGGTTTGGATCTCACGCATCATTCCTATCAGTGCAGGGAGGTCAAAAGCTCCTATTTCAAAATCGTCCCATTTAAAATCAGAAGCCAGTTCATCCACAATTACAGTGGCCTTCACCTTTTCCTCACCAAATTGATGAAGATATTCCCAAATGACAAATGCTCCCATAGACCATCCAAGTAAAGTAACACCCTCAAGCTTCAGTAAGTCTATAACTTCGGCTGTATCTTTCGCATATTGAGCTACCGTATGACCGGCTTCTGTTTTGGATGATTGACCATGCCCGCGAAGATCCAGGTTTATGACTCTGTACTTTTGTTTAAAAAAAGGAACCTGTTTCTTAAAGAAACGGCTGCTCATCCAAACTCCATGAATCATTAATAACGGCATACCAGACCCATAATCCTGATAATACAACTCCGTTCCATCCTTAAGCTCCAATAATGGCATGTATTCTCCTCCCAACTATTTTCTATTTCAGTTTATGTTGGAAAGTATCATTCAGAATTAGATGAGCTAAAAGTAAGATGCACGGCCGTCCCGTCGTCTATCGGCATCGACCGCTCCTCAAGCTCTTTTGTAAGCTCGTTGATATAAGGGGTTAAACCCATATCTTTTATCTGTTTATAAGAATCGAGAAGGTCGTAATCAGGGTGGAATAACCCGTCTGTAACGAGCAGTACATCGTTTAGATCTTCACAGGAAACCTTGCCCCTTTGGAGAAATAGATTCGCTTCTTTCATTCCATTTGCCACTGTGTAACCATCTGGCTGATTTGCCAACGAACGATTATAACGCAGTTGATTCAATTTATTATCAAAGTATCTTTCATCCAAAACCTCGACTCCATTAGTACGGTCAGTTGCTCGTTTCGATTTTGCTCTCGAACTAATTCCTTTAACCGTATCCTTCGTGAGTAATTCAGCTGGCTTACTTTTAAATCCTGCCATGATTATGGAATCACCTAATTGCACGTAATTGAAGTGGGTATCCTCCAACTGGACGATGGCCACACATGTTGACCAGCGCATGTAACCTTGAGATACATCCACGCCATAGGAAAGCATTTGCTGGTATATTTTTGAATTAGCCGCTCTGACTTCTTCCGTAAGATCTGCGCCAGGAACAAGACTTTCAAAGTGTTCTTTGAAAATTCGAGACGCTAAGTAAGCCCCATTATGACCTTTTTCATCTTGAAATTCATCTAAAGGAGTTGCTCCATCCAGGACTCCATAAATAGCTGCCTCATGATTGATAATCCAGGCATCTTCACTCTCTTTTTTGTCTGGGCTTGTATAATTTACATGCTCGATGTTTGTCTTACGTTCTTTCATTTCTATCACCTCAAGTAAGGATTCATGAACTTCTGTCAGAAAACCAGTCTCTTGCAAGCATTCCATAGACCACGTGATTGACATAGCTGCCGTACATATTTGCGGCATCTCTGATCATGCCTTCTTGAACGAACCCTAACCGTTCAGGTATGGCCCTGCTTTTCGAATTTTCCTCAGCCGCTCTTATTTCAATCCGGTTCAACCTGAGTTCTTCAAAAGCATAAGTAAACAGGTGGCGGCAGGCTTTGGTCAACAAGCCGCGACCCGTGTATTCTGCCCCCATCCAGTAACCGATACTTGTTCGTTTATGTGCCCAATTTATTTCATGAAAATCAACGACTCCGGCGATTTTCCCTTTTGAAAGAATACAAACCGTAAGTCCATTATTACGAGCATATCTCTCCAGGCATCCGTGAATGAACTTTTTCGTATCTTCGACTGAATGGGTAAAATCAATCCAGGGAAGCCACACACGGAGGTGATCTCTAGACAGATCTGATAATTCAAAAAGCTCCTCAGCATCTTTATGCTCAATTAATTTTAATGAGGTTTCCTCATCAATTTTATATGTAAACATTTAAACAGCTCCTCTCACTAAACAATTGATTATCCTTTTGGACTGATGTTTCCATTTCGATCTTTATTTACAGAAATCCTTCATAATCTCGCTTTTTCATTGGCTTTGTTATATGTTGTTGATTTTTATCTGATAATCCTCCAATTATAGAACCAATATCTACAAGACTCGATTTCGAGATTTGTTTACGGTGAGAAGACTTCCTTATTAAGCTACAGGGCCGGTTACTTCAGTTTCGAGATATCTTGGATCCGTTGCTCTAAGTGGAGCAGGGGCTAGGTGAGATCCCGCAGGGAGTGAAACGAGAGAGGAAGCTCACCGTTCCCCCATAGGAAAGTGTTCAAATGTGGAATCACCCCGAAAGACACGACCAGCATAAGCCGACGGGAGTTATACTGAAATATCAAATTAGAACTTTAACAGAGACATTCATGCTAATTTTTTCGCACCATGACATATGAAAATGGTTTCCTAACGGGTATTAGAAGAGTACAGTCAGCGACTTCTACCAAAGGTCGAGATGGCGTGATGTCTTAGAACTCGTAACAGAGACGGGTCTTCGGAAGCAAGTGTACCATGGATTGTCGCTCTCCTCGGAGAAGCACGTAGGGTAGATTACACGTAACGTTTCCGAATGGAGTGGCTGGCTGCAATTTTCCAAAAGGAGGCGGCCCCTTATGCACGTTATAATTGATCGTGTGTGTGGGATGGATGTGCACAAGAAGAGTATCACCGCGTGTCTTTTGCTA
>NZ_FOOG01000087.1 GCF_900113125.1 Halobacillus alkaliphilus | reverse complement strand
AATGCACGTTGAATTTTATGAAACCGCCGTATACGGAACCGTACGTACGGTGGTGTGAGAGGACGGAGGTTAGTCACCTCCTCCTACTCGATTTAGTGTATTTGTTAGCATAGCTGCTTGCGGCAATCGAATCTGGCTTAATTTTCGGCTCGATACCAAGCGATTCAATTCGGGCCACCATTTCATTTACATACAGTCTTGTCCGGTTCCGCTCTCCTGAACCAATGTCAATATGCCCCTCCATTGTAAAAGTAGCACCTTTATAAATATGAGGCAGAATGATATCAATCATTTCATTTTTCTTGTCTTCTGTGAATAAAGAAGCGATATGTTCGGTAAGTGATGTCTCATAAGAGATGCGTTCGTGAAGTGTGGTCATTTTTCGTGATATAAGTTTTTTACAGAAACAGGCCCACGCCCCTTTTCCAACACGTTGAATGACGATCCCTGTAATAAAAATGGTGTGAGAAGGGTGGATTTGAGAATCAGTACCAAGCATTAAACGGTAATTTCCGAGCGGATCCTTCTTCATAAAGGTCAGGATATGGTCAAATACTTGATCAAAGTCCATCTTTTTGTGGGTTATGTTTTGGAACTTGAGGTCCTTTTCCATCTCAGTCACCCCTTTGTTTGTTAAGTAAGGACATTACATGCTGCCTTCCTTATTATAAGATATTCATCAACTCTTACTTGAATGCAGATCGAGAAGAGGTGCCGGAGTAATTTAACTTTATCACGTATATAACGGGAGTATCCCTCCTTTATTATAAAATTATGTAAGGATTTAATGAAGATTATCTTAAGTAACGCGATTCTTTTGGAACCAGCTAAAGAAAATAATAAATAATAGAATGATGACAAAAGCACCTGTAATAAATTTGATAAGTGTATCCTCCTGATAGGCAAAAATTGCTCCATAGCCCCATATGAAAACGAGAGGAAACCACGTATCTTTCTGAATAAAATAAAAGGCCAGTGCAATGAGTCCTCCCACTAGAAGAATAAAAGCGGACCACCCCAGTTCTCCAATGGCAAATAGTTCTTGTACTCCATTGGCTTTCAAAACTACAAAGGTATCCACAATAGTAGCTATAGATGTCCAGGCGAGATAAATTGAAAAGGGGGTTCTGTATTTTTGCGTTGAGAGATTAAGTCTTTGAATGATCGTATATACCACACAGAGAGTAAGCAACGATAAAGTAATGAACAGTAGCGATGGGGTGGTTCCTACAATGATGGTAGTCCCGGATAGGAACAAACTTAAAGGAAACCATAGTCCGATATGACCAACGACACGATCAAGCTCTTCATTTGCAAAGAAAGATTTCATTAGAAAGATGAAAAGAAGTAAGTAAATAATGAACCAAATAGAAAAGGCAAACGGGGCCGGCATAACATATACCTCAGCGGTAGATGGCCGCATGAAATCTTGGGATAAGAAGAAGGAAGCAGTGAGCAGATAAATAAAACTGGCTAAGTTGATCAACTTTAAACCAAGCAGTGGCATGTGGTTATCTCCTTTAATCTGTGTTGTTCATCTCGCTGCCGCTGGCGTGAGACCAGGACAGCTTGGTGCTAGTACAGTGTATGCCACCATTTGGATTAAATGACTAGGAGGAGATAATCACATCCCTGGTTGGTTAAAGGTTTTTCTCTTTGTATTCTTTTAATGCCGCCCGAATTGCTTCTGTATATTCTTTGAAAGCTTCTGTTTGATTAGAAACATCATTTCGCGAGCTGTAACTAATCTTTCCATTTTCAAAAAATGCTTTTCTTTGTGCTCTCGTTAATTCCAACTGAACACCCTGTCCTGTTTTGGTTTCATTCACAATATTCTTCGGGTGGTCCCCGTCTAAATGCTCGGGAGCTTCTTTCACGTAGAAGCCACTTGCTTCTAAATGCTCAGAAATTAAGCTTCTTAAATTCTCATTTAATCCACCTACTAGTGTTTTTTTCTTTTCCCCTTCAGCCCCATGGATAGAAATATGGATCGACGCTTCTTTCGCCATAGTAAGAGCCTGAGGTTCATCAAAATTCACAGAACTAATATGTAAATTATTAAAATTTCCGGAAGTAAGCTTTCCTTTAAAGGTGTAAAAGCTGTATTCTTCCCCTGCAACAACGTCTGCCAGCTGTGAAGTTACCTGCTCAATTCCTCCTCCGTGAATGGCACTTACGAGTACACGACTATCTGAAGATTCGCGTTTTGTTATTTCCCAATCTTCGCCTTCTTCGTATACCTCGGATAACTCCGTGAAGGTGCAGAATCGATCCCCCTCTGCTGGACACTCCACGGAAGAAACGCTTCTGCTAAAGCTGTTATTCTGAAGCAGCAGGGTTATGGCAGCCGCAGAAGCAGCCAGCGTAACCGCTCCAATAATCAATTTAGTTTTAAACATAGGAATCACTCTCTCTAAAAACAATTTATTAATGGATCTTACGAATAGGATCTGTAATCTGTTAAATCGCAGTCTTGATCTTACAGAAAAGCTCCCGTTTGTGTAAGACTCAGTTGAGATAAATTGGGTCCGTGACGTTAGATGGCTAAGGGTTGGTGGAGAAATAACTCGTCTTGTTCCATTACCCAGACACTCGAGACATAAGCCGTTCATCAACGGACGGAAAAACCACCCTCCTTTTGATGCTCGGCTTATGCTGGTCGTGTCTTTCGGGGTGA
>NZ_FOOG01000060.1 GCF_900113125.1 Halobacillus alkaliphilus | reverse complement strand
TTTCCGAAGGGTCCGTTCTTCCTAATAAAGTTGGGCTGGTGGGGAAATGGCGAGACTCCCTGGTTAAAAGCGGAAGCACCTTGGTCAGCGGCGTATGGACTGGACTGAGCTGGCGGAGATAAAGGAAACACGAAGAGCGGAGCGATTCGATGTTGACTTATCGTACAGAAGTGAGGGAAGTCTCACTAGCCGCTAGGTGCTGGAGCTGGATAGCACTCATCGTCGTTTATGTCCTGATTTACGCTTATAACTTATGAACGTATAAGAGCGGGAGAAGGAATTAGGTGAGATCCCGCAGGGAGTGAAACGAGCGAGGAAGCTGATGGTAAAAGGAGGATCGACTAAGATCACCACGTCCTGTGGCAACGTCGATCGACCCTACGTCGTGTAGGGCCATAGGAAAGCGAGTTATTTCCCCACCAGTCCTCTTCCACATAGAGTAACGGACCCAATTTATCTCGAAACTGAGTCTTTAACTATCCGGCCCGATCGTTGAATAACGGTTTTTAGAAAAAATCAACAGCCAGTATTTATGTCTTTCAATAACTTGAATTCATTGTGTATAATAGTGGAAATTTAGTAGAGAGGGAGGGAAGTAAATGCAGTCCCAAGCTGTTAAACAGGCTGGAGCATCGAGCCGCATACATATGATTCGAAGGGGGATGCTAGCTGGTTCGCCGATTATGCTCGGCTATTTGCCAATTGCTCTTACCTATGGGGTTCTTGCCAGTCAATCTGGTATGAGTAACTTGGAACTGACGCTCATGAGCCTCTTAGTTTTTGCAGGTGCTGCTCAATTTTTAGCGGTCGGAATGCTGGCTGCCGGTACAGGAGCATTTGAAATTATAGTAGCCACATTTGTATTGAATTTTAGACATTTCGTGATGAGCTTCTCTTTTGTAAATCGATTGAAGAGGATCGCGCTCAGAGCGAAGCTTCCGATGACTCTCGGTCTTACAGATGAAACGTTCACCGTATCTGCTCTTTATCGGAAAGAAGCTAAAGAAGATTATGGTTCTTATTTTTTCTCTGCCCTGATCATCACTGCCTATGTTTCCTGGGTCGGAGGTTCCTATCTCGGCGGTGTTCTCGGAGACGTAATGCCTGAGCGATTAAGTGAAAGTATGGGGGTCGCACTTTATGCTATGTTTATAGGTCTGTTAGTACCCTCTGTGAAAAAACATTACCGAATTGCTGTGGTTGCAGTTTTAGCCATGATTATTAATTATCTAGCCCAGCAGATCGGCTTCAGTCAAGGGTGGGCTATTGTTCTTGGTACGGTTGCCGGGGGATGCAGCGGTATCTGGATCTTGCCAGAAGAGGAGGAAGACTTATGATTATCTGGATGATTATTGGAATGGCTCTTGTAACTGCCATCCCCAGAGTACTGCCAGCCTTTATCGTAGACATTGTATCTTTTCCAAAGTGGGTAGATCGTTGGTTAAATGCTATACCTTATGCAGCTCTTGGAGCTTTGATTTTTCCCGGTATTCTAAGCGTAAAGCCGGAAGGTCCTCAGATTGGGATAATTGCCGGTTTAACAGCAGTGCTTTTAGCTTGGCTGGATCTCCATATTATTCTAGTCGTCCTTGGAGCCATAGCATCTGTGTTTCTTTTAACATTATAATCACGCCCGCCCATCCGGTGCATATCGTATAGGGATACTTCCGGAAAGGGATTGATCGTGATGTATAGACAGCAAGGATTCCCATTTGGACAAAACTTTGGAATTCCCGGGCAGGGACAGGGAGGACAATTCGGCCCAGGCGGCCCATTTGGTGGTGCACCCCAAGGCCCGCCGTTCGGAGGAGGCCCTGGTCAGCCACCGCAAGGTTCGCCATTCGGAGGAGGTCCTGGCCAGCCGCCACAAGGTCCGCCATTTGGGGGAGGTCCACAATTAGCGCCGCCTCCTTCTTCTCCTCCATCCCAGCAAGGGGCTTCCGTGTATGCAGTTGATCCTGGCTCGCTTTATGGATGTTTGTACCGATATACTTGGATCAGACTGGAGAACGGCCGTTCCTTCTGGTTTTACCCAACGTTCATTGGAAGAACCTCAGTCGCTGGTTACCGCTGGCAGCGGAGAAGACGTCAATGGGTTTACACGGGCTTCGATACCAGTTTAATTTCAAATTTTCAATGTTAAAAGAAATGGTGCCACTCCCTGGCGCCATTTCTTTTTATGGAATATACAGAATTATGTTACTATTAAGGATAGAGAATAAGTAGAAGGGAAGACGAGCCTATGCCGGAGCTTAGATTAGCACGTTTAGAAGATGCAGAAACGGTAGCAAATATCCATGTAGCCAGCTGGAAATCTACATACAAAGATCTCCTTGATGAACGGGATGTAAGTAATATAACGGTTGAAAATCGAATTGCTCTTTGGCAGACCATATTAAGGAAGCCTGTAAATGGGCAGATTGCCTATGTCATTGAAAATGATAACCAGGAAGTGGTCGGTTTTGTGTCTGGCGGAAAAGAACGTACCAGAAACTACGGCTATGATGGTGAAATATATGCTATTTACCTTCTCGATGAGTACCAGGGGCAGGGTTATGGAACGCTTTTGATCCGGACATTTGCAAGAGCAATGAAAGAAGCAGGTTATAAATCACTGCTTGTGTGGGTATTAACTCATAATCCTTCCAGCCAATTTTATATAAAATTGGGTGCTCATCCGGTAGAAGCCGAAAAAGTAACGATCGGGCAAGGTACCTATGAAGAAACAGCTTATGGGTGGAAAACGATAGACGAATTAGCGGAATATACAGCTAATTAAACAAAGCGGTCACGAAAATATCGTGACCGCTTTGTTTATTTGAGAAATTAATCTTTTTCAAAAGGCTCGATGTGAATGTGGGCATAAAGAATACGGTGTTCTTTTTCTAATGTGTTTTCTACATCGTCCGTGATGGTATGACCTTGTTCGATCGTAATATGAGGATTTACATGAATAGTGGCTTCCACAAGCGTCTGATTACCTTGCAGCCGGGCTTTTACATCTTTAACGGCCCACACATCTGGATGTTTTGAAATGGTATCGCGGATGCTTTCAATTTCTTCTTCATCAAATCCGTCCGTCAAACTGTGAGTGGAGTCTCTAAATATATCCCAGGCGGTCTTGCAGATAATCAGCCCAACGATCAGTCCCGCTAAAGGATCGAGCCAAAAAGCTCCGAATTGAGAGCCAAATATACCAATGGCAGCTCCTATACTTACTAAAGCATCAGAACGATTATCCTGTGCAGCTGCGTATAGGGCGTTACTATCTATTTTTCTGGACAGCTTAAGGTTATATCGGTATACAAAATACATAATAGCGGCGGCTGCCAGTGCTGTCCATGCTGTAAGTAATCGAGGCTCACTGACTTCTTGATTGATAATGTCCTGTATAGTCCCGATAATAACTTCAATCCCAACGGTCATCATAATAAAGGCCGCGACAAGGGAAGCAATCGTCTCGGCTCTGAAATGCCCGTAATGATGGTCCTGATCAGGAGGCTTTCGGGAAATCTTAAGACCAATCAGCACAGCGACGGAAGCAATGACGTCTGTCGTATTATTCAGTCCATCTGCTCTCAATGCTTCTGAATTACCTATGGAGGCAATCGTAAGTTTAGCTGCAGCCAGAACTAAATAGACGATGATACTGATCCAGGCTCCTTTTTCTCCCTTTTTTATATTTTGATATTCGCTCATCTCTTGTAACCCCCGTGTCTTCTTTGAAGCTTGACTTAGCTTACCAAATACATTCTTGATGAGTCTAGAGAAAAAAAGCTTTCCATATGCAGATTGCTTGGTCAGGACTAGAATGTTTGCATTCATTCAAAAAAAGAAATTACTTACGCTATGTACAGGAAACCTATAGCTTATGTTAACCAAGTGTAAATACTATATAAAATATCTCGAAATAAAGAATCTTCAGTTTGAGTTTTATTTGAGCAGGGTATATAATTTTTAATGAATCCAAGCGGTTCGATTGGAAACCATAAGAAAATAGGTAATGAGCAACTAATCAAAGGAGAGATACTCATGGCAAATGTAAAATTAGCGGTGATTTACTACAGTTCTACAGGTACCAACTATCAAATGGCTCAATGGGCTGAAGATGCAGCTAAACAGGCAGGAGCGGAAGTGAAGCTTGTTCGTGTCCCAGAGACAGCGCCTATGGAAGCTATTGAACAGAACCCTTCCTGGAAAGAGCATTATTTAGCAACAAAAGATACTGTAACAGAAGCAAAAATTGATGATTTAGACTGGGCAGATGCTATTATTTTCAGTGCGCCGACACGATTTGGAAATGTACCTGCACAATTAAAACAATACATGGATCAGGCAGGAGGTCTTTGGTTCCAGGGTAAACTTGTAAATAAAGTTGTCAGTGCCATGACCTCCGCTCAAAACCCTCATGGTGGTCAGGAAGCTACACTTCTTAACTTTTATACCACGATGTTCCATTGGGGAGCGATTATTGCTGCGCCAGGATACAGCGACAATGCGATCTTTGGTGCAGGCGGGAACCCTTATGGAACAAGTGTAAGCGTAGACGGAGAAGGAAACATGAAAGAAGATGTTGAAGAAGCTGTACGCCACCAAACTCGCCGTACAATTGATGTAGCTAGCAAATTTGTTAACTAAAATTACGAAAGTCCTCTTTAAATAGAGGGCTTTTTTTAGAGTAAGAATCTGGAATACATGCTGTAGGTTTCCTCAGTTTTTTGAGAAACAGGGTGAAAAAATATTTACTTGACCCAAGTCCAAATTTAATAAAACCAAAATTTGGGCTTTATTCATACCTTTTCCTCTGACTTATTTCAGTAATTCTGAAAAATCTAAAAAAATTTAATAGATTCAAAAGCCCTTCATGACAGGCCTCAATAGGTTTAACAATCATTTAAACAGGGAAAGATATAACTAAATATTCAGAAAACTTATTGCGTTATAAGTTTAAATCCTGCATAATGAAAAAAAGCATGAAGGGGGTATTCTCATGAGAAAGCAAAAAATGGTCTATGTTATTCGTCGCGACCCCGATTATAAAGGGAAAGAGATTACGGCTAAAAGAGAATTGTCCTTTGGTATTCAACTAGCTTCACGGTTGTTCCTTGATCAAATGAGTTTTGAATTTAATAAGGATCGTTTAGATGAAGAAATTAATCAGGCGATTGACAATGGCGACCGTGCAGAATTCGAACGTTTGAGTTTACAATATACACCTTATACGTGGGAATAAAATAAATGGTACCAAACCACTGCTAATGCAGTGGTTTTTTTTGTGGAGTCCACCTGATTTTTTACAGCAAATGTTAATATATAAGGGTTAGGACCGATGATAATAGTACATAAGTTATAAGTCGATAGACATCGTACACGGAAGGGGAGAACTTATGGATAGTCAAAACATAGAACAATCTATTTTTGTTAAACAAAATGGAGTTTTATTTAAAATTATGCTGTTTTCCGTTTTAGTTGGTCTGGGAGCTCAACTGGTGGTAGGAGCGCCAATTGAGATTATGGCAGCATTCGGAGGAGGGGGTTCACTCTTTGTTGTGTTGATAGGCTTCTTACATTACACACAACGGTATGAATTTCTGATTCCCTATTTGGCAATTATAGGGCAGGCTTCTGTCGCGTTTGTGATCATGGCGAGTTCGGATTATCTGACCAATATTTTATATAGTTTTTACATATTGGGGGTAGCGGCTATTTCTTTATCTCTAGCTGTTTTGGCTTCAGGAGGGGTACTGGGAATCTCGATGCTGATTTATTTTACTTTGTTTAAAGGGGGGCTCGCAGGATTTGATACCCGTGCTGCTGTAATAACCATTGTATTTTTTTTGCTTGTTTTGACCGTTTTGTTTATTCAAGTACGCCTGACCCGGAAACTGTTAGTGGATGTGAAAGAATCCCTTAAAAACAATGAGTCTATGTCTAAAGCGAGTGAATTAAGAACCAAAAAGGTTCAAAACATCGCAGAGAAAATTCGCAGTAATATGAACTTCATTGATTCCACCAGTGTCAAGCAGCATGAAGTGATGGAAAGTATGAATGCATCTTTCCAGGAGGTTTCAGAAGGGGCCCAGTCCCAGGCAACTTCCATTCAAGACATCGTAGAAGCCTCTGAACATACGAAACTGATTGTTGAAGATATGGATGGTTCATTTCAATCTCTTCAAGAACAAGCAAATCATTCTTCGCAATCAGCCGCTGAAAGTGAAAAGTATATAAGAAAACTGATGGAGACGATGAAAGAGTTCAAAGATTCTTTCCAGGCTATGAAAGATGATATGAACGAGCTTGTAGAGAAAGTAAGCCAAAACGCTGCGTTTGTTTCTGACATCCAGGATATTGCAGATCAGACTAATTTACTGGCATTAAATGCTAGAATCGAAGCCGCTCGTGCCGGTCAGGCAGGCAAGGGATTTTCGGTAGTTGCAGAAGAAATACGAAAACTTGCTGAAACAACAAGACGGACGACCGGTAAGATGGAACATAATTTAGAAGAGATGAAAAATAAAGCTCATACGACCGTATCGAATATGGACAAGGGAAATGTACATTTCGAAGAGGGATTAACCATCATGGAAAAAACAGCAACGGCCTTTCAGCTTATTTCAGGTCATCTTCATAGTTTCCATAATGAAATGGAAGAGTTCCAAAAGCAGACCAACTCGGTGAGATCGACTACGAAAGTTATTGATGAATCGGTCAATGAATTTGCTTCACTGATCGAGCAGACATCAGCAGCTATTCAACAGCTGCAAGCTTCTGTGGAAAATTATACAGATGATCAGGGTGTGCTGGGATCTACGATTACTCAAACCAACACAGTAGTCAATGAGTTAGGGGAAGAAAAGACCGCCTAATCATTGGAAAGATTGTACACGGTAAACATCAAAAGTGTTATAGTGGGAATATCATCAAGGTTTAGGTAGGTAATGTCGATGAAACAATTATTATTCATTTCTATATCACTTCTGAGCATACTATTAAGTGCTTGCTCGCTTACCGAAACATCAAGTGAGGAGAAGGACCAGGCAGAACCAGCGCCTGCGAGTGATAAAGAGATAGATTCCAAAGAAAAACCGGCTTTTAAATCGGAAACGGGAGAACCAGGAACAGATTCCTCACAGGAAAAAGAAAGCGGGGAATCCTCTCAGAATCAACAAGAATCGAATGAAACCAGCGAGGAAGGTCTGGCAATTGTAGAGAATCCGGAGAGTATAAAGGTAGTTGTTAATAAGAACCGAAAGCTGCCGGAAGGATACACTCCACCTGATTTGACGATTCCGAATGTACCTTTTTATTTTGACGAAGAGCTTCCAAAAAAACAAATGCGTAAAGAAGCTGCAGACGCGCTTGAAAAGCTATTCCAGGCTGCCGATCAAGCAGGACAGGACTTAGTGGCCGCTTCTGGCTATCGTTCTTATGAGCGTCAAAAGAACCTTTTTGAGGGGTATATAGAGGAGTACGGGGAAGAGAAAGCTAAAACTTTTTCCGCACGTCCCGGCACTAGTGAACACCAGACAGGTCTTGCGATGGATGTTACATCTGCAAAAATGTCTTTTAAGCTCGACGAATCCTTCCGGGATACTAAGGAAGGCGAGTGGCTTGCTGAACACGCTCACGAATACGGCTTTATTATACGATACCCTGAAGGTAAACAAGAGATTACAGGCTATACCTATGAACCGTGGCATTTAAGATATGTAGGAAAAAACGTATCGTCAGAAATTCATAAAGCAGAAGAAACGCTTGAAGAATTCTTTGGGTTATATCTTTCTGAATCATAAAAAATCCCCTTTCATTTCTCATGGAAGGGGATTTTGTTAAGGATCAATAACAAATACCTACGCGCTGATGAACATATTGATTGTGTAGTAATTCATGAAAAGCAAATAGAGCGGTATCTCCGACGGTTACTTTCTTTCCATCTTCGGGAAGAAGATCAGCCTCTGCCCTTACTTCCCCTACGGCATCTCCATCCGGCAAATAAGTGGGACAAACAATGGTCCAGTTAAGACTACTTTTCAAAAAATGTTCATATACTTTGGCATGTTCTTCTGCTGCGAACGTTTTCTTTCGTTTAGATTCGGATGTCTGGAAGCGGTACTTACCGGGTTCATATCGACTGTCTAAGATTCCGGCAGTACCAATCGTAACAATTCGATCGATCTGTGCTTCATTCATTCCCTGGATGATTTCCGGGATTGCTTTGGTCAGCGTATCTGTTTTGTCCGTACTTAAGCCACTGAAAACCAGGTCAGCGCCGCTCAAGGTTTTCTTGATATCTTTGGGATTCATGGCATCCCCATGGATAAAATCAGCCCCGGGAATCAACTCTTCTGCTTTAGATTCGTCTCGGACCAGGGCATTTATTTTGTATCCTTCTGCTAAAGCTAATCTTACCACTTCTTGACCGACTCGGCCTGTGGCACCAAAAATAGCAATTCTCATAGTCTCACCTCAAAAAATATAGTAAAAGTTAAATGAAATCCATCTGTTTGACGGAATAGTCTGCTAAGCTTAATTAAATACCAAAATGGCAGGGGGTACCTCGTTGAAAAAGAAACCTGTATTGAGCTGGATGCTTTACGATTTTGGAAATTCTGCTTTCGCAACAACGGTTATGGCTGCGGTCCTTCCAGTTTTTTATTATGATGTAGCGGCCAAAGGGGTTGACCAATCGCTTGCGACGAGTTACTGGGGGTATTCCCAATCCATTGCTGTTCTAATCGTAGCCATTCTCGCTCCCATTCTTGGGGCCATTAGCGACTATTCGGCGGCGAAGAAACGCTTTTTAATGTTCTTTGCTTTTATGGGAATGATTGCGAGTGTGCTGCTGGCCTTTGTAGGGGAAGGGGATTATTTATTAGCTTCGCTGCTTCTGATCATAGGAACCATCGGTTTTTCTGGAGGGAATGTTTTTTATGATGCTTTTCTTCCGGAAGTTTCCGATGAAGAGACGATTGATAAAGTGTCGGCCTATGGTTTTGCCTTTGGGTATATAGGCGGCGGAGTGCTGCTCGCTGTTAACCTGATGATGATTATGAAATATGAGTGGTTTGGACTGCCGGACAGTTTGGCTGGTACACAGCTTGCTTTTGTATCTGTTGGGGTCTGGTGGCTGATTTTTTCCATCCCTTTATTTAAGAATATTGTAGAAGAAAAAAAGGTCTATGAGAAACGTACAACCTCTTATATTTCTATCGGTTTTAACCGAGTAGGGAAAACTTTTAAAGAATTGAAGCATTTCAAACAGCTGTTATTATTCCTTTTTGCTTTCTGGTTATACAATGATGGCATTTCTACTATTATTAAGATGGCTACGATTTATGGAAGAGATATAGGAATTGATAGTACAGCTCTTATCACAGCCCTTTTGATTACTCAATTTGTGGGAATTCCTTTTGCATTTTTCTTTGGATGGCTTGCGAAGAAGATAACGGCGAAGCGTGCTTTGATGCTGGCTTTGTTCATCTATCTTGCTATCGTAGGTCTTGGGTATTTCATGACGACTGCCCTTCACTTCTATATTCTTGCCGTATGTGTAGGATTTGTGCAGGGAGGAGCTCAGTCTTTAAGCCGCTCGATCTTTGGGAGAATGGTTCCTGGCGACAGGCATGCCGAATTTTTTGGATTTTACGGCATATCATCCAAATTCGCAGCTATTTTTGGACCTTTCGTCTTTGCCCTTGTCGGCCAGCTTACAGGTTCCAGCCGGTTAGGGATTTTATCGCTAATCGTATTCTTTATTGTGGGAATCCTTTTATTGTATAAGGTGGATATCGAGAAAGGCATGAAAGAAGCTCAAGAATATACCGATCCAGATAAAGAGCCTATCATCCATACGTAAGAGAGGTGCCCATTCCTCTCTTTTTTCATTCTATATAAGTTATTCAACAATCGAGCCGAATTGTGTAAGACTCAGTTTCGAGATAAGTTGGATCCGTTACTATATGTGGAGAAAGGGTGATGGGGAAATAACTCGTCTTGTTCCATCACCCAGACACTCGAGCCATAAGCCGTTCATCAACGGATTGGAAAACCGCCATCCTTTTGATGCTCGGCTTATGCTGTTCGTGTCTTTCGGGGTGATTCCACATTTGAACACTTTCCTATGGCCCTACACGACGTAGGGTCGATCGACGTTGCCACAGGACGTGGCGATCTTAGTCGATCCTCCTTTTACCATGAGCTTCCTCGCTCGTTTCACTCCCTGCGGGATCTCACCTAGTTCCTTCTCCCATGGGAGTCTCGCCATTTCCCCACCACCCCAGCCACGGGAGAATAACGGATCCTTCTAGAAGAGTGAATGCTCTCTTTCTTAAATGGTCTTAAATGCTTCTATGACAGGCTATTCCACATCTTTATAGCATGATAAACAGCCTCCTATTCACGTGCTCTTTTGGTTTATCAAGAAGAAGATATCTTAAGTTTCGAGTCCCTGATTCGGCAAGGTCCGGAAGGGGACGATGAAGACTCCTGTGGGATGAAAATGCCAGAGGAGGCTCCGCGCATTCCCACGGAAAGCGAAATCGTCCCCTGGAGGACCTTCCTCATAAACCAATACCTCGAAATCAAGTCTTCCAGTATCGGGCGCTTATCTGTAAAGGTCAATTTGGAGGTATTGCAAAAATTTTATACGATGGGGTTGCTGAAGCGGTTGACCAGTCCTTCTGATAAAGGAGCACCTGTGTCATACGATCGGTTACCAATAATGTCTTTAATCTCCATAAGTCTGCTTTTATCCGGAGCTTCCCAATAAGATAAGATAAGCTGGAATAAAAGCTTTCCTTCTTCGAGCGCTTCTTCATAATGTTCAAGGAAAGAAGACGTATGCGGCTCATTAGTCGCTGGGTGGTACCAGCGGTTTTTTTGTTCATTCAAATAATCCTTGTCATCATTAACCGGTTGATGAGAAAAAGAAGATACAAGGGAACCGAAGTATTTGTTTTTCCATTTCCAGGGGTCATACAGCACACGCTGTGCAAACTGAATATGGCGGTAGGATTGGTGAATAAAGTTATCAGGATAGTCCTCCGATAAACCTGGGAAATGCGTGTCCAGGAGCAAATCCATTAGTTGGGCAATAGAAGGCAGCGAGGTGCTTTTTATTTCTTTATGAACTGGATTCTTCCAAGTTTTTATAGAACGGAACCGCTCAAGCATAATGGTGTCAATGGTGGTTTCCAGTTCCTGATGCTTATTGGACTCATAGCCCGCGTGGTAATGGATATAAGGGTGAGTGTGGCGATCGAGGACATGATGGCTGACAAATCCAAGAATGAAGGCCTGAAGATGATTTTTATGAAAGGCACCTCGCTCAATCATGTCTATTAAGAGCGGACCGCACTGCTCGGTATGTAATTTCATTCCCACATCATCTACATGCTCGTCTTGAGAAAAAGGCAGGAAATTATGGTAAAAGAACGGATCTGGCCCCTGTGCTCCGAAATGAAGAGACTGGCCGGATGTCTGGATAAGGTCGTTTCGGTTCAGCTCGTTACATAATTGATCGATAAATAATATATGTGTCCAAATATTTGGCATGATTCTCACCTCCATACTTCATTATAAAGGATCCTGAATAGAATTCATTAAAAAAGAGCCTGTACAGACAGACTCTTTTTATTCCCACCTAACTGGACCATTTGAAAAGATCGAGCAAAAACAATAATGCTTTTTACCGGGGACCTCCTTCCTTGTGTGGTATTAAGTACGATTGTTTCTGCCTCCTTTCTTTTATTAAAATTTACTATACACTAAAAGCAGAATATTGTAAATAATCAGATAATAATTTATCGAAAATTGTTTTTATAAATCTAAGCTTGAGATGAATGTTCAAAAGATTCTTGATACAATAATGGAGGAGTGGATGAACATAATAAGGAGGATTTATCATGGATTACCGTATTGAAAAAGATACAATTGGCGAGATACAAGTACCGAGTGAAAAATACTGGGGGGCACAAACCCAGCGAAGTAAACAGAACTTTCCGATCGGTGAGGAAAAAATGCCGAAAGAAGTGATCGAAGGTTTTGCAATCTTAAAGAAGAGTGCTGCGCGAGCCAATTTTGAATTAGGGCTGTTGGAAGAAGAAAAAGCAGATGCTATTGAATACGCAGCGGACCAAATTATTTCCGGTGATCTTGAAGAGCATTTTCCTCTTGTCGTTTGGCAGACAGGGAGCGGCACACAGTCCAATATGAACGTAAACGAAGTTATTGCTTATGTAGGAAACGAATGGCTTAAGAAACAGGAAAGCGAAACGCGCTTGCATCCGAATGATGATGTGAATAAATCACAAAGCTCTAACGATACTTATCCGACAGCTATGCATATTGGAGCTGTTCAGAAGCTTGAGGATGTGGTTCTTCCCGCATTAACTCAACTAAAAGATACCTTAAAAGAAAAAATGGAAGCGTTTGAGGAGATTGTAAAGATCGGACGTACCCATTTGCAAGACGCGACGCCTCTTACTCTGGGGCAGGAAATCAGCGGATGGCATCAAATGTTAGAGAAGACGGAAAATATGATTAAAGATAGTACTAAATACGTGAAAGACCTTGCTATTGGCGGTACAGCGGTGGGAACAGGTTTAAATGCCCATGTAGATTTCTCTGAGCAAGTTGTCTCTAAAATTAATCAAGTAACAGGAAAAGGTTTTATTTCAGCACCTAATAAATTTCACGCGCTGACTTCTCATGACGAACTGGTGCACACACATGGAGCTTTAAAAGCTTTAGCTGCCGATCTTATGAAGATTGCTAATGATGTTCGCTGGCTGGCGAGTGGACCTCGATGCGGTATTGGCGAAATTACAATTCCAGCTAATGAACCGGGAAGCTCCATCATGCCAGGGAAAGTTAATCCTACTCAAAGTGAAGCAGTTACCATGGTTTCCGCACAGATTATGGGAAATGATGCAACCATTGGTTTTGCGGCGAGTCAGGGGAACTTTGAACTGAACGTATTTAAACCAGTGATTGCTTATAACTTCCTTCAATCTGCCCAGCTTCTTGCGGACAGTATGGTCTCATTTGAAGAGCGCTGTGTTCGCGGACTTGAACCGAACCATGAGCAAATTGAAAAGAATCTACGCGATTCTCTTATGCTCGTAACCGCTCTTAACCCTCATATTGGATATGAAAATGCAGCCAAAATCGCTAAAACTGCTTTTGAAAAAAATCAAACATTAAAAGAAACAGCGGTAGAATCCGGTATTTTAACTGCTGAGCAGTTTGATGAATATGTAGATCCAAAAGCAATGACAAAGCCTAACGCATAGATATTTGAATGTTGTTTAGCCATGGAATGAGTCTGGTAAAAACCCTCCATTAATTTCCAGTGTTTTTTTTGACATAAAAATTACAATACCGGCTCATACTACTTTTACACAGGAGGTGAGACAACATGGCTAACAACAACAGTTCAAATGAGTTAGTTGTACCTGGTGTTCAACAAGCTCTAGATCAAATGAAATACGAAATCGCTCAAGAATTCGGAGTACAGCTTGGTGCTGATTCTACTTCCCGTGCTAACGGTTCTGTAGGTGGAGAAATCACGAAGCGTCTTGTACAAATGGCTGAACAGCAGTTCAGTGGACAGCAGTACGGACAACAACAAAAATAAATACGTGTGACGAAGGAGGAAGGGTGCGCCCTTCCTCTTTATTTTGTGGGAAAACTCATATTTATTGAATAGAAACTTGTGGAAAGAAGTGCAGCATATGCGGGAGTGTGGTATTTGTAATGGATGGGGTGAAACAGGATACCCGTGCCCTAAGTGCAAAGGAACGATGGAGGATCAGGGTAGAATTACCGATTTTCTAGATGATTATAGCCCGTACCTCGACCAGAAATGGACGAATCTGGTGGATGGAGACGAAGATTCTTCTATAACAGATGAATGTATTCATCTGTTTATCTGCGGTCAGTGCGGCCTTAAGGATGTTCGAAGCTCATAAAAAAAGAAGCGCAGCGTGAAAAGCTGCGCTTCTTTTTTATGATAGCTATTAGCGGATACGTAATTCAGAATCTTTATCGAAGAAGTGAACTTTGTTCATATCAATCGCAAGTTCGATGTCTTCACCGCCGTTAATATCCGTACGGGAGTCTACACGAGCGATAAATTCCTGATCATTAAGACGAGAATAAAGGTAAGATTCAGACCCCATCATTTCAGCTACTTCGATATGGGCTGTTATCTTCTTGTCCTGGTTAGCATCAATGAAGACAGGCTCATCGTGCATATCTTCCGGGCGAACCCCAAGGATCAATTCTTTACCTATATAGTTCTGTTCACGAAGGGTTTTCATTTTTCCTTCTGGAATCGAAATCTTTACGGTGCCAAGATCAATTTGACCTTCTTCTAATGTACCTTGCAGGAAGTTCATGGCTGGTGATCCTATAAATCCGCCTACGAAAACATTCTCAGGTTTGTCATAAACGTCTTTTGGTCGACCGACTTGCTGAATGAGACCGTCTTTCATAACTACCAGTCGAGTGGCCATCGTCATTGCTTCCGTCTGGTCGTGTGTTACATAGATCGTTGTGGTTTGCAGACGCTGGTGAAGCTTTTGAATTTCAGCACGCATTTGGACACGAAGTTTAGCATCCAGGTTGGAAAGCGGCTCGTCCATCAGGAATACTTTGGCGTCACGCACAATGGCACGTCCGAGCGCGACACGTTGACGCTGACCACCTGAGAGCGCTTTCGGTTTACGATCAAGTAAAGCTTCCAGACCAAGAATGTTGGCCGCATTGTTTACACGCTGCTCAATTTCTTTTTTGTCCATTTTACGAAGCTTCAATCCGAAAGCCATGTTGTCATAAACGTTCATGTGAGGATAAAGAGCGTAGTTCTGGAAAACCATTGCGATGTCACGGTCTTTAGGTGCTACGTCGTTCATACGTTTATCATCAATCATAAAGTCGCCGCCGGTTATTTCTTCAAGTCCCGCAATCATTCTTAGCGTTGTAGATTTACCGCACCCGGATGGTCCTACGAAAACGACGAATTCTTTATCGTTGATATCTAGATTAAAGTCTTCAACTGCTTTCACATTCTTATCATAAACTTTTTCGATATTATTGAGTTTCAGTTCTGCCATATTGAGTCACTCCAATTCATTTTTTGAAATCGCTTTCTTTACTGTTTACAGTGTAGCGAATTCTGAAAAATGGGTAAATGGACAAAGTGCACAAAGATTCGTCATTCATCTTTGTGCACTTTGTTATTGATCCAGAGTGAGCAGGGCGAGGTACGTAATCATGGCGCCTTCAAACTGTTTCACATCAATACCGGTTTTCTCAATAAATTTATCTACCCGGTATTGAAGGCTGTTTCGGTGCATGTAAAGGGTTTTAGCTGCCAGGGTCGCGTTGGAGCCGGATTGAAGAAACACTTTAATGGTCTGCAGCAGATCTTTATCTTTCTTAATATCCTGAAAGATAGACCGATGAATATGCTCCCACTGATGCTCGGGAATCGCTTCGATAAACAAATAAGGCATAACTTCCTTATAAGTAACGGCTGAATCGATCCGGTATTTTAAGGCAATCGTATGACAGTAGGCCGCCCACTTATAGATAGATGGGGAAGAAGGGATATCCTGAGAGAATTCGCTGATATAGAACTGAATGTTGGTATAAAAATCACTCATTAGTACATCGACAATGCCCTGGAAGGATAAGGGTTCCTGGTTCTTTTCATGAATTTCTTCAATAATAAATCCTTCTCCGCTTGTATCCCATATAATTGGCATTTTTCTTGGGAAAAGGGATTGGAACGCTTCTTGAAAGGATTCTTTATCTTCAGGAAGGTTCGCTATTGAGAAGAACACAAACCGGTATTGAATTGGCCACTGGATCGGCAATTGATCCTGGCTCCCTTTTAAGAAGTCATTCCAGGCCGTTTCCCGTTCCGTTTCTGCCGGAAGACCCACGGGTGCTGGAGTGAGGAAAACGGAAAGCAGTTCGGTATCTCGCGCCTCCGTTTCCTCTTTCAGAATACCGATAGTTTCCATCGAAGGGGTCAAATACCAAGCATAGGCGTCGGAATGGTCGGTTTCTTCAGGATCTGATATAATTAATGAAGGGTAGATCGTTTTAAGCTCGGCAATAATGGGCATGAATATCTTCCTTTTTTATAGATTCTTTACTATTATAGTAGTACATTGCACAATAAACTTAAAATCAGCACCCTGCAGATGGGGATATGGTATAGTTTTTATTTATAGGTACAGAAGGGAGTTGTTCCTATATGGAACAAGTGAAAGATAGTAATTTATACGGTCAGGAAACAAAAAACCGTTTAAAACGAATTGAAGGACAAGTCAGAGGCGTTCTAAAAATGATGGATGAAGATAAAGATTGTAAAGATGTCATAACTCAGCTGTCAGCTGCCCGTTCAGCTATGGATCGTGCAATCGGATATATTGTAGCAAGGAACTTGGAAGGCTGCATCCGGGAAGCTCATGAAGAAGGCGAATCCGCAGAAGATTTAATTAATGAAGCTGTACAAATGATTGTAAAAAGCCGATAACACAAAGCCGGAGATGTGCGTAGCATCACCGGCTTTTTTTCATCTTTGCTATCGTCAGCGTTGGGGATCTCTTTTGGGCTGCTCAGGAATTTCGTGTACTTCGCCAAGTTGCTCATGCCCATATATGGGTTTCACAGTTCCTCCGGCCATTCCTTCGTTGATCATGCGATCGACATCCAATTCATACTTATCTTTTCCTTCAGGAACTCGGTTGCTTTCCTTTTTCTTCACGTTATTCACCTCCCTGATTAGTTTGTCCGATAACAATGAAACCATGAAGATTCGAACGAGGTTCGTATCAGAGAAACTGTTCATAATTAAAACAAAGTTTTGTTCAATTTTGGTATATTTTCATATGAAGCCTATTAAAGAATAGGGCCGGTTAGTTGAAGACTCAGTTTCGAGATAAATTGGGTCCGCTACTCTAAGTGGAAGAGGGCTGGTGGGGAAATAACTCGCTTTCCTATGGGGGAACGGTGAGCTTCCTCGCTCGTTTCACTCCCTGCGGGATCTCACCTAGTCCCTTCTCCCATGGGAGTCTCGCCATTTCCCCACCAGCCCTGCTACAGGAGCAAAACGGACCCTTCTACATGAGAGAATGAACTCCTTCTCAATTAAGCATAAATGCTTGTATAACAGGACTTTT
>NZ_FOOG01000092.1 GCF_900113125.1 Halobacillus alkaliphilus | reverse complement strand
TTGATTTCTTCGTGTTGAGTGTAAGGTCTAACTTGGCCATAATTCCCTTAATGACACGAATGCTTTCCAGAGCTTGTTGTTTGGTTTTACACAAGATGACGAAGTCATCCGCATAACGAGTGATGTCTCCTAAGTGCTTGAATTTCTTCTCCCATAGTTCGTCCATGGTGTTCAGGTATATATTGGCTAGGAGTGGGGAGATTACACCGCCTTGCGGTGTGCCCGTTACAGGGTTTCTTATATTCCCTTCTTCCAATACACCTGCATCCAACCATTTACGAATTAGTTTTAATACCCTTCGATCGTTAATTCGTTGTTCCACTAGTTTCATTAACTTATCTTGATTAATGTTATCGAAATATCCTTGGATATCGACGTCGACTACCCAAGAACTTTCATTACTAGCTTTCCGAATGTTCGCCATGGCTTGATGGGCATTCTTTTTCGGGCGAAAACCAAACGAACAATCAAGAAAATCAGCTTCGAATATGGGTTCAATGACCATTTTCGTTGCCATCTGGGCCACTCGGTCTTTAATGGTGGGAATGCCTAAGGGACGTTTCTTTCCATCTTCCTTCGGAATATGAGTTCGAAGAACCGGGCTTGGATGATATTTCTTCCCTTTTAACTCCAAGTAGAGTTCATTGAGAAACTTCTTTTCTCCATAGTCCTCGACTATCTCTTCCACCGTCTGACCATCGACCCCTCCACTACCTTTCTTTCGCTTCACTCGCTGCCATGCTTCCCATAACATATCAGGACGATAAATTTTGTCATAGAGCGCATGAAATCTGCGTGTAGGGCTTTCCTTGGCACAAAGATATAATGTCTTCCAAAGTTCTCGAGCTTTTACTTTATTGGTGTAGTTAGTCATTTTCTTGACATTCACTGACTCTTACCTCCTTTAGACATGCTAAACAAAGGAGAGGTCCTTCCCTAAACGACGTTTTGTTGTCGTCGTCATGATCGGTACTATGACCTCCTCCGACTCCCTCTCATCCGTCCACCA
>NZ_FOOG01000061.1 GCF_900113125.1 Halobacillus alkaliphilus | reverse complement strand
GTGGGATGAACATGATCGGTAAGATCCCGGAAGGCGAAGCCTGAGGAAGCTTACCACAAGGGATGTTCGACTAAGATCGCCACGTCCTGTGGCAACATCGAACGACCCTGCGTCGTGCGGGGCCGGAAAGCGAAATCGTCCCCCGCAGGACCTAATTTCCACAAAAGTCTCGAAATCGAGTCTTCTAGTAACGGGAGCTTATCTTTAAGAACAGCAAATGTATTTTACAGAACTTTTTTCTAAAAGGAATTATAGGGGATGGGAACGAATTAGTGTTAGAATAGGATAGGTTTAAATTAGATGGCCACGTATTGATAGAAAGGAAGTTTCCTATAATGTCAGAAAACAACATGACGCTTCGCCAGCTCACACCATCGTACGACCCCTGGGAAGCCTATATGGACGTAAAAGAACACGGTAAAATGACACTCTCTAATATAGAATTTACCACCACAACGTTATGTAATATGAGATGTGAACACTGCGCGGTCGGATACACACTCCAAGATAAGGACCCAGATGCGCTGCCCATCGACATGATCCTTGAACGTCTGGATGAAATTTCTCATTTGCGAACGTTAAGCATTACAGGCGGGGAACCTATGATGTCTAAGAAATCAGTCGAACAATACGTCCTGCCGCTATTAAAGTATGCACACAGCCGAGGTGTACGCACTCAGATCAATTCCAATTTAACACTACCCTATAAAAGGTATCTTCCGATTATTCCTTATCTGGACGTGCTGCATATTTCCCATAACTGGGGCACCATCGAAGAATTTATACATACCGGTTTTGCCCGTATGGAAAGAAAGCCTTCAGAAGATAATCGTAAAATGTATTTCGACCGGATGGTTGAAAACTCTCAGCGCCTGTCCGAAGAAGGTGTGATGGTCTCAGCCGAGACCATGCTTAACCGGCGTACTTTCCCTTATCTGGAAGCCATCCACGACCACGTGAATGAGATGAAATGTGCCAGACATGAGGTGCACCCAATGTACCCAGTAGATTTTGCGAGCAGCTTGGAAACCTTGAGCCTTGAGGATATGCGCAAAGGAATCAATCGTCTGCTGGACCACAGGAACGAAGACATGTGGATGTTATTCGGGACGCTTCCCTATTATCCCTGCAGTTCATCTCAGGAAGATCTTGATATGCTGAAACGTTTATATCGAGAGAAAAATGTCACTGTCCGTAATGATCCAGATGGTCGTTCTAGGTTAAACGTCAATATATTCAGCGGAGATATCATCGTAACAGACTTTGCTGATGAAGCTGGTCTTGGGAACATTCAGCACACTTCCCTTCCGGAAGCCTTTGAAAACTGGTTGGAATCCAGCACAGCGAAAAGTTTAAACTGTCACTGCCCGGCGGTCGAGTGTCTTGGTCCCAATGCATTGGTTAAAAACACGTACTATCAGGATGTAGATTTTCAAAAACGCGAGTCCAAAATCACTTTATGAAATAGATAAAGCTTAGAGGGGTGCCTCTAAGCTTTTTTGCGTAAAAGAAAGTTGGTACGGGACGAAGCTGTTTGTTCAGAAGCTATATTCCTTGACTTCAAGATAATTCATCACGATATACTGGATTGTAGAATAGAATTTTTATTTTAAAGGGGAAATCAATTAAACTATGACAATCACGATACGAGAAGCCCATCAAGATGAGCTCGACACTATTCGAGAGCAGCGAGTTCAAGCCTATGAAGATCACGTTCACGCCTTACCACGGGAGCATTGGCAAGCTCTTAAACAAGCAATTTCCTCTGAGGCTGACCAGCAGCCCGGGGTTGATTTGATGGTTGCCGAACTCGATGGAATTCTCGCGGGAAGTGTAGCGCTTTTTCCTGCCAATACAGACGCTTATGAAGGCTATGTCGATGAACTGGACTACCCTGAAATAAGGGTGCTTGCCGTGTCCCCAGACATTCGCGGTAAGGGAGTGGCGTCTGCTTTAATAGATGCCTGTATCGAAAGAGCCAGAGCTAAAGGTTACCATTCGATCGGACTTCACACGGGCGATTTTATGAGTAGAGCTATTACTTTATACGAAAAGTACGGATTTGAGCGTGTGCCGCAGCATGATTTTGAACCGGCGGATGACGGTATCATTGTCAAAGCCTTTTATCGCTCCATCTAACAATGGAAAAGAGCCAGCCAAATCAAAATTAAAGTTGTTTTTCATTGGTGATCTTAGGAAAAGGATTCATGAACGCCTGGGTTTAAAAGGTAGTTAAGCTGGATACATACCTGTATCAATAAACGTAGGAGGCATAAAGCTTATGAAATCATTTGAAGATGCTTTAAAACATAAAGTAGGACTCGGCACAGCTCCACTCGGAAATATGTTCAGGGAAGTGCCGGAAGATGAAGCTAGATCCACGATTCAAACCGCCTGGGATCAGGGCGTGCGCTATTTTGATACCGCACCTTTTTACGGGGCAGGTTTAGCTGAAATGCGTCTTGGGGAAGTTTTATCGAATTACAACCGTGACGACTATGTGTTAAGTACAAAGGTCGGCCGCTACATGACCGATGAAAAAGAAGAAAAAGAAGGATTGTTCAAAGATGCCCGCGATAACAAGGTCATTACGGATTATTCCGCAGAAGCTACGGAAAAGTCGATTGAACAAAGTCTGGAACGCCTAAAAACAGACCGCTTAGACTTTGTATTTGTGCACGATGTGTCCCCTGATTTTCATGGTGACGAATGGAAAGCTAAATTTGAAGAAGCTAAAGAAGGCGCATTCCGCGTACTAACACGACTGCGTGAAGAAGGAGTTATCCGCGGCTGGGGTTTAGGTGTGAACACAACTGAACCGATTGAACTCGCCATGGAGCTTGAAGAAACGAAGCCGGATATATGCTTATCAGCTACCCAATATACGTTCCTGCAGCATGAGCAAGCTTTACAGAACATGATGAAATCTGCCGAAGAAAACGGTGTAGACATTGTGGTTGGCAGCCCTTACAACTCCGGTGTACTGCTAGGGGGCGATCATTACAACTATGAGGAAGCACCTGAAGATATTCTAGAACGGGTGAACCAGTTAAATGAAGTGGGGCAGAAATACAATGTTCCATTAAAAGCAGCTGCCCTGCAGTTTTCAACAGCCCATCCTGCAGTAAAATCAATAATCCCGGGATCTACTCGTCCTGACCGAATTAAGGAAGACCTTGAGATGATTCAGCGAGAAATCCCGAAAGAATTCTGGGATGAACTAGTGGATAAAGGATTTATTTCCTCTGAGGCTCCGTTACCAGATTCAAAATAGAATGTATTTAAATGGATCCTATCAGACTGTCGAGCAGAAACTCGGCAGTCTGATTTTTTTATTGGGTCTATTAGAGTTTAATGATATGTTCAGTTAGTAAAATAATGGAAATAACATAAGCCACTGCTCATTCTGGATTAGTTAATTAATTAATAATGCAGAAAGCTTTCCAATATCCTATTTCTTTAAATCATTTATTTCCTTCTCTAATCTTGCCACTCTCAATGTTAAATCACCATTCGATTGCTTTCTATCTTTAAAATACCTTACAAGAAAAATTACTCCAACTAGAAATAGGGAAATAATAATAAGATTAATCACAATAATTAAAACTGGCATAATCTCCATCATAGTCATCAAAATTATCTCCTTTACAATTATTTCGACACGACCAATCACACGGTTACTTATCTGGTGTTCGTTGCTAAAATCTCATATTTTATAAGACTACGAAGAGGCCCCTCTTAACGAAGACCTCCCCATGCTTTACGAAAAAAGAAATAGACCATCTTTTCAGAATGTCCAATGATTTATTTCTTCATTAAATAAGGCTCTAACGTCTTTAGGTATGTTTCACTCTCTACGATTATTTCTTGATAGTTCGTTATTAGAAAGATGGCTGTAGACACATAAATACATAACCCTACTATGCTTAAGACAATACGCCAGAAACGATTGATATATGGATGTGACAGAGGGAAAAACTTTTCACCTACCAATTCATAAGCAATTTGAAGCGGTACGACCGCCACCAGAACCAAGCTTGCAAAAACTTGTTTAAAGCGTTGAGGGAGCACATGCGGTTTGATCGAGTCGTCTAAATGAGAAGAAGCTATTGTGTACTGGTGGGCAACCTCCCCCTTCCAGTCGTACTCTTCCACTATCGTTTCCTCGCTCTGTATTTCAAAGCCCGTCCCAAAGGGAACATGATAATCTCCAACGCATAAATAGAAAAATAATGAGTAGATTCCTATCATAAGAAGGACTTTAGAAATTCGAAAGCTAATTTTTTTCATGATCACACTCCTTTAAACAGCTTGATTATATCCGCCGCCCTAAGAAGAGGTATCTGAAGAATAAATTATTTTTCAGTAACTATAGAGACCTCCTGGTTCTTAAGCGTTTTGGTTTAATAAGCGTTTGATCATTCTTATTTGCCCGCGGTGGTTGATTTCATCTTCCATCACATGAAACCACAGGTAGTAATGATTATAAGGAACACCGTGGCTCCACTTATCTTCTTCCAACAGCCACTGGTCATCTTTTGCGGCTAGGCTGGCTAGTGTGTTTGCCCGGATTTGATCCAATTGATCTATGTAGTAGTCTAAAGGCTGATGGTGGATCGTTTCTCTCGCCTGATTTCCAAGCTCTAAAGGAATTTTCCAGGCCGCATATTCCTGCTCTGTTAAATCCCTTTTTTCAAAGGATACGACTTGGTGCACAAATTCGATGGATGCGATATGCATTAACAGTGCACCGATTGTGTTTGATGTTTGATGCGGAAGAACATCTAAATCTGCCTGAGTCAGATCAGCAATCTCCTCTAACGTAACTTCACGGGTATGTTCAAGCATCGATACAAGCTCCCCTATTTTTTCTGTATAACCATCTTTGGATTTTATGCGATAATCCATCTTCTCCCCCCTTTGTTCGTATATTTTAGGTTACCAGAGTTTAGGAATTTTCATAGTCTGGTATTTTGCACCGTTTCGTTATATGCTTGAAATGGTATAAGAAAAGGGCCGCTGTATAAGCCGCCCTGTGTTCGAATTAATCCTGTTCCTGTTTATTACGGAAATATTCAACCGCTTCCCGCAAGCGTTCATTCTCCTGTTTTAAGGCTTCTACATCTTCTTCGTGGATCCATTTGTACAGCAGCAAACCGCTGACGATTAATAATGAAATCCACCATCCTATCAAAGTAAACCAGCTCGTTTCATGTCGATATACATAATAAAATTGGCTTACATGAAAGTCGGTAAATAAAATAAGGGCTGCAAATGATACATATATCCCTCTCCACCAGGGCTTTTCTTTTTTTCCATTGGTCTTTTTATATTTAATAGACCATGCCCAGTAGCCAACTACTAGAACCACAAACCAAATAAAAACGCCCCACGAGGTTGATCCAACGAACATACCATCCTCTCCGCTCTGTTTTTTTAAAGGTCGAAGCTCTGAACCTTTTCTAATAACCGTATAGTCAGCATTTATATTAACATATATATCCAATTATCTTCCAAGTACTTTCAAAGCCCCCGCACGAATAACAGCATAATTCAATCGCCATTCATCCATATAGTATTACGCTGGCTTCTTTATTACGTTATGACCCACATAAATAATAAATGCCAAAATGAAGGGATACACAAACACCCCACCGATAAGGACTAAACCAAGTACTGGAGCAGGATCGTCTGCCGGATGATTGATGGGAAAGAGGGAAACAAACACGTACGTCATCAAAATAAAATAAGGAAACCAGAGGATCACCGTAAGGTAATCTGATTTCCGCTTCTCCATCCACCGACTAATAACCAGGTAACAAACAACCGCTCCCCCAACCATCCAAATTCCGAGAAGGAGCATTGAAACATTAACTACCACGCTTATCTCCATGTTTAACAGCCGGCTGAGCCGATAAGTATTAACCATCAGCTCAGCCGCTGCAAAAAAGAGGAAAGCAACTAATATACTGACTACATTTATTTTCCAAAAGTAAGCCATGCATTCACCTCATGCGTTGCACGTCTGTTAATCGTTTCTAAATTGTTTTGAATGCTGCTTAGCGAAATCAATAATTTTCTTATACGTTTTCGGATCTATTTCTTTTTTTGAAGGTACATAAAGCTTCGCCGTTCCTTCGTCCAGTATTTTAATCATCTCTTTACCGCGAACATATAAGATTACATACAAAAAGGGATGGGTCATCTTGCTTTCCATTAGGAATTCCTTAGGGAAATCAGCCGTAATGAGAAGACGGTCTTCCACTTGCTTTAAGGATAGCTTGCTGTAACATTCAAGGTTTTCTATATCTGTAAGATACATATAAACCACTCCTTTACTTTCTTAGTCATTCGCCGTTTCGCCACTTTAATGGACGAATGATTTAATCCTACTCATTGACTATTTCCTATATTCCCTAAAAACATAAATACTTTGTAAAATTTCGAAGACATTTTTCTTAAGTTGATAGCTTATCTTATTAAGCCCTGAATATGCAACTGTTATGTCAGAATTTTTACCAAATTTAATAATCAGATCTTGTTACATTATGGTTGGTCGTTCAAGACTTCTTACGCTATCCGGTTGGTTACTGTAAGACTCGATTTCGAGATACTGTGTTAGAGTGAAGGTCCTGCGGGGATGATTCCCTTTTCGCGGCCCTGCACGACGCAACGTCGTGCAGGGCCATAGGAAAGTGTTCAAATGTGGAATCACACGGAAAGACACGAACAGCATAAGCCGACCATCCAAAGGATGGCGGTTTTTCAATCCGTTGATGAGCGGCTTATGTCTCGAGTGTCTAGTTGATGGAACAAGAGGAGTTATTTCCCCACCAACCCTCATCCCCATTTTAGTAAAGAATCCAACTATCTCGAAACGGAGCCTTCAACAAACGGGAGCTTATCTGTAAGATTTAAAAAGTTTCCTACAAGAGGCAATAATAAAAAAACAGACGCTTTCCTATAGAAAAGCGCCTTCAAAATAGACATTTATCCTTGGATATCACGGTTACGATAGCCGATAAATCCGCCAGTCGTCAAAACTGCGGCAATTATAGTGAGCAGGATAAGCACGACTGAATTTACATCTTCAATGGGAACTTCTGGTACGTGCCCGAACGGGGTCAGGTTTCCCACCCATTCATCAAATTGAAACACTCCTCCTAAATACACTACGAAAAAGGAATAACCAAGATATAACCAGGTGATCCCGGTAAGTTTTGGCAGTAAGCCTGTCAGAAGAACAGCTAACCCAATGAATATCGCAAGTGCCGGCAGATAAACCATCGCAGCACCATAGATCGCCGCAAGTGAAGGTCCATCTTCCAGAACGGCCTCAGCCGCTGCTCCGAGACCAAGGGCTGCAAGGGATAACATGACAAAACCAACAACTAAGGAGATCAGCATGTAGCTTCCAAGCAGCCGGTTACGTGAAACGGCTCTTGCCAAAAGATGCTCTGTGCGCCCTTTTTTCTCTTCCCCTTTCAGTTTGAAGACCGCCATAAGCGCAGGAATTGTACAAATCATAGCAATGATCGACATCAGCTTCGCAATAAACTGTTCCGTTAAAGAGCCGCCTTCCAATCCACTGAGTAAGTCTTTCATAATCTCCATATCTTCAAAAAACGTATCTAAATCACCAAAGATTGATCCATAAGAAGCTCCAATTAACAATACGCCGACAGCCCAGGCGATAATTCCGGTTCGCTGCATCCGAAAAGCAAGGCCGATCGGGCTTGCTAGTGCAGCAGACGCTCTCGTTTTACCAGGTCTTGATGGTAAAAACCCGGCGTCCAGGTCACGAATTGAATTGATATATAAAGAAGTCAGAATAAGAATAAGAGACACACCAAGAGTTAGCAGTATGGGCCACCAGTAATCATTAACGTACACTTCCGTACCTGTAACCCAGCCAAGAGGTGAGAACCAGGAAAGCGTCTCATTACTCACATCTCCAATAGCCCTAATAAGGTAAGCTGCACCGAGTGCTGCAAACGAGAACCCAATGGTTCCGCGCGAGCTTTCGGATAACTGGGAGAAAAACGCGGTAATGGCTGCGAATATGATTCCTGACGCTCCTAAGGCTGCTCCGTATAATAGTGAACCCTCTAAATCTATGCTTTCAATATTTAGTGCATACAACCCGGCGGCTGTCAGAACCGCAAGCAGAATGTTTACTCCGATCAACACAATTAAAGTAGCATTCAGGCTGGCTAAGCGTCCGGCAGGCAAAGATCGGATCAACTCAAGACGTCCATCTTCTTCCTCTGCCCTGGTATGACGAGCCACGAGTAAGATACTCATGATAGCTACGGTAACTGCTGTGAAGAGCAGCATCTGATGGGCAAGCATAGCACCGAACGTGTAATCATCAAGTCCGTAACCTTTTCCAACCATAGCGGTCATCGCAGGATTAACCATGGTCTGAGCAATAGTCTGTCGATTCTCTTCGGTAGCATATAATCCCGTGAAGGCCTGGGCCGTTAACAAGGTAATTCCAGACAGCGACAACAGCCAGATGGGAATGCGGAAGCGGTCCTGCCGCAGTACAAAGCGACTGAGCACCCCTGTTTTACTCGACATTTGCTTATACATTACGCTTCACCTCCGTCTTCTGCGCCCCCGGACTCATAATGACGCATAAACAGGTCTTCTAATGTTGGCGGTGCGCTCTCAAGTTTCACAACCTCATAGGAACTGATATGTTTGATCACCTGGTCAAGCTGTTCGGTATCCACTTGAAACGAAAGAGCACGCTCTTTTTCTTTCACATCATGCACGCCAGGGAAATCTTCCAAGGAAGGAATGGGCTGTTTCGTTTCAATCAAAAGGTGGGTCCTCGTTAAATGTCGTAATTCTGATAGCGACCCGGTTTCAATCATCTGTCCCTGGCGGATAATACCGATACGGTCACACAGCTTTTCAACCTCCGAGAGGATATGACTGGATAACAGAATACTTTTCCCTTCCTTCTTAAGCTCCGCTACACTTTCTTGAAAGACTCGTTCCATAAGCGGATCGAGCCCGGAGGTAGGTTCATCCAGAATATAAAGATCCGCTTCAGAGGCCAGAGCTGCAATCAATGCTACCTTTTGACGATTTCCTTTCGAATAGGTTCCGCATTTTTTTGAAGGATCCAGATCGAACTTCTCGATCAGCTGATCTCTCCTGGTCGATGGATTCCCGCCTCTTAGTTTTACAAAAAGGTCAATGACTTCTCCGCCTGTTAAATTAGGCCACAAATTCACATCTCCCGGAACGTAAGCCAGACGTTTATGAATCTCCACAGCATCTTTCCAGGCATCCATTCCGAAGATTTCAGCTTTTCCTTCTGTTGCTTTTAACATACCAAGTAAAACACGAATGGTAGTGGATTTACCCGCTCCGTTCGGACCGATAAAACCATACACCTCTCCTTTATTCACCTCGATATTCACTCCATCAAGCGCTTTGAAATCACCGAATTTTTTGGTGAGCTGTTTGGTACGTAGTACAGACATGACCCATCCTCCTTTATTGTAAAAGCATATTATTTATAAAAAGAATATTTGAGAACTTCAATATAGCGATCAAGCTCCTGTAACGTTTCTTCCAGGTCCATTTCATCCAGACTCAGACCTTTAAACTTAGCCTGCTGTTTGTAAGCAAACCCTTCCATTGACCAGCTGATAATTTCGATCATCTTGGAAACGTCCATATCTTCTCTGAATTTCGACATATCTATATCCTGGAGCATTTCACGGTAATTATGGTTAATGAATCTTTCTCTTCGGCTTTCCAGTTCTCCTCTAAGGTCCTGCGCATTTTCAGTGAAGGCTGCATTAAGAAAATTAAATACATTCGGATATTGATAAAACAGCTTGATCTTCAACGAAGCCATTTGCCGGTGCCTGTTAAAAATATCTTTATCTTCCCAATCGACTTTTTCCTGGACCTCACTTAAAAACAAGTCCACAAAATAATCGTAAATCTTAAGGTATAACTCTTTTTTATTTGAAAAGTAATGAAATAGAAGCCCTTTAGAAATTCCGGCTTTTTTTACAATCGTATTAGTGGATGTATTTTTATATCCGTTTCCAGCAAATTCTTCCATAGCTGCATTTAAAATTCGATCTTGTTTCTCTTGATCCAACGCAAGGAATTTTGGTTCCATATCATCCCTCCTGTCATCATTGACCAATTTGGTCAATTACATCTTACTCCTATTGACCGGATTGGTCAATACAAATTTTTACCTGTTTTTTCAATAAAAAAACTCTGCTCATCGTAATGAGCAGAGCTATTGGTTCAGCCGAATTGAGCTGTATGTAAGCGGCTGTATATTCCTTCAGATTCTATTAATTCCTTATGGTTCCCCTGTTCAGCAATGCCATCTTGGGTAACGACCATAATTCGATCAGCATTTTTAATCGTCGCTAAACGGTGAGCGATAACGAGTGTAGTGCGTCCTTCCGTTAATTCTTCAAGCGACTTCTGAATCGCTACTTCTGTTTCGGTATCAAGAGCAGAAGTGGCTTCATCAAGGATGAGGATCGGTGGATTTTTCAAGAACATCCGGGCAATCGCGAGCCGCTGCTTCTGTCCTCCCGAAAGCTTCACACCCCGTTCTCCGATAATGGTGTCCAGCCCGTGAGGCTGACTGGCAATAAAGTCATCTAGTCGGGCTCTGATGGAAGCCTGCATGATTTCTTCATCGGTTGCCTTTAAATTTCCATAAGCAATATTTTCGCGAATGGAACCGGAGAATAGAAATACGTCCTGTTGAACAATGCCAATTTGGCTTCTAAGCGAGTCCAGCTTTAAACCCTTAACATCCGTACCATCGATACGGATCATTCCGCTATTTATTTCGTAAAAACGTGGCAGCAGGCTGCAGAGTGTGGTTTTACCTGCTCCCGAAGGTCCCACAAACGCCACGGTTTCTCCAGATTGAATGGACAGGCTTATATTCTGTAATACGTCCTAAATTCCCTCATATCCAAAGGTCACGTCTTCATACTCAATGGAACCATCGAGATCCTTATGAACAGCGCCAGGAGTATCCTGAATGTCAGGATCCGTATCAATTACTTCCGTATAACGCTTAAATCCGGCAATTCCTTTAGGATAACTTTCAATCACGGCATTAATTTTCTGAATGGGGCCGATCAGAATGTTTGCAAGCAAAATAAATGCCACAAATTCCCCATAAGTTAATTCATTAATAATGACAAAATAAGTCCCAAATAATAACGTGAACAGTGTAACCAGCCGCATTAATAAGTAGTTCGCTGTAATGTTCTGAGCCATAATTTTATAGGATTGAAGTTTCGTCGTGCGGTAGTGATCATTGTTTTCTCTGAATTTATTCTGTTCATGCTTCTCATTCGCAAACGCCTGAACCACACGGATTCCGCCAATACTGTCTTCAACACGTGAATTAAGTTCGGCCACGTTATGAAACATGCGGCGGAAAGTTACGGTCATTTTTTTATTAAAGTAAATGGCCAGCACAATCAGAAAGGGAATGACGATAAAAGAGAGAACCGCTAATTTCCAGTTAATTGTAAGCATAATAATAAATGAACCCAATAAGGTCATACACGCTACAAAAACGTCTTCTGGACCATGGTGGGCAACTTCCCCAATCTCCTCCAGATCCTTTGTCAGCCTGGAAATACTATGGCCAGTTTTATTGTTATCGTAATAGTTAAACGACAGCTTCTGCATATGTGTAAACAGTTTTTGACGCATGTCCGTTTCAATATTGATACCGAGCTTATGCCCCCAATAGGTTACGATGTAATGAAGGACTGTATTGAACATATAAATCAAAAGCAGGATGACACAGGCCAGAATAATGATCGACCAATTTCCTCTCGGAAGCAGTTGATCAATTACGTGATTGACAGCGAGTGGAAAGGCAAGCTCAAGAATCCCTACGAGAACGGCGCAGGAAAAATCTAAAATAAATAACCATTTGTATGGTTTATAATAGGAAAAAAATCGTGACAGCATCTAGCAACCTCTCTTTTCTGAATATGTAATTGATAATTAATATCAATTATACTCATGAACGGCACATACTACAAACCTTTTCCCGCACAAAGGGAAAGAGGCACATCATCCAAATTTTTCCACCTCAGGTCATCCAGAATCTGGATGACCTGAGGTGGAAGGTTATTCCATAATGGGATTCAAAAGTAATCGTTTCATAGGACTAATTCTGATAGAATGGAAAAATAATGGAAGGGGGGGGCATGAAACCTGTATGAAGAAATACTTACATAGCAGCTTATTGATTTTATTATTACTTACAGCCTGTTCTAATGAGGAATATGACCAAGCGATGGAGCAAGGCATCCAAAGTCTCGGAAAAGAGGAATACCACCAAGCAGCCCTATACTTTGAACGGGCTAAGCAGGAGAAAGATGACGAAGAAGCGACTGCTTATTATCAACAGGCTACTGCTATGGACGAGGCCAATGAATCCTATAACCAGCAAGCCTATGACCAGACGTTAACTTCTCTCGAGAAGGTGATAGAAGTGAACCAGGGATTAGAAACCGTTCAGAAGAAAGCTGAAAAAATGAAAGAAAAGGTTCTGAAGGAAAGGGAATTAGCAGCTTCTTTTGAAAATCATATGCAGAAATTGGAGCAGAATATCGAGAAGGACAACGCGGAGAACGCCGAACAAGCTTATGAGAAGCTGAAAAGTAAACTGGAAAAGCACCCTTCTCTTCAAAGTTACCAGCCACAGCTAAGTCAATTGCACAACGAGCTGGAAAGCCTTCTGGAAGAAAGTGAAGATTCCCGACTAGCAAAAGAACCTGAACCAGAGGCTTCAGAAGCAGAAGAGAATGCAAAGGAGTCTCCCCGAGAGTCAGAAACAGGGAATGATAAAGAAAAGAAACAAGAAACTTCCCCAGGCCACGAGGAGTCAGAAAAACCACAGGAGTCTGATGAGGAGAACAACGCATCCAAACCTTCCAACGAAGCTGAAAACGAGGAAAAGCCAGATAAAGAAACAGAATTGACTTATACCAGCTATAAAAACAAGCGATATGGATTTTCATTTGAATACCCAGACTTTCTATCGATGGCTCCTCCTCCTACGAATGGAGATGGGGTAGAACTCTATAGTAACGATGGTTTCGAGTTGATCGCTTATGGCGCACACGTTATGGACCCATCCATGGATATTGACGATTACTATAATCAAGCTACTGAAGAGATTCCGAATATTGCTTATCAGAAAAAAACGGATGACTGGTTTGTTTTATCTTATAAATCGAACGACACAGTAACTTACTTTAAGTTCTATCTTGGTGAAAGCCAACTTAATAACCTTACGATCACCTATCCTGATAGCCAAAAAGAAAAGTACGATCCCATTACCGCGCGAATCTCCAAAAGTTTCAGCGCCAACCCAAAATAACAAACACCCAAAATTAACCACCTCAGGTCATCCAGATTCTGGATGACCTGAGGTGGAAGTTTATTCCTTATCCCTTATCTCTTTTCCATCCTTCTACATCTTTCAAGGAGCTCTGGCCGTTTTGATGTTTATGCTTAATCACGGAAAACGTTCCATCAGTCTCCAGCACCACTGCTTCCGCTTCTTCTACGGATGCCAGACCATCAGCTCTGATTGCCTGTCTGACTTCATCTTTTTTCACTCGCTCTTTCTTCAGGGCTTTCTCCATATACTGCCCTTGATACAAAAGCAGCTGTGGTTCTCCTTTGATAAGCGAAGTAAAACCTTCGGAACGAACTTCAAGCCATGTTACTACAAATTGAAGTAAAATCAGCATACCAAGAGCAGTCAGTCCCTCGGCAATTGTCATTTTATTCGATAATATGATCGATGCAACGACGGACCCAATTGCTACCGTAATCACCATATCGAACATATTCATTTTGGAAAGTGTCCGTTTCCCGGAAATTCTCAACATAAAAATTAATGCAGGATAGACAGTCAGCGCCATCACTACAATTCTTAACATACCGCTCCACCCATTAAATAACATGAAATCCCCTCTTTTTCTTAAGCAATGTACATTAAATTCCACAAAAAACCAGATAAAAAACTTTCTATCCATAAAAAAAGCCTCTGCTTTTCACAGAGACTCCTTATCATTTATTGTTCGGCCATCATTTTATAGTATTTGTACAGCGCCTGTGTTCCATCATTGCTGCCGCCAGCTTTACTAAGCTCGTCATAAAGTGACTTCGCAAGCTTTAAGCCAGGAACCGGCAATTCCATTCGATCGGCAGATTGAATAGCAATTTCCATATCTTTTATAAAATGCTTCACATAAAAGCCAGGGTCAAAATTATCGTCGATCATTCGCGGTCCCAGGTTGGATAGTGACCAGCTACCGGCCGCACCGAATTCGATCGACTGCAGTACTGTTTTCGGATCTAAACCGGCTTTTTCAGCGTAAGTGATCGCTTCCACGACTCCCATCATATTGGAAGCTATCGCAATTTGGTTGCACATTTTCGTATGCTGCCCAGCACCAGCGGGGCCTTGAAGCACAACATTCTGTCCCATGACTTCGAATACAGGTACAATCTTTTCGAAATGCTCGGCTTCACCACCTACCATAATTGTAAGCTTCCCTTGTTTTGCCCCTGTGTCTCCACCAGAAACCGGCGCATCATAAGCGTGAAGATTCTTCTCTTTAGCTTTCTTATCAATCTCTTCAGCCAGCTGTGGCGAAGACGTGGTCATATCAATGACATACGCTCCTTCGCGCGCATTATGTAAAATTCCACTTTCCCCATAATAAACCTCTTCGACATCACTCGGATAACCAACGATTGTAATAATAACTTCAGCTTCTTTAGCAAGTTCGGCTACATTGTCCTGCCATTCTGCCCCTTCGTTTAATAAATCTTCTGCTTTTTCCCTGGTACGTGTAAATACGTTGACTGGATAGCCTGCCTGAAGTAAATTGCGAACCATACTTTTGCCCATGACTCCGGTTCCTATAAAGCCTATAATTGGTTTTGTCATCTACTCTCATCCCCTTTTCGATCTTTAGATCAAGTATATCAACTACATTCACATAATAACAGAATTTGGATATAAGTTATTAGTTAGACTCGTAACCAGGATGTAGTTTACGACTACCTCTCCCAGAAATATCCCGCAGCTTAAGTCTGGCATGAACGGGAATTTAACTGTCTTTACTATTATGGAAGTTGTCAGATTCCTCCGCAAAAAAGGACGACCCCCTGCATTAGAGATCGTCCTTTCAGACACCTTATTTAATCAATTTAAGCAGTTCCTCGTTAAAACGCTCTTTCTGGTCATAAATCAAACCGTGACCACTGTTTTCAAAGGAAACGAGTGTCGCTTGTTCAATTCCATTCTGCAATTCTTTAGAGAATTGATAATCGCAGATTTCATCATTCGTTCCGTGTAAAAGCAGCGTAGGAACTTTAATGGAACTCAGCTCATCGCGTAGATCTTCATCACGTAAAGATTCAGCACTTGCAATGGTGCCATAGGAAGAAGCTTCGAGTCCTAAGCCAAGGAACCATTCTTTAAGCGGTTCTGAGATTTGTGAATAATAGAAGTTACTGCCGAATTCCGATAAAGCAGCAGGACGGTCATTTTGAATCGCATGGATGAGTCCGTTGACCTCTTCTTTTTGCATGCCATAGGAATACCCTTCACGCTGTGTGAAGCTTGGGGCAGCAGCGCCAGCTAGAATTAATTGAGCTAATTCGTCATTCGCATACTTCGTGGCGTAGCGGATGCTGATCGGACCGCCCATAGAGAAACCTAGAAGGAAAAAGTTCTCGAGCTTCAATTCCTCAACCACTACTTTAATATCATAAGCGAATGTATCGTAGTCATAGCCAAATGCCGGTTTATCAGACTGGCCATACCCTCTCAAATCTATTCCGATGAAACGATATCCTTGTCTTGGCAACTCGTTCATCTGGTATTCAAACATTTTGTGATTCAAGGGCCAGCCGTGAATAAAAACAATCGGCTGTCCTTCGCCTATATCTTCTACAAATACGTTAACTCCTTGCTCTACTTCAATAAATTTACCCAATTTATTTCCACTCCTTTTTACCAAATTCACACAGAACTGTTCCCATAGGAGGAACAGTTCAAACACACCCCCGAGTCTAACATCAGCCGGTTCAACTCCTTACATAGCTATAAAGTCATTGTTGATTTTATAGAAAACTTATTCCACTAAAGGGCCGGATACTTGAAGACTCAGTTTCGAGATAAATTGGGTCCGTTACTCTATGTGGAAGAGGGCTGGTGGGGAAATAACTCGCTTTCCTATGGGGGAACGGTGAGCTTCCTCGCTCGTTTCACTCTCTGCGGGATCTCACCTAATTCCTTCTCCCATGGGAGTCTCGCCATTTCCCCACCAGCCCAACTTTATTAGGAAGAACGGACCCTTCGGAAAGAGAGTGTCCTCTCCTCCTTAACCTGCCTGAAATGCTTATATAACAGACTATCTCGCATCGTTCAGCTTGAATAAAGAAAATACACCCGTGATTATTTTTCTT
>NZ_FOOG01000062.1 GCF_900113125.1 Halobacillus alkaliphilus | reverse complement strand
AGCTCTTTGCACACCGAATGTGCTTGTTTGAATTCCTTCTATAATGAAAGAATATCTTGACGTACTGGTTGGTTCGTTCAGTTTTCAAAGATCAAAAGTTTTGGTTGGCCGCTTCAAAACAGCGACTTAATAATCATATCATTGTGACTCGTTTAAGTCAACAACTTTTTTAAATGATTTTTTGTTTGCCGTTGCCGGCTTGCCGCTCTGTCTTAATGCGACAAGTAATAATATACCACGCTGAAATAATGTTGGCAACACTTTTTTGCATATTTTTTTCGGATTATCTTTTCATTGAATCAAATAAAACCCCCGGAGCCTGTCAGCCGGGGGTTTATAAAGTCATTTATTCTTTTTTAAGATTCGCGATTTCTCATCTGAGGGAAAAGCAGTACATCTCTAATGGAAGGAGAATCTGTTAAAAGCATAACCAGACGATCAATTCCGATTCCTAAACCGCCCGTTGGTGGTAGTCCGTATTCTAATGACTCTAAGAAATCTTCATCCATCATGTGAGCTTCATCATTTCCTTCTTCCCGCTCTTTCAGCTGAGCTTCGAATCGCTCTCTTTGATCAATTGGATCATTAAGCTCGGAGAATGCGTTGGCATGCTCCCGCCCTACGATGAATAATTCAAAACGATCTGTAAACCTCGGGTCTTCCGGATTCTTCTTGGCAAGTGGTGAGATTTCAATAGGATGTCCGTAGATAAATGTAGGCTGAATCAGTTTATCTTCAACATATTGCTCGAAAAATTCGTTGACGATATGACCAAAAGTCATGGAGTCCTGAATTTCGACATTATGTTCTTTAGCTAATTCTTTGGCCTGTTCATCACTCATATGCTCAAAGAAATCCACGCCTGTATATTCTTTAATAGCATCGACCATATGCAATCGTGTCCACTCTGGTTCTAAATTAATTTCCTGCTCGTTATACGTAACTTTCGCAGAACCAAGGACCTCTTTTGCAATGTGGGCAACCATGTTTTCCGTCAGGCTCATGACATCATGGTAGTCAGCATATGCTTCATACAATTCCAGCATCGTGAACTCTGGATTGTGTCGTGTAGAGACTCCTTCATTACGGAAAACGCGTCCTATTTCATACACCTTTTCCATCCCTCCCACGATCAAACGTTTCAGATGAAGTTCAATGGCAATCCTCATGTACAACTGCATGTCTAGTGCATTGTGGTGAGTAACAAATGGACGAGCGGATGCTCCTCCCGGAATACCGTGCATTAATGGAGTTTCTACTTCTAAGAAACCTAGACCATCCAGGTACCGGCGCATGGATTGTATAATCTTACTCCGAGTGATAAACGTGTCACGGCTTCCAGGGTTAGTAATTAAATCTAAATAACGCTGACGGTATCTTTGTTCTACGTCTTGCAAACCGTGGAATTTTTCTGGAAGAGGACGTAGAGCTTTGGTAAGCAAGTGGAACTCGTCCGCTTTAACAGAAAGTTCCCCTACCTTTGTCTTAAACATAACCCCCGTTACCCCTATGATGTCACCGAGGTCAGCTGTGTTAAAGACTTCGTAAGCTTCTTCTCCGATTCGATCTTTACGAATGTAAAGTTGAATTTGTCCACTTACGTCCTGAATATGGGTGAATCCCGCTTTTCCTTTTCCACGCTTAGTCATAATTCGACCAGCAATGGTTGCAGGGAATTGTTCTTCTTCCAGTTCTTCCTTACTATACTGATCATATTTTTCGATGAGATCTTCCGCAAGGTGAGTACGTTCGAACTTGTCGCCAAATGGATCCAGGCCCTGTTCCCGGTAAGTATTCAGTTTATCTCTGCGCACCCGCATTTGTTCATTGAGTTCTTCCGACATTCTAATCACTCCATTCCCTTATCTATTATAAAAATTAAGCCGCTTCAATAATAAAAACTGCCAGCTTCGGACTGGCAGTATTCTAACTATGATTTAGTATAGAAAAGACGTCTAATTGTGTCAACGCCGACGATCCTTTCATGCGTTCCCCTGATTCATTATCCTTTTAGCCTCTAAAATACTGCGAGGGATGTTTCCGTATCTTCATTATAGCCACTTTTTCATTTTTCAATCGAATAATTCAGGCTATATGAAGCGTATAGACATCGATCCCTCATTGGGAAAACGTTCATTCACGCGTTTTTCTATTTCTACATATTCGGCCGTGCGATTGTCCAGTACTACTCTGGATGATAAATGCTTTTTCGCCCGAAATTTAAATTAATCAGATTAGGATTAACTATTATATCCTACCCCATACCCTCATACTCTGGACATCTTCTACAGGCAAATCGTTCAGTATCTCTTCCGCTTGTTTAGTTATAAACGGTATCGTTACTTTCGGATTCACTTCTGCTAATGGTACCATAACAAAAGCTCTTTCCTGCATATGCGGATGAGGAAGAATCAGGCGCTCTGCTCTCATATTTTCTTGATTATATAGCAAAATGTCAAGATCAATGGTACGCGGCCCCCACTTTACTACTCGTTTGCGCCCTAATTTCTTTTCAATAGACTGGCAGTGATCAAGTAATGGTAAAGGAGGCAGAGTAGTTTCGATTTGTATAACCATATTTAAAAAATCATTCTGCTCGGTATAACCTACTGGTGCTGTTTCATATACTGCTGATTTTAAGACCACCTTAATTTCAGGGTGATCGTCTATGCTGGCCACTGCATTTGTCAAAAATTCTTCTCTCTTGGAAATGTTGGAGCCAAGCGCGATATACGCTGTATTCATTCGGTACGGCTCCGGTAAATTTCAATAGCCACCGACTGATAGTGGCCAGGGATAGGAGGATCAGGTTTATAAACTTTCAGGCGGCATCCTTGAACGGGACTGAACTGATTAAACAACTCAGCGGAAAGTTTTTCTGCGACCGTTTCCACTAATTTATGCGCTTTTCCTTCGACTACTTTTTTACAGGTTTCATAAATCGCACCATAATCCACGGATTTTGTCATGTCGTCCGTCTCAGCAGCAGGTTTTAGGTCTAGTTCAAGTTCAGCATCTACATAAAAGCGCTGCCCCAGTTTGTTTTCTTCGGGAAAAAGACCATGATATCCCCAGAATTCCATTTGGTTTACATATATTTTATCCATTATAACCTTCCTTTCCCATCATAGCATCCATCATTTTTGTCATTCGAGCTATAGATTTCACGTCGTGGACTCGCACAATATGAACCCCCTGGGCAATTCCGTAACAAACGGTAGCTCCTGTACCTTCCATGCGTTCATCTTTAGGTAAATCCAGAATGGTTCCTATAAATGATTTACGAGAACTACCAAGTAATACAGGGTAACCCATAGCTTCGAATTGATGCAGATTGCGCATCACGGCTAAATTCTCTTCTTTTCCTTTAGCAAATCCAACTCCTGGATCGAGCACAATGTTTTCCTCTTTAACTCCGGCTTGCTTAGCTATTGTGATGCTTTCCTCTAAGTCAGCTTTCATATCGTCAATTAACGATGTATAGTTCCTATCGTTACGATTGTGCATTAAAATGACTGGCACATTATATTGAGCCGCGACCTCAGCAATAGCCGGCTCTTTTTTAGCGCCCCATACATCATTAATAAGGGAGGCTCCTGCTTCAATAGCCTGTCTGGCAACCTCTGCTTTGTACGTATCAATCGATATAGGGAGGTCCACTTCCTGGTGAATAGCTTTTATGACCGGAATCACACGTTCAATCTCTTCTTTTTCACTAACCGGTTCATGTCCTGGACGAGTGGATTCCCCGCCTATATCAATGATATGCGCCCCATCCTTTTCCATAGCAGCTGCACGCCGGACAGCTCCTTCCACCGTGTTAAACCTGCCGCCATCTGAAAAAGAATCCGGGGTAATATTTAAAATGCCCATGACTAATGTTCGTTCGGATAAATCATATGAGTGATTCTGCATTTTCAACTTAAATCCCATGGCCGGTACCTCTTTCTTTAAAAGCTTCTTTCCCTATCTTACATCATTTTTTTATTTCTATCACTTACCGTATCTATTTGTTATTCCCATAAAAAAATACGCCCTGTAAAAGAGCGTATTTTTAAGAGTGTATTATTCGTCTTCTTCAAATTGGTAAAGCGGTGTAGAGAGATAACGTTCCCCATTACTAGGAATCACTGCTACAACTTTTTTACCTTTACCAAGTTTCTTAGCTACCTGTTTAGCCACATGAATGGCTGATCCGGAAGAAATCCCGCCTAGAATACCATCCTTACGAGCAGCTTCACGGGCAGCAGCAAAAGAATCCTCCGTGTTAACTTGATGAACTTCATCGTAAATTTCTGTATTCAGGATGCCCGGTACAAAACCGGCTCCGATCCCCTGGATTTTATGGGGACCTGGGTCTCCTCCCGACAATACAGGCGAGCCCTCCGGTTCTATGGCATGAATTTGAATATCAGGATAATTTGCTTTCAACGCCTTACCTGCACCTGTAATCGTTCCGCCAGTACCAATTCCTGCAACAAACGCATCCAATTGGTCACCCATCTGTTCCACAATTTCAGGACCTGTAGTTTGTTCGTGGATTCTTGGATTAGCTTCGTTATTAAATTGTTGAGGCATGAAGTAGTTATGCTGTTTTTGAAGTTCAGCTGCTTTCTTAATAGCCCCCTTCATACCTTCACTCCCCGGAGTCAAAACAAGATCCGCACCATAAGCACGCAGCAGATTACGACGCTCCTGACTCATCGTATCCGGCATCACAAGAATGGATTTGTAACCTTTAGCAGCAGCAACCATAGCAAGCCCAATACCTGTGTTTCCGCTTGTTGGTTCAATAATGGTGTCGCCTTCTTTTAGATCTCCGGACTTTTCTCCTTCTTCAATCATCGCTAATGCGATACGATCCTTTACAGAGCTGCCTGGATTCATGTATTCCAGTTTCAAATAAATGTCCGCGCTATCTTCCTCTGCAGACCCATTCAGTTTTACCATCGGCGTTTGTCCGATCAGTTCACTAACGTTATTAACAATTCTCATTTTTTCCACCCCTAAAACCAAGTATTTTGATAGGATTTAACTCTAATGTACTGAAGGATGAGCATATTGTCAAACATTTCAATCATTTATTAGTAACGTTCCCTTCAAAAAAAGAGCGAAACAAATTTCTTGCATGAATTACGCACAAGAGTTGTTCCGCCCCTCTGTCTACCTATCACTTTGAGGTAAACGATTATTCAGCTTCCTGAGATTGCAGTTCTTTTAATTGATCGACATCAAATTGATAATCCTCATTACAAAAGTGACACTTAGCCTCTGCGCCTTGATCTTCTTCAATCATACGTTGAATTTCTTCATCTCCAAGACTTGCTATCGCCACTTCTACACGCTCCCGTGAACAGTGACATTTGAACTGCACAGGCATCGTATCCAATATTTGCAATTCCTCTTCTCCGAGCACCGTTTGTAAAATTTCTTCAGGACTTTTTCCCTCTTGAACTAGACTTGAGATGGCTGGCATCTCTGACAAGCGCCTTTCAATTTCACTGGTAGTGGCTTCGTCCGCTCCTGGCATCATTTGAATAACAAATCCACCCGAAGCAAGAATGGAATAATCCGTATCCACCAGAACTCCGGCACCTACCGCAGATGGTACTTGTTCAGAATTGGCGAAATAATAGGTGAAATCTTCACTTATTTCACCAGAAACGAGCGGCACCTGCCCGGTAAAGTGATCTTTCATTCCAAGATCCTTAACGACACTTAAGGTACCGTTTGTGCCCACAGCACGAGCTACATCCAGTTTTCCATTTTGGTTTAAATCAAAATCTACATGAGGGTTGATAATATAGCCGCGTACTTCGCCTCTTGCATTTGTGTCAGCTATAATAGCCCCGGCCGGGCCATCACCTTCTACTTTCACCGTGATTTTATCTTCTCCTTTAAGCATAGCTCCCATCATGGAACTAATGGTAAGGGTTCGGCCTAAGGCAGCAGAAGTCGTCGCCCATGTATCCTGCCTGCGTCGGGCTTCCTCTACAGTATCCGTTGATTGCACGGCATAAGCTCTTACTTGTCCATCAAAAGCCAGAGCACGCACTAAATAATCTGACATGACTCATCATTCTCCTTTAAATGCTTTTTTTCCTTTATTACGTTGATATATTTTATGAAGACCTTTTAAAGTTAGATAAGGATCTACATGATCAATGGTTCTCGACTGACCAGCAATCAGTGTAGCCAACCCTCCTGTCGCAATGACTGTAGGAGTAGACTCAGCTGTTTCTTTCATCCGTCGGACCACTTCATCTACTTGCCCAACATACCCATAAAAAACTCCAGATTGCATCGCTTCTACTGTACTTTGCCCTACGACGTTATCGGGACTCTTAATTTCAATTTTAGGCAGTTTCGCTGCTTTAGCATACAAAGCTTCCATCGAAATGTTAATCCCTGGGGCAATGGCGCCCCCCATATATTCTCCACTTTCGTTAATATAACAATAAGTGGTGGCTGTACCAAAATCTATGATGACGAGTGGCAGCGAATAATCCTCAATCGCTCCTACTGCATTAACTACGCGGTCCGCTCCAATCTCTTCAGGATGCGGGTATTTCATCGCAAGGCCATGAGATACATTCCCTTCTCCTATAATCATGGGTTGCTTTTTAAAATAATAACGAGACATGCGGTCAAGTGCAAACATTATAGGCGGTACGACAGAGGAAATAATTACACCGTCCATATCTTCAAATGTTAAATCCTCATGATCAAATAGCGATTTGATCAACATGCCATATTCATCTTCTGTTTTATGTCGATCCGTTTTTATTCTCCAATGATAACTTAATGATCCATTGTCAAATACCCCAAGCACGGTATTCGTATTACCTACATCAAGAACAAAATTCATGCTTACAGCCTCCTGCCTCATTTCCTTCGGCTACCATCATATCACAACTAACCCATTACTTGCCCACAAGTGCGCACACGAAAAATGTCACATCAGCCATAAAGGCCGATGTGACATGTTACGCCGTTAAGAACGACGATCTTCAGAATCTGATCCAGACGTTTGGTCATTGTCGTCTACTTGTTCAGTAGAAGGGGTTTCCTTAGTCGACTCTGACTCTTTTGCTTCTTCTTCTGTTTCTTTGGATTGAATATTAACTCGTACATCATCGTCATCACTAAAGTGATCTCTACCTGATGAAGTATTGTTCTTGATTTTTGCGTTGTTCTTACGGGCAAGTTCTTCCAGTTCTTCGTCTGTCGGAAGGCGTTCTTTATCGAAAAGGGAACGAATTTGAGTAGCGTCAAGAGTTTCTACGTCAAGTAGAGTCTTTGCAATCAACTCAAGCTTAGATTTGTTATCTGTAAGAATCGTTTTCGCTCGATCGTAACAATAATTGATAAAGTTTTGAACTTCTTGATCAATTTCATAGGCGATTTGATCACTGTAATTTTGTTCATTTTGGATATCGCGGCCAAGGAATACCTGACCACCTGAGTTAGAACCAAATTGAAGAGGGCCGAGTTTTTCACTCATTCCATATTCAGTTACCATCTTGCGAGCTATAGCAGTAGCACGTTGGAAGTCATTATGAGCACCTGTGCTCACTTCACCAAACATGACTTCTTCAGCGACACGACCGCCTAGCAGACCAGTAATTTTATCAAACAATTCCGGCTTGGTCATGAAGTAGCGATCTTCCTTAGGAAGCATAACGGCATATCCGCCTGCTTGTCCGCGAGGTACAATCGTTACTTTGTGAACCATATCGGCATCATCCAGAACCATTCCAATAACTGTATGACCACTTTCGTGGTGAGCTACGATGTTTCGTTCTTTATTCGAAATTACACGACTCTTCTTAGCTGGTCCTGCAATAACGCGGTCAATTGCTTCATCCACATCATCCATATCAATTTTATTCTTATCACCGCGGGCGGCTACAAGAGCTGATTCGTTCAATAAGTTTTCAAGATCGGCACCTGAAAAACCCGGAGTACGAAGAGCGATAGTTTTCAAATCAACATTTTCTGATAGTGGTTTATCTTTTGCGTGGACAGCGAGTACGGCCTCACGACCTTTCACGTCTGGACGGTCTACCGTAATTTGACGGTCGAAACGTCCTGGACGAAGAAGGGCAGGGTCCAGAATGTCAGGACGGTTAGTAGCAGCGATAATGATAATACCCTCATTAACACCAAAACCATCCATCTCTACTAGTAATTGGTTCAACGTTTGTTCACGTTCATCGTGTCCTCCGCCAAGACCGGCGCCACGCTGACGTCCAACGGCATCGATCTCATCAATGAAAATAATGCCCGGAGCGTTCTTCTTCGCGTTTTCAAATAGATCACGTACACGAGAAGCACCGACACCAACAAACATTTCCACGAAATCCGAACCACTGATAGAGAAGAACGGAACTCCCGCTTCTCCTGCAACGGCACGGGCAAGTAATGTTTTACCTGTACCAGGTGGTCCTACGAGCAGGACACCTTTAGGAATACGGGCACCTACGGCAGAGAATTTGCGGGGATCTTTTAAGAAGTCGACAACCTCTACAAGTTCCTGCTTTTCTTCGTCTGCTCCGGCTACGTCTTTAAAACGAACTTTTTTCTTGTCTTCCGTGTACATCTTAGCCTTACTTTTACCAAAGTTCATGACACGACTTCCGCCGCCTTGAGCTTGATTAAGTAAGAAGAAGAATAAGATGAAAATAATAATAAACGGGATGATCGAAGTTAGAAATGTCACCCATGCGCTAGGCTGCTCTTCTTCTTCTACATTAAGAACACTTTGTTCCTGAGCGGTTTGGGTAATATTCGATACGATTTCATCGTTTGCAGGGATTTTTGCTGTGAACTCCCCTTGATCTTCACCTTCTCCAGCCAGTTGTCCGGTGATTTGAATCACACCATTTACAGGCTGCATGGTCATCTCTTCGATTTGACCATTATTTAATTTATTGTAAAAATCATTTACGTTCAACTGCTGTTGTGGCTCACCTTGACCTCTAAATAGACCGACGACGCCGATAACTACGAGGAAGATAAGTAAATAAAATATAGTATTACGAAATATCCGGTTCATTGCCTACCTCCTCCCAAGCGAGAAAAACTATAGTAAATAGTATCATAACAAAAACGGACGACACAACTAATTACCCTCATTCCTGCAGATTCGAAACTCATAATCATCGATTGATTTTTCATCCGCCGTAAACTTCCGGCTTCAGAATCCCAATGTAAGGTAAATTGCGGTACTTCTCTTGATAATCTAACCCATATCCCACAACAAATTCATCAGGTATTTCAAACCCAATCGTATCTGCCTTAATATAAGCAGTACGACCCGCTGGCTTATCAAGCAGGGTTACAACTTTAATGGAATTAGCTTGACGGTATTTAAATAAGTCTACTAAGTAGCTTAACGTCAATCCACTATCAATGATGTCTTCTATAATTAAAATATCCCGACCTTCCACTTTCGTATCCAGGTCTTTAACAATTTTAACTTCTCCAGACGATCTTGTACCACCGTGATAGCTTGAAACATCCATAAAGTCCATTTCAAGATGGATTTCTACTCTTTTCAGTAAGTCTGCCATAAACGGGGTTGCGCCTTTTAATACTCCAACGGCTAACGGAAAACGATCCTTATACTCTTCCGTTAAGTGGGCCCCCATCTCCTTACATTTTTCCTGAATTTCTTCTTCAGAAATCAGGACCTTCTCAATTTCGCTGTGCATGTCTGCTCCTCCTACGTTTCTGCTTTATTTTCATAATGCAACCGAAGCCAAGTGCCTGAAGATCCATCCGTACTTCCCCCGCTTTTTTTTAAGCCGACCAGCCACAGGATTTCTCCACTGCTGTCTGTTACAAGCGGCCACGTTTTGCGTAGATTAGACGGTATTTTCTGGTCAATAAAAATATCTTTTACTTTTTTTGAACCATTCATTCCTCTCACACGCATTCGATCTCCATTCCGCCTCGTTCTTACAATAAAGGGTAATTTTACGTGATGAGCATCACATGTAAAGACAGAATCTCCCTCTTTTTCCTGAGGAGTGCCCCAATCAGCATATAAATGAGCTCCATCAGGAAGAACGACTGTTTCTCCAGCATTAAGGAAATATTCATACTTATATTCCTCATCTGAACGGTCAAAAGAAAGTGTCACTTCATCATAAGCGCGAACGGCTTGCAAACCTTGAGGAAAGTCCAGCTTTGCATTCGGTTTGTGATCATATAATAGGTTCATAAACATTTCCTCATGCAAATAGGAAATATCTTCAGTTTGGTTAACATACAGATAGTTCAATATTAGATGAAAGGCACTTCTTTGTAAAGCAAGTGGAAACGTTTTAAAAGTCGATAAGGAGAATTGTACGATTTTCTTCATATTTGAAGAAAAATACATAGTATCCAATACTTCTCCGGCCTGCTCCCTTATGTATGCCTGGTCTTCTCTCATCCTTTGACTCATTGCTTGCATATGAGAATGGAACTTCGGATTCTGCTCCTTCAGAAAGGGCATGACATGCTTACGAAAAGCATTTCTTGTATAATTCGTCTCCTCATTTGAAGGATCTATCCGCACCCTTACATGATGCCAGGCATTGTAATCAGCAATCTGACTCTTGGACAAAGATAGGAATGGTCTTACAAGTTTCCCTCTTCCAAACGGTCGCTGAACCGGCATTCCTTGTAAAGACTCAGGACGTGCACTGCGAACCAGCTGCATCATCATAGTTTCAGCCTGGTCATCTCCATGATGACCCATAGCCAACACATCTGCTTGTCTTTCTTCCATCATTCTCTCAAAAAACTGGTAACGTAAGTAGCGGGCTGACTCTTGAGTTCCTGTTCCGGCCTCGCGTTTGTGCGAATGGACATCGACAGAAGCTCCCGCAAATTCAATGCCCCATTCTTCACATTGATTTTTTACAAATTCCAAATCGTCCTGAGACTCCTGTCCTCGCAGTCCATGATCTACAGAAAGACCAATGATCTTCAGATTCCAGGAGTTTTTAATGGAACAAAGGAAATGTAGAAGAGCCATCGAGTCCGGTCCTCCTGAAACAGCTGCGAGTACGGTTTGATGAGGGGAAATAAGTTGATGTTCTTTTACAAATGAATGGACGATCTGCTCCATGCGAAGATCACTCCTGTTAGATTCAAACTGCCTGCTTTCTTTCTCCATCGTACCACTCTTATCACCTTCTGCAAAAGAATACACTTATATCCAGAAACTAAATATTGAAAATCCCCAGAATACACCCGCCACTGCAGATAAAGCCAATAGCTCACCCCACTCAGAAGAATGTTTCTGAGCTTTCATTTGCTTCCTGGAAACAGGTGTTCCTTTTGCTCGTTTCATTACGATATACGATAAAGCTTGTTTCATTTCTGAAGCACTTTGAAACTTCCCTTTCCATACTCCTGCAATAAGAGAATGATAAGGTTTTAGATCATTAGAGGAAGCAAGCTTTGCTGCCAGCGTTCTTCTAGGATGAGCCCCTTTTTCAAATTTATTCGGATGGACCATCTCTAACATAATCATGGTTACTGCAAACAAATCATAAGAAGGTTCAGCTTTTCGGGAGCCAAATCCCCAGTATCCTCGATCATAAAATTCTGTGTACTCTTTGATAGCCCTTCCTATGGCTGTAACGCCGCCTACATCAATCCATCTCACTTGTGAATTTGACATTAACAGATTATCCGTCTTCAAATCTCCAAAGACGAATCCCGCTTTGTGAAGATGCTCCAGATCCGTTAATAACTGAATTGTACATATGCCGATCCATTCTTTACCTTTCCCTCTTAAAAAATTAGATAGTGGTACCCCTTCTATATATTCCATAACATAAAAAGGAAAAACTTTAAGAGACGTTGCTTTCCAATCGTCTACATCAACAAAAGCAGGCCCAAGTTTCACCCCTTGGACCTTACTGAATTTCTTCAACATATTTACCTCAAGCATCATTCTGGAGCTGTCGTTCCCTACCTTAAGGGCTACCTTTTCCCCCTGGAAAGTTTGGCATAAATACACGGTGCCGCAAGCTCCCGCTCCAAGCTTTTGAATCACTTTATATTTATGACCATTCCACTTCCCTTGTAAATATGTCCCGGGAAATAATTTAAAATCCTGTTTCTTCATAAGGATCTTCTCCATCCTGTATGCCTCTAAACAGAGGTTTTTCAGTAAAGGCATAGAGAGCTTCTTTCAGCGCAGGACCCGTAGGCGTGTATCCACCGCTTGAAAGTTTAGAAAAAACACCATTAATCTCTCCGAGTTCCGGTGTCCATTTAATGACCCGCCGGATTGTATTTTTTACGTCTGGAAATGTATAAATACTGAATTGGTTTGACCCGGTACGGGCGTTGAGACTCAAAGAAAGATCATAAAGTGCTTCTTTTACGGTAGGTAATTTATGGTGCATGCTCGCGCTTGTATCCACAAGTACAAGTACTTCAAGCTCACATGCCTCGCCTAAATCTTCCACCACTTCTACTACTTCACTCCTTGTAGCAGGCGGCAGCTCTTCAATACTTTTGCCCTCTCCCAGAATTTCTTGTAATTCTTTATTAACGACACCCTGAATGGTTTGAGTCATGGCTTGCCTCGTAACCATCTGCACGGTTTGGGACAAACTTTTCTGATATACAATTTGACTGACGCCTCCACCTGCCTCAGCAATCGATTCAACTTCTTCAAGCCCTTGAGGCTTCTCATTCTGCCGATCGTCAAGAACGCCAATCACATTGACCGTTACTCCCTGATTTCTAGCCAGAGCTGCCACGGCTATAGGGTCTTCTCCATGGTTCGAGCATCCATCCGTCAATAATAGAATTTGTTTTAACCGCCCTGCTTTCATTTCGACATCCCTCCTGTTTTCGTTGCTTCCATCTTCGCCGAAAAGGAGGAATCTTATACGCTGGTTAAGCCTGTTTTTTCTCAGTAGGGATAGAGGACCACTCTGGCATATACCGGTCTATTCTTGCTACAAGAATCGTCATATCATCATTGATGGAACCTCGATGTGTTCGAATCACCTCTTCCAGTAAAAGATCAGCTACCACTTGAGGATCGCTGCTGTAAACCTCCTTTATTTTTCTCTTAAACCATACTTCTACGTTCTCTACGTGATTAGGACCTTCTAATATACCATCACTCAGCATGATTAGCAGATCGCCAGCCTTCAACTGCTCGTTGGTCATATCCACATCCACTTCTGGTATAATACCCATGGGCAAGTTTCCGGACTCGACAGTCAGTATCTCTTCTCCTCTCTTAATAAAGCTAGGTGTACTTCCCACCTTTACAAATTTGGAGGTAGCTTTATGCAAATCAATAACAGCTAAATCCAAGGTCGAAAATATTTCATCATTTGTACGCAACGATAATATAGAGTTTATAGACTGAATAGCTACGGATTCCTGCATCCCCGATTGCAGAATCTGCTTCAGCAGTCTTAGCGTTTCCATACTTTCTTCATGAGCACGTTCACCGTTACCCATTCCATCGCTGATCGCGAGCGCATATTTCCCCCTTCCCAGTTCCATCATGGTAAAGCTGTCGCCCGATATAAACCCTCCTCCTTTTGCTGCATGGGCTGCTCCTGTTTCAATAGCATAGTGTTTAGCTGATCCAAATGTTAAATAGCACCTGCCATTAGGATAAGGAGAAATCTCTTCCATTGTAACTACAATCGTTTCCCCTAAAATATCCGATAGCACAGGTGCAATAATTTTCGCTCCTTCCCCTCGGTAATTATTAATTTCTACTACGAGTTCTAAATCAATATTTCCGGCATCTAATGTATAGATTTCAAGTTTTTGTATGTCCATCCCCATTCTCTCTAACGCATTATAAATGATTTGTTCTTTTTGTTCGTGATGTTCTCGTTCTTTCACTATTTCTTTAGCAAAAGTGCTCATTACATCCGAAACGCCCTGAAGCTGCTCAGCTACAAAGCGGCGGCTTTCCAGGACCTGTTTTTTCAATTGTTTGTTAGCATGATAGAAGGACAATTCGTGGTTCATCGTATCGATTAACTTCTGTGATTTTACACAGTGCGCATCCACGTTTTTCCGGGTCATCCTAGTGGGCTCCCCTCGTTCGTCCAACTCCATCATTAAACCTGTCATTAAATCATGAGTCTCATCAAACTGATTAACCCAGCATTTTTCCTTTTTAAAACAGGATTGACAGGTTTTCTCTGTTACATGACTAAGAAAGTAATCAATTTCTTCTGTACCTTCTACAGCCTCCTTAGAATGGTCTAGATCATTGAAACTCTTAGAAAGCGCTTTAAATACATCAGAGAACTTACCTACTCGTACAGCGGTAACATCACGCACCTTTTGTAAGTATTTTTGTTGTTCAGAATTATGCTCTTCTGTACCTGGAATATAACGGGACAGACGCTTAACCCAGGAATTTGGAGTCAACACAAATAAAATAATTGCCCACCCCGAGGCCCATATTGAATCGGACAGCCCTCCTCCACTGGATACATAAAATCCAATTAATAACGTACCTACTGCAAGCCCTGCGCTCACCCCCAGTTTTTTACCTTCTTTTAATAAACCTCCTAATAAGCCTGAAAATGCAAGCAGGCTCATTTGATAGATATGATCCATATTAGATAGACTAAGTACAAGTCCTGTAACAACACCAACCGTTGACCCAATAGCAGCCCCCGCAATATAAGCAAGGAGAATAACCAGGTAGCGCGCAAAGACATCGACGACCGCTACACCTTGAATCTGCCATCCAATCATTCCAGTTAACACAGAAGCTAACAATATAATTAAGCAGACAATTTCCTCATTTTTTAATGTTGGATGATATTTTTGCGGTGATAATAAAGGAAGACTCTGCATAAATATTAGTACAAGTATAAAAGTAAGAACTCCTTCAGCTAACATCAAAGTAAGTTCGTATAGCTGCCATCGATCGAGTAGTGCGAGGCTTGCCGTGCGGGGAATCAAACTTGCTACTAAGGCAATAGCGGGCAGCCATTTCTGGGGGTGACTTGTTCTGCGCAGCGCCAGACTTAATAGCAAAAAAGTCGTCGATGCTCCTACTACGAACCCTGCATGTGTGAAACTGTAGGTAGACGCCCCTGCCGCCATCATAATCGTAACCGGCAAGACTAAAGGTCTTTTTAACCACCAGATCACGGCTAAAAACGCGACCGAGAATGGTGCCATAGAAGATAATATAATGGCTCGTCCCAATAATAAGGAAAGCACCATGTGGAAAACGCCTTTGTCCGCCATAAACGAAAACATCCCTAGTGAAGCTTTTTGTAACCCTCTCCCTAAACTCGACTGCTTAAGTGTTGCCTGACGATCTTCACGCTTCATCACCGTACCTGACATTTTTTCATCACTCCTTTTGTTATTGAACTTTATTAAACCACATCAAAGACAAGCATTTTGTCAAAACAACAGGAGAACAGAAACAAAAACTTCGATGCTTTTTTCAAGAAGCAAAGGCCTTTCTACAAAATCTACCTACTCCTCTCCCTTATCCACTCAAAAACCACCTCCATTCCCTATCGAAATTTACATACTAGTCTGATATTTTTATTTTTTGTTGACAGTTTTTTTTTCATGGTGTACTATATTCCTTGTGACTTTGAACACAAATTATTTACTTATGGCGGTGTAGCTCAGCTGGCTAGAGCGTACGGTTCATACCCGTGAGGTCGGGGGTTCGATCCCCTCCGCCGCCACTACTTTTTTTAGAATTAGACGGCTTTAACCGATGAGCCGAAAAAAGAAACTGTCTACATACAAGGCCCGTTGGTCAAGTGGTTAAGACACCGCCCTTTCACGGCGGTATCACGGGTTCGAATCCCGTACGGGTCATCGAAACATTCTTGTCCTAACAAAGTGGACCCTTCCTTAAATTTAAGGAAGGGTCCACTTTGTTTATTTAAAAGGTTCTGTTTTAAATTTATTGTTAATTTTTCTTAAGAGCCTTATTACGCAATAGGGACGGTTACTGTAAGACTCAGTTTCGAGATATTGTGTGGAGAAAGGGGCTTCAGGGAACGGCTCGCTTTCCGCGGTAGAGTAGAGAACTGATTTCAAAAGGGATTTCTCCCCTTTTACTTTCAGCTCCCCCTCATCAAACCGTACGTGAGGTTCTCCCTCATACGGCTTTCCGATGTTCTTCTTTCTTTGGCATTACGGTTACCCTACTTGGCTAAGCACACCAGTTGATACTGGGTTTGTTTCTTTACTTCCTCCAAATGACCATGAAGATTTCGGCGCTGTCTTTTCTTGTTGTTAAACAGAGCTAGACGTTTCAAAACATACCAGTCAATTCGATTCAGCCACTTCTTCGAGGCTGACGACAGACGATAATAGTTCTTAAACCCTTGTAACCTAC
>NZ_FOOG01000063.1 GCF_900113125.1 Halobacillus alkaliphilus | reverse complement strand
GACTTCTGATGGTTCAGCGATTCTTTGGGGAATCGGTTACCGCATGTGTACGGCTTGTCCATCAGACCTCCCCGGGTAAAAGCATAAACTTCCTTTCCATATCCCCGCCTCATTTACTGCCTGCCCCTTTGGTCGTTGGGGTTTCGTCTTGTTATGCAGACTCACCCCAGACAGACAGCCTTTTATGAGATTCGTGTTCCTCGGGGCGGAAATTTGTCTCCGGCTTCCTTCAGATTTCAGGTCACCCTGGACACCCTTGCCTTTGACTAACGGCTACAACGACCTTCGCCGCTCGGGACTTGAACCCTAGAGTTTACACCCGTGCCGGGCACACATAAAAAAAGCCGCCTCGTAAGGGCGACTTTAAACTTATTTAAGGTCTTAATTTGAATCGTTCAATTTGGTCCCATTTTCGCTCTTTCATTAAGATTTTATATTGGTGTTCCCCAAATAAATCAAAGTGCGGAAAACGTGGATCATGATGAATCCATCGGGCGTTTAACCCATATTGAGCTCCCCATTGACTTAATTTCTCAATATCAGAACAGCCCACTTTAGTAACCGTATCGCAACCTGGGAAACGATCATCAAGCCAAAAATGGGTTAAGAAAGCTATTTCACCTTTTTCAACTTTTCTTTTCCAGTCAACTAATTCCTTTCTTTTCACACCAAAAGCCATCAGCGCTCCCCTTCCATAGCCGCTAAATAAGCCTCATGCCACTCTGGAAAGCTCCGTCTTATTGAAACGGGCCGGAAATTTTCTTTTTTTACAATGACGTGCTTCGTTTGTCCAGATACGGCTAACCTTCCATCTCCATGAACGACTTCGTACCCATAGGTAATGCGCAGACCATCGTACTCATCCACCCAAGTTTTTACAACGGCTTCATCACCATAGCGAACTGGATGTTTAAAACTTATATTGGCATCAATAACGGGGGAAACGACCCCTTGTTTCTCAATTTCTGAATATTTAAAGCCAAGCTCTTCAATAAAAGCAGTTCGACCTATTTCAAACCATACGAGATAATTGGCATGGTAAACTACACCCATCATATCGGTTTCTTGATACCTTACTTGTATCGGTGTTTCTACTACTTTCATATTTTATGACTCCCTTCGTACCGCTTGCCAAGCTTTTTCAAGATCGTTTACTACTATTTCATTCATATCCGCTAATTCATCATCTACAATTCTCGTCGCCTGATACTGAATGGCTTCATTAACAAGATTATTTACAAATCGTCCGTTTCCGCGAATTCCATGATTTTTATATTTCTCAAGGAGGAACTCTTCAGCCCACTCGTTAAAGGTGTAGCCAAATTGCTGCGCTTGAAAATGAGTCATTTCCAAAAGTTCCTGTTCATTGTAATCGGGGAAATGAAAATATTTCTTAAACCTTGAAGATAGGCCCGGATTACTTTCTACAAGCTGTTCCATTTCACGCTGGTACCCGGCAAGAATTACTACGAGGTTTTCATTATGCTTGGTCATTTCATCAACAATGGTTTCTATAGCTTCTTTACCAAATTCATCTCTTCCTCCATTATAAAGAGAATAAGCTTCATCTATAAAGAGAACTCCCCCTAGTGCTTCCCTGATTTTCCGCTTCGTTTTCATTGCTGTTTGCCCGACATATCCGGCAACAAGATCGCTTCTCGATACCACAACCATGTGACCCCTTTTAAGAAGACCACACTGCTTTAAAATATCCGAATAGATCTCTGCTACCGTCGTCTTACCCGTGCCAGGATTTCCTGAAAAAACAGAATGCAATTGAATAGGAACGACAGGGTAACCTTTTTCTTTCCTTTTCTGCTGGGTTTGAACAAAAGAAGATAATTTGCGTACTTCCGCTTTTACATTATCAAGTCCAATAAGCTCATCTAAACGGTCTCTAGGGGATAACTCCTCCTCAGGCGTAGAAGTTTCCCATGCCAGGTCATTTTCATCGATTCTCATATGATCCAGCCAATGAGATTTATCTCGCTCCGCTTCCTGAGCTCCTTTTTGAAAAATAGTTTTCATGACCAGATTTTTCACCGTACGCGCATTGCCAAACGATTCGTCCACACGTTCTCGATCAATGAGAGAAGTGAACTCTTTGAGGGCGTTTTTCGTAAAAAAGAAGTCATTTTCAATGGCTGTCTGCTCAGCAATTGTAATAAGTTCTTCCATTTTATAATCGGGCAGAGAAATGTGGTTTTGTTCAGGAAAGCGGCTGCGCAACCCAGGATTTGACCATAAAAATTGGCGCATCTCTTCTGGGTATCCTGCTAATATTACGGCGAATTTTCCACCAAATTCTTTTCCGGTCATGGCTGACACCAGCGTGTCGATAACGGCTTGTCCATAATCATTACCCGTCTGGCCCTCGCGCTTCAAACTGTAGGCCTCATCTATAAAGAGAACTCCACCAATAGCCTGCTTGACATAGTTCATTGTATTCTCTTCACTTTGACCGACATAAGAGCCAACCAAATGGGATCGGTTGACTTCGACCACTTCTTTTGTATCGAGGATTCCCAATTCATGATAAATATTGGCCAGTAAACGAGCCATTGTCGTTTTGCCTGTCCCTGGATTGCCGGTAATAATCATGTGCAGCCCTGGTTCATCTACCATAGAGAAACCAAAATTCTTTCTGTGCTGCTGATATTTCAGAAAATGATAATATCGTCTTATATACGTCTTAACGTCCTTTAGACCTACCATCTGATCAAAAGCTTCCAATGGATTGCCGGCAGAAGCATCCGTTAGAAAGCGGGGTAGTCTTTTATACAGCTCATCCTGGTGGTCCGAAAGTTCTCTGGTCCGTTCGTTAATTTCTTTAACCGGAATACGAATTCGACGATTCTCAACTGAATTAAGTGCATCAGTCATTATCTTTTCTAGAGCGTCTAATTGTTCATACACTTCCTGATATAATTTCATCCGGTTAGTCACGTCTATTAGTGTTTTAGAAGCTAATTTTGAATCCCATTGGGCTTTTAATTTAGTTACATCTTCATGTATAGCTCGAGCCTTTTTTGCTTTAGCTGAATCGTGATCTGTTTCATGAAGCACCCACTGTTCAAGTGGTGTGCGCTTTAAATGAGTATAAGCTTGCATCATCTGCTTCGATTCATATAAATCTGTGACCAGTGAATGATTACCTGCAAGCACCCTTGCTTCATCAATAAATTGATCAGCTAATTTCTCGTGCTCTGGATGACGTTTGATCCGATGATAGGCTAACGTCACATAGAGGAGAGCCTTTAGTTCTGTATCTTGTATTTCCTCTTGATTAAAATAACGAAGAGCTTCTACTTCTGAAAGCGGAGGCTTTTCATCTATACTTTTCCATTGTTTTAACTGTTCGATCATGTATTCACTTCCTTTCCTATCACCGTTATTTATTTTATCATAGTGAACTGGCTATGTAGATGAACTCGATTTCCAACCTATTGAATTACATGATAAAACCGCTTCAGCTAAGCTAGAAGCGGTTTCTTATCATTAATATTTCTGATTACGAGCCTCGTCCTTGATCTCTTCACGCATTGCATTAATGGATTGGTTTCTCCGTTTGTTCTTATCTTCGATGTTCTTTTTTTCTTCATCCGTAGCAAACTTAAGTGAATCATGAGAAGCTTCGATGTTTTCAATGGTATTGGTTACTTTTTCTTGCAATTTTCCTACATTGTCCGACCGGTTATCTGGATTAGATCGATGAGTCATGGGTTGGCCTCCTTTAAACCTGAGTTGACTTTATTTAATAAAGCCAATCCTTAATTTTCCCACCAAAAAATCTTTTATACCATAAAAAATCCCACGGGTTACGATGGGATTTGCTTAATTCGTTCATTATGTCTTTGTTCTATCCGCTCATCAATTTGATCCATCAACTGCTCATCTTCCTCTATAGAGCGAATGTTCTCTTTTACAAGATCTTCAAAAGATAAGGTTCTCTGTTTTCTCACGGAAATCTCTCCTTTTTTGTTAAGGATTTCCATTCAGAACCTGTATTATACCTATTCTAAAGCGTTTTTCATTTTTATCATGAAATCATATGTCATCGGACCAACTTTCCTGGGTTCCTGAATCACTCCATCTGTTCCTATAAAATAAGTGGTGGGAATGGAAATCGTTTGATAAGTCTGGTGCAAATCCAAATCTTTATCCAGGAGTATAGGAAAGCTGTAACCGCCCTTCTCTATATAGGATCGGACCTCACCTATATTGGTTTCAGATCCTGTTCCATTTACGGCAAGTACAGCGACTTCCTCACCATACTTCTGTTGAAATCGTTCCATTTCAGGCATCTCCTCACGACAAGGCGGACACCATGTAGCCCAAAAGTTCAAAAAGACCTTCTTCCCTTTGTAATCTGAAAGCGTAACAACCTCACCATCTAAGGTCTCTAATGTGAAATCTGGAGCTTTTTCACCTTCCTTTAATCCACTCGGCGCGTTAGGAGAAGTCATGCCTGTACCTTTTTCTTCCTTACTGGATTCATATGTCTGTAATTCGCTGTCTTCAGGATTTGTCTCTCTTTCACTCCACACGTTATAGGCAACAAGAGATAATAAAGCCAGTAAAAATACAGAAGCGAGAATTTGTTTAACCAATTGGTCCACTCCCTAATCATTCAATATGTACTAAGTATAAGAATATAGAAATCCAAATATGTCTGTAAAGATAAATGAAGAGATTCTAGAAATATTGTCACAGTCATATGTAAAAAAGCCGCCTTATGAATAAGGCGGCTTTCCAATAAGAAAGTTAACTCATTTTATTACGTAGAACCATTTGAAGAATTCCTCCGTGACGATAGTAGTCAACTTCAACTTCACTATCAAAACGAGCTACAACTTCAAATTCTTTCTTGTTTCCATCTTCGTCGGTTGCTGTAACTTTAACAAGATCGTGTGGTTTAACATCTTCCCCAATTTGTACATCGTAAGTTTCACGGCCAGTTAACCCAAGAGATTCGATTGTATCCCCAGACTTAAACTGGAGAGGAAGAACGCCCATCATAACTAGGTTCGAGCGGTGAATACGCTCAAAGCTTTGAGCAATTACCGTCTTAATACCTAAAAGATCAGTACCTTTAGCTGCCCAGTCACGGGAACTTCCCATTCCGTAATCATCACCAGCGATTACAAGAAGAGGTGTTTCGTCCTGCTGGTATTTCATAGCAGCCGTATAAATCGGCATAACTTCTTCTGTAGGCCAATACGTAGTAAAGCCACCCTCTGTACCTGGAGCTAACTCATTACGGATACGAATATTAGCGAATGTACCACGCATCATAACTTCATGATTACCTCGTCGTGATCCATAAGAGTTAAAGTTACGCGGACTAACTCCTTTTTCCTGTAAGTACTCACCAGCTGGCATATCTTTAGGGATAGCACCTGCCGGAGAGATATGGTCTGTAGTTACAGAGTCACCGAATTTACCAATCACCCGCATTCCGTTAAGCGGTTTAACGGACTCAGGATCACTTGATAGTCCTTCGAAGAACGGTGGATTCTGAATATAGGTAGAATCATCATTCCAGTCGTAAAGCGGCTCATCCGTTGTGTCAATCTCGTTCCATTTATCATTGGAATTGAAGACATTTTCATATTCTTTACGGAAAATCTCAGGTGTAACAACTCGTGAAATTTCAGCTTTTATTTCTTCCTGAGAAGGCCAGATATCGTCAAAGAATACATCATTTCCATTCTGGTCTTTACCGATTGCTTCATTTTTCAGATCAATATCCACAGTACCTGCCAGGGCATAAGCAACTACTAATGGCGGTGAAGCCAAATAGTTAGCTTTAACAAGCGGATGAATACGGCCTTCGAAGTTTCGGTTTCCGGAAAGTACAGAAGAAGCGATCAAGTCATTGTTAGCAATCGTTTCTTCAATTTCAGGAAGTAATGGTCCAGAGTTACCTATACATGTAGTACATCCGTAACCTACCAGGTTAAAGCCTAGTGTATTTAAGTGCTCCATCAAACCTGAATCCTCAAGATAGCGGGTAACTACTTTAGATCCCGGCGCAAGAGAAGTTTTTACGTAAGCTGGAACATCAAGGCCTTTTTCAATAGCTTTCTTCGCTACAAGTCCTGCTCCAAGCATAACGTGAGGATTTGACGTGTTCGTACAGGAAGTGATGGCGGCAATAGCCAATGCCCCTGTTTTCATAACCGCTTTTTCTCCACTTTCAAATTGAACTTCAGCTTCTTTTTTGAATTCTGATTTATCAAGACCAAAACCATGATTTCCGGCAGGGCCTGTTACAGCATCTTCAAAAGAATTTTTCATTTTGGAAAGCGGGATTAGATCCTGTGGACGTTTAGGACCAGACAGGTTTGGTTCCAGTTCTCCGAGATCGATTTCAACTAATGAAGTGAATTCAGGATCTTCTAGAGATGGATCATACCACAGCTGGTTTTCTTTACAATACGTTTCCACAAGAGAAATTTGCTCTTCACTGCGACCTGTTAAACGTAAGTATTCAAGTGATTCCCCGTCTACTGGGAAGAATCCGCAAGTTGCTCCGTATTCAGGAGCCATATTTGAAATCGTAGCACGATCTGCAAGCGGCATCTCCTGTAATCCAGGACCGAAGAATTCAACAAATTTCCCAACCACATTCTGCTCACGAAGTTTTTGTGTAACTTTCAAAGCCAAGTCGGTAGCTGTTGTTCCTTGAGGGAAGCTTCCATTCAATTTCACACCAATAACTTCTGGAGCCGGGAAGTATGAAGGCTGTCCAAGCATTCCTGCTTCAGCTTCAATTCCACCTACACCCCAGCCAAGGACTCCAAGTCCATTGATCATAGTTGTGTGAGAGTCTGTACCAACAAGTGTATCAGGATAAGTATCATAAGCACCATTGCCATCCTCTTTGGCATGGACAACATTAGCGATATATTCAAGGTTTACCTGGTGAACAATCCCTGTTGCAGGCGGTACGGCACGATAGTTATCAAAGGCTTTTTGGGCCCAGTGAAGAAATTCATAACGTTCTTGGTTACGTTCAAATTCCAGTTCCATGTTAATGTTAAGAGCATCTGCTGTACCGTATTTATCAACCTGTACAGAGTGGTCAATAACCAAATCTACCGGCACTTCCGGATTAATCTTCTCCGGACTTCCGCCCATATCCACCATTGCTTTTCTAAGTGAAGCAAGATCTACCACGGCTGGTACACCAGTGAAGTCCTGCAGTATTACACGGGAAGGCTTAAATGGAACATCTTCCCCTTTTGATTTACTAGTTCCCCAGTTTGCTAGACTCTCAACGTGTTCGTCTTTAATCACACGGCCGTCATGCTGGCGCAGAAGAGATTCAAGCAGAATACGAATAGAGAAAGGCAGACGGGAAATCTTGCCCTGCCCCGCATCTTCTAAGGCTTTTAAGTCGTAATAGTTGTACGTTTGGCCATTTAGGTCAAATTGTTTGCGAGAATTATATGGATTGCTAGCCATACTTCCTTTTACCCCCTCATCATAATTTAATGGAGAGCCCTGTAAAACGGCTTCCCCATTCCCCAATTATTGTACATTTGCGACCTTTAATTGGATAAGTTCACAAATCTGCACCCCTTATTGTAAATGAAAACGATTTATAAGTAAAATAATTAGACACTATTTTTTATATTTCGACTTCTCTTGGAAAATTCAAGTAGCAGCCTTCTTTTCGCTGTCAACGACCTTGTATTTCCTGCATGTTCCTTTTATAATTAAAGTAAGTTTATATATGAATGAAACAGGTGATAATATGTCAGGCGGATTTGCCCTTTTTATCGTTGCATGGACAATTGTTCTAATTACGTTAATGGGAATCGGCGGCTTCTTTATGTTTCGCAAGTTCTTAAAACGTCTACCTAAAGAAGATGGGAAATCGATCATTGACTGGGAAGAATACTATGTGGATAAAACACGTAAAATGTGGACTCAGGAACAAAAAGATCTCTTAGAAGAGTTAGTTTCTCCGGTTCCAGAATTATTTCGTGATGTAGCCCGGCAGAAAATTGCCGGAAGAATTGGTCAGGTAGCTTTGGAAAAAAGACGAAAAAAAATAACTCAAGAAGTGATTATTGAAGGTTATATTTTAGCCACTCCCAAACGGGATCATAAATTTCTAATTAAAAAACTTGAAGAAAAAAATATCGATCTGGAACCATATCAGCCATTATTTGATCGTTAAGAAGACCCGGCATCATCTGCCGGGTCTTCTTTTATGTTTCTAACGTTTTTTCAAGCCGCAAAAATTGCCTGAGCATTGCGAGTCTCCATGTAAGAATCATTCCTAAAGCAAGTAAAAAGAACATTCCGCTCGTTTCACCAAAGGAAATGGTTTGGCCGATTATTAGTTTCAGAATAACGCGAAGAATAAGTAATCCGAATAAGATAAATACAAATGCTTTAGAAGGTTTAAGATAGATATCACCCTCTCGCACCTCCAATTTGGAAGTGCGAATCAAAAAGATTGAAAAAAGCATTCCTACAGCTAAAGCTTCAATAACCTGCGTCCATTCCAGCCGGAAAACAGGGAAAATGAACATAAAAGCACCGGTACTCATGAAAAACGGCGGGAGAATGATTTTTTTTATACTGGCCGGCTGCCTGGCTGCCCTCATTCTAATAAAAATCATAGCAGTAGCCATACACGCAGCAACCAGTGTACTTGCTATTAACCAAAACATAAACATTCACACTTTCTTTTCTGATCGTCCGTACTTAACTTAACACACGCTCTATGGCTTCGAGTACCATTCTTTCATCAAAAGGTTTAGCAATGAAATCTTTAGCACCGTTTTCTATCGCTTCAAAAATTAATTTTTGCTGACCCAGAGCAGAACACATCACCACTATGGCATGCTCAGACTGAGTCTTAATTTGTTTAAGAGCTTCAATCCCGTTCATCTCGGGCATGGTAATATCCATGGTTGTCAAATCTGGTTGAAGCCTAAGATGCAATTCTACCGCTTTCTTACCATCCGCCGCTTCTCCTACGACTTCGTGATTCGCTTTTTGCAGAATATTGGTAAGCGTCAAGCGTGTAAACTTGGCGTCGTCCACCACTAGTATCCGAGCCATACAAACTCCCCCTCAAAATCTCAACTTCGATCGTTTGCAATTGTTAGTATAATTGTCATCGTTATACCAACAACTGTTAGATACACACCCAGATCAAATAGTAATGCTGTAGCAAGTTCAGTTTTACCTAAGATCGGAAGTTGAAAGTAAGCGTATGTCTGACTCAAAAAAGGCTGACCAAAAATAAATGAACCGATGCCTGTTCCTAAAGCTATGATTAATCCAACAGGAATGATATAGCGAAAGTTAATCGGGAGAATCTTTTCCATAGAACGTATGCCATACGCCATATACATAAGTACAAAAGCAGCGGAGGTCATTAAGCCGCCTATAAAACCGCCTCCCGGGGCATTGTGGCCAGCAAAGAATAAGTAAATGGAAAATCCTAAAATAATAAACGCGATTAATGTAGTAGTTGCTCGTAAAATAATATCATTGGTGCGGGTCATATTCATACTCCTTTACTGTTTAATTTCTGATTTCATCATAATATAAAGTTTATTCAAAATCCATTTCTTAAAAGCCCTGAAATCCAAATAAACCAACTAAATAAGAGGTCAAGGCTGTCATCCAGTCAAAATATAAAGCGATTCCCATCATAATCATAATATAACCACCTATTTTCACAATAGTACCACTATGCTTTCTTACCCAGTTTAATTTCCCTACAAAGAAAGACAGTACTAAGAAAGGCACTGAGAAGCCAAGTGAATAGGCAAGCATCATCACCATAAATAATTCAGGGCTGTCCGCAGCTAAGACTAACACGGCTGACAAGATCGGACCCGTACAGGGTGTCCATCCTAAAGAGAAAGTTAGTCCAATTAGAAAAGAGCCAATAAAGCCTGCAGGTCTATTTTTAAAAGATATTTTTCGATCTTTCATTAAGAATTGGAAATTGAATACCCCAATAATTACAAAACCAAAGAAAATAATTAAAATAGCTCCCAAACGCCTTATGATCGTATCATTTTGAATAAGAAACTGGGATAAAAATGATCCAGAAAACCCTAGTACAAGAAAAATTGTAGTAAACCCTATTAAAAATGATATCGTGTGCAATAAGCTTTTACGCTTCAACATGGCATTATCTTCTTTTAACTCACTTACACTCATTCCTGTTATGTACGAGAGGAATGCAGGATATAAGGGAAGTACACAGGGGGATATGAATGATAAGAAACCAGCCCCGAAGGCAATAAATATGTTTATCTCTGACATAATGCTTCCTCCAAAATTATACTAGACCTCTATTGTATCAAACCGTATTTCAAAAAACGATGAATCAAGTGTGAACTTCTCAGAATAAACGGATCCATAAGAAAAGCCTTCTTTCCTCAAACTGAAAGAAGGCTTTATTTTGATTATTTCATTTGGTTGTTCATGGAACGCATCATTTGATTGATTTTCTTCTGTGATGGTTTCTGCCCCATCTGCATCATCAATGTGCGAAGCATTTGCTCATTAATTGGCGGGTTTTTCTTCAAATAGTTCATCATATACTTTCTTGCTATGAAAAAGCCAAGAGCTACTCCTCCGATTAGAGTGAGTACAGCAATGACGATAACCCATATAATACCCAAAGTCATGTCTTCGTCTTCCTCCTTCGTGTTATCTCCCATAACAGTATAGTAAATGGTTCACAGAAATACAATAGCCGTTTACGATAATAAACTTTCGCCTGCCAATGGGGATACCCAGCCATAATGATCTCCGTCCTGATCGACGATAAAAATTGAGCGGGAAGACATCCTTAATGGCTCAAACACGACATTCTCTGCCTGCCACAGACTCTAGCACTGAAAAAGACAACAATAATTCTTATTAACTATTATAGCATATTTTGAGTTTTTATCGAAGAACAGAAGCTTAGGTCTTAAGCAATTTTTATACTTTCCATAGAGGAATGCGTTCCATGTCAGCCATGATGAAAGACGTTCTGTAACATAGGAGAATTGTTCCACAGGTTCATAAGTAGAAATTTGCGGGAAACCTAAAGAAAATGCCCCACAATAATTATTTTAATGTAATTGCTGAAAAGATGATCCGCTGTATTGCATCTCCTTATTCAAAGTATTTTTTTATTAATATTAAGAGACTTACAAAAATTAGCTGAATATATAAAACAAGCTGCCGGATATACCGACAGCTTGTTTATCTGATCTTAGGAATTCATTAAATTCTCAGCGTGTTTGACTACATTATCTACAGTAAAACCAAAGTTTTCGATAATAGTATCACCTGGGGCTGAAGCTCCAAAGCGGTCGATGCCAAGCACCGTACCGTCGAGGCCTACGTAGCGTTCCCAGCCAAACGATGCAGCCATCTCTACAGCTAAACGTTTACGAACGCTGGAAGGAAGGATGCTCTCTTGATATTCTCTGCTTTGAGCATTAAAGCGATCGAAAGAAGGAATACTTACAACGCGAACATCATAACCTTTTTTCTTAAGTTCATCTTGCGCTTTTACAATCAGCTGAACTTCAGATCCAGAAGCTAACAGGATAGCATCTGGCTCTTCCTTATCAGAATCACTTAAAATATATGCACCGTGTTTAACACCTTCATAAGCGTTTTCTGCCGTGCCTTTAAGAGTTGGAAGCCCCTGACGAGTTAATACTAACGCATTTGGGGTGGTATTGGATTCTAGAGCCAACTGCCATGCCGCACTGGTTTCATTTCCATCAGCAGGTCGAATTACGGATAGATTTGGCATAGCACGAAGAGAAGGCAACTGCTCAATTGGCTCATGAGTCGGTCCGTCTTCTCCGACAGCTACTGAATCGTGTGTAAAGACATAGTTTATCGGAAGATTCATCAGTGCAGATAGACGCAGAGCTGGTCTCAAGTAATCACTAAATACAAAGAAGGTTCCGCCATAAACTTTAAGCCCGCCATGTAAGGCGATACCATTTAAAGCTGCAGCCATTGCGAATTCTCTAACGCCAAACCAAATATTACGGCCGGCATAGTTATTACGAGAGAAGTCTTCTTCGTCTTTTACACTTGTTTTGTTTGAACCTGCCAAGTCTGAACTGCCTCCGAAGAAATATGGAACTTTAGAAGAAAGAGCATTAATAACATCACCTGAAGCAGCACGAGTTGCCGGGCTGTCTTCACCAACTTGATATGTTGGAAGTTCGTGCTTCCATCCTTCAGGAAGTTCTCCTTTAATAGCCGCTTCAAGTTCAGCAGCCAGCTCAGGATAGCTTTCTTTATACTGTTTCATAAGTTCATTCCAGGATTGTTCTTTCTCTTCTCCGTTTTGTTGAACTTTTTCCTTGAAATCCTGATATACTTCCTCTGGAACATGAAATAGCTCTTCATGCTCCCATTCATAATGAGCTTTCGCTGCAGTAACTTCATCTTCTCCAAGTGGAGCTCCGTGAGAAGCAGACTTGCCTGATTTATTTGGTGAACCATAGCCAATTACTGTTTTAACTTCGATCATCGTCGGTTGATCTGTATTTTGCTTGGCTTCTTGAATCGCTTTTGCAATTTCTTCGGTATCTGTTCCGTCCTCGACACGAATAACTTGCCAGCCATAAGCTTCATAGCGCTTTTCAACGCTTTCACTAAAGGAACGGTCTAAATCTCCATCTAAGGAAATATCATTTGAGTCATACAATACGACTAATTTTCCAAGTCCAAGGTGACCTGCTAAAGAAGCAGTTTCTTGCGAAACACCTTCCATTAAATCACCATCACCACAAATAGCAAAAGTGTAGTGATCCACTACGTTATAGCTATCACGATTGTATTTAGCAGCTAAATGTGCTTCAGCCATTGCCATACCGGTAGCCATGGATAAACCTTGACCAAGCGGTCCCGTAGTTGCTTCCACACCATCTGTGTGTCCGTATTCAGGATGTCCAGGAGTTTTAGAATCCCACTGACGGAAAGATTTAAGATCATCGATCGTCACGTTGTAACCGGATAAATGCAGGAGACTATATAAAAGCATAGATCCGTGTCCCGCTGATAGTACGAAGCGGTCGCGGTTAAACCAGTCAGAGTTTTTAGGATTGTGATCCATAAATTTTGTCCAAAGGGTATACGCCATAGGAGCTGCCCCCATCGGCATTCCTGGATGACCGGAGCTTGCTTTTTCAACGGCATCGATTGTGAGTGTTCGGATTGTATTTATTGAAGTTTGTTCAAGGCTGTTTGCCATAATCGCCATTCCCCTTTCTATTTCGAAAATATGTACAAGTATTATCCTATAATGAATTTAGGTTTGAAACAAGCACAGGGACAATATTTCAAAAAAAACCCAGACCCTAAATTTAATTTTCCCTGAAAAGGGTTTCTTAAACAAAATAAATCCGTACATAAGCTGTACGGATTTATAAATCAGTTATTCTTTTCATTTTCCTGCATTTCTCTTAATTTTTTAGGTGTAACATCTTTTCCTTCAGGGTCAATAACAGTAACACCCTTTAACTGGTTCTTAAAGGATTTACGAACATTTTTCAGGTATTCCTGCCTTAAACCCTGTTGTTCTTCTTTTTCCTTGGCAGTTAATTCTTCTTGCTTTGATTTATTAGCCAGTTCATTTATACGATCAATCTTTTCTTTAGATAACATAGATCATACCCCTTTATATTTATATTGTGATTAACAGGATCGATTCATGTGTGGACAAGAAAAAGACAAGAGGCCATGTGACCCTTGTCTTTTATTTAATCGTAACCTTTGTCTTCTTTTTTTTCAAGTAATACGTGCTCCTGATATCTTCGGTGGACTGTTGCCTTTGATACATCATATCCAAGTCCACGAAGAGTGGCAGCTATATCTTTAAATGACAGCTTGTTCTGGCGTAAACGAACAACCTCATGTATGGGAAATTCAATCCTTTCGCGTCCAGGAGCCAAGTGCTGATTTGATAGATTAGCTGCAGGATTATAACCTTCCTCGACTGCTTTCTTCATTCCTCTGCGGATCTTCATGTTATGTATTTTCCGCTGATACTCTTCTACAATACCCACTATTTGAAGAACCATAGAATCAGATTCGGCTATTTCCAGTTCCCCTTCATGGGAAAGTGAATAGATTCGAACATCTAACTTATTTAATTGATGAAACAAGGCAATTTTTGTGTTGCCTCGTCCAAGCCGCGTTTCATCTTGTATTAATAAGGCGTCCGCTTCCCTGCTAGAAAAATATTCAAGCAAGCGGAAAATTCCCTCCCGTTCGATTTCATACCCGCTTGCTTGTTCCTCTATACAATCCACAACTTCCATATTATGATGTTCGGCCATCTGGTTTAATTCATTTCTTTGTCTGTTCAATGATGAAACTTGTGCTTCTTTTTCTGTACTTACGCGACAATATAGGATAACTCTCATGATGTTCGGCCCTTTCTATTAAGTGTTCTCATTCAGCATATAATAGATTATCCAATGGAGACCATTGAAAAGTAAAGAAAGGCTAAACTTGCGATAAACAGTACCAGGTACGTAATATCAAGCTTTGACAGTTTGTTGAACATGATTAGACCCTCCAGTTTTAGGAACGAACGTTCTTAAGAACTAATGTTCGCTTTTTCTAATTCCAATTATATACGAACAATCGTTCTTGTCAACCAAGTTTTTCGAACGCTTGTTTGTATTATTTAAGTAAGCATGGTACAATGTGGTTACTATAAATCCTATGTACGAGGTGTAAATCTATGAGTAAACTTTCAAAGAGACAACAAGAAATATTAGATTTTATTAAAGAGCAAGTAATTATGAAAGGTTATCCGCCTTCGGTCCGTGAAATCGGTCAATCCGTGGGCCTGGCATCCAGTTCAACGGTGCACGGGCACCTGTCGCGTTTAGAAAAAAAGGGGTACATTCGAAGAGACCCTACTAAACCAAGAGCTATTGAAGTGATAGAGTTAGAGGAAGATCACAGCATCCCTAGAAGTGAAGCCTCCTACGCGCCTGTTATTGGTAAAGTAACGGCGGGTTATCCGATTACTGCTGTCGAGAATATTGAAGAATATGTACCGCTTCCAGACTCTTTAGCTGGTACAGACGATAACACGTTCGTACTTGTCGTCCAGGGCGAGAGTATGATTGAAGCTGGTATTCTTGATGGTGATATGGTAATCGTAAGACAACAGCAGACCGCTCAAAATGGAGACATTGTAGTAGCCATGACAGAGGATGAAGAAGCTACTGTTAAGCGCTTTTTCAAAGAAAGAAACCATATCCGCTTACAACCTGAAAATGCCACGATGGAACCTATTATTCTAAGTGATGTTTCGATTCTTGGACGGGTGGTAGGTCTATACCGTACGGTTCATTAAATAAATATTAAGGGCAGCTCTTAAGAGCTGCCCTTTTTTGCATTTTTTTCCATATAAATACTGATAAAAAGCACTATAAAAATAAGTACTATTTCGTTCTTCCTCCACATTAGAGTGATTTCCCTTGAAAGGAGCTGGTTTACTAAATGTTCGATACAGGGTACTTATGTTCAAACGGCTTAACGTAATCAAGGTCACCCTCAAAGCTTGATCTATAATAAATAAGGAGTTGATTAATATGGGGTTAAAATCAAAGCTCTCAAAAATTCTTAGAATCTGGAACGACGTGGATGCTGTTCGCAATAACCGAATTGGCCAGCGAGTCGGCAGGAGAGCTGCAGGTAAAGTCAGCGGGAAACTCATTCGTAAGATATTTAAATAGGATCTTTCTATAATATAGAGATAATTAAAGCCCTTAAATCTAAAGGGCTTTTTTATCATTCATCAGCAGAAGACTCCCTCTTCAAGCGCCGTGTCGAAGACCGGTGGTAAGGGGGGAGATGAATGCCGTTGCCGTAAGGCGAATGTCTTTGAATATTCTCCCTTCCGTGATATTCTAAAGTAAGAACATACGTTCTTGATTGGGGGGTGGAAAGGTTGAGGCATAAAGCGTATAACTTTCGTATCTATCCAAATAAAACCCAAGAGTCGCTCATCGCTAAGACAATCGGTTGCGCTCGTTTTGTCTTCAATCATTTCCTCTCCGAATGGAGCAGGGCCTACAAGGAGACCGGAAAAGGTTTGAGTTACTCTACTTGTTCCAAACAACTACCCAAGCT
>NZ_FOOG01000078.1 GCF_900113125.1 Halobacillus alkaliphilus | reverse complement strand
AGTCTCACTAGACGCTAGGTGCTGGAGCTGGATAGCTCTCATCGTCGTTTATGTCCTGATTTACGCTTATAACTTATGAACGTATAAGAGCGGGAGAAGGGACTAGGTGAGATCCCGCAGGGAGTGAAACGAGCGAGGAAGCTGATGGTAAAAGGAGGATCGACTAAGATCGCCACGTCCTGTGGCAACGTCGATCGACCCTACGTCGTGTAGGGCCATAGGAAAGTGTTCAAATGTGGAATCACCCCGAAAGACACGAACAGCATAAGCCGAGCATCAAAAGGATGGCGGTTTTCCAATCCGTTGGTGAACGGCTTATGTCTCGAGTGTCTGGGTGATGGAACAAGACGAGTCATTTCCCCACCAGCCCTCTTCCACATAGAGTAGCGGACCCAATTTATCTCGAAACTGAGTCTTCAACTAACCGGCCCTATAGCAGTATTTTATGTAAAATCTGCAATAACGTTTATTGGAAAGAAAATAAAAAACCAACAGCCCCTCTCATGTAAGGGGCTGTTGGTCGATTCTTAACTATATAACCTGTGCAGACTCATAATATTGGAGAAAGCAGCCTCGCAATAGCCTCCTTGAAGCGAATCCATTTGGAGCGCGATTGGTATAATTTACTCGTAAGCTCGGTAGATTCGGTTAAATCCTCATGAAAACGATCGCTTAAAGCCTTGGCAATATTCGGATGATACACAAAAGCATTAGCTTCAAAATTCAAACGGAAACTTCGCACATCAATATTAGCGGTACCTACAGAAGCAATATTACCATCTACTACAATAGTTTTAGCGTGTAAAAAACCTTTTTGATAAATATAGATTCTTGCGCCTGCATTCAGCATGTCCCCAATATTAGAAAATGTGGCCCAATAAACAAATGGATGATCTGGCTTATTTGGGATCATAATTCGCACATCCACGCCTGAAAGCACCGCTATTCTAAGGGCATCGAGCAGACTATCATCTGGTATGAAATAAGGAGTCTGGACGTAGACATACTCTTTTGCGGACAAAATCATTTTAATGTATCCGTGTTTAATCTGTTCCCATTCAGAATCAGGTCCGCTGGAAACGATCTGAACTCCCGTGTTTCCCTTAGGTTCCGCCTGATAATATCGCTCTTCATAAACAATGTCTTTTCTTGAAGCCTGGTTCCAGTCAAGAATAAATCTGGTCTGCATGTTACTGACCGCATTCCCTTCGACCCTCAGATGGGTATCCCTCCAGTAACCGAACCTTTTGTTAAAACCTAAATATTCATCCCCGATATTAAATCCGCCAATATAACCTATTTTTCCGTCTATTATGGCTAATTTACGATGATTACGGTAATTTATCTTCAAATTGACTTTTGGTATAAAAGAAGGAAAAAAAGATTCTACTTCAACCCCGGCATCCCTTAGCCTTTTTACAAACTTCCTTTTAAGTAATCTAGATCCCATATCATCATACAGAAGCTTTACTTCTACATTCTCTTGAGCTTTTCGTATCAATACGTCTGCCAAGCGGGTCCCCAGTCTATCATCTCTAACAATATAATAAAGCAAGTGAATATGGTCTTGAGCACTTTCAATATCCTGGATAAGTGCGTGAAACTTTTTTTGTCCATCAGTAAATACTTCTACTTCATTGTTATCTGAATAAAGAGCATCATTATTTTTTAAATGTAAGTAAATAAGATCTTCATATGGAACAATATCCGGATGGTTGATTTCTAATCGGTCTTCTTTTATAGCTTGCAGCTGATCCTGCACAGCGGCTAATAAACCTAAACGGCTCTTTTTATCCCATGTAAATATTTCTTTATTGCTTAAACGTCTTCCAAAAATTAGATAAAATATAAATCCTGCTATAGGTAAAAACAAAAGCACCATCAACCAGGCCCATGTGGCACTGGCATCTCTGCGCTCTAAAAAAATGATGGCTAAAGCCAAGAGTACGTTTAAACCTAATATAATACTTAAAATATATGGGATAATATTCACCTGGTTCACCACCTTTTTTCGTCAAAAACTATTGCTTATCAACTATATCATATTTGGATTTATCCACTATACAAAAAAGAGATATGCTGATCATACTCTAAGCATACCTCTTTTCCTTGTACATCTACATTAATTTTTCATTAAAATGCCCGCTTGCCATAGAGCCTCTTCAGCTTCATCTAGTGCTTCCGTGCTGTCTGCTGAGATTGTGTGAGTATGAATGCCATTGGTCAATTCCAACAGAAATGAGGCATTTGTAGATTGGACCTCGTCAATAAATTTCTTAACATCACGCCGATTTGAAATTCTAAGCTGAGCAGTTAAATCTCCGTAGATGGGATGCTCTACCACGACTTCGTATACATGCACTCCATGATCTACAAGAATATTAAGCTCCTCTTCCGTTTGCTCTGCGTTATGCTGACATACAATTGTCCTTTGATAAGCCAGACTTTCCTTGTTATCGGTCATAAACATGTAGCCCTGACTCGTAGCTACTATAGGTTCATTCCTTGCTTTAAGTAAAGAAACGTCCCCTACAATGACTTGCCTTGTAACGTTCATCTCTTCCGCAAGAGAACTACCTGTAATTGGATCTTTTGTCTGCTTCAATAAGGATAAAATGTGCTCTCTTCTCTCACTTGCTTTCATTTTCTTAGAGGATGGGCTCATATAGACGGCTCCTTCATGCAATCTTCGTTTTCTTATTGTAGCATAAGTTAAACTTTCACTGGTAGAGCTTCAAAATTATGAAAAATTAAAGCCGCTCAGCTTCCATTGCTCAATAGAAAAACTGCTTTCTCCGAGTGAAGTGAAGAGAATATCTTCTTCTTCAGGTTGAGGAAATATCCTGGAAGTGAAAACTTCCTCTCCATTATTCACAAAGATTTCAAGGGCAGACTGGTCAATAAATAAATGTAGATTTCTTAGTCCTTGTGGAAGTTCTACTCTGCGGAATTCCGTCTTTTCCCTATTTTCTAACTGCGGCCTAGATAAGGTAAGGATTCCATCCTTATAACTAATAGCAGTATATTGAAATAATTCAATAGCAAATTGATCTTCAATCTTTTCAAATTCGAGATTCAGTTCTGTTGCTCTTCCTCCAATACCTCTCACGGCTTTTTGATCATTTTCAATCGTAATTGAAGCATGGATAAGAGCCGGTCCTCTCATTTCCTTCAGCTCGTTAACTGGTTTCTGGATAATTTGCTCCCCGTTCCAGGTCAGCTCCCTCGGAAGTGTTAAACAATGAACCCACTGCTTCTCTACGGTAGGGTGTGCCTGTTCATACTGGTCAGGGACACCCATCCAGCCAATAAGAATTCGGCGGCCCTGCTCATCCAAAGTTGTCTGGGGCGCATAGAATTCAAAGCCACGGTCAAGCTCACGGAAAGGACCATGTTCAAGATGGGGCTGTTCATAATTTAATTTTCCAGCGAAATATCCACTCTGATAAGTATTGGCATAGTTCATTCCTTCCTCTTCCAAGCCTTGAGGAGATACCATTAATATATCCTGATCTTCAAGCTGAAAAATATCCGGGCATTCCCACATATAACCGAATTCTTCAAGACCGTTTTCCAAACTTCCAGTAACCGGGCCCAGGTGCTTCCAGTCGTATAAATTTTCTGATTGGAATAAGACAGCCTTTCCCTGGAGATCTTTACTTTGAGCTCCAATTACCATGTACCAGTGCTCGCCCTTTTTCCACACTTTAGGATCTCTAAAATGAGCTGTATATCCTTCTGGAAGCTCAGCAATTACTCCTTGCTTTTCAAAGTTCACACCATCATCTGAGACGGCAAGACATTGATAAGCCTCACGGTTTCCTTCTTCATCCTTCACATTCCCTGTATAGAATAAGTAAAGACGATCATTGTAAGAAACTGCACTGCCTGAGTAAACTCCGTTTTTGTCATACCAGTCAGACGGGGTTAATGCAATATCTTCATGCACCCAGTTAACAAAGTCTTTCGAAGTGTAATGACCCCAAAATTTCGCTCCATGCCCTGTGTCAAACGGCATCCACTGATAAAACAAGTGATACGTACCCTTCCATTGAATAAAGCCATTGGGGTCATTCAGAAGACCAACTGGCGGCATATGATGGAAGAGGAGACGGTATGGATCAGACTCTACTTCTTCTTTATACTTATCTATTTCTTCTGCTGCTGCCTGGCGCAGTTCCTGATCTCTTTCAGCCATCAAAAAATCCTCCTAATTCAAATAATCCTCAACTTCATTTTTTGTAGGTAATGCGGTCATAGCTCCTTTTGTTGAAGCAGCCAGAGCTCCTGATACGCTTGCAAAACGAGTGATACCTTCCAATTCTTTGAGCGACAACTGTTCCACCGTGCCGTACTCACTCAATTGGTATAACAAGCCAGAAACAAAAGCATCTCCAGCACCTGTCGTATCTACCGACTCGACTTTCATGGCAGGGACCTGAGTATGACCTTCCGATGTATAAACGTGACTTCCTAGTGCCCCTAGTGTTACGTAAAGGACAGGAATATGGTACTTTTGTAATTTTTTCACACCCGTTTCAATATCAGATTCTCCAGTTAGAAACTCCAGTTCTTCTTCTGATATTTTAACGAGGTCTGCTTCACCCATCATGGACAGAATGGTTTCTCTTGCTTTTTCTTCTGAACTCCATAACCCCAGGCGTAAATTTGGATCATAGGAAACGATCAATCCCTTTTCCCTCGCCTGCTTTACTGCAGTTTTTGTTGCTGTGTTGGAAGGCTCATCTATCATGGAGATCGAACCAAAGTGAAGAACATTATGGTTATCAAACATCGCTTCATCCACTTCCGACTCTTCAAGAAAACGATCAGCACTCGGATTAATATAAAAGTCAAAGCTGCGTTCGCCTGCCTGATCCAGTGTAACAAAAACCACGCCTGTACGCGTATCCTGTGTTAAGTACATATACTCTGTATTGACTCCATAATCTTCTAGTGTCTTCTTCAGGAACTTGCCAAGTACATCATCCCCAACTTTACCTAGAAAAGTAGATTTAGCTCCTAAGCGGGCTAACCCAACGGCTACGTTGGCGGGAGCTCCTCCGGGACTCTTTTGAAAGTTAATATTTTCATTATCCAGTGGTATGAAGTCAATTAAAGCTTCTCCAAGAGTAATAACACCTTTATTCAATATAAGCACGCCCTTTCTGTATATAAAAAAGACCAGGTTCTTCCATTCAATCCCCTGCTCCAATCTTTTAATTATTATACCTTTAATTATGCCTTTCTTTCCATTCTATCATTAATAATTTCAAGTATATTAATTAAAAAACCTAAAGCAAAGGGCTTTAGGTTTTAGTCGGGGTGCTTATTTTGTTTGAAGCGTTGCTATTTTTGTTTCTCCTGCACTTGCCGTGTCAGAATAAGATGGATCAAAGCTCTCCACAGCATCATCAAAGTTCGTGATAATTACGGGAGTGATAGAACTTTTGGCTTTCTCCTCCACAAGTTGAGGGTCGAATGTAATGAGATGGTCTCCGGCATTCACTTTGTCACCTGTTTTTACATGACCTTCGAAGCCTTCACCTTCCATACTTACGGTTTCCAGTCCAATATGAACTAATACTTCCACACCTGATTTCGTTTTAATTCCAACGGCGTGATTCGTAGGGAAGATTTGTACGATCTCCCCGCTGATTGGGCTGACTACTTTTCCATCTGTTGGCTGAATCGCAACACCATCACCCATCATGCGCTGACTGAATACGGGATCATCAACTTCATCTAAAGAAACAACTTTTCCGTTCAATGGAGCGACTAATACTTCTTCTACACTTTTTTTACCAAATAAATTCTTTAACAATATCTTCACCCTTCCTTTACCGAATAAAAATACTTTCTCATTATACAATTGGTAGTCTACTATTGAAAGTGAAGCTAATTGTATTTTTCCCTAGATTAATATCACTAAACTCATCATTAGGTTTTATTCCAAAAAAGCTATATTACACTTTATTTTGATTTCCATAAGAGAGGACTTATTAAACTAAAGGGCCGGATACTTGAAGACTCAATTTCGAGATAATCTGGGTCCGTTGCCAAAAATTTGATAAGGGTCGCTGCGGAAACAACTCGCTTTCCTGCGG
>NZ_FOOG01000065.1 GCF_900113125.1 Halobacillus alkaliphilus | reverse complement strand
TTACCACATGCCCACGGAAAGCGAAATCGTCCCCCGGAGGACCTTCCTCATACCCAATATCTCGAAACTGAGTCTTCAACTAACCGGCCCTATTGCGTAATAAGCCTCTTATGTAGCATTTTTAAATAAAGATTTTTACAATCCTGTCACGCTATCCATAGTAACCAACTGCTGTTAAGACGCCAACCCCTATACAGGTGACGACAATTCCTATAATCGTTGTAAGAGTAGCTTTCCTTCGCTCCCTTGTTTCTACCCAAACCGTAATCCCAAGAAAGATAGAAAACAATATACCCATAAATAACGACGCAAATGGATTCGTTGGATTAATCCAGTCAAACCAGCTTAAGAAGCTCATTCTAATTCCTCCGCCCCTTACCTGATAGACGAACGATTACCTGCACTGCAGTATCCTCCTTCGCCTATCATTACTTTTCTTAAGATCTATCCCATTCATGATCGGTTCGAAAGTCCTCGCCAGTACAGATACCAGGAAGCCTCTACCCTTCTCTCCAAACGGCCGGGACCTCCGTACAACATTTCCACGTAAAGACTATCCAGCAGGGCCATGTACGCTGATGCAGCCTGTTGTTTTCCGACCTCAGCATCAACTTCCCCTTTCTCTTTGCCAGAAGCTATAACCGGAAGCAATAATTCCTCTGACCAGTCCAGATATTTATAGGTCAGGTGCATGACCTGGTCATTCAGGTGAACCGGCGGGTAAAATGCTGTACGGATCCAGAACTTGGTAGAGTCGTTTTTTTCGTAGCGGTCGATACTTTGCAGAAGAAGGCCGTACAGAAAGTCTTTTAAATGAAGGTTCTTATTCTGTTCAATATAATCCATTACAAACTTGATCTCGTGTTCATAAGCATCCTGGCAGAGGGCAAGAAAAAGGTCGTCTTTTCCTTTAAAATGTGTATAGATCGACTGTTTTTTGATCCCTACTTCATCAGCTATTTCCGCCATGGATGCCCCTTCATACCCATTTCGAGCGAAATTCTTCAGTGAAATTTCCTTAATTTGAATCGAAGTAATGCTCACTGGCTTCACCTTCCTATCATTACGTTACTTTTTTAATTAATTATTTTTAGTCCTATGGCTGCAGTTATGACCATAGCCATAAATACAATTCTAAGCCAATGCTTGGATTCCTCAAAAAACAGGATGCCGACAAGGCCTGAGCCCACCGTTCCGATTCCTGTCCATATCGCATAAGCGGTCCCCATCGGAAGAGACTGCATGGCAAAGCTTAAGAAACTGAAACTGCTGATCATGCCAAGCACCAGTACAGCAAAGGATACCACATTCTTATTCCTAAGAATTAAATTCAGCCCGGTAACCCCTATGACTTCAGAGCCTCCAGCTAATAATAGATAGATCCATGCCATCAGGATGTCCCCCCTTCTGCTTCAGGTTCTCCAGTGACTAATTTAAGACCCATGACACCAGTTAAAAGGATAAGAATCAGAAATAGCTTTAACATGTTTACGGGCTCTCCGAATACCAGCATCTCCATCAATACGGTACCGGTTGTACCAAGACCTGTAAAAACAGCATAAACCGTTCCTACGGCAAGCTTTTGTGTGGCCTTGATAATGAGAGCAAACGAAAGGAAAATAGCTATGCTGGTCGCTATCCACGTCATACTATTATAAGCATGCTTCAATCCCATAACCCAACCTACCTCAAATAAAGATCCAATCACTACGAACATCCATGAACGATTCATATATACGACTCCTTTATTTATGATTTCCTTAATATTTACCATTTAACTTACGAACGGTCGTAAGGTAATCATAGCAATTGTATTTTGGGGAGTCAATCAAAAGAAACCAGCCAAGTTCTTCCTTTCACCTTGAAGGTAGAATCTTATTTTTTTCCATGTAAAAAGACGACTACCCTTATAGAGTAATCGCCTTTTCTAGGAAGAGTAAATTTTTCACTACGGTTAGGTATATACACTGGCACAAGTCCCTGCAATTGGTTCATAATAACAATGATTTTTAAATTGCCCGGTAAAAGGCTGACCGTACCACGTTGGAGGGCATGGACCATATGGATTAAAGTACCAAAGAGCATATTTCGCCGGGTGCTGTCTCCAGTATTCCAAGTTCCTTTTGGCTAATTTCTTTTCCACAGATCTCGCTCGGTTATAAAATAAATTCCCTTTTTGCACGGCTTCAAAAGCATAATTTCCGCCTTGCACTTGATAAATAACCTGCGGAATGGATCGTACCTCTGTAAAGTCTAAACAATCCGCTTGAGCCCGGTTTACAATGACGTTCCCGACGTAAAGCATTCCTTGTTTTCCTTCACCTTCAGCTTCTGCTCTCATCATCCTGGCCATTAAAGCAACGTCTGAATCCCTGTATTTTACTCTTGGCATTTTTTCACCCCAACATATTGTATGAAAAAAGCCTTTATTCATGTCTAAATTCTCTTTTTTGTTCTCAACTTTCACCTCAGAGCGGCCCGGTTTTTGCGATGCTCTTTTCTCGAAGGAGCCGTATCATACAGCCGTTGCTCTTCTTCTGTTTCAGGTATGACAGCTGAAACAGGCTTCGGTCTGCCCGTGTCATCAACTGCAACCATAGTTAAGAATGATTCGGTGGTCATCTTCTGTCTTCCCTGCAGAAGATTATCGGCATACACTTTTACATACACCTCCATGGAAGACCGCCCTGTTCTTGTTACACAAGCTTCAAGCGTCAGGGCATCTCCAACTTTAGCTGCAGATAAGAAATCCACCGAATCAATGGATGCCGTAACAACAGCGCAATTGGAATGTTTCATAGCGGTTAAAGCAGCGATTTCATCAATATAAGCAAGCACCTTTCCTCCGAATATGGTATCCAGATGGTTGGTATCCGGGGGCAGCACTAATCGTGTCTGGGTCATTCTCGAATATGATACAGGTAGTGGATCCATGAATTATGTCCTCCTTTTATTTCGTGAAACTAAAAAACACCTTCAGATATGAAGATGCGCAGGAATGTTGGAACACAGTTCATGGGACCCTTCCAGGTTCCTGATGATTATCCACGTAACACCCTCCTATCTCCCGTAGGAATTCATGTTCTTCCTTATGGCAGGTCTCCTGACTCAGATTCACCAGCACACAGCCCTTCCCGTTTCTTAAACAGTGGGGTACTCCATGTGCCTCCTCTTCACAGTGGCGGGACCGCGCTGGATTTTCACCAGACTTCCCTTTTAAGCTTCGATAAGAAGCCACCATAAGGCGTATTCAATTTAGCAATGAATAGTAAGAGACTAAATCTCTCTTATTCTCAATATCCCCTAAACCCGTCCACCTGTCAATCCACTTCACATGATAGTTCCATATATTCCCACCTCAGGTCATACATATATTGGGAGTATAAGAAGTTTCATTCCTATCCTAAGGGGAAGGACATGGAGAGCTTGCAATTTTATATTTCTTCAGGAGGTGGTTATATGAAACTCAGTCATAAGATTATTTTAGGGATCGCTATAGCCATAGGCTTATTTTTAGGATTTCAACTTGGCGCATCACTATCTGATCAGTTCCTAATCATCTGGGGCATTGCTCTGCTTGTTGGACTTATCGTTCGATTCATAGTTCAATTCCTACTAACGACCTTTAATACAAAGAATTGAATATATACTTACACAAGACGCGATAGCCCCTCAGGGGGACCGGGAGTTAAGTGGACTCTTAACTCCTTCTCTTCTCAGAATGGCGGCCTCAAAAGAATTACCTTCGCTGATTATCTTTTTTATCCAAATAGACTTTGAAATGCCTATAAGTAACAAACACACAAAAAATAAAAGCGAGTAGAGTTGAAACGTCCAATTATCGCCCTCCCAACTGTCACAGCCAAACCGGCCTCTATAAACAATTGTCCGTCTCACCATACGTCTCGTGTCTGTATTAGATAGAAGATATTGTTACTGCTCGCTAACCACCTCAATAGCAGATGGCAATTCTTCTCCTTCTGTGGTTCGTACCGTTAAAGGTTCCTTGATTTCATCTAACCCTATACTAATAAACGAAGCCTTGCTAGGAGTGTTTTTATTGGTTTTATTCTCAACCAGACGGACAATAACTTCTGTGTGTTCGTTTTGATTCACTTCTTGAACCTCAACCTTTTTTTCCATGTGGTCTTTTCCAAGTTTGATTTCAATTTGTCTATTCCCTTCATAAATAGTAGACACACGATAATGGCTATCCGTGTCATTTTCCACAACGGCTTGACCTTCATGAATAATCCAATAATCTTCCCCACCAGGGCCCACGGCGAATATAGTTGTGAAGAACACGACTGGGAGGACAAATAGAGCGATTTTTTCCCAAAGAGATATCTTTCTGAGCTTCGTTGACTTGGTTAATGCAGGAAGCAGCGCCGTGCCCAATACGCTAATTAGAAAGATCCCTCCAGCAAGAAAGATATACCCCATAGCTTCAAAGCCTCTTACAATGAGAATACTATAAAGAACGACCCCCAACGCCGTAAGGAACGTTAGCAGCGGAGCCAGAAAATACATTCTTTTGAATTTTGAAATAATAAAAAAGAAGCTAAAAATCAATAAACCTAAAAACAATCCGCCTGCTAGTATGGTGTACATCGAATGTCCTCCTTAAATTTTATAAAATAATGGAAGTTGCCAGATAACCAATAGAACCACTAGATCCGCCACTACTGAATAGAGAATCCATCTTTTATTTAAGAATGTCCACGTGAAGATCAATAGGAAAATGGCTGTGGGCAGGTATATCAAAAAGGTTCCTCCTTGAAAGGTCTGCACCACGTCTTCAAAATTTTGAAATCGAAGACTGTTATAAGATATGACTGCCAGCACTAATACCCTTACTAAGAACAACATTATCCCTATCCCGCTATTGTTATGGATCAATTTTTTCAGAGATTTAATCGTGCTCTCTTTGCCCTCGTTATCTCCAGCGCTTTCCATTTCTGCATCCATAACCTCTCTTTTATCAAGCATGTGGTCACATTCTGAACAATATTGGGCGTGTTCTTTGATGATTTCTTTCGTTTCGGTGTCTAATTCATCAAAAACAGGAATTAATTCCTGAGATAGCTTATGAATTTTCTTTTCATATGCATTCATCTGAATTCCTCCTGGTTTTCGTCCATTCATTTATTCACCCGAAAAACCTGCGATTTAATCGTTGAGATATTAAGATTTAACATGGCGCTGATTTATTTCTATCCGTACCCATAGTATTCCTTAGCATGAATAAATGATTGATTGATTTGCAAGCCCTGGGCAGAGTGGAAAGTATATCTATGTGGTGAATAAGGGAGAGCAATGAGAAAAAAATAATCAACCTTCCATTTTAATTAGAAGGTTAATTATTAATCTCTTTTAAAGTTATCCTGAATATTGCCTAAAGGAAGAATCTATTTAAACTTCAATTCTCTCCTATGAGCTGAGTCTTTAATCAGCTCTTCAAGTAAGGCCTTATTTAAAAGACTCCGCTACTGTGATCAGGTTCTCTTTTGATAAGTCCTCTATATTCCCTTTTAACTCATATGTGATCGAGCCGTCTTCCCAAATCAATCGTTGAGTATCCCCTTTGTTTCCGGCATATTGTCCATTTTGTTCTCCAATCGAAACTTCTTCGGTCTCCACCCCCTGATAGGAAATATCGCCATTCTTAACTGTCATCAATTCCATCATTTCCCCAGTTTCGGCATGAAAGGTAAAGGTTAATAAGGTATCCTTTTGCTCCATAGGTCCAGCTTCTACTTCGACTCCATCCACTTCAAAAGGCATAACCGTCGGGTACTTAGGCTGATAAGCTTCATCTTCGGTGCGACTCACCAACCTGGAACGATCGTATTCGTACAGTCCATCTTCCGTTTCAACTGCCGTATCGAAAGCGTGCAGTAATGGTTGAGGATCCATGTAATGTATTCGAGTGATTTTACCCTCTTCGTTCGTGTTCACTCTCCCACTAATATTCGCAGATTGGCCATTACTGACATCGATTTGAGTATTAAAATCATAAGCAGTGGCTTTATCCTCGCTCTGCTCAATGCTCATACTTACAATATCCATCTTAACCTCATTTCCATACGCCTTCTGGTGAAAGCTGCTAACCAGGTTGGTCTTCATCGCCTGGTCCATATACTTTTCCGTAAAGTAAGGTTCGAATTGCTTCTTGTAGTAGTTAGAAATCTCTTCATGATTATTATCTTCATAAAACTGGGTTACTTCTTTATCCGGTCCTGAGAATATTTGCTCAAGCACCTTTTTCACATCATCCTTTGCCGTACTTTCCCCTTTCGTATCCTCACCGGAGGACTGGGTAGATGAGCAACCAGCGGCTATAAAGAGTGTTATAGCCATAAATAGTAGTTTTTTGATCATCATATAACCTCCAATTTAACTTCTTTACAACTTGTACGGTTACATCATGTCATAAGTTTCAAAAATTGGAAATAATATAGAAGATTAGTATAAAAAATCTATTATCCTACCTCTAAAAGTTAATATTTTAAAAAATACATTACGTTCTTTATTAAAAATGGATCTGTTAAACTTCCGTGTTGATTTTAAGGCTAAGCCCCCTTTTGTTTTAAGACTCAGCTTCGAGATAAATAATTGAAATAGAGACATGGGAACTAGCTGGTAGAGTGCCCGTGCTCTACAAATGATATTTACTATAAGTGTACTTTGGTACTATTTATTCATGTAAATCTTTATTGGCGATTGACTGTTTTAGACTTGAAACGAATTCATCTAATTTCATTTCTTTCGTTGCCTTCTCCCCATAGGACCTAACATTTACATGCCCTTTCTCAACTTCCCTGTCTCCCAGCACAAGTATAAAAGGTGTTTTATTCGTTTGGGCTTCTCTAATCTTGTATCCTAACTTCTCATTTCTACTATCCTTTTCTACTCTAATTCCTTCTTGTTTTAAACGGTTCATGACTTGTTCGGTATATTCTTTATGAACTTCGTTTGATACGGGAAGTATTTTTACTTGCACAGGTGCTAACCAAGTTGGAAATGCTCCACCGAAATGCTCGATGAGTATGCCTAAAAAACGATCAATGGACCCAAACACAGCCCGGTGAATAACCACTGGACGAGCTTTTTCATTATGTTCATTAATATATTCAAGATCGAATTTTTCCGGCATTTGAAAATCCAGCTGTACAGTGGCACATTGATGGCTTCTATTTAAGGCATCTTTTATGTGAATATCAATTTTAGGACCATAAAAAGCACCGTCTCCCTCATTCACTCTAAAATTATAACCTAGTTTATCTAAAACATTTTTAAGTGCGCCTTCAGCTTGATCCCACAAGCGTGTATCACCCATAGATTTTTCGGGACGAGTAGATAGCTCAATCTCATAATTGAAACCAAAAGTTCGATAAACATCATCAATCAAACGAAAAGCTGAACTGATTTCTTCTTCTATCTGATTTGGTGTGACAAAGATATGAGCATCGTCTTGACAAAAGGAACGAACCCTCAATAACCCGTTTAATGCTCCACTGAATTCATGACGGTGTACTTGACCGAATTCAGCCATACGAATGGGAAGGTCTCTATAGGAGCGCAAACGGTCCTTAAAAATAAGCATATGCCCTGGGCAATTCATTGGTTTAAGAGCGAAATGCTGCTGGTCAACTTCAGAGAAATACATATTGTCTTTATAATGATTCCAGTGCCCCGATTGTTCCCATAACCTCTGATTCATCATTAGTGGAGTTTTCACTTCTTTATAGTTAAACGACTCTTGCAAACTTCTAAGGAATGCTTCCAACTCATTTCTAATTATTTGACCATTACTTAAATAGAATGGCATCCCTGGAGCTTCATCCGAAAACATAAACAATTCAAGCTGCTTCCCTAGTTTACGATGATCTCTCTTTTTAGCTTCTTCCAGGAAATAAAAATATTCATTTAATTCTTTTTTTGATGGAAAAGCTACGCCATATATGCGTTGTAACATCTCGTTATCACTATTCCCTTGCCAATAAGCTCCCGAGACGTTTGTTAGAGTAAAGGCTTTAAGAAATTTAGTAGATGGTAAATGAGGTCCTCTGCATAGATCTATAAACTCCCCTTGTTTGTAGATTGAGACCTCTTCTTCCGGGGGAATTTTCTTTAATAGTTTTAGCTTTAAATAATCTTTCGAAAAAATTCTTTCAGCTTCATCTCGAGATATTAACTCCCGTTTAATCAGCAAGTTTTCAGCTACAATGTTATTCATTTCTTTTTCAATTTTAGATAGATCATCTTTAGATATACTCTGATCCGTATCAATGTCATAGTAAAAACCATTTTCCACAACAGGACCTACACCTAAATTCACGTTTCCAAAAAGTCGCTTCACGGCCTGAGCCATAATATGAGTTGCGCTATGTCTCATAACATCTAAACCCTCTGGAGAATTAAATGAAAATAATTCAATCTCAGCATTGGTGTTGATAGGTCTCTGCATATCATATAAGGATCCATTGACTCTCCCAACTACCGCCTTTTTCTTAAGAGTAGTACTTATAGATTGAGCAACATCCTCCAATGTACTTCCTTTTGAAAAAGATTTTTGGCTACCATCTGGAAATGAAATTACCATTTTTTCATCACTCATACATACACATCCTTTTATAAAATTAAAAAACCATACTCATCCCTCTTTACAAGGGACGAGTATGGTTTTAACCCGCGGTTCCACCCAATTTTCCACTACCTTTTAAAGTAATGACTTTGGTTTGCTGTATCGTAGCATTACGGTGTGCACTACTATTTCTTTCATCCACACAGTTCCAAGGTGGTAAGCTATTACGCTGCGTTAGGAAGGTCTCACCATTCCTTCCCTCTCTGATAAACCGTTCATAATACCTCTTATCCTTTTTCATCACTATAACTTATTGAATTAAAAAAACACCCGTCCCTAAACAAGGGACGAGTGCTGTACTCGTGGTTCCACCCAACTTCCCATCACTTTTATAAAGTAATGGCTTCGGTTTGCTGTATCGTAGCGTACGGTATGAACTACTCTTCTTTCGTCCATACAGCTCCAAGGTGGTAAGTTATTACGCTGCGTTAGGAAGATCTCACCTTTTCTTCCCTCTCTGATAACCGTTCATAATAGCTCTTGTCCTTTTCATCGCAATTAATTTAAATTTATTTCACTATATATTTTTTGCCAACTAAAGTCAATAAAATCCAAAAAATACTATTTGGAGGTTATTTTAGATTAGACCCTTATATGGAAGACATGAAACCAAGATAATTTCACTTTCAATAATCCAACGGTCTTCTGCATAAGTAAAAAAGAAACGCGCAGATAAAAGGATATCAAACTGATTATCATTAAAGGACAAGGAAGGTAAATTAAATGGTATATATCGTTCGCTATTCTTTTTCATATCGTGAGTGCAATCAAGTAAAGCCTTTTGCCGATACTCTTTTAACTGATTGATACCTTCAAAATAATTCCATAAGTAATTACTTTTAGCCTTCTCCATGTGAACCACGGCATGTTGAATATCCTCTTGTCCTTTAGCTTCTAGGTGCTCTACAGAATGGTCATATGCAATATCAGATCCAGTAATATTCAGACCCCTTGATTGACCCTATCGCTGGAAAAGAACATGCTCCAGACGGGCAATCTAATACTTTTTTTCCTTTCAAATCTTCTTCTGATAGTAAATACATGTCCATGTATTCTTCATATGTTCTACCAATAAAAATAACCTTTTCCAAATCTAATTTTGTTCTAGTCTCAACTCTACTCATCTATGCTCACCTCTTATAAAGAATCAACCATAAACTTTAAAAAGCCCTCCATCAAATGGAGGGCTTACAGATTATTAAGATCCGGAATTTCTGTACAGTTCTTTATTTTCATCTTTACGCAAATGTCTGCCTGACCAGAACCAGCCGCCTATAGCTACAGAAAGCAGCACGGCCCAGAATGTAACCGTCCAGCCTACACTGTGAGCGAAGTGTTCATCCAGTACGCCTACGTCCTTGTGGGACAAGGTAATAACCGCTAATTTAATACCCACCCAGGCTACGATTAAATAAGCCGTTGTTTCTAGGCTTGGACGGACTCTGAGAAGTTGAACAAACCATGTCGCTGCATACTTAATCAGAACCAGGCCGGCAATTCCCGCAATGATGACAACGATGAATTTACCTCCGTCCATTCCGCCAAAATTCGGAAGTGGGGAATTCGGAAGAGCTAATGCCAGGGCAACGGCTGCGAGTATGGAATCGATCGCAAACACAAGATCAGCCAGGCCGATTTTGGCCACCGTCGGCCAGAAGCCTTTTCCTTTCGCAGGCTTATCATCGGTAGATTCTTCTTCATCGTGAGTCCTCCCAATCAGGCTCCTCACCCCTAAATAAATGAGATAAGCAGCTCCAATGGCCTGCACCTGCCATACGTTCGCTATAAACGAAATAGCGAATAATGCTCCAAATCTAAAAATAAAGGCTCCAATAATTCCGTAATTGATGGCGCGCTTTTTCTCATCTTCAGGCAAATGCTTGGCGATAACCGCCAAAACAAGCGCATTATCTGCAGATAAAAGTCCTTCGAGACCAATAAGTATTAATAAAGTCCATCCATATTCCAACCAAATAGAATCCAATTGATATTCTCCCTTCTCTTTCAAAAAACAGAGGTCTTTACCACATTCATATGGTAAAGACCTCAAAAAATAAAGACCTTTACCCGGTGGCAAAGGTCTTGCTAGCAACTATGCAGTCGCCAGTAGTGCCGAGAGTGAAGGCGTTCACTCTGTAATGACGACAATACTGTTAAAGCTACTCCCCTTTTATACTATTAGAAATATATCAAGTTACCAACCATTGGTCAAGCTGCTGATGATCATTTAAATGAATGATAGAATAGGCTGCAGGACCCTGGATACTACTAACCTGCCATCCAGGTTCCCTATGATTATCCTGTTCTATATGGAGCTTCTCAGGAAGCCTGATCACTCGCAACACGGGCCGGCTGTCTGGACTGCTGAACGCTGAAAAGCACCATTACAGCAAGGACAACGAGGGCACTAGCCGTATAAAGCACTTGATATCCAGCTCCGGCAGCGACAAGTCCCCATAGGAATGAACCAGCAGCAATTCCTATATCATAGAGCATGAAGAAGGTAGCCGTAGAATGACCGCTTCTCGTAATAGGCGCGGATTGAATGGCCATCGTTTGGAAACTTGGAAGTAATGTACCGTAACCTAGTCCGATGATCGCGGCTGAGAGCAACAGCATCCAGGCCGTACTGGTGATACTGATTAATAGTAATCCTGATGAAAACAATAACAGACACGGCAGGATGACGAACTTCGGTCCTTTAGCATCATAAGCTCTTCCTAAGTACGGACGTGATAACAGCATCGCAAGTGCGAACACAAGAAAGAAGTAACTGGATGCTCCTGATAATCCGATGGCATTGGCATACACAGATAAAAAGGAAATGATACTGGAATACGCAAAAGCAATGAAGCTGCTGATAACAGCGATTGGAAGCGCTTTTAATTCGATTAAATCCTGTAAAGAAAATTTTACTTTTGATGGAGCTGAAGCTGCTTCAGCTTCCGGTGGCACCTGCACAAGAAAGGCAGACAGCGATCCACCAGCTATCAATAGACTAAGTACGATGAAAAGGATAGAAAATGGTGCATACTGTAAAAGAGTCAAGCCAAGAAACGGACCGGCGACGACCGCAAGATTCATGGACATCGCAAAATAACCGAGTCCTTCTCCCCGCCTTTCAGGTGGGATAACATCGGCCGCAATCGCACCGCTTGCCGTTGTAAACAGCCCAAATGACAGTCCGTGGAAAAACCGGAGTCCCAGCAAGGCTGTAAAATGGTCCACACTTAAATAAAAGAATGTGGTAGCGGTAAATACCATAATACTCGCCGTGAGGGTTCTTTTCTTACCTAAGCGTTCCATTATTTTTCCGGAAAAGGGCCGGATCAGGATAGCCGCAAGCAGCATAGCCGTCACCGTGATGCCGCCTTCTGATTGAGTCTCGTTCATCTCTTCAATCACTAAAATGGGCAGCGTGGTCAACAGGGCATAAAACACTAGAAAAACTGAGAACTGTGTAAACGACACACTTATAAAGCTTTTTGACCAGATAGAGCGATGTGATGAGGTCATCCTTCTCCCCCCTCCGGTCCAAGTTTTTGAAGAATGCTGTAAAATTGGTCGACTTCCTCACGAGTCAGCCGACTGATAGTCTCCTGTTCATATTGATAGACGGCCTGATTGACTTGCTCATATTTTTTCTTGGCTTTCTCTGTCAATTCAACCACCCGTTCACGCTTGTCCCCGCCCTGTCTGCGGATCACCCAATCATTTTTTTCCATGCGGGTGATGGTACGTGTGATCGTGGGTGCTTCTACGTTTAAGTATTTCCAAATGGCGGTTTGCGTCATAGGTCCGAATCGCTCCAGGCAATACATAATCGCCCACTGGGAATGATATAACCCGTGAGCACTCAGTTGCTGATTGAACTCTTTCGTTACGAAACGAACCCGCTGATGAAGCAGGTGAAACAACTCATGTGTATCGATCATCTATTACACTCCTTTTTTTATTTACCCAGGTAAATAATTGTATCGTCTTATCCGAAGAATGTAAATGAAATAGATGACTGTTTGAAACACACTAGTTTAGAGAAATAGGTTAGGAAATCGGTTTTTCTGGTAAAAGAACCAGGAAGACGCAATCATAAATTCATTACGACTTATAAGGAGAGGTTTAAACATGCAGGAAACCAATACAGATATATTAATTATCGGCGCAGGACCAAGCGGACTGGCGCTTGCAAATCAGCTGGAACGCTACGGTATTCAGTACCGGATTATTGATCAGAACAAAGAAAGATCCCGCTACTCCAAAGCCCTCGTCATGCATCCCCGCACCCTGGAAATGATGGATTTACTCGGCCTTTCCGAATCATTTCTACAGGCCGGGACCCCGTATAAACAAATCAACTTTCATTATAATGAAGATCTGCTTGCTGTTCTGGATTTTTCTAATATTAGCGTGTCCGCTGATTTCCCGTTTGTGAACGTGATTCCTCAAAGCAGGACAGAAGAAATACTCGAAAGCTCACTGGCTCAATCCCGCGTTGAAAGAGAAATGACGCTCACAGGGCTGGAGCAGCAGGAAGGAATCGTTCAGGCTTCAGTGCAAAAAGCAGACAGCGAAGAAACGATAACCGCACGCTACGTCATCGGATGTGACGGAGCCCACAGCACTACACGGAATCTCCTGAAAATTCCTTTTACAGGGGAATCAGAGGAAGTGAACGTCATGCTTGCTGACGTGAAGCTTGCGGCTTCCAAAGAAGACATCTCGCTCACAAGCAGCGACCGTGGTCTCGTATTTCTGGCTCCTTTTCAAGGCGAATACACCCGGGTCATTGTCATTGATTACAAAAAGCAGGGCGGCGACTTCCCGGAAGAGATATCGCTTTCTGATATGGAGGATTCACTGGCGGAAATCTATCCTGAACCCCTTTCCTTGCACGACCCTTACTGGATCTCAAGTTTTTCCGCATCTCACAGGCAGGCGAGCACTTATCGAGAAGGAAACGTATTCCTCGCTGGAGATGCGGCTCACATTCATAACCCCATCGGAGGACAGGGAATGAACGTAGGCATACAGGATGCGATGAACCTGGGATGGAAGCTCGCCTATACTGTGCAGCATAACCTGAACGAAACCCTGCTTGATTCGTATCATGCAGAAAGAGCTCCCATCGCTGAGGAGGTCATAAAGAAAACCAGTTACCTTATGAAAGGCATGACCATTAAAAGCCATTACGGAATTAAAGCACGTAATAAAGGGATGAAATGGCTGCTTCCAAATAAAAAAGTCCAGACAAAAATCACGGAAAACATGGCCCAGCTGGATGTGGATTATGCCTTTACCAAATTCGCAAAAAACTTCAGGAAGTTTACCAACGTGAAGAAGGTTGAATCCGGTAACCGTGTTCCTGACGTTTCTTTTCTAAATACTGCAAAAGAAGAAAAAACGCTCTACTCTATGCTTCGGGATCATCCATGTCTCTACTTAATTATTGCAGGCAGAGGAAATGCTCCCCAGTATCAGGAAGCCGTGAGGAATGCGGTCGAGGCGTTTAACAGTCGTGTGGGAGACATGCTGAAGCCGCTTTTTATTACGTTCGATGAAGTAGATGATCCCAGGGAAACCACGAATATGAATTCTGAATTGTATCTGGATCTGAATGAAGAGTCCAATAAACGGCTGCATCTAACGCCCGGGGATATGATGGTTATCCGGCCTGACGCTTATGTACTGCTTCACACATCCATTACAGAAACCGATCAGCTGACAAAAGCCTTAGTGAATTACTTCGGCCATTCGCTATAACCAGCTCTAACGTGAGTTAACAAAAAAGACTCCGCAAAACCGCATTGTTGTTTTTTCAATAAAGCTCCCGTTACTTGAAGACTCGATTTCGAGACTTTTGTGGAAATTAGGTCCTGCGGGGGACGATTTCGCTTTCCGGCCCTGCACGACGCAGGGTCGTTCGACGTTGCCACACGACGTGGCGTTCTTAGTCGAACCTCTTCTGTGGTAAGCTTCCTCAGGCTTCGCCTTCCGGGATCTTACCGATCATGTTCATCCCACTCTTACACTTTTATAAGAGTTAAGCATAACTCATAATATAAACGTCAGCGTGAGCTATCCAGCTGCAGCACCTAGCGTCTAGTGAGACTTCCCTCACTTCTGTGCGATAAGTCAACATCGAATCACTCCGCTCTTCGTGTTTCCTTTATCTCCGCCAGCTCAGTCCAGT
>NZ_FOOG01000068.1 GCF_900113125.1 Halobacillus alkaliphilus | reverse complement strand
ACGAACGCCATAGATATAACCAATGAACATCATTTTGAATAAAACAAGAGGATCCAAAGAGGGACGGCCATTGTCTTCTGAATAGTAAGGACGGACTTTTTCAGGAATGAAAGAAAAATCTATGCATTGGTCAATTTTACGGAGGAGATGATCTTCTGGGACAAGCTCTTCAATGGCAACCATTTCGAATTCATTTTGACGTTCAGTTTTGGATTGAAACATCAAATCACCTTTCATTGATAAGTTATAGCTATTATAACAAATTAACGCGGTGATCTATTAAAAAAGGAAAACAAATAAAAGCTGCCGAGACTTTCTCGACAGCCTGAGACGGGCTAGCCCGTCTTTTTTTATTTATCTAATCCTCTCTCCAGGCTTAAGGATCGGCAAATTAACATTCACGGTGTCTGGATATTTAATCCCAGCTCCTGTATTCAAAACAACCACTTTGTCCTCTTCTTGAATCCATCCTTGTTCACGAAGGTGGCGGGCAGCTGAGAAGGCCGCAGCTCCTTCAGGGCATACAAAAGCCCCTTCCTTTTGAGCCACTTTCTTTTGTTCCTCAAGAAGTGCATCGTCACTGATCGCTATGGCACATCCATCTGTTTCATAAAGAGCTTCAAGTACTAGAAAATCTCCAAGGGCTTTAGGTACATTAATTCCAAATGCTACAGTCTCAGAACCTTCCCAAAAAGGGGCTTCTGTTTCTCCTTTTTCCCATGCCTGAACAATGGGGGCGCAGCCATCTGATTGTACAGCAACGAGTCTCGGCATTTTATCCTTCTGAATCCATCCCAACTGTTGAAGCTCCTTTAAGGCCTTATGTATGCCAATCAGTCCGACACCGCCTCCGGTTGGATAAAGAATGACATCAGGAACCTCCCAATTCAACTGTTCAGCAATCTCCAGCCCCATAGTTTTTTTGCCTTCGATCCGATAGGGCTCTTTTAATGTAGAAACATTGTACATTCCTTTCTCTTGTACGGCATTCCCCACAATTTGCCCCGCATCACTAATTAATCCATCGACTAAGTATAAGCTAGCCCCAGATATAGCACATTCGTTTCTGGTAATTTTGGGAGCATCAATTGGCATGACTATAGTAGATTTCATGGATGCGCGAGCAGCATATAGAGACCAGGCAGCGCCTGCATTTCCGTTCGTAGGCATAGCCAATTCTTCCACACCAAGCTCCTTCGCTTTTGAAACTCCGACAGCCGCTCCACGAGCTTTAAATGAACCTGTTGGAATCGTCCCTTCGTCCTTCATGAGTAAATCATGAATACCCATGTCTTGTCCGATTCTGTTCATTGTAAGTAATGGACTCATTCCTTCTCCTAAAGTTGTTTTGTATTGTTCATCCTGCAGTGGAAGAAGTTCATGATAGCGCCACAAATCAGGAGAGCGATCCGCTAGATGATCTTTCTTCCAATCGTAGGCTAATTCATCCAGTCGGTATTCGACCAAAAGCGGAGATCCGCATGTGCATAAATGCTGAGTTTCTTCGCTTGAATAAGTTTTCGAACATTTCGGGCAGTACAAGTGAGATATGTAACTATAGTTCATTTTTGAGGGCCTCCTTATAAGTATTAGCTTCATGGTAACACACCATTTCACTGTGTCTTACTAAGAGAGGCTTTTTACAGAGAGCGTCGATTTATAAGTTTGTAGTAAATTTGGTTTTGAAACTTCATACACTTTTTACATTACAAAAAAAAAGAAGGTTGAATAAAATATAAGTAATCAATATTTAAATATTCAGAAAAAGGTGGAGGGGTTCAAATGGTGCTTCCTTTTGACATTCTTGAGTATCACCAACGGTTACAAGAGACAAAAAAGAGTATGGAAGCGAAAGGAATCGAAGTCCTGCTAATTTCAAACCCGGCAAATATGAATTACCTTTCAGGATATGATGCCTGGTCTTTCTATGTTCATCAGATGCTTGTGATTATCATTGATGAGCCACAGCCTCTATGGATTGGACGTTACCAGGATGCCAATGGTGCCCGGGTTACGACTTGGATTTATGATGAAAATGTAATTGCTTATCCGGATTATTATGTTCACTCGGAAGTTTACCACCCAATGGATTTTATTTCGGAGATTTTATCTCAAATTGGTCATGGAAATCGAAGAGTTGGCGTGGAGATGGACCAATATTATTTTACCGGTATGGCGCTTGAGAGATTGAAAAAAGGAATGCCAGATGCCGTTTTTCAAGATGCTACCCTTCTGGTTAACCGGGTAAGAATGATTAAATCAGACCAGGAAATTGAATATATGAAAAAAGCAGCGAAGATCGCAGATTTAGCGATGCAAAAAGGTGTGGAAAGTATCAGCCCGGGAGTGCGTGAATGTGATACAGCTGCTGAAATTTACTATCAAATGGTCAAAGGAACACCTGAATTCGGAGGAGAGTATCCAGCAATTGTCCCTCTGCTCCCGACCGGTGACCGCACCTCGATTCCACATTTAACGTGGAGTGACCGTCCTTTTGTAGAAGGGAATGCCGTCATTATCGAATTGGCGGGGTGTTATAAGCGTTACCATGTACCTTTGGCGCGAACCGTAACGGTGGGGCAGCCGAATGAGAAGCTGCAAGTAGTAGCACCTGTGGTTCTGGAAGGAATTCAGGAAGTTCTTTACGCGGCAAAACCGGGAGTGACATGCGGGGAACTTGAAGAAGTATGGAGAAAGACAATTAAGAAGCATGGGTTTGAAAAAGAAGCTCGACTCGGATACTCCGTTGGACTGAATTATCCGCCGGATTGGGGAGAGCACACAGCTAGTATCCGAAAAGGTGATTCTACCGTTTTAAAGCCGAATATGACTTTTCACCTTATACCGGCTTTATGGTTTGATACGGATGGAATTGAAATCAGTGAAACTTTCCGTATTACGGAAGAAGGTTCTGAACGGTTTACCACTTATCCCCAAGAATTAATTATTAGGGACCATATGGACCTTAGCGGACAAATCAGCTAGGAGGTGACGATCATCCAATTATTCCATCGGAGTGAAATTAATAATGTGGTTCGTTTAGACAAAAAGGTAGTGGATTTGGTGGAAGAAGGTTTTAATGCCCTAGGTGATAACAAAGTGCAAATGCCTCCCATCATGCGAATCGATGTCCCCGAACATAACGGGGAAGTAGATATCAAATCCGCTCATATTAAAGGATATGATAGTTTTGCTATCAAGCTCTCTTCTGGATTTTTTAATAATCCTCAAATAGGGCTGCCAAGTGCGAATGGCCTGATGATTCTCTTGAGTGCGGAAACAGGCAGACCCATGGCGATTCTTGCAGACCAGGGTCTGCTGACCGACTTACGTACCGCTGCTGCAGGTGCAGTGGCTGCCCGTCATCTCAGTCGGCAAGATAGTCGAACGGCTGGAATTATAGGCACCGGTGCTCAAGCGAGACTGCAGTTGGAAGCTTTATCGCTTGTTCGTCCCATAGAAAGGGTGCTGGTTTACGGTAGAGATATTAAAAAGGCTGACGCCTACAAAGAAGACATCGAACAACGATTGAGCCTGCCGGTAGAGGTTTGCACTCATCCGCAGGAGGTTGTAGGGGAAAGCGATATCGTTGTGACAACTACCCCTGCTTCAGAACCACTGATTAAAGGGGAATGGTTACGGCCTGGCGTTCATGTTACCGCTATGGGGTCTGATGCCGAGCATAAACAGGAACTTGAAACATCGGTATTGGAACGAGCGGATCAGTTAATTTGTGATGTGAAAGCGCAGTCTGTGCGGTTGGGAGAGCTTAGAAATTGTCATCAGGAAACAATAAACCGGGCTATTGAGCTTGGCGAAATAACAAGCGGCGGCAAGCCAGGAAGGCAGTCAGCCGATGAAATTACGATCTGTGATCTAACAGGGACGGGTGTGCAAGATACGGTTATTGCCCGTCATGTTTATTCATTACTTGTACCTCAGGAGGAGATTATAAATGGAAAAAGCTAAATTTAGTACAAAATCGATTTGGGCTGGAGAAAAAGAACAGTTGGCTTTTGGAGCTACACAAGTACCGGTGGTTCATAGCGTTTCCTTTGGTTATGACGATATGGATGAATGGTATGAAGTAGCGATTGGAAATAAACCAGGTCATATTTATGGTCGGAACACTAACCCTACGGTGCAGGCATTTGAAGAGAAAATCCGTATTCTTGAAGGAGCGGATGCTTCGACCAGTTTTTCTACAGGAATGGCTGCGATTAGCAATACACTTAGTACTTTACTGTTTCCCGGAGACCGCGTGGTGTCAATTAAAGATACGTATGGCGGAACGAATAAAATTTTTACGGAATTTCTTCCAAGACAGCAAGTAGAAGTTATTTTGTGCGATACAGGAGATCATGAAGCTATTGAAAGAGAAGTGGCCCAAGGATGTAAGGTCCTTTATCTCGAAAGTCCGACTAACCCGACCGTTAAAATTACGGATATTAAAAGAATGGCTGCAGCTGGTAAAGCAGTAGGGGCTACTGTCATAGTGGATAATACTTTTGCTACACCAGTAAATCAAAATCCGTTAGAGCTTGGAGCTGACCTCGTGATTCATAGTGCAACGAAATTCCTTGGGGGTCATGCTGACGCACTTGGCGGTGCTGTATGCGGTGATCGAGCTCTTGTAGAAGCTATCTATCACTATCGTGAAATTAACGGTGCAACGATGGATCCAATGGCAGCCTACCTGATTCTGCGCGGTATGAAAACACTGAAACTTCGAGTTGATCAGCAAAATAAAAACGCAGCAAGTATTGCGGAGTACCTGAAAACATTTGATATGGTCGAAGCGGTATTCTATCCAGGTCTTGAGGACCACCCTCACCATGATATAGCGAAAGAGCAAATGACTGGTTTTGGAGGTATGCTCAGTTTTGCAGTTCGCGGCGGAGTGGATACAGTGAGACAACTGCTTCCTAAGCTTAAATACGCGAATCGGGCGGCTAACTTGGGATCTGTCGAAACAGTCGTCGGACCTTCAAGAACGACCAGCCACGTTGAATGTACCCCGGCTGAAAGACTGGCTATGGGCATTCCGGAAGGACTTATCCGTTACTCCGCGGGCATTGAGGATATTGATGATTTAAAAGAGGATCTTGCTCAAGCCTTTAAAGCTATTGAAGCTTATGTCAAAAGCTGAGGAAGTGTAGTTTGTGAGAACCAAAAACGCGGACTTAGTTAAACGCTCTCAAGAACTTCATTCTTCTTTAGTAAAATGGAGAAGAGATTTTCATCAACATCCAGAACTAAGTTTTCAAGAACAACGCACAAGCAGAAAAGTTGAAGAAATCCTGCGCGAAGCAGGGATTGAGGATATTGAAACAAACGTAGGCGGCTGCGGGGTCATTGCAACGATAAGCAATGGCCCGGGGGCTGTGGTCGGAGTCAGGGCAGATATGGATGCCCTTCCCATCGAAGAAGAAACAGGTTTCGCCTGGGCTTCAAAAAATCCTGGGGTTATGCATGCCTGCGGTCACGACGCCCATACAGCCATTCTGCTTGGTATAGCTCATCTGTTTATAGAAGATGCGAAGGCCAATCGATTTCAGGGGACGGTTAAGCTTGTCTTCCAACCAGCTGAAGAGAAGTGTGATGAACAAGGGGAAACCGGGGCTGTCAAAATGCTCAACTCCAAAAAGCTGGAAGAACTCGATTCGATACTGGCACTCCATATGTGTCCCTGGAGAAAACGTGGAGAGGTTCAAATCTATGATGGACCGAGTATGGCAAATAATGATGAGTTCCATATCGCTATTAAAGGAGACGGTGGTCATGCCGGCTATCCTCACCAAACCGTCGATCCAGTGTGGATCAGTACATTTGTATTACAGAATTTATACAGTTTAAACGGTCGTAAAGTCGATCCTTTGGACGTGGGAACGATTGGTATTGGAAAAATTCAAGCAGGAGAAGCAAACAATATTATTCCGCATGAAGTAGAGATACGAGGTACGATGCGTTCGTACTCTAATGAAGTCCGGTATATGCTTATTCACGAAATTAATAAGATTCCTTCCCTCGTGGCATCCTTGGGCGGAGAGTGTGATCTAGTCGTTCAAAAAGGAGAGCCCGCGCTCTATAACGCGCCGGAAATCAATGCGATTTTTAGAAAAGCAGCTTACCCCATGACTATATATAATGAACCTTTTGGAATGGGAAGTGAAGATTTTAGTCACTTTACACAAAAGATTCCCGGGGCCATGTTTTTTTTAGGGTGTGCAACAGAAAAGGTGACCAATCTCCATCAGTCTGATTTCAATATAGACGAATCTGCTATGTGTGATGGAGTCAGGATACTTGCGGAAAGCACTTATGAATTACTAAAGCAGGGAGGCATTTGATGACAATGAAAATAGCATTTATTGGTTTTGGAGGGGTCGGTCAGTCGCTGGCTAAAATCATGAAAGAACGCGAAAAAAACCTTAACGCTGAACATGGCCTCGATTTTTCAATTGTTGCTGTAGCCGATATGCGGCTCGGGGCGGTTTATCATCCGGAAGGGCTGAACATGGATTTATTATTTGAAGGTATAAGTGAACATGCAACAGTAGAAACCTACCCGGAGGATCACCAGACGGTTAAAGGGTGGAGCAGTCTGGAAACGATCAAGCACTCCAATGCTGACGTTATTGTTGAAGTAACGTTTACGGATGTGAAAACAGGAGAGCCTGCCATTTCCCATTGCCGGACTGCATTTGCTCATGGGAAGAGTGTCGTGACGACCAATAAAGGGCCAGTCGCACTTGCCTACGAAGAACTGCTCCAACTGGCCGAAGAAAAAGGTGTGTTCTTTGGATTTGAAGGGACAGTCATGAGCGGCACACCAGCTTTAAGAATGCCGGAAACAACTCTTGCAGGCAATCAGATCACTGAGATCAAAGGCATATTGAATGGAACAACGAATTATATGATCACGGAAATGGAAAAGGGACTTTCTTACAAGGAAGCCTTAGAAAAAGCTCAAAAGCTGGGGTATGCCGAGGCAGATCCAACCAGTGATGTGGAAGGTTATGATGCCCGTTATAAAGCTTCGATTTTATCCAGTCATGTGATGAGGTCCCCTATTCCCCCTCATGAAGTAGAGTGTGAAGGAATTAGTGGACTTAACTCGGAAAAAATAAACGAAGCTTGGAAAGATGGCGAAAAATGGCGGTTGATTGCTCGTGTCGAAAAAAACAATGGACGTGTGAAAGCAAGTGTTAAACCAGAACGAATTCCTATGGATGATCCGTTAGCTGGAGTAACAGGAGCTACAAATGCAATTGTCTATGAATGTGATTTGGCTGGATCGATCATGCTTACTGGAGCAGGTGCAGGTCTGACGGAAACTGGTTATTCATTAATGATTGATTTAATTCACTATCACAAGCAGCGCACACCAACGAAAATATAAGGAGGGTACGCCTGCCATGCAGACAAAAGTGAAAACGATGAAAATGTTACTGGGCGGAGAATGGGTTGAGGCTGATCAGACATTTGAAGTGCTTAATCCCCAAAATAACGAGCTTATTGCTAATGTTCCTGCCGCTTCTAAAGAGGATATGCTTGCCGCCATCGACATAGCAGACCGGACATACAAATCTGTGGATCCATGGCCTGTCCACGAACGCATCCGAGTATTAAACGATGCGGCTGATTACATGGAAACACATGCAGAGGAATTTGCTCATATTGTTTCCTCTGAAGGCAGCAAAACCATTACAGAAGCCCGTGGGGAAGTAAGAAGAGCTACGCAAACGATTCGAATTAGTGCCGAAGAAGCACGAAGAATAAAGGGAGAAACGATTAATTTTGATCAAAATGAAGGAAGTGAACACCGGACCGGTTACTATTACCGTTTTCCAGTAGGGGTCGTTGGTGCAATCACTCCATTTAACGATCCTTTAAATCTTGTAGCCCATAAAATCGGTCCTGCCATAGCGGCTGGGAATGCGATTGTCTTAAAGCCTGCCTCGGTGACACCTTTAAGTGCACTGAAATTAGCCGAAGCGTTAGTGGAAGCGGGTCTTCCAAAAGGCATGCTCTCCGTTATTACAGGATCAGGTAAGGAGATAGGAGATCCTCTCATTACTCACCCTGCCGTCAAAATGATTTCGTTTACAGGCGGTGGAGATGCAGGCGAACGAATTTCCAGCAAGGCAGGGACTAAAAAAGTAAGCATGGAATTAGGATCTAATTCCCCGGTCATCGTTTTAAAGGATGCAGACCTTTCGGATGCCGTTTCATCATGTGTATCAGGAGCTTTTTCAGCTGCCGGTCAAAATTGTATAGGGGTTCAGAGGATTTACGTAGAAGACGAAATTTATCAGGAATTTGTTAAGGATGTTGTGAATTTAACCCTTGATTTAAGAGTAGGCGATAAAATGGATGAGCACACAGATGTAGGTCCTATGATTGAAGAGAAAGAAGCCATACGCGTTGAGAACTGGGTGGAAGAAGCCGTTCAGGAAGGGGCAAAAATAGAGGCGGGAGGTAAAAGGGACGGTGCCTTTTATTATCCGACCGTGTTAACGGATGTTTCTGATAATGCTCGAATTGCACAAGAAGAAATATTCGGGCCTGTCGTCATTATTCAGCCAGTGAAGAATCTGAAGGAAGGGATTGAAAAATCCAATAATGTCAACTATGGGCTTCAGGCAGGTGTGTTCACCAATAATCTTCAGCATGCCTTTTATGCGATCAAACACATGGACGTTGGGGGTTTAATGATTAACGACAGCAGTGATTATCGTATTGATGAAATGCCATTTGGAGGGACTAAGGGTTCTGGTATTGGAAGAGAAGGGGTACGTTTCGCTATCGAATCCATGACAGAACAGAAGGTTATATGTTTCCGCTTACAATCAAATATTTAACAAGGTTGTTATGACCTGTTTGCAAAGCCGCTATGTTACTACATAGCGGTTTTTTTAGTGGAAATTGGAATGCTTCCCTCGGGATAAAAAGTATCTAAGGGAGAATAGTAAACGTAAGAAATCCTGAGGAGGATAAAAAGATGAAAAAAGGTTTAATTGTATTGTTTACAGCCTTCATCATGTCTCTTGTACTTACAGCTTGTAATACAGATGAAGGTGCTAGAGAACAGCAGCGCAATAACTTTAATGAAGTAAGTTTTGGTCCTGAAGATCAAGGTATTCAGCAGAAGGGTCAAAATGCAGTGGATCCAGGTGCTGCACCAGGACAAAACAGATTTGACCCTAATATACATTTTGAAGGATTAAATCCAAATGGACCAAACGGAATGATGGATGCACCAAACATGGATAACGAAGAAAATAAAGCTGAACCTGACAGAGATCAGGGAAATGCAGAGGATGAACGTTTTGGGCAGGTCAATGGAGCTCTTCAGGAAGAAGTAGTGAAATTAACCAATCAGGCGCGAGAGAAAAACGGTCTTAAGCCACTGAAGATCGATGGACAAGTAGCTAAAGTTGCCCAGAAAAAATCAGAGGATATGTCGGCCAATGACTACTTCTCTCATACATCTCCAACTTACGGAACGCCATTCGATATGCTGAAAGAATTCGGAGTGGATTATCGTACTGCAGCGGAAAATATCGCGGCCGGTCAACAAACGGCTGATCAGGTTGTAAAAGGTTGGCTGAATAGCCCAGGACACCGTAAAAATATTATGAACAAGAATTTAACCCATATTGGAATTGGTTATGACCAGGATGGAAATTACTGGACGCAAATGTTCATCGGTAAAAAATAATAAAGCGAGACGTCAAGGTTCGTCCGGCGTCCTGCTTTTTACATAACACGTGAAAGGACAGGGCATATGATTAAAAGAGTTACGGTATTCATGTTCATTATCTTCAGTTTGCTACCCCTGTCCAATGTCTATTCCAAACAAGAAGAACGGGTAGTAGCTATAGGTGATTCTATTCCGTTTGGATATAATTTGTCGAGAGACAACCACATGCCTCCTAGTAAAGCTTTTCCTTATCTTATTGGGAAAGAAACAGGTTTGGAAGTCACTAATCTCAGTGTGCCAGGTTTAACATCCGGGGAACTGTTAAGGGCTGTTCATTCCAATGATATGTTCAGACAATCTATACAGGGAGCGGACTATGTCATTCTTTATATTGGTGGAAATGATCTTCTTAACTTAGTGAAAAAGAATAAAGGGTTGGACGGTATACGGATTGATGAAGCTGCTCCTGTGATCAGGGATCTGTTATATAACGTATATTCTACAATCGTTCTAATTGATCAGCTCACAGAGGGACAGATTCTTGTGTATAACATTTACAATCCTTACCCCTCCGCTGGAGACCAGCTTAATACACCATTAGCTTACATCAACCAACAGTATGCTTCTTTAATTAAGCTTCTCAGTCATTTCACTTCAGTGAAGCTGTTGAATGCAAATTCCGCATTCAAAGGTCATCCGGATTACATCATTAAAGGAGATGTTCACCCTACTGAAAAAGGACAAAGGGTTCTAGCTAAACTGGCTCTTCAGGAGATGGATAAATAAACTTCTACACGGACAGCCATATCCTCCTGTATACTAGTAAATAATTCAACAAGAGGAGGGTTTATATTGATCCGTTTCGGAATTATTGGAACGAATACCATTACGGAAAAGTTTTTGAAGGCCGGGGGCCAGCATGATCGCTTCGAAGTAACGGCCGTATACTCGAGGACCGAAGAAAGAGCACGGGAGTTTGCTTCTGTTCATGGCGCGAAACATTCGTATCATTCACTTGAAAGCTTTGCCTCAAGTACAGAAGTCGATGCCGTATACATAGCAAGCCCTAATTCTTTTCATGCAGAACAAGCCATTACCTGCATGAAACAAGGAAAACATGTACTTTGTGAGAAACCTATGGCTTCAAATCAGCAAGAGGTAGCTAATATGATTAAAGTTGCTCAGGAAGAAGGCGTAGTTTTAATGGAAGCTGTTAAATCTACACTTATGCCAGGATTTAAAACTCTGCAGGATCACTTGTCCAAAATCGGCCGAGTCCGCCGCTATTTTGGTAATTATGGTAAGTATTCCTCTCGTTATGATGCCTATAAAGAAGGAACAGTCTTAAATGCCTTTAATCCAGAATTCTCGAATGGATCCCATATGGACTTGGGAATTTATGGGGTTTATCCTATGGTCGTACTTTTTGGTGCTCCTCTGTCCGTCAAAGCAAATGGAGTTAAGCTTGCATCGGGCGTAGATGGTCAAGGGAGTATTATTGCCAGTTATGAAGGGCTGGAAGCGGTGATCACTCACTCGAAAATCACTCATTCTTATGCGCCTTCTGAAATTCAAGGGGAAAAAGGTGTAATAGTTGTTCAAAACATCTCTGAACCTGAAGATCTTCTTATTCGATACAATGATGGCACAACAGAAACATTGCCGGGAATAGCTGATAAAGATCCCATGTACTATGAGATCGAAGAATTCATTCAACTCGTCGAACAAGGTAAACAGCAGTCCAGTATCAATTCCTTCGAACATTCTCTAATCGCAGCTGACGTGTTGGGCGAATCAAGAAAGCAGATGGACATCTCGTTTAAAGCAGACGACTATTAATGTTAAACAATATTATAGCTTATTGCACTAAAGGGCCGGTTAATTGAAGACTCAGTTTCGAGATATTGGGTATGAGGAAGGTCCTCCGGGGGACGATTTCGCTTTCCGTGGGCATGTGGTAAGCTTCCTCAGGCTTCGCCTTCCGGGATCTTACCGATCATGTTCATCCCACAGGAGTCTTCATCGTCCCCCTCCGGACCTTGCCAAATCATAAGCTCGAAACCACTTAAAACATCACCTGAGTGATGAGTAAAGAGACCATGTGTTTGTGCAGCTATTTTCAAGATGTAACTATCGCCATAGCCTGTATTAAAGCATTTAATACAGATTAAGAAGGAGAACTTTTCTCTCCTAGAAGGGTCCGTTTTTCATAATCATGTTGGGTTG
>NZ_FOOG01000069.1 GCF_900113125.1 Halobacillus alkaliphilus | reverse complement strand
ACGAACGCCATAGATATAACCAATGAACATCATTTTGAATAAAACAAGAGGATCCAAAGAGGGACGGCCATTGTCTTCTGAATAGTAAGGACGGACTTTTTCAGGAATGAAAGAAAAATCTATGCATTGGTCAATTTTACGGAGGAGATGATCTTCTGGGACAAGCTCTTCAATGGCAACCATTTCGAATTCATTTTGACGTTCAGTTTTGGATTGAAACATCAAATCACCTTTCATTGATAAGTTATAGCTATTATAACAAATTAACGCGGTGATCTATTAAAAAAGGAAAACAAATAAAAGCTGCCGAGACTTTCTCGACAGCCTGAGGTGTCCAAATTGGACACCTTTTTTTATAGACAGCTATATTGAGTAGAGGAAGAGTTAAACGCCTCGCTTGTTTCCCCAGACTAAAGCATGAACCTGCGGCAGTACGCGGACATGATTTAACTTTTCAGAAGCAACCACTTGATCAATTAACCATTCGTACTGATCTAAGAGGTGGCTTGCCAGAGCAGGAGGAGCATCTTCTTCTAAGTCATCATTTCCCACCTGAAGAAAAAAAGGTACATCTGGATAACGTTCATGGACACGTTCAGCGTAAGTTAGATCTTCATCATTGAAGACGACAACCTTCAAGCTGACGTTTGCCAGGCGCCCCCGTTCCAGCAGCCGCTCAATGATATCATCAAGAACTTGCCAGTTTGTGTTCATTTTCGAACTTGGAGGCTTTGGTGATATGGTTAAATCATCAATCTCAGGAAACCAGTCCTGCCAGCGGCTGCCCTGCGTTTCAAGAGCTACTTCAATGCCCCTGGCGTGAAGCGGCTCAATCAGTTCATCAAGTTTAGCTAACAGCGCCGGGTTGCCTCCGGAAATAGTTACGTGGTCAAAGTGGCGTCCGCCTGTTTCTAATAGGCGATTCACGATTTCATCCGCCGTCAGACGCTCGATCTCGTCTTTAGCACTGCCGTCCCAGGTAAAGGCAGAATCGCACCAGGCGCAGCTGTAATCACAGCCGGCCGTTCGAACGAACATCGTTTTACGTCCGACTACCATGCCTTCGCCCTGAATGGTAGGCCCGAATATTTCAAGTACAGGAAATTTACTCATCCGCCATCCACTCCCGTCTTGCTTCCGCAAAGCTGGTAGGTGTTTCATAAAGCTTGACGAACTCCATCCGGTGTCCCTCCGATCGCTCGATAAGAGCGGCTGCCATTTTTTCATAAATCCAGACGACCATATTTTCCGCCGTTGTATTCATGTGGGGCAGTGTATCATTTAAGTAACGGTGATCCAGGTGGATTTCGATTTGTTCTTTCCAAATATTTTTAATATCTCCAAAGTCGATTACGATGCCAATATCATCCACGTATCCGCTGATTCCAAACACCACCCGGTACGTGTGGCCGTGAAGATTCTTACATTTCCCTTCGTAACAGTGAAGGTGGTGGGCAGCATCAAATGTGAATTCCTTGCTGACCATCACGCGTTTTTTATGGTACTTCAATTCATGACGTTTAATATCCTGATCGATTTTCTGCAGGTTTTCAACAATGGTAAAACCGTACATTATCGATTCACCTCTGTTCCTTGTTCCAGATAGGCTTCGAGTCCTTTCTGGCGTAGTTCACAGGCCGGGCACTCTCCACATCCATCGCCGCGGACACCGTGATAGCAAGTTAAGGTTTTTTCACGCACATACTCGAAAGCATTGAGCTCATCAGCAAGTGCCCATGTTTGAGCTTTATCGAGCCACATAAGCGGTGTGTGGACGACAAATTCATCATCCATGGATAGATTGAGCGTGACATTCAAAGATTTAATAAATACGTCACGACAGTCTGGATAGCCGCTGAAGTCTGTTTCACAAACCCCGGTCACGACATGCTTCGCTCCAATCTGTTTAGCCAGAATCGAAGCAAAAGACAGGAACAATAGATTTCGACCTGGAACGAATGTAGAAGGAAGACCTCCGTCTTTTCCATCGGTTACCTCAATGTCATCACGCGTCAGCGCATTAGGAGCAAGCTGATTTAGCAGGGACATATCGAGCACATGATGCTTAACTTTAAGGTCCACGGCAATTTCTTTGGCTACCTCGATCTCTTCATTATGACGCTGATTATAATCAAACGTGACAACCTGCACTTCGTCATACTTTTTTAATGCCCAGAACAGGCATGTGGTACTATCCTGGCCGCCACTGAACACAACGATAGCTTTATTATTTTTTTCCATAAAAAAATTCCCCTTTCGCAAAGAAAAAGAGAATTCCACTCACCCAAAAACATAAAAAAACCATACCTAAGGCAAGGTATGATTCCATCCTTAGTTTTTTATAGAGGGTGTAGCTAGAACCTCTCCTGTTTAAAAACAGACTTTATTAAATTAACTTCGATTATTATAACATGACTGCACGACAAAATGGAATCATAGCTTTCCTAAAATAGGCTGTCTAAAAAGCTGTTGTGATAATTATAATAAGTTATTCCACAATCGGGAGTTTATTTGAAAAGTCAAGCCTATGATTTAACAATTCCTTATATTATAATATATATAGATTGTGAAATATTTCACAATAATGATACTGTATTCTATCCAATAGTTTAATATGATGAGAATATTGAAAGGATGGTTCCATGACTTACTTAGAGATTTTAACAGCTTTAATGCCTGTATTGGCCGTTTTTATTTTTCTTGTTATTTTTCGTCTGCCTGCTGTAACGGCGATGCCGATCAGCCTTGGAATTGTAGCCGTACTGGCTTTTATCGTATGGGAGGTTCCTGCGATTCGAATAGCAGCTGCTTCTATGGAAGGGGCTATGATTGCCGTTTCGATCATCTGGATTGTATTTGGGGCGATTTTACTGCTGAATACCTTACGTAACAGCGGTGCTATGGACTCGATTCGAAATGGTTTTTCTGGAATTACAGAGGACCGTCGAGTTCAAGTAATTATTATTGCCTGGTTGTTCGGGTCTTTCTTAGAAGGAGCAGCAGGATTTGGAACACCTGCGGCCATTGCAGCTCCGTTGCTTTTGACGCTTGGCTTTCCACCTTTAGCTGCTGTAGCCGTATCGCTGATTGCGGATAGCAGCGCAGTTTCTTTTGGGGCTGTAGGAACTCCGCTGATCGTTGGAGTTGATCAGGGACTGAAGCAAGGAGATGCTGTCGCCGAGCAGGTACAAGCTAGTCTTGGAAACCAGCCGCTTGAAGGGTTCATTCAGGAGGTGGCTCAGTCTGCAGTGATGATGGATCTGTTTATCGGGAGTTTCATTCCGCTGATTCTTGTTATTATTCTTACAAAATTATTCGGTGAAAATCGTTCTTTCCGCGAAGGACTTGCTATCTGGAAGTTTGCTATATTTGCAGGCTTAAGCTTTACAATCCCTGCATTCATGGTAGCTACTTTCCTTGGACCTGAATTTCCGTCCATTATTGGTGGTCTGGTTGGCCTGGCTATTGTGGTGCCAGCGGCTAAGAAAGGGTTTCTTCTTCCGAAAGAGCCGTGGACCTTCAAAGGGGAAAAAGCTCTTAGCGAGACAGCAGCTCGGACCATGCCACTTTACAAAGCTTGGCTTCCTTATGTGGCTGTAGCTGTCCTGCTTGTCCTGACTCGTGTCAATGTTCTTCCATTTAAAGCCTGGCTTACAGCTGTAGAAGTGAAATGGGAAAATATCCTGGGAACGAATTTATCCACTGCCTTCGAACCGCTGTATCTGCCGGGGACGATCTTTGTGATTGCTGTCCTGCTCACGATCTTTTACCACCGTATGTCTAAAGAGGCAGTTAAAAAAACCATTCAGGTATCTGCAAGCTCTATGGTTGGCACGATTATTGCCTTACTTACAGCTGTGCCGATGGTAAGAATTTTCATCAATTCTGGTGTCAATGAAGCTGGTCTCCTGAGCATGCCAATGGAGCTTGCTGCTCTTGTGGCCGAGGGAGTAGGAGGGGCTTGGCCGCTTGTTGCTCCTATTATAGGTGCGCTTGGTTCATTTATCTCAGGGAGTGCTACATTCAGTAATATGATGTTCTCTCTTTTCCAATTCAGTGTAGCAGATCAAATTGGAGCAAGTGGTCAGCAAGTTGTGGCTTTACAGGTCATCGGATCGAACGCAGGAAACATGATTTGTGTCGTTAACGTAGTAGCGGCAGCCTCCGTTGTCGGTTTGGTTGGAAAAGAAGGAGCGATTATTCGTATTACTCTTCTTCCTATGTTGTTCTATGTAGCGATGGCCGGAATTATCGGGTTTATTTTTATAAGTTAATATGCATAAAAAGTGACTGTGCCCATGCAGTCGCTTTTTTTACTGTCTAACAGGGTATGGAATGTATAGGCTATTTAACTAACTTTCTATAAATTTAAGTTTTTTGCCGTTTTCCTGTTGACTTCCTCACTCAATTTTGTATAATTATAAACATCAAATAATAAAAATACATTCGCAGACGAAGAGAGTATGTATAAACGGAAGCAGCAGCGAGCCGGGGTTGGTGAAAGCCCGGTGGTTCATTTATACAGAAACGCACTTCTGAGAAGACTGGTGAAAAAGTAGCCGGTTCCGGGAACACCCGTTATCAGTTTCGAGTTGGTCTATGATCATAGACAATGAGAGTGGCACCGCGGATGGTTAAAACCAGAATCCGTCTCTTACAAGTAATAAGAGGCGGATTTTTTTATGGAAATAGACATGTTCTACAATTTCTTAGGAGGTATTTATTATGGCGAAACCAAAAGTAGTATTAGCATATTCAGGTGGATTGGACACTTCAATTTCAGTAAAATGGATTCAGGAAAAATATGATTATGATGTGATTGCTGTTGGACTGGACGTTGGAGAAGGTAAAGATCTTGAGACCATCCGTCAGAAGGCACTTGACGTGGGAGCCATTAAAGCGGTCATGATTAACGCGAAAGAAATCCTGGCTGAAGAATATTTAATGCCTGCCCTAAAAGCGAATGCATTGTATGAAGGGAAATATCCTTTATCGTCCGCTCTGTCTCGTCCGTTAATTTCTAAGCTGCTCGTTGAAATCGCTGAACAGGAAGGCGCGGTTGCTGTAGCTCATGGATGTACTGGAAAAGGAAACGATCAGGTACGTTTCGAAGTTTCCATCCAGGCGCTGAATCCAGATCTTGAAGTAATTGCCCCTGTCCGTGAGTGGGGAATGACTCGTGACGAACAGATTAAATATGCTGAAGAAAAAGGAATTCCGGTGCCGGTTAATTTAGAAAATCCATTCTCAATTGATGCCAACATCTGGGGCCGTGCCTGTGAAGCAGGTGTTCTCGAGGATCCATGGGCTGAAGCTCCGGAAGCGGCTTATGCATGGACGAATCCATTGGAGGAAACACCGGACCAGGCGGAAACAATAGAGATTGATTTTGTTGAAGGAAAGCCTGTCGGACTGAACGGTAAACAGATGGATCTTGTTCCACTTATTGAATACTTGAATGAACTCGGCGGCAAGCATGGGATCGGCAGAATCGATCATACCGAGAATCGTCTCGTCGGCATTAAATCAAGAGAAGTGTATGAGAATCCTGGTGCAATGATCCTGATCAATGCGCATAAGGAGCTCGAGTTCCTAACGCTCACAAGAGAAGTTTCTCAATATAAAACAAGTGTAGATCAGCAACTGGCTAAGATTATCTATGATGGTCTATGGTATTCACCGCTTCAGCCTGCCCTGTCCGCTTTCGTGGACTCCACTCAGCAGGTGGTTACAGGTACGGTGAAAGTGAAACTATTCAAAGGACATCACAATGTAATCGGCAAGAAATCTCCCGTTAGTCTTTATAACGAAGAGCTTTCCACGTATTCTAAAAATGACGCTTTTGATCATAACGCTGCGGTTGGATTTATCAAACTATGGGGACTTCCGACCAAAGTACATGCGGATGTTCATAAAGGGAAGAAACTCCTTGATCAAGAACTGGTGACCGTCCATGAGTAAATTATGGGGCGGACGTTTTACCAAACCTACCAATAAGCTGGTGGAAGAGTATACCTCTTCCATCGGTTTTGATCAAAAACTGGCGCTGCAGGATATCCAGGGGAGCCTTGCTCATGTAGCCATGCTTGGAAAATGCGACATTATCACTCAGGAAGAAGTGGAAGAGATTCAAAGTGGTTTGAAGACTGTTGAAAAGAAAATTCAGGCTGGAGATGTCAATTATTCCGTAGCGGATGAAGATATTCATATGAATATCGAAAAAATGCTGATTGATGAAATCGGTCCGGTCGGCGGAAAACTTCACACCGGCAGAAGCCGTAATGATCAGGTTGCAACGGATATGCACCTCTATTTAAGAGAGAAAACTTATGTGTTGGTGGAACTCGTGGAATCGGTTCAGAAAGCGCTTGTTAATCAGGCAGAGTCTCACGTAGAAACGATTCTTCCAGGATACACTCATTTGCAGCGGGCGCAGCCAGTATCTTTCGGACACCATCTTCTCGCTTACTTCTGGATGTTTGAACGGGACAAAGAACGCCTTCAGGACAGTGTGAAACGTATCAATTGGTCACCGCTTGGTGCGGCAGCTCTGGCTGGAACCCCTTACCCAATTGACAGACAAATGACAGCCGATGCGCTCGGTTTTGATAAACCTTATCCGAACTCCCTGGATGCCGTCAGTGACCGTGATTTTATCTTAGAGTTTTTATCTATTTCTTCTATTATGATCACCCATATTTCCCGGTTATCCGAAGAGCTCATTTTATGGAGCAGCCAGGAGTTTGATTTCATTGAATTGGATGATGCCTTCTGCACAGGTTCAAGCATCATGCCGCAAAAGAAGAACCCTGATGTTCCTGAATTGCTGCGCGGTAAAACCGGACGGATTTACGGAAATCTGATGGGACTGCTTACGCTCTTGAAAGGGCTGCCGCTCGCTTATAACAAGGATATGCAGGAAGATAAAGAAGGTATGTTTGATACCGTGGATACCTTAGAAGGGGCCTTGTCCTTACTTGCTCCTATGCTTGATTCAATGGATGTAAAAGCTGACCATATGAAGCAGGCAGTTAAGGAAGATTATTCGAATGCGACGGATATCGCTGATTATCTGGCTGTTAAGGGACTTCCATTCCGTCAGGCTCATGAAGTGATTGGGAAAATTGTGTTGTATGCGATCGATCAAAACAAGTATCTGCTGGATCTTACGATGGACGAATACAAGCAATTTTCTGAGCTGTTTGAAGAAGATATCTACGACAAATTGGCTCCTGAACAAGTAGTGGCTGCGCGGGTCAGCGAAGGAGCTACCGGTTTTCAGCAAGTCTACAACCAAATTGATCTGGCAAAAGAGCACCTTTCTTAAAACAGAAGGCGCTCTTTTTGTCGTTTAATTGCTTACATAAAAGATATACTCACCAAGTATCATAAGCAGCTTATTAAACAATAGAGTCGGTTACTGAAAGACTCAGTTTCTAGATATTGGTTTGTAGTTAAGGTCCTGCGGTGGATGATTCGCTTTCCGCGGCCCTGCACGACGCAGGGTCGTTCGACGTTGCCACAGGACGTGGCGATCTTAGTCGAACATCCCTTGTGCTGAGCCTCCTCGGGCTTAACAGTCCTGCGGGATCTCACCGATCATGTTCATCCCGCAGGAATCTTCGCCGTTCCCTTCCGCCCCTTTGCGATCATGGAGAGCTCAAAATGTCTGCATAATCGCCTTCTATTGAGCAAGGATCACCTATAATCCACCCTAAGTTTTAAAGGTTATTTACATGTAGGAACCCTGTACTAGAAGCATTTGATGGAGATACACACTATTGCTCCTGTCTCCTGTAGTAAGGGTCCGTTCACTAGAGGTCGTTAGGGTGGCGGAGGAAACGACGAGACTCCCACGGGAGAAGGAGCTAGGCGAGACCCCACAAGGAGTGAAAACGACTGAGGAGGCTTGCCAGTTCCCCCGTAGGAAAGCGAGTTGTTTCCGTAGCCGCCCCTCCCCGTTTTTTGGCAACGGACCCGAGTTATCTCGAAACTGAGTATTACAGAAAAGGGAGCTTTACTGGAAGAGTAACGAGATTATTAAAGGGGCGGGAGGGTAAACGTTTTAAAAGTGACAAAAAGGATATTATACAAAGTAGAAACTTTTAAAAGGGGATGGAGACGATGGCTAAACATGTAGAAGCGTATTTTAGAACGGAAAACGATGCAGAAAGCGCAAAATCATCCTTGCAGAAGTATAATATCGAACAGGAAGCCGTGGAGCCTATCCCGGAAGAAGCGGATCTAACGCCAATCGTTCCTGCGAGCGGATCAGCCAATACCGGAGGAGGTACATTTGCTTTCACAGATCTACTCAGTACCAAAAAAGATGACGATGCGATGGCTGATAAGCGTCATCTTACTCATGTACTCAATTTCAAAATTCCTGAAGAAAATTATGACGAAGCACTGAAAGTAATCGTAGAGCATGACGGGCACATGGATCAGTCGAAGTTATAATAAAAAGATAACTGGATTAGACTCTCCCTTGCAGGAGGGTCTTTTTTATGTGAGTTGGTTTTCGTGAATCCATTGAGCAATCTTACCTGACAGCCTTGAATAGGATTTCTAAAATTACAAGGCTTATTTAGGAGTAAACCAGCTTTTAACCGTAGATAAAATACCGGATTTTTGAGATTTTTCTTCGGTCTTTTCTTCATGTTCAGGAACGAAAATATCTTCTATATCGACGGCATAATCGTAAGTTAATACAGCACCAAGATCTGAATGCGCATCCTTATTCATAACATTCGTGTAGGGGATGTTATACTTAGCTGCCAGTTTCTTTTCTTCCTTCATAAATTTCGGAGATACGTCACCATTTAGTAAAAGTTTTGTATCTGGATGCTGTTGCATGGCTTTCTCCAATTCCTTGAGGGAATTGTCCTGCATCAATTGACCTTTCGTGATCGCCAGGACTACGCGCTCTCTAATCGTACCTAAGAAACGCTTACGTTCGGAGGGTCTGATTTGTTTTTTACCATAGATGCCTTCTTGTAATTTATCTTCTATTTCTTTATTACTCATGCTGCCACCTTCTTTCCTTATCATTACTATGTCCATTTTAAAACAAACTTTTTCCTCACGCACCTGCGAAGTCCTTAAATAAAGAGAAGTGTTAGAAAAAGCCAAGGTTGTTTTATAAAAATGTTTAGAGCGTAAATTCGTTGGTCCCTAAGAATAACTAAAAAACGATGCCGCAACAGGCATCGTTTTTTTTACATATACATACTGGCAAGAAAAATACCGATCGTTTCCTGATAGATTTCATCGAACTGACTGAGAGGTAGGGGGTTAACACCCTCGCCCAGTTCCACAGTAAAGCCTGGCTGCCGGTACACTTTTATAAACCAGTCTTTGTATCCAGCATAACTGTCCACGTAACGGATGGGTTCATATCCACTGACACGGCCGAATTCATTCACGATCGTCATAGCTCTTGGCGGTTCAAGTCCCTCATAACCCCAGTAAATGACTTCGCCCTGAGTATGGAATGCTAACATTTTTTCGAATAATCGTTCTCCTGCAAGTTCAGCCATGGCGATTGCTTCAGGCTCTGTTAATGGCTGATAGCCAGGAAAATCCCTGAATGCTGGTTCTTTTGGTTTTCTCGCTGCTTCCACATCCCATTTAGCAGGATATTGGTTGTTTAAATCCACTCCACGTATGTTCGCTTTCCATCCAGAAAAATCCGTACTCCCCTGGTTGATTCTAAGTGCTTCCTGGCCAAATTCCCCTTCAGGTGGACCATTTAGGACCAGGTTAACTCCATCCGGATCCACCATCGGAACAATGGATAACGTGACTTGATCATAAAAAGGACTGACATCCAGACCGCGAATCGACTCTTTGTTAGTTAAAGATAACAAATAATCATTTAAAAACTGCATAATTACAGCGGTAGTAATCCATTCGTTGCCGTGAAAGGACCCGTTCCAGTGGACGATTTTCGATCCCCGTCCAATTTGAAGTTCGTCCAAATTCTTTCCCATTACGCTCTGGCCGATGGTTTCATTTCGAATGAAGGGATAAATTTCAAATAGTTCATTCAAGTGTCCGGTTAAAACCTGGTAGTCGTATGCCTGATTTCCATCCACTACCCGGTAGGTAACTTTTACAGGAATTCGTACAGATTGTCCGATTTGCAACTGTCTCGGATTAACAGTCGGATTCAGTAAAGCTAACGAGTCGACAGCTATACGTCTTTCGGTAGCGATTTTCCAAAAAGTATCGTTCGCTTGAATCTTATAAGAACTTACTTGGTAGCCTGGTATTTTAATGATCTGACCAATAGCTAAGGCGGAAGGGTTTACTTGGGGATTGGAATCTATAATCAGTTTTAATGGTACATTAAATAAATTAGAGTAATACCAGAGCGTATCCCCGCTTCTCACGTTTATATCCATGGTAGGACCTCCTAAGCATGGTAATCTTTTTACTACTATATGGGAAGGAAGGGAGGCGCATGAGGCTATTTAGAAATTAATTCTGTGAATTCGTGGCTTCCTGGGGTGTAATTAAGTCTTTTGCCCTTTTATTAAAATTCCATGATTAACCACCAGGGGTCTGGTGGTACATATACCCAAGAGGGTTTTTTAATTTAAAAGGAGGTAGAAAAATGGAACAAACAGAAACAAATCAACAAGTACAAATGCCGAGAATTGGAGATGACGCACCAACTTTTAATGCGGCAACCAGTCAAGGAAACATCTCATTAGAAGATTATAAAGGCAAGTGGCTTGTGCTATTTTCTCATCCATCAGATTTTACCCCGGTATGCACAACAGAGTTTGTGGGGCTTCAGGAAATCTACCCTGAATTAAAAGAAATGAACACAGAATTGCTTGGATTAAGCGTTGATAGTGTTCCATCCCATATTGCCTGGATTAGAAGTATCGAAGAAAACTTTAATACAAACATTGAATTTCCTGTTATTGCCGATCTTGATAAACAAGTGGCTATGAAATATGGCATGATAATGCCAGGAGAAAGCCAGGTAGAAACAAGCCGAGCTGTATTTGTCATTGATGATAAACAGAAGATCCGGTCTATCATCTATTATCCGCTGACGACCGGAAGAAACATGCAGGAAATCCTGCGTCTGGTGAAAGCTCTTCAGACAACGGATGAACATGGCGTAGCCACCCCTGCTAACTGGCAGGAAGGAGATAAGGCCGTTGTTTCACCTCCGAAGTCACAAGAAGAAGCAGCGAAACGTGCCGAGGAAGAAGGCATTGAATATATCGACTGGTATATTTCTAAAAAAGACGTATAATCGGGTAAGCAGGCTGTCCAAGCGGGCAGCCTGTTCTTTTTTATGGCTCTGCTTTAAAGCTATGGTTGATTTTTTTAAATACTTACTACACTATCGGGCCGGTTAATTGAAGACTCAGTTTCGAGATAAATTGGGTCCGTTACTCTATGTGGAAGAGGGCTGGTGGGGAAATAACTCGTCTTGTTCCATCACCCAGACACTCGAGCCATAAGCCGTTCATCAACGGATTGGAAAACCGCCATCCTTTT
>NZ_FOOG01000073.1 GCF_900113125.1 Halobacillus alkaliphilus | reverse complement strand
TTACCACATGCCCACGGAAAGCGAAATCGTCCCCCGGAGGACCTTCCTCATACCCAATATCTCGAAATCGAGTCTTCCACAATCCGGCCCTATTGTGTAATAAGCCTCTTAATTAACAATCAACAATAAACTATAATGGAGCCCTTTTTTCAATTATCTTGAATTGGATAGAAAGGGTTTAGGAATGGAGGATTCAAACCGCATTACTTTTTTGTTACTAGGGTGTTGAAAAGCAAGAACATGGGCGTGAAGACCTAACCTTTTAATTGGATTTGTACGTGCTCCATATTTTTTATCGCCGGCAATTGGATGTCCAATTTCCTGCATATGCACACGAATTTGATTTTTTCTGCCAGTCTCCAGTTGGACCTCAAGTAAAGTTAAATTAGCATTCCCCTGTACTTTTTTATAATGAGTGATCGCGTGCTGAGCTCCTTTAGGATTTTTAGTAGTAAACATTTTCAGCGTTTTACTTTCCTTTACGTATGACTCGATAGTGCCTTCAGGTTCCTTGGGCGAGCCTTCCACTAATGCCGCATACTTACGCTCTTTGACCATTTTTTTCCACGACTGCTGGAGTTTTAATTTCGCTTCTTCGTTTTTGGCGAACAGCATAACTCCTGATGTATCACGGTCCAAACGATGTACAACAAAAATTCTGTGGTTTGGATTTTTACTTTTTACATAATTCATCAGCTGCCGATGGGCGGTCTCCTGTTTTTCTTTTGGAGAACCTATCGATAATAGTCCGGCACTCTTATCAATGACGATTAAATCTTCATCTTCGTGTAGAATCGACAGACCTGTTAATGTGGCTTTCCGTTTATAGGTTTTATTTTTTACGATTGTGATCTTCTGCCCTGGCTGTAATTTATGGTCATGCCTGGTTTGTACTTCATCCTCTACCAGAACTTGTCCTCGCTTAAGAACAGACTTCACTGAATTTCGGCCTGTTTCGGGTAACATTCTTAACAAAAAAGGCAATAATTCATCAGACTGCTCTACGGTAAAGCTATTTTTAGGTGCATTATTTTTTCTTCGAGCCACATAACTTCCTCCTTATTTCTTGTACTCTTGTCTAGTTTACCATCTCACTAGCTCTTCTACCCCGCAAATGGAAAAAGAGCAGCACCAGAGGCTGCTCTTTTATTAATATAAATCTCTTTCTTAAATAAATAATTTAGGGTCGATCCAATCATTGGTGGACGAGCGTCCATTCGATTCATCCTCCCGAAGTAAGAGAGAATCACATTTTTCATCATAATCAAATGGGATAGCCTGCTCATATGTTCGAGGAATGATGTCAGCATTTCTATATTCACGTGAAGAGCGATCGATCAGCAATCCATTTACATTATCTTTCTTAAGTTCTTCCACCACAATCCTGCCAATCTGTCTTCCTAATCGAAGCCCTTCCGAATTGTCTACAGGATAATGAACACCTGCGAATAACCTCGACTGGGCATTTTCTTCAGCTAGATAATGAAGTTTCTGGCGTTCTGATGGAAAGAAGTAACTTAGAATAACTTCAGCTGCTCCTGAAATTGAGGCGTGGCCTGAAGGATAAGATGGATGCAAAGGTGTACAAATGTAAGTCGCCAAATGTTGATCCAATTGGTTAGGTCTTGGGACCAGCCATTTATATTTCAATGCCCAGGCTACGACAAAAGCGTCATTCATACCGCCGAACAGCGCACCTAAAATTCGGGCTGCTCTAGGCGCTTCTATCCCGTACGTGTCAATTAGCCGATCTACGATGGGGACCCATTGTTTGGAAGCAGGACCAGCTCCCCAATACTCGGCAATTGTTTTTTCTCGTTCGGATAAATTCGCGACTGTATGCTTTACAACTTTTAATTGGGCGTACCAATCAATGGTATTCGGATCTTTGATCGCTAACCGGATCGGACGTCCGTCTAATTTCTTGAATCCGTGGCGCCGGCTGTGTTGAATAAAGTAAGTCTTCCACTCTCCGGCGTCTGGTTCCACCCCTCCCGCAATGGTAGGAAAATGGTCTGTACCTGCATATGGAAGTTCGGTCCAAAGTGGATAAGCTCTTTTTTCATGAGCCATATCTTCACCCCCTTCCATATTAGAATATGGAAGGACAATCTTCAGGGTGTAAACGTTCCACCTTCAAAGTCCGTTATCCTCCACTTCCTGCCTGCTGAGTTTTAACCAGATCAGCATAGAAGCCGTTTTGACCGACAAGTTTTTGGTGGCTGCCCTTCTCCACAATTTTTCCTTCTTCCAGGACAATAATTAAGTCAGCCGACCGAATCGTATTCAGACGATGAGCAATAACAAAGCTCGTCCGTCCCTTCATTAGTCTGGATAAAGCATCATTTATTTTCATTTCTGTCACGGTATCAATACTGCTCGTGGCTTCATCCAATATTAATAAGGCCGGAGAAGCAATCATCGCGCGGGCAATAGACAGTAATTGACGCTGTCCATGACTAACTCCTCCTCCATCTGAATCAAGCCAGGTATCATATCCATTCGGCAGTTTTGTAATAAAATCATGTGCATGAGCTGCCTTGGCTGCATCCTCTACCTCTTTATCCGAAGCTTCCAGCCACCCGTATCGAATATTCTCCCGAATAGTTGTATAGAACATGGTTGCATCTTGCAATACCACTCCCATCTGATTTCTCAAACTGTCTCGGGTAATAGATTTTATATTTTTTCCATCAATTAAAATTTCGCCTTGATCAGGGTCGTAAAAACGGGAGAGTAAAGATATGATGGTTGTTTTCCCAGCACCTGTAGGGCCTACTAAAGCTACTGTCTGGCCGCGTTCGGCCTGAAAGGTAATGTTGGCTAATGTTTGCTGCTTATCTTCATATGAGAAATCCACATCCCTGAATTCAACATCGCCCATAAGAGTACCGGCCGCTTCCGCTTGTTCTTCATCTGATTTTTCTTCTGATACATCAATAATCTGGAAAACCCGTTCAGCTCCTGCAACAGCAGAAAGAATCATGTTGAATTGATTAGCAAGATCATTTAAAGGTCTTGTGAATTGTCGAGAATAAGTGGTGAATGTAACGATAATACCAATGGAAATAAATCCGTTTAAAGCGAGCAGCCCGCCCGCTCCGACTATAATAGCGAAGCTCGCGTTGTTCAACATATTCATTAGTTTCGGAATAAAGCCTGTATATACTTGAGCCCAGTAACCGGAATGTTTTAGGGCTGCGTTTTTCGCTTCAAAATCCTCAATCACTCTTTCTTCTCTCGAAAACATCGAAATAATATTCTGCCCTGAAAACATTTCCTCCACGTACCCGTTAACGTCCCCAAGATCCTTTTGCTGTTTCTTAAAAAACTCCCCTGTCCGCTTCGTGATCCACTTCATACCAAAGTACATAACAGGAACAATCGTCAACGTCATAAGAGTCAGCATGGGACTCAGCCAGATCATAATACCCACGGTTCCTATGATCGTAAGGACACTCGTAAAAAATTGAACAACCGCTGTATTTAAGGTACGGCTCACATTTTCCATATCGTTGGTTAAGCGACTCATTAACTCCCCCTGCTGACGCTGCTGAAAAAAGATCACTGGAAGCCGTTGTAAATGAGAAAACAAATGATTACGCATGGAGTACACGGTATCCTGAGCGATACCGATCATCCAATAATTCTGAAGCCACAAGAACAATGAATGGAAAGCGTAAATAAGCAGAAGCCATCCAAGCATGATGATAACGTCACCTGAACTTGGTTCAGCAATAGCTAAATCTACCGTTACCCCGAGAAAATACGGACCCAGAAGAGATAGAGAAGAACTTAAGAGAATGACGGCAAGAACAGTATAAAAACGCTTTTTCTTATCTGCCATGTAATGCCAGATCCTTTTTAAAGTGGAATGAATATTATCAATCTTCGGTGGTGCTGTACCGATGCCTTGATGGCGTCGTATGGGAGGACGCCCTGATTTTTCTGCCATTATTCCGCCTCCTCTTGCTGGGACATGTAAACTTCACGATAGTATGGACTGTGTGCGAGGAGCGTTTGATGAGTACCTTCGGCGATTAAATGCCCATCCTCCAGGAGAAGGATTTTTTGGGCTTGCTTTAAAGAACTGATTTTCTGAGCCACCATGAACACAGTGCAAGCCTCTTTTTCAAGGGTGCGAAGCAATTCGGTCTCTGTATGAGCATCGAGTGCGCTTGTGCTGTCATCCAAAATTAAGATCGCTGGTTTACGAATAAGGGCTCTGGCGATAGATAAGCGCTGTTTCTGCCCTCCGGAGAGGCTCAAACCTTTTTGACCAAGAATCGTATCGTACCCATCTGAAAGAGTAAGAATGAAAGAGTGAATTTGTGCTTTCTGTGCCGCCTCGATTACTTCACCCATTTCAGCATTTTCTTTTCCCCATAGAATGTTTTCGCGGATACTCCCTGAAAACAGATGAATATCCTGAGGAACCAGACTAATCTGCGATCTAAGGTGCTTCACATCCAGTTCGCTGATTTCATTATCGTCTAAATAGAGTTGACCCGATTGTTTTTCATATAATCGGGGTATAAGTCTTAATAAGGAACTCTTACCAGAGCCTGTCTCGCCCAGTATGCCTACAGTTTCCCCGGCTCGCACGCGGAAGCTCACCTGATGGAGAACTTCTTCACCACCTGGCCTATAGGTGACCTGGTCAAATAAGAGACCTCCTTTTAACTCAGTTTTTTTGCCGCTTGTTTCAGACAGATAAGAAGGAGTGCGTTCTTCCAGCACCTCACCTAATCTGTGAGCCGAAGCATTCCCTCTGGAAAAAACCATAATGAGGAAGGTGAAAATAGAAAATGTAAACATGATTCGGGTGGCATAATTAATCAGGGCGACCAATTCCCCTGCCTGTACATTTCCTGTTCTTATGTTTTCAGCCCCTAGCCAAATGATGAGGAGGATCGTGATATTCATACCCAGCATAACGACCGGCATGGTGGTTTCCATCAGCCAGAGTGCCCGTTTGTTTTTATCAACTAAAGAATCATTCACTTCTTTAAATCGGTTTTCTTCATAATCGCCACGGTTAAACCCTTTAATGAGGCGGATGCCGGTTAAGTTTTCACGAATCACGGTGTTCACGCGATCTAGCTTATTTTGTACAAGCTTAAAAAGCTTCACCCCTTTGAATAACACCCAGAAAAGAAACAGTAGAAATACTGGGACAGCAACGACAATTAGAAGAGCTAAGCCTGCATCAATACTTAAGGCCATGATTACGGCAAAAACAATAAACAGCGGAGCCCGGAGCGCTATTCGAACAAACATAAAAAGAAAGTTCTGAATTTGAGTTACATCATTGGTCATTCTGGTAATTAATCCAGGAGTGGAAAAGGATTGGAAGTTTTCATTTGTAAATTGCTGAACTTTCGCAAAGAGATCTCGTCGTAAATCATAGCCTACGCCCTGGCTGAGCTTAGCTGCAAAAAAAGAATTCGTAATTCCGGCTGCGAAAGCTAATAAGGAAAGACCTAATAGCAGCCCTCCCCATCCAGAAATGATCGAGAAATCTTCCTTAAGAATTCCTTCGTCGATGATTCGCGCCATTAGTAAAGGCTGAACCAATTCCACAATAAGCTCTATCCCCATAAGAGCTAAGGCTATAAATGCTGGAGCTTTATAATTTTTGGCATAGGAAAGAATCTTGCGCATAAAGGAGCCTCCGGTTATGTAAGAAATTGTTTACTATTATACAGGAGTAATGAAAGACAGCCTACTATCTAACTCATTTTACTACGTTTATCTCTTAGAAGAATGGCTTAGGTCGCATCTCTTCAATCGTACTTTATTTGTCACTCGTTTATAACAGCTTAGCAAGAATAGAATAGTAACAAAATTGTAAGTACTTGTCGTCCAACGAAAAACAAAATAAAATTACAGTACCAGTGTTTCGGAGGAAAGAGTAGGTGAATGAGTGAGGAATAACGTTAAACCCATATTCCCAGTTACGGATGAGCTGCTTGAGCTTATAGACTTGCTTGACCGGATTTCAGAGATTGATGAGGATCAATTCGTTCCCCATACCATGAATGTGCTAAATAAGGTCTATGCCCAGGGAATAATCGCCGGGTATCACAAGGCACGTGAAAAGAATGACCACGAAAATAATTTGAGACGAGGTGAAAAGGGTGAAAGAAACTGAGACAGGTATTGAGATCACCCTGGAGATTGTCTGCGGTAAATGGAAGGGACTCATTTTATGGAAGCTCCTTCATGAAAAACCCATGAGATTTAATCAGTTAAGACGAGAGATTGATGGTGAAATTTCTTCTCGTATTCTATCCCGCGAACTAAGAAAACTTACAGACGACGGATTAATCGAACGTATAGACTACGAAATGGTTCCCCCAAAAGTGGAATACCGCATTACCCCCTACGGCAAAACGACGGCTTCTTTTTTAACCATCATGAACGAATGGGGTCTTGAGCATAAGCGGATGTCAACCTCTAAAAAAGAAATGGCCCGGCTTATTAATAAGCAAACCCAGGATGAATTTGGTTAAACTTGCTCATCAAAAAACAGCTTCCTGATCGAGTCAGGAAGCTGTTTTTTTCATTTATAGAGTTTCTTTTTCTTTAACGGGCGATTAGTTTGATAGAGCTGATAATCATCTTTCTTCTCATCTACGATCCAGTCCCTTAGAATTTTTGCAAGAATCATACTGTAAACCGTTCCGTTATCACCGTAGCCCAACAGGAAGTAGCTATTTGGATACTCTTTATATTCCCCGATCATAGGAAGACCATCTACCATACCACCATAAAAAGCAGCTGAATAATAGGCCGGGCTCGTGTTTATATTTGGAAAAAGTTTTTTTAACTCTTCCATAAGTCTCTTGCGCTTATGCACAAGCTTTCCATCCCGTTCTTCTGGGTGCTCTGTTTCTTCATCCAGTCCCCCGATAATAATGCGGTTATCTTTCGTCGTCCTGATAAAAACATACGGTCGGGCCGTCTCCCAGATCAACGTACGGTCATACCAGCCGCTAAAACGGTCTACCGGGTCGGTCGTTACCGTGTACGTACTTACAAAACGTGCTTTCTTTTCTTTATTTATGTCCATATCGTAATAGCCTGCAGCATAGATCACTTGTTTAGCACGAATTTTATGCCCACGGTTTGTGGTGATGACAGGTTCTTCTTTCTCGTAATACTCTCCCGTCATCTTTGTATGTTCAAAAATCCTTACGCCTTTACTGAAAGCATAGTGAAGAAGTCCATGAGTGAAAATAAAAGGATTCATCTCTCCGTCATTTTTCGAGAAAATGCCTCCCTGCTTGGTAAAGGAATAATGCCGGCTGATCCATTCTTCGGTAACCCATCTAACTGGCGTACCACGCCCTTGAAGCCACTCGCACTCCTGCTGCAAAGGAAGTAAGTCAGCATCTTTGCTCACGTAATAAAGAGTGTCCCTGCGCTTGAATTCAGCATCAAAAGCCATTCGGCTGCACGCTGTCTCTATTTCATCTATTGCTTCCTGACATAATTGCAAGTGCCTTGTTACATAGTCATCGCCAAAAACGTGAATGAGATCCGTGAATAATTTCTCGCCCGAGGATTGAAGCAGGCATGTATTCGTACTGGTGCTTCCGAGACCAATTTCTCCACTTTCAATAACGACAACATCCATTCCCTTGTCCGCAAAATAATAAGCACATTGAGCACCAGAACTGCCCCCTCCTACGATCAGTACATCACAAGTAATGTCCTCTTCCAGAGCTGGATAAGTTGGTTTATCGCTAAATGTCTCCGGCCAATAATACGTTCCTGACTGTATATTCATAACTCCGCTCCTTACCCATTTTATATAGTATTAGTATGAGTATGAAACGGGTAAGCTATGTCATTTTTATATAATTCGCTCAGATTATTCTTCACACTGCTGTTAAAGATAAGCTCCCGTTTGTTGAAGACTCAGTTTCGAGATAAATGGGTCCGTTACTAAAATGGGGATGAGGGTTGGTGGGGAAATAACTCGCT
>NZ_FOOG01000075.1 GCF_900113125.1 Halobacillus alkaliphilus | reverse complement strand
CGATCGACCCTACGTCGTGTAGGGCCATAGGAAAGTGTTCAAATGTGGAATCACCCCGAAAGACACGACCAGCATAAGCCGACCATCAAAAGGATGGCGGTTTTTCAATCCGTTGATGAGCGGCTTATGTCTCGAGTGTCTTTCGGGGTGATGGAACAAGACGAGTTATTTCCCCACCAGCCCTTATCCATCTAACGTAACGGGCCCAATTGTCTCGAAATCAAGTCTTCAAGTAATGGGAGCTTTACTTTAATATCAATGCTTCTTAATTAGGATTGTGTTTTTAACAGCCCCAGGTCGTAGATGGCTTTGACCAATCCGCCTTCATTTACATCGGTGGTTACCATATCACTAACCTTTTTAGCTTCGGGAACAGCGTTTCCCATAGCTACTCCTGTACCAGTTTCCCTGAGCATTTCAATATCATTTAACCCGTCTCCAAAGGCAAAGGAATCCTCAATTCGAAGACCAGCTGCTTCAATCATTTTTTTGATTCCCTCAGCTTTCGATCCTCCTCCTGGTAAAACATCACAGGAGTAAGGGTGCCAGCGGATGTAATCAAATGCTTTGTGAACGCTTCTGTAGTCTTCAATTTCCCCTCCCTGACAGAACAGAAGGGATTGGAAGATTTCCCGGTCTTTATAAAAAGACTCATCTACCGGAGGATAGTCGAAATGAAGCGAACCAAGGCTTTTTTCAATATGGGAATGTCCTTGCTCAGAAGCTCTCATTGTTTCGTGGTTCATAAAAACCATAGGATGATTGTTTTCTTGCGCATGTTCATGTAACTTTTCCAAGTAACTTTCGGAAAGGGGATTTTTGTAGACTACTTCCCCTTCTAATATCACGTACTGACCATTAAAACTTACAAAGGAATCGATTCCAAGCTCTTCCCTTATTTCTTCATACATGAATGGTGCACGTCCTGTAGCTATTGCGCAGTAAACTCCAGAATTTTGCAGTCGTTTTACAGCTTCTTTTGTTTCGTCTGGCAATTGTTTTTGATGATTGAGTAATGTGCCATCGATATCGAAAAAGGCGATTTTCTTGTCCATAAAAGTTCCTCCATCTCTGTTTTCCATAACTATTTGGTTATCCCATCATAATTAAGTTGATTGTTTGGCTATACTGTAGCACGAGAGGATAAATTTGAGAAGAAAAACAAACCATAATAACAAATTCTACTATGTAAATGTTTCATTCTTAATCAAACCGTATTATACTAGTAGTAACAGGGATTGGGCGGTTAACGTTTTAGTGCTTTTTTCATCAGTGGAAGGGGATGGATTCACCATGATGAAGCGATTGTTAAGAAAGCTGAAAAAACGTTGGAAAAAATTGATGGAACGTAAGACATATGCTTAGAGCCCACTGGCCGGATGGCTCCAACAGCTAGTTCAACTACCGTTATCATTACCATACGATAATTAAACGTGCTATTATTAATGACAGGACAAGAATGTGGAAATTATATCTAGTTAGGAGCGATAATGTAATGATATACAAAGTATTATATCAGGAACTGGCGAAAGAAGTTCCTGTCCGTGAACGTACTCAAGCCATGTACGTAGAAGCGGAAACCGAAAGAAGAGTTCGTGAAAAATTGGCTAATAAAGGATTTAACATTGAATATATCCAGGTGCTTAATGAGGATCACTTGGCTTATGAACAACAATCCGAAGATTATCACGTGGAGAATCTGTAACGCATGAAATTTGTAAAAAATGACCAAACAGCCGTATTTGCCCTTGGCGGGCTCGGCGAAATTGGAAAAAACACATACGGCGTTCAGTTTCAAGACGAAATCATCCTCATTGATGCAGGTATAAAATTCCCTGAAGATGAACTTCTGGGAATTGATTATGTTATTCCTGACTATACCTATTTAGTTCAAAATCAGGATAAAATTAAAGGGCTCTTTATCACGCATGGTCACGAAGACCATATCGGCGGGATCCCTTATTTACTACGTGAAATCAACATCCCTATCTATGCTGGTAAACTTGCTGCTGGCTTACTTCGAAATAAGCTGGATGAGCACGGTCTGCTTCGTAACACGAAGATGCATACGATTCAGGAAGATGATGTGATTAAGTTTCGCAAAACATCTGTATCCTTTTTCCGTACCACTCACAGCATTCCTGATTCATACGGAATTGTTGTGAAAACACCTCCGGGTAACATTGTTCATACCGGAGACTTTAAATTTGATTTCACACCTGTCGGAGAACCTGCTAATTTAGCTCGTATGGCTGAAATTGGAAAAGAAGGGGTTCTCGCCCTGTTATCAGATAGTACGAATAGTGAAGTGCCTGGCTTCACCAAGTCAGAACGTGTAGTTGGACAAAGCATTGATGATATATTCACACGTGTAGACGGACGTTTGATATTTGCAACCTTTGCCTCAAACATCCACCGGTTACAGCAAGTTGTGGAATCTGCAGTTAAAAACGGCAGAAAAGTCGCCGTTTTTGGACGCAGTATGGAATCATCCATCCGTATCGGACAGGAGCTCGGTTATATCCGTGCCCCTAAAGATACATTTATTGATGCTCAGCAAATCAACCGTCTTCCGGCCAATGAAGTGGTTATCCTATGTACCGGTTCTCAAGGTGAACCAATGGCAGCTCTATCCCGTATTGCCAATGGTACTCACCGTCAAATTCAAATTATGCCTGGCGACACCGTCGTGTTCTCCTCTTCCCCAATCCCTGGTAACACGATTAGTGTCAGCCGCACGATCAATAAATTGTACCGTGCAGGAGCCGAGGTTATTCACGGCCCACTAAATGATATTCACACCTCTGGTCACGGAAGCCGTGAAGAAATGAAATTGATGCTTCGTCTTATTCAGCCACGTTTCTTCATGCCTATTCATGGTGAATATCGTATGCTGAAAGAACATGCTAAATTAAGCCATGACTGCGATGTAGCCCCTGAGGATTGCTTCGTTATGGATAATGGTGATGTGTTAGCACTTGGTAAAGATGAAGCGATGGTCGCTGGTAAGATTCCATCTGGTTCTGTATATGTAGATGGAAGCGGAATTGGCGACATTGGTAACATCGTACTGAGAGATAGACGTATTCTTTCTGAAGAAGGCCTCGTGATCGTAGTGGTTAGTATAAACATGAAAGAGTTCAAGGTCGCTTCAGGTCCAGATATTATCTCTCGCGGATTCGTCTATATGAGAGAATCGGAAGACTTGATTAAAGAAGCGCAAAAACTTGTTAATAATCATGTTGAAAAAGTTATGGAACGCCGTACAACTCAGTGGTCTGAAATTAAGAATGAGATTACAGACACTATTGCACCATTCTTATTTGAAAAAACAAAACGACGTCCAATGATCCTTCCGATCATTATGGAAGTATAAAGACACCGAAAACCCCCGCTGATTAAATTCAGCGGGGGTTTTTTATAATCTGTTAATTACAACATATGCTTGCTCCTAGCGTTTAGCAGCGACACTCTTTTCTGCGGAATTATGAACCTCAGAAAGCGAGTCATGTTTCTCTTGTTGGAAAGCAGAGCTTTTATAATCGTTTTAAAGCTTTTTTCAAATCAGGAAGTTCTAAGGATCCATTCTCAAAAAAGTTCTTAACAATATACTGGGAATAGTTAACGGCTGATTGATAGTCGATATGTCCCGGCAGCGGTGCCATATCTTCAATAGCTACATCGATAATAACCGGCTGGTTGGATACGAAAGCCTGTTTCATTTTTGGGCCCAGCTCTTCATAGCTTTCAATCCGGTAACCTTGCCCTCCGCAGGACTCAGCGAATTTTGCAAAGTTCATTTCTCCTAAATTGGTGGCATGATTAGGATGGCCCATTTGAGCTTGTTCATATTTGATTAAACCAATTTTACTGTTATTCAAAACGATGATTTTAATGGGAAGATTATATTTAACCGCGGTCACAAAGTCGTGCATGACCATGGAGAAGCCGCCATCTCCTGCAATACCGATTACTTGTTTCTCTGGATAGGCAAGCTGTGCAGCAATCGCTCCCGGTAAACCACTGCCCATGGTGGCAAGCCAGCCAGAAATAACAAACTTCTGGTCCACAAATGGCAGAAAACGTGAGATCCAGACAGTTACATTCCCCACATCTCCTGAAATAACAGCCCCAGACTCCATATGGTTTTCAAGCTCATACATGACTTGAGGCGCATGTAATGGATTCTCTTCAGAACGCTTCTCCTCTTGAAGAGCAATATGCCAGTTCTTCATTTTTTCCTGATATTTTTCAAGGAATGGACGCTCTTCTACAGTCGTTATTCCTTGAGACATAGCCTCCATCGTTTCTTTCGCATCCCCGGCTAAACCTAATTTAATCGGATAATACTTCCCAAGGTGCTCTGGTTTGTTATCAATTTGAATGGCATCTACATGGTCGGGCAGGAAGTCTCGATAAGGAAACTGAGTGCCTATCAGAATAAGAAGATCGGTTTCTTTCATGGCATGATAAGCCGGTTTTGTTCCGATCTGCCCTGTATGCCCGAGGCAGTAAGGGTGGTGGTCCGGTAAGACTCCTTTTGCTAGAAGACTTAAGATTACAGGAGCTTTAATGGTTTCCGCAAAAGCCATTAATTCGTCTCTTGCACCTGCAGCTCCTTTACCTGCTAAAATAACCGGTCTTTCTGCCTGCTCAATTAATTTCTTTGCTTCTATCATGTGGTGTTGTTTAGGCATCATCTCTGGCTGAAATAGGTTACTTGCTCGTAACCGTACATCGTCCGTTTGCTTTGCAGCAAATAGATCATCAGGAACAATGAGCACAGATACACCTTTTTTAGCGTAAGCTTCTCTCACTGCCTGGTCCATGAGATCCGGCAGCTGTTCCTGTGAGGTAGCGCGTTTATTAAAGACCGCTACATCATCAAACATGCGCTCAAGATTCTGCTCCTGAAACGCTCCGGTACCCACCTGATCACTTTGAACATGCCCTACAATGGCGAGCACAGGCGCCTGGTCTGCTTTTGCATCATATAAACCATTTAATAAATGAATAGCACCAGGGCCAGTGATGGATAACGTGACTCCTAACTTTCCGGTTAGCTTCGCATAAGCTGATGCTGCGAGCGCCCCTGTCTCTTCGTGTCTCACCTGAACAAAAGAAAGTTCCTCTTCCCTTTTTCTTATATCATCAATAAATTCATTAATAGAATCTCCAGGCATTCCATATATATGATGAACTCCCCAATCAATTAACTGCTGGGTTAATACTTCTCCTGTACGTTGATCGAACATAAGTATCATCCTTTCTAAGTTTCCTATTGCGATGAATATCGTCTATAGCATTTTATATTTCCCTTTTGCTTTAGAAGTAAACTAAGCTGCACCCAAATATTGTTTATTAGTCTCTCCGAAGCCATTCTTATGTCCCAAAGTTCATTCGCATTTCAAGCATAGAAAACGAGTATTACAATGTCGAGAGCTTTAATTAAATGATCACCACGAAGAGTTTACACATCGTATTAATTGGAATGTGCACCATTACGCTTGGGTTATTTGTTTTTAAAAAGAACGCTAAGCACTTAAAAAAACCTGCCAGCACGGCAGGTTTTCTTAGGATTATGTTTAGTCCTCAACTACAAGATTTTTTTCAAAACGACTGATGTCTTTATCTGCTCCGATGACGATCAATACGTCATTTTCGCGGATTTCTTCTGTGGCCATCGGAGAGACTATTACATCTTTCTTCCTTTTTATGGCCACAACGTTACACCCGTACTCAGCGCGAATATCAAGATCCACCAGAGTGCGGCCGCTCATTTTGCTTCCTGCTTTAACCTCTACGACACTATGGTCATCTGATAATTCAATGTAGTCAAGTATGTTGTTGGAAATGATATTATGTGCAATTCGTTTACCCATATCACGCTCAGGGTGAACAACGTGATCAGCCCCAATTTTGGCTAATACTTTTTCATGATAATCATTTTGTGCTTTTACAGTAATGGTTTTAATGCCCAATTCCTTCAGCATTAAGGTGGTGAGGATACTTGCTTGGATATTATCTCCGATTGCCACGATGACGTGGTCGATGTTACGCAGCCCAAGTTCTCGCAGTACGTTTTCATCAGTAGAATCGGCAATTACAGCATGAGCTGCTATATCTCTATATTCGTTCACTTTATCTTCATCAAGGTCCAAAGCTAATACTTCCATGCCTTCGCGGCTAAGTTCACGGCAGATACTGCCGCCAAACCGTCCCAGACCTATCACGGCGAATTCTTTTTTCATGGGGAGTCCTCCATCTTCTCAGTAAAAATCTAACGTTATTCTATCACATTATACGCTTCTTCACCTAATAAAGTCTGCGTATGATAACATCAATTCATTTTAATAAAAGGCTACCCTGAAAATAATTACAGCTTTAAGACCGCACTAAATAAAGGGGATCTTATTACTTTTTTAAAAATCCCTGAATCACTTTGATATTTATTTCATTATTCTTCTCTAAGCCGACTGTGGCGATAAGTCGACTACAAAACCTAAACGTTGAAGACTCTTAATTGCCTTTTGTTTTTTTGCTTCTAATGCTTGTTGGTTATAATGGTTTGCCCCTTGTTCTTTGTACATTTCTCTTTTGGTTAATAGGTGGTACACGATCACAAGTAATGTCCGGGCGATGGCAACTCTCGCTTTCTTAGACCCTC
>NZ_FOOG01000077.1 GCF_900113125.1 Halobacillus alkaliphilus | reverse complement strand
GAAGCTCACCACATGCCCGCGGAAAGCGAGTCGTTCCCTGGAGCCCCTTTTCCACACAATATCTCGAAACTGAGTCTTACAGTAACCGGCCCGATAGTAGAGTAAGCCTATTATGGAAAATTAACAATGGGTAACAGAGCCAATAGTAAAAAAAGCAATATTGAGATTGTAGTAGAGCTTACCTATTAAAACGTGAGGGTGGAACAGACATTCGTTACAATAGAAGTTATATAGATCAAGACAGGGAGAGTGGAAGCCATGACAACTCGAGCGATATGGTTTCGCAGAGATTTACGATTAAATGATCATACAGCGATAAGTAAAGCGTTGGAACATGCAGATGATGAGGATGAAATTCTTCTGTTTTTTCATATCCATCCTGACCTGAATGAGGAATTTACTGCACGGCATGACTACTTTTTTCAAACCTTGAAGGCTTTTGTTGAGGATGCAGAAGAGAAGGGACTGGCCGTTCATTTTATTATAGGAAAAACAAGCGATGCGTTCACTCATCTAGTTGAAAAACATGACGTAGAAGCCGTTTATTATAATCGAGATGAATCAGGCTTTGGTTTGAAAAGAGATAATGAAGTTAACAAGTGTTTAAAAGAGTCAGACGTTCACGTGTTCAGCTATGTTGACCATCATATGCACGGGGCGAAGGAAGTAACTAAAAAAACAGGCGGGTATTATAAAGTATTTACCCCTTACTATAAACAGTGGAAGCAGCTGCAAAAACCTGCTGTCCAGAAAGTGGATCATGAACGATTATCCCAGCTTACTATAGACAAGAGGGATGAGTTTAAAAATGGTTACAAAGCCTATCAGAATTTAATCAGCAAGACAACGAGGGAATTTGATAAAGTCGGTGAAAACGATGCGCTTGATCACTTTTACGATTTTCTCGATGAAGCGATTTATGAATATGAAAAAGACCGGGATTTTCCAGCTGTGGATGGTACAAGCCGGATGTCCCGCTTCTTAAGAACTGGTGCTATTTCCATTCGAACGGTTTACCATTTAATTCATGATCAAGTTGACTACCGCAAAAATACAGAAGGGGTCGAAACGTATATTTCAGAGCTTGCGTGGCGTGATTTCTATAATATGATTTATCACTTTTATCCGAATGCTGGAGATGAAGAAATGGTTGAGAAATATCAGGGACTGCCCTGGAATTATGATGAAGATCTTTTTGACCAATGGAAAGAGGGCCGGACGGGATTTCCAATTATCGATGCGGCTATGAGACAGATGAATGAAACAGGGTGGATGCACAACCGCCTTCGCATGGCTGTAGCTTCTTTTCTAACCAAGGATTTGCTGATGGATTGGCGTGCAGGAGAAAGATACTTCGCAGAGCAGCTGATTGATTATGATGCGGCTTCTAACATAGGCGGCTGGCAGTGGGCAGCCTCTACAGGGACAGATCCTGTTCCTTATTTCCGGGTATTTAACCCTACTAGACAGTCGGAACGTTTCGATCCTCACGGGCGCTTTATTAAAGAATGGGTGCCAGAATTAATAGATGTCGAAAAAAAATATATCCATGAGCCGGCTAAAATGTCTGAAGAAGACCAGAAGCAAGCGGGGTGTATCATTGGGAAAGACTATCCTGAGCCAATGGTTGATCATAAAACCATGCGTGTTCGGGCGATTGAAATGTTTAAAAATGAAAAAGAAGCAGAAAGCAGCTCTTGATCTGCTTTCTGCTTCTTTTTTTAGATCAGTCTAAAGAGAAGAAGGTACCTTAGAGGCACTTTTAGAGCTGACTCTTTCCAGCATATATTCGAGCAGAAAAAGATAATCCTTCTGATTACCTGTGTTTTTAGAAAGCACAGATAATTGTTCTAAAATATAGAGGCAGTCATTTTCGTAAAGGCTGTAGTTATCAAACCCTAAAATCGTCTGCCGGGCAAATTCCCATAAATCCTTGTGAACGGACTGATCCATCGTTTTACTCAGCAGGGCTACCATAGTCAGTAATTCGGTCATGACCGCCGAATTTTGGTTCGCGTATTCCCGAATGGATGCAAACCCTTTGTGAAGATAATATCTGAAATCCTTTTGATTTAAGATAACACGAAGTTCCTGCTCCTGGTCGAAAAGATAGGGAGAGAAATTGGAAGACTGACCGATACTCTTTAACAAATCTGCAATTTGGTGAATAGTGTTCGTAACGGTTAGCGGGTCGTTATGCCCCAGAGCCTTAATGGCTACCTCGGCAAGCTTGATTAAACCGTATTCCAGATCCTGAATTTCAGTTTGCTTAATGCCAATTTCAATAGATTTCAGATATCGAGCAGGGTCCACCTTTTCTTCATTTTCCCAATAAGTGACCACAGGCGTACCTTCTACAACGAATTCTCCGATTCTGACATCAAACCGTATCAGACTATTATCTCTTTTAGCCTGTTTAATGAGACGGGAGAAATCAGCCACTTGAAAATAACCCGGCTGATTGGCTTCAATGATCTTCCCTTCTGCTTCTGAAGGCAGCTTAGCTTCATCAACGTGCTTTTCAAGATGGTAGGGCTTCAGTTCTTTCTCTAATGAAGCCTGGACGGATTTTGACTTGGAATTCATATTGTAACTGATGTTATGAACCTGCATCCAGGTTGTCGTATGGTTAATAAAATAAATAAAAGTCACAGCAGCTGTTATGGCAGTTAAAATAGATAGAGCAGGTGTAGCCACGATATATTCTTCTTCTTCATGAGTGACGTATAAGAAGTTCAGAAGCACATATATGAAACTTCCGTTAAATATTCCCAGTACGTGCTGTGTCGCCCGGTCACTTACAAAGTTTACAAGCATTTTGGAAGAAAACTGGCCGCTGAACGTCGTAAGTGCTACAAGCAGGGAGTTGATCGTAAATGCACTTAATGTAAGCACCCCTCCTACGAGTGCACTCAAAAGAACCTGAAGTGTCTGGCCGCTGAATCCGATAGCGGCTGGTAAATACAAACTCACATCTACAATGTAATCAAGATAAAAAGTAAAAGCAGAAAGACCAACAGCTCCTACTATATACCAGAAAGGCATAAACCAGAGTGTGGACTTTAATTCACTTTTACGCTGACGTTTCGACATCTTAAAATATTTTCTAATATAGTAAAAGAAACCCATATAATCACCATTCTTAGTTAGTTTAAATTCTTCTATTTCCTACCCTGGATAATAATAAACTAACCTACTTTTTGTTTTTACTAAAGAAAATGGTAAAAAATAAGTGGAAGGACGATGTATTTCTTAATTGAATTTAGAAACCCGCATTTAATTAGGAAATGGATGGAAGATATGAAATAATATAAGGACAATCTCAATTTTGGGAGGTATTAATTTGACAGCAAATCAAAAGCAATTAGAAAAATACGCAGAATTAGCTCTGAAAAAGGGAGTTAATTTACAAAGAGGCCAGGGGCTGATTATTAACGCCCCGATTGAGGCAGCCGATCTTGTTCGCACAATTTCTGCTAAGGCTTACGGCAAAGGAGCCAAGAACGTTCACGTTGAGTGGGGCGATGAAGTATTAAGTTACCTCAAAATGAAAAATGCTCCAATGGAGGTTCTAGAGAACTTCCCTAAATGGAAGGCAGAAGGGCTGGAGGAAATGGTTGCTGATGGCTATTCTCTTCTCTCAATTTATGGTCCGAATCCGGATTTATTAAAAGATGTGGATTCAGAGCGTGTAGCTAAAGCTAATAAAGCGAGTGCTCAGGCGCTTACTAAATATCGTGATTACATTATGAATGATAAAACAACATGGAGTATTGTAGCTTATCCCCAGAAAGCCTGGGCAGAAAAAGTATTTCCAGAGCTTTCTTCCGAACAGGCCCAGCACAAACTGTGGGAACAAATCTTTCAGATCACGCGGATTGATCAGCAAGATCCAATTGAAGCCTGGAATGAGCATAATGAGCGTTTGCGTCAGGCACGTGAATATTTAAATGATAAGCAATATAAAAAACTGCATTATAAAGCTCCAGGCACTGAATTGTCGATCGAATTGGTCGAGGATCATATTTGGCATGGCGGTTCAGCTACTTCTCAAAAAGGCACGGAATTCAATCCAAATATGCCGACCGAAGAAGTATTTACCATGCCCCATAAATATGGAGTAGATGGAAAAGTGACGAGCACGAAGCCGCTCAACTATGGCGGGAACTTGATTGAAAACTTTACCCTTATATTTAAGAGCGGTAAAGTAGTTGATTATTCAGCTGAATCTGGTGAAGATACTTTGAAACACTTGCTTGACACGGATGAAGGAGCGAAGCAATTAGGGGAAGTTGCGCTTGTGCCGAACGAATCTCCAATTTCTAAGTCCGGTCATATTTTCTTTAATACGCTTTATGATGAGAATGCTTCCTGTCATTTAGCTTTGGGCAAGGCGTACCCGACTAATATTAAAGACGGTTCTTCCTTTGATGAGGAACAAATGGATCATCACGGCGTTAATGATAGTCTAGTTCATGAAGACTTCATGATGGGTTCGGCAGAGTTGCATATTGATGGAGAAACTAAGGAAGGCGAATTTGAGCCGATTTTCAGAAATGGAAATTGGGCCATTGAATTTGAATAAAAGCGTAAGTCCATCCTCTTCTGCATGAAGCGCAGAAGAGGATTTTTATCTCTTTGTTCCATGACAAAGAAGAGACAGAATTGACAGGCAGTTTACAGTTTGTTTAAAAAATAATAAAAACGGTATCAATTCTTTAAAAATGTGATAAATAGAGAATAGGACAATTTTTCAGACTAGGAAATTTGAAGAGCGAAGGGTGAAAAGAATGAAGCGTGATGTGTTTTTCGATAATGCAAAATTATTTCTGATTTTTCTAGTGGTGTTTGGTCATATGATCCAGCCATTTACAGATGGATCAGTTCCTATGTACACCCTCTATACGTGGATTTATACTTTTCATATGCCTGCTTTCATTTTCCTGGCCGGCTTTTTTGCCAAGGGGTCAGGCCATAAAGATTACATCATTCAATTGGCTAAAAAACTGATATTGCCATATCTTATCTTCCAACTTGCCTATACGGGATATTTCTTCTTTATTGGAAAAGATGGATGGCTCAATGGACCCTTTTATCCTCACTGGTCGCTTTGGTTTTTGTTTAGTTTATTCTGCTGGCATATTCTGTTGTACTGGTTTAAAAAAATTCCTCCTTTCATTGGAATTACGATTGCCGTTGAGATTGGGCTTGTAGTTGGTTACTTCAGTGATATCGGCCACAGTTTCAGCTTATCCAGAACATTTGTGTTTTTTCCGTTTTTCCTGGCCGGGTACTGGCTGACTAAAGAGCATGTGAGACTGTTTAGAACACGTCGTGTAAGAGAAGTGGGTCTTGTTGTGATGGCTGTGGCTGCCGGACTTATCGCTGCTTTTCCGGAAGTAAGTTCAGGTTGGCTGCTAGGTTCAAAATCGTATGTAGATCTGGGAAATCCAGAGTTCGGCGGCTTGATCCGCTTAATGGTGTATCTGCTTGCTGCTGTTATGACGGTAAGTGTATTATCCTGGGTGCCTGGAAAAGAATATCGTTTCTCTTATCTTGGTGGAAAAACGTTGTATGTATATTTACTGCACGGATTCTTTATCCAATTCTTCAGACAGGCCGGATGGTTTAAGGTAGACTCTATATTCGATATTCTCGGTCTTGCCATTATAGCGGCGCTTATTGTCTACCTGCTTTCAAGCAGTATAATCCGCACGTTGACTCAGCCTTTGATTGAAGGACGTGCACAACTGATGAAGCATTGGTGGCAAAGACACTCTAATAAAGATTCCAACTATCAACCTTAATAAATGAACGAAAAAGTGCGAGTCCTATAAGGGCTGGCACTTTTTTTATTGCCTATCAAACGTGACCACAGGTTTGTTTAGAAGCAGGGTATTAAACTAAAGGGCCGGTTACTGTAAGACTCAGTTTCGAGATATTGTGTGGAAAAGGGGCTCCAGGGAACGACTCGCTTTCCGCGGCCCTGCAAGACGCAGGGTCGTTCGACGTTGCCACAGGACGTGGCGATCTTAGTCGAACATCCCTTGCGCTGAGTCTCCTCAGGCTGGCGCCTTCCGGGGCCTCACCTGTCATGTTCATCCCGCAGGAGTCTTCGCCGTTCCCTTCCGCCCCTTTGCGATCATGGAGCGCTCGAAATTCTCTGCATAAACGCGTTCCAATGAACCAGGATCATCTATGATCCATAGTGGTTTTTACTACGTGTGTTTACGTGTAGGAACCCTGTACTATAAGCATTTGAGGCAGATGCAGCATGGTTCCTTTCTGCTATAGCAGGGTCCGTTCGCAGCATTATAGTTGGGGTGGTGGGGAAATGGCGAGACTCCCATGGGAGAAGGGACTAGGTG
>NZ_FOOG01000082.1 GCF_900113125.1 Halobacillus alkaliphilus | reverse complement strand
ACGATTTAGTCGAAGGCTTGAACCGTAGGTTACAAGGGTTTAAGAACTATTATCGTCTGTCGTCAGCCTCGAAGAAGTGGCTGAATCGAATTGACTGGTATGTTTTGAAACGTCTAGCTCTGTTTAACAACAAGAAAAGACAGCGCCGAAATCTTCATGGTCATTTGGAGGAAGTAAAGAAACAAACCCAGTATCAACTGGTGTGCTTAGCCAAGTAGGGTAACCGTAATGCCAAAGAAAGAAGAACATCGGAAAGCCGTATGAGGGAGAACCTCACGTACGGTTTGATGAGGGGGAGCTGAAAGTAAAAGGGGAGAAATCCCTTTTGAAATCAGTTCTCTACTCTACCACGGAAAGCGAGTCATTCCCCGCAGGACCTAACTCTCTCACTAGATATCTCGAAACTGAGCCTTACAGTGTCGTGAGCTTAACCTTTATTGATCTTAAGGTCTGAAAGGCGGCTGATTTTCTTAGGGTTTCAGCACCACTTTAATACAATTGTCTTCCTTTTTGTTGAAAATTTCGTATCCGTGAGCCGCATTATCCAGGGCCATTTCATGAGTAATAATTTTTCTTGGATCAATTTCACCACGAACAATTTGTTTGTAAAGGGGTTCCATAAAAGAACGTGCATGAGCCTGTCCCATTTTTAATTGTATGTTCCGTGAAAAGAAAGCACCTAAAGGAAAGAGGTTATAATTTCCTCCGTACACGCCTGTGATTTGAACGGTTCCGCACTTCTTCACAGCTCTTGTTGCTACTTGAAGAGGACCAAGCGTTCCTCCCTGCAGTTTTAATTTTTGCTCGACGAATTCCAATGGAGATTTCTTGCCGTCCATACCTACACAGTCAATGACAATATCGGCGCCACCCTTCGTAATTTCCTTCAATGTTTCCCCCATATCCGGATATTGGGTGAAATCAAAGATTTCCGTTTGATTCATTCTTTTGGAATGTAGGAGACGATTTTCGATATAATCAACAGCAATTACCCGTTCGGCTCCTTTTTGCCAGGCAAACTGCTGCGCCATCAAACCAATAGGACCACAGCCAAGAACGATCACCGTATCTCCTGATTTCACACCAGCATTTTCTACACTCCAGTAGGCTGTCGGCAGGACGTCAGAGAGAAATAGAAGGGACTCATCCTCTAATTCACAGGACTCTGGAATTTTAAAGGGGGTATAATTTCCAAAAGGTACACGTAGATATTCTGCCTGACCTCCAGGGTGATCTCCGAACTTTTCACTATACCCAAAATACCCTCCGGAATCATAATGGGGGTTCGCATGATCGCACTGACTTTCACGATGAGAGTCGCAATAACTACACTGCCCGCAAGCCACTGTAAATGGAATGACAACGCGATCTCCTTTCTTTACATTCCTTACTTTAGGGCCGATTTCTTCAACAACTCCCATGGGTTCATGTCCAATGATGTAACCAATTGGAAGAGGGAAATTCCCCTGATATAAATGCAGATCCGAACCGCATATTGCAGTTGAAGTAATCCGGATAATCACATCTTCTTCGTGTTCTATTTTTGGAAAGGGAACCTGTTTGACTGCAACTGAGTATTTCCCTTGGTAGGTAACAGCTTTCATGATTTAACTCACCTCTATTTATACTTTTAACCCTGTTAGTTTGACCTTCCTATGAAGTCTTCATTCCGTCTAATTTTAAGGTTAAAAACTCATAACCATCTTCCTTTGAAAATCTGACAGTTAGTGGATAAGAAAATAACGGTTGAATCGAACGTCATTACCATTGACAGCGGGGTAGGGCTTCGATATGATTGGTAGTATCATGATAATGAGAATCTTTATCAATTAAAGTCTGTTTGTAGACCGGCTCAGGTTGGAAGGGTTAAAAAGAGAGGATGTAAAGTACATGAAAAAAATAGGATGGCTTATTCTTGTGTTACTTGTTGTTACGTTAACGGCCTGCGGAAATGGTGCAGATGAAGGGGGCGAAGCTTCTGAAGGCTCAGGAGATCAGTCCAAAGAAGCGAAGGAAGAAGAACAAGAGGAGCAGCGCACGGTAAATATTGAGGATGCAATGGGAGAGAAAACGATCGAAGGAACTCCTGAGAAAATTGTAGTTCTCGAATGGACGTACGCTGAAGATCTGCAGGCGCTTGGAATGGAGCCTGCGGGTGTTGCCGATCTGGACGGCTATAGCAAGTGGGTCGATGCAGGTAAATCGTTAAGCGATTCGGTTGAAGATGTAGGAACACGCCAGGAGCCGAATCTGGAAGCCATTTCGCGGTTGGATCCCGACTTAATCATCGGAGTGAAATTCCGCCACGAGGCAATCGCGGATCAACTGGAGGATATTGCGCCGACCGTTATGTTTGCCCCTTATTCCGAGGAAGCGGCGAAAGACCAGTACCAGCATATGCTGGACGAGTTTAATACGGTAGCCAAGATTACGAGTAAGGAAGACAAAGCTAAAAAAGTTGTCAAGAACATGGAAAAGACGTTCCGTGATCAGCAGGCCCGCATCACAGAAGCTGGTAAAGAAGATTCTGAATATGTAATGACGCAGGCTTTTACATCCCAGAACACACCAACGTTGAGACTTTTCACACCTAATTCCATTGTTTCAAAAGTGATGAAGAACATTGGTTTGCAAAACGCTCATCAACCAGACAAAACTGAGGTTTACGGATACACCTCCACAACCGTAGAGACTCTCCAGAATTATCAGGATGCTCATTTCTTCTACATTGTGCAGGAAGAAGATAATATCTTCACGAATCAACTGAAAGGCAATCCTGCCTGGGAAGACCTTAAATTTGTTCAGGAAGATCGCACCTATAAGATGCCGGGAGATACTTGGACCTTCGGTGGGCCACTATCGGCTGAAGTACTAGCGAAGCAAGTAACCGATGCGATGCTGAACGAAAACCAAAGCGAGTGAAGCTTATGAATTTGAACTTAAAACAAACAATAATCGCGGTTCTCACCTTCGGGGGTGGGACCGCATTATTATGTTTATTAACGTTTATACATATTAATCAGGGAAACGTGTCGATTCCTCTCGGGACCGTCGTAGATGCGCTCTTTCATCCACAGGATACGATCAAACATCACACTGTTCGTATTCTGCGGATGCCGAGGGCTGTCATGGGAATTCTGGCCGGCGGTGCGCTTGCAGTTTCAGGTGTAATTCTGCAGACGGTGACGAAGAACCCGCTTTCTTCAGCGAGTACCCTTGGCATTCATTCGGGTACCTATTTTGCCGTGGTTCTGACCACGATTTTCTTTCCATTTATTATGTTTGCGAATGGAATCGTTACGGCCTTTGTCGGCGGAATTCTAACATTTGCAGCCGTTTACCTGTTGTCAGGAGCGGGGAACGCCACCCCGGTCCGCATGGTGCTTGCGGGAATGATTGTTACCTTTCTCTTCTCATCGCTGACGTCCGTGCTGCAGATTTTCTACGAAAACGAGACGCAGGGACTTTTTCTATGGGGGTCTGGGACACTTATTCAAAACAACTGGGACGGCGTCCAGTTTTCTCTTCCCTTAATAGCTGCGGGTATGCTGACGGCCTTTATTTTTTCGCAAAAACTGGACACACTCACGCTTGGGGATGATGTAGCAACCGCTCTTGGCCAGAATGTCCGCGTTGTGAAGCTGATTACGATTCTCGCAGCGGTACTTCTGACGAGTGTGACCGTCAGTGTTGTCGGTCCGATCGGGTTCGTCGGTTTAGTGGCGCCTCACATTATTAAATTAATCGGTTACCGCTCGCATATACCGCTCATAATTGGCTCCTTTTTATGGGGAGGCAATGTACTGCTGCTTGCGGATATACTTGCAAGAATTATTGATCCATCGTTTTCTGAGCTACCCGTCGGGGCGATTACCGCACTGATTGGTTCTCCGTGGCTCATCTGGCTCGTTATGCGCATGAAGCAAAGCCAGGGAAGTGGAGATACGGGTACCATTATGGCAGGAAGCGGAGCGGTTAATCTTTCACTGAGAAAACTTCTGCCCATGCTTGGAGCGGTTATTATCCTGACGATACTCATCAGTATGTCTTCTGGTAATTACGGATTTGAACCGCTTGTTGCCTGGGATGCATTCTTTGGTTCTTCCAATGAATTTATTCGAAACTTTATTCTTAACTTGAGACTTCCTCGAGCCCTTGTAGCTGTATTCAGCGGTGCTATTCTAGCGGTCAGCGGTCTGATTTTTCAAGGAGTACTACGAAATCCGCTTGCCGATCCGTCTGTTATTGGAATTACTTCCGGTGCAGGGGTTGGGGCATTGATGACTATGTACGTATTCAGTGTCTCTGCCGTCTGGATCCCTGTCGGAGCCATGATCGGTGCGTTTGTCTTTTTCTTAATCGTCATGGGCCTCGGTGCCAAAGCTGAATTCCAGCCTACGATTCTCGCTCTGCTTGGAATCGGGGTCTCTGCGTTTGGATCGGCTATTATTCAGATTCTGGTGGTGCAGGCCGATCTTGGTGTTGCCTCTGCCTTAACATGGCTATCCGGCACAACTTACGCAAAAGGATGGTCTCAGCTGCTGCAGTACCTCCTATGGCCCGTCATCTTATTTGTTCCGCTGCTCATCTTTTATATTAAGACACTTGATGTGCTGTCTTTAGGGGATGATACAGCAAAAGGACTTGGACTTCGTGTGAGGTCAGTCCGGTTTCAAATGGCCATGATCGCCACGCTGCTTGCGGCGTGCAGTGTCGCTGCTGTCGGATCGATCGGATTCGTTGGCTTAATTGCTCCGCACGTGGCGCGTCTTCTGGTCGGTAGCGCCAACCAGAAGTTATTGCCTGTAACCATGCTGCTCGGGGGATTGCTTCTGCTCGTCGCGGATTTATTCAGCCGGACGCTGCTTGCCCCGAATGAAATTCCATCCGGGATTTTAGTTGCTCTTATCGGTGCCCCGTACTTCTTATGGCTGATGAAGAAGCGCGCTGCCTGACAAAAAAAGCCTTGCCGTGATGGTTTTATTTCCATCAAGGCAAGGCTTTTTAAGGTCTATTAAGCGTTACTGATGATATACAGATGCTTATTCCACAATAGGGCCGGATGGTGTAAGACTCAGTCTCGAGATAAATTGGGTCCTTTACTAAAATAGAGAGGGACGGGCTACGGAAACAACTCGCTTTCCTACGGGGGAACTGGCAAGCCTCCTCGGTCGCTTCACTCCCTGTGGGGTCTCGCCTAGCTCCTTCTCCCGTGGGAGTCTCGTCGTTTCCTTCGCCACCCCAACGATATCTGCTAACGGACCCTTCCATAAGAGAAGTCAGCGTCCTGTATCAGCCTTAAATGCTTATATATCAAGGTGATTACACTGTGACATGCTAGAAATTTAGTAGTGCTTCCAGGCTCCCCTTACTCGTTGAGCAGACGCTTTCGTAGAAGATTTCGAGCTCTACACATGGCAAGGTCCGGAGGGGGACGATGTAGACTCCTATCTTATAAGCGGAAGCACCTTGGTCAGCGGCGTATGGACTGGACTGAGCTGGCGGAGATAAAGGAAACACGAAGAGCGGAGTGATTCGATGTTGACTTATCGCACAGAAGTGAGGGAAGTCTCACTAGACGCTAGGTGCTGCAGCTGGATAGCTCACGCTGACGTTTATATTATGAGTTATGCTTAACTCTTATAAAAGTGTAAGAGTGGGATGAACATGATCGGTAAGATCCCGGAAGGCGAAGCCTGAGGAAGCTTACCACA
>NZ_FOOG01000088.1 GCF_900113125.1 Halobacillus alkaliphilus | reverse complement strand
TTAAAGGATAGATAAGTCATCGATCCATTAGTATCCGTCAGCTCCACGTGTCACCACGCTTCCACCTCGGACCTATCAACCTCATCGTCTCTGAGGGATCTTACTTACTTGGCGTAAGGGGAAATCTCATCTCAAGGGGGGCTTCATGCTTAGATGCTTTCAGCACTTATCCCGACCACACGTAGCTACCCAGCGATGCTCCTGGCGGAACAACTGGTACACCAGCGGTGTGTCCATCCCGGTCCTCTCGTACTAAGGACAGCTCCTTTCAAATTTCCAACGCCCACGACGGATAGGGACCGAACTGTCTCACGACGTTCTGAACCCAGCTCGCGTACCGCTTTAATGGGCGAACAGCCCAACCCTTGGGACCGACTACAGCCCCAGGATGCGATGAGCCGACATCGAGGTGCCAAACCTCCCCGTCGATGTGGACTCTTGGGGGAGATAAGCCTGTTATCCCCGGGGTAGCTTTTATCCGTTGAGCGACGGCCCTTCCATGCGGTACCGCCGGATCACTAAGCCCGACTTTCGTCCCTGCTCGACTTGTAGGTCTCGCAGTCAAGCTCCCTTGTGCCTTTACACTCTGCGAATGATTTCCAACCATTCTGAGGGAACCTTTGGGCGCCTCCGTTACTCTTTAGGAGGCGACCGCCCCAGTCAAACTGCCCACCTGACACTGTCTCCGGACCGGATTACGGTCCTGGGTTAGAATGTCCGTACAGCCAGGGTAGTATCCCACCAGCGCCTCCACCGAAGCTAGCGCTCCGGCTTCTAAGGCTCCTACCTATCCTGTACAAGCTGTACCAACATTCAATATCAGGCTACAGTAAAGCTCCACGGGGTCTTTCCGTCCTGTCGCGGGTAATGCGCATCTTCACGCATCGTATAATTTCACCGGGTCTCTCGTTGAGACAGTGCCCAAGTCGTTGCACCTTTCGTGCGGGTCGGAACTTACCCGACAAGGAATTTCGCTACCTTAGGACCGTTATAGTTACGGCCGCCGTTTACTGGGGCTTCGGTTCAACGCTTCGCCTTACGGCTAACGCATCCCCTTAACCTTCCAGCACCGGGCAGGTGTCAGCCCCTATACTTCGCCTTACGGCTTCGCAGAGACCTGTGTTTTTGGTAAACAGTCGCTTGGGCCTTTTCACTGCGGCTCCTCGGCAGAGGAGCACCCCTTCTCCCGAAGTTACGGGGTCATTTTGCCGAGTTCCTTAACGAGAGTTCTCCCGCTCACCTTAGGATCCTCTCCTCGCCTACCTGTGTTGGTTTGCGGTACGGGCACCTCTTTCCTCACTAGAGGATTTTCTTGGCAGTGTGAACTCAGGAGCTTCGGTACTTTAGTTCCCTCCCCATCACAGCTTGACGTTGCCGGACGGATTTGCCTATCCGACCGTCTCACTGCTTGGACGCGCTCATCCAATGGCGCGCTCTCCTTATCCTCCTGCGTCCCCCCGTCGTTCAAACGGAAAGGAGGTGGTACAGGAATATCAACCTGTTGTCCATCGCCTACGCCTTTCGGCCTC
>NZ_FOOG01000084.1 GCF_900113125.1 Halobacillus alkaliphilus | reverse complement strand
CTGGTATGTTTTGAAACGTCTAGCTCTGTTTAACAACAAGAAAAGACAGCGCCGAAATCTTCATGGTCATTTGGAGGAAGTAAAGAAACAAACCCAGTATCAACTGGTGTGCTTAGCCAAGTAGGGTAACCGTAATGCCAAAGAAAGAAGAACATCGGAAAGCCGTATGAGGGAGAACCTCACGTACGGTTTGATGAGGGGGAGCTGAAAGTAAAAGGGGAGAAATCCCTTTTGAAATCAGTTCTCTACTCTACCGCGGAAAGCGAAATCGTCCCCCGGAGGACCTTCCGCTCAACAAATGTCTCGAAACTGAGTCTTCAACAAACGTGAGCTTATCTGAAATTATCTTTGAGAATTAACAGTGTTACTTGTAATTCATGAAGGGGTTTGGTTATTGGTCGTAGGTTTTGTTGGTCTTTCTATCGATATGACCATCAAGTCAAAGTTAGAAGAATAAAAATATTATCCTCTTTTATCCATTGACTAGTCGGTCATTTACGTTTATGTTAGTAGTGTAATTGAATATTTTCCTTCTAAGGGGAGTAGCTTTTACAGCAAAGTCGTCAATCCAGAGTGAACTTCACTCTCGGCTTTGTTGGCAGTGATGCTGTTAGCAAGACCTTACCGTCCGGGTATAGGTCTATAGATATGGAGTGGCCTATACACATGTATAGGTCACTTTTTTATGAACAATGAAGAAGAGAGAAAAGATGATAGTAACCTACAATATTATAGAAGTGGATTCGATGATTGTGGGTGGGAAGCCATAAGTATGAGGCGTAATAGGGGGAGGCAGAAAAATGTCCGGAATTTTCAATTCGAGCATTCAAAAGTTAAAGGACGAGGGAGTAAATATTAAACAGACACCGATGAAGAAAAAAGATTGGAAGAATATGTTTTACAGCATGAAGAAAAACCCACTCATTTGTTTTAGACCAGGGGAATATAGACGGTCTTAATACAGATGAAACAAGGAGTTTGGGGAGATGTAGAGAATATGTTGAGGAGCAGACTGGAATCTGTGGTAAAATCCGGTAAGAAGCTGATAAGTTGAAAAAATAGAGAGGTAAGCTGTCTCTATATACCAGAACATATGAATGGAGGATATAATGAAGCAAATGGCTAGTAGTCTAGCGCAGATTTTTTTAGGTTTATGTATTTTAGCAGGGTCCTGGATGATCGCCGATGCGATGAAAGAAAATAATCCTTCTGGGAATTCTATTGAACAGGTACAAGTGAAACCCCAGTCGAAAGATCAATTATTGAGTCATTCGGAATTACAAGAATACTTAGGAATTAACCAGGACCAAGTGGAAAAGCTCCTTCCACAAAAGGAAGGAAACGTCACCAAAAGCCAAATTCCATACATACAGATTGGCTATGAATACTATTTTCCAGTCAAAGCGGTTGATCAATGGCTTGAAGAAACGGAAGCTGCAATTTTTGATTGAAGATTCTTAAAGTTTACTGATAAAAATGAATAGATAAGCAGAAAACTAGTTGCTATAAGTATTGATTTAAACATGCTAAAAAAACTCTTGGAGGAATGAAAGCATGCATAAGTATCAAAAACTGACTGTCTCTTTTGCTTTTCTAAGTGCTTCCTTTTTAGCAGGAGGATTAGTGTTTCAATCCTATACAGAGTATTCGATACTCGTTGGATGGGGAGGAAATCTTATCGCGAATTTTTTTGCTTTATTTTATGCTTTAAAGTGGAGTAGAAGACGACAAACAATGTAAATGTGATATAAAGAGGAGTGTGAAAAATGCCTGTATGCAAAAGCTGCAAAGAAGAATGGACATGGGGTGAAACCATGAAGAAATCTTTTACCTTAGCTGCTGGAATTACGTGCCCGCATTGTGAAAAGAAGCAATACCTTACTGCTTCCTCCAGAAAGAAAAGCAGTCTAAGTATTTTCCTTATTCCTCTCGTTATGTTGATCTCTCTCTTATTCGATAACTCTTCCCCACTCTTTTTATTCTTTTTAATAGGAATTGGAGCACTTGTGATGAGCATTCAGCCGTTCATCATGGAATTATCCAATGAAGAGGAGCAGCTTTGGTAATGAGTTCAGATTATGAAAAGGGAGAGGAGACTTACCGATGAAAGAAACCGATTTTTCTACTATTGCTGATCATTACGATAACAATCAGTATAGAGTCGAAGAAATAGAGAAAGATACGACCTTAAAATCCTATATGAATCAACATCAGAAAGAGCAGTATGAAGTGCTCGATTTATCATGTGGAACAGGGCTGTACCTTGCTAAGCAAGTTCCTTTATTCCAGGATGAGCAAGTTCGGTGGACTGGATTGGATGCGTCTAAAGCAATGCTGGAAAAAGCAAAAGAAAAGCTTGGATCGATTCAGTGGGTTCAAGGCTATGCAGAGAATATGCCATTTGAGTCAGACAAATTTGACTACATAATCAATAACTATTCGTTCCATCATTACAAGGAAAAAGAAAAAGTTTTGGATGAGATCACTCGTGTTCTCATGCCAAGTGGACAGTTTAAAATGCATAATATTGCTATTCATTCCATGCCAAAATGGTGGGTGTATCACTATTTTCCTCAAGCTTATGCAGAGGATGTACAAAGATTCTGGCATCCAGAGAAGATTTATGAAGAACTTAGGAAAAGAGACTTTGAGGTACAATTAAAAGTGAACGATCGGCATGAAGAGATACTGACAGCCGATTATCTTCCGTACGCTGAAAACAGAGATATATCTGTACTAACGCTCATCAGCGATTCCGAGTATGAAAAAGGACTAAACAAGATGAAGCAGGAGGTAAAGGAAGATCCTCTCAAAACCATTCCTCATGAATTTGCGGAGCTGTTCATCACTGCAAAAAAACGGTAGATGATTGGAGAGGCGCTTTTGCTAAAAATTACCACCAAAAGTGTGACTAAATTAAGCCTCATTAGAGGATAGGAACGAATTTTATTTAAGGATTAGAACACTTAGAATCACTACGATTTCTTATTCACCAGTAGAAAGTATAGACGTTACTGAATCTCTATTGACTGTGTGGTGTACCCCATAGTTTAAGATAAAAGAGTAGGAGAGACGTCCTCATGTATAAAGTCAGTGAGTTTTCAATTTTAACAGGACTAAGCAAAGAAACATTAAGGTACTATGCGGAAGTCGAGCTATTAGATCCTGTTTTTATCGATCCAGCGAACCAATACAGATACTACGACGACGGGTCCTACCTTCTCGCTTTATTATTGGGTAAACTACGAGGCTTCGGTTTGACTATCCAGGAAATGAAGATCGTTATGAACGATCAGTCTTTTACCAATCTGGAAGGATTATTGCTTGAGAAAAAGGAAAATATCGAGATTCAGATATAAGAGCTGCGTTCAAAGATGGAAGATATTGATCAGTTTATCGAGTCTGGAAGGGAGACGGATGAATGATGGAATGGAAAGAAGAACGCATCATTGAAGCAAATATTGAAACGGTATGGAATTTATTCCGGGAAGAAAACATGCCTGTCATTATGCCAAAAGTCATTGAAAATGAGCCGGTTCACATAGAAGAAGGTGGAGTAGGTTCTAAATACCGGCAAAAGTACCAGGAGGGGAAACGGGTAGAAACCTATATCGTGGAAACGGTAGGTTATGAAGATACGGATGAGAAAAAATATAAACAACTCAGTTTTACTTTGGCGAAGGCCTTCAAGATTAATTTTTCTTTTACTTTGGAAAAAGTGGAGGAGTCCAGGACCCGTTTTATTTATGAAGGGAAGAACCAGGGCGTTAACTTTGTAGGTAGAGTGCTTATGAAGCTTGGTAGTAAGAAGAACAACGAAAAAGTCGTTCAGGAGTTTATGGACCGTGTTGAGGAAGAAGCATTAAAAGCAGAAGTGAAGACTTAAAAAAGGAGCGCAGACGCTCCTTTTTTGCATTGAAAAATGACCACTGCGCACCCTCTTCTGATAATAGGGGAAGCCTAACGTAAGCTTATTGCTGAAATTTTATAAGTAAAAGATGGATTCTTTTGCTGATTCATAATAACACGTCCAGGCGCATACCTGGACGTGTTTTCTATCATTGTTTAAATTGATCAATGGTTTGCTGCAGCTTGCGTGCCACACCATCTAACGAACCGTTCAGATCCTCGCTCGTGAGCGTGACTTTCGTTCGGCTTTCATCCATTTCTAAGGCTTCTGCAAATAACCCACCAAGACCGCGGGCACGTCGATCCACTTCAAGCATCACATCTAGATGGTTTTCTTTTAGAAAGAAAATCGCTTCCAATTCGTCTAAGTAAGAACGGTATTCTCCGCCCGGGGCGAATTCGAATTCCTGCACATAGCCAAAGTGTTTGGAGTACTCCATTTCCACTTCTCTAAGGCGGAAACCGAGTCTGTTCTCTAATGCGTCCAGCACTTTTTCAATGTAAGGGTGCGGGGACACCTTAATCGGATCGCGATCTTCTGGATCCAGGGCCATCGGAATATCCAGTCCGGTTTCAAACCACAGTGGCAGTCTTCCGAGGGAGGCTGGGGTATGGTACGGAAGCTGAATGGAAAATGGGATTTCCTTTGTTTCGCCTTCTTTGATAGTCTCCTGATGAGCGATCGGGTATTTCTGGATCGCGACTTTTTCTTTGATTTTCTTATCCCCGGATTCACGGAGAGCTTCTGTCATGAGGAAAATGTGGATGGAGTCGATGGATTGTTCTACATCTCCACCTTTGATGACGACTTTCCCGTGCACGTCTTCACCTGGTACAAACTGTGCTTTTTCCAACTGGGTGTCCACCTTAGCGGCTCCTACGCCTACACTTGCTAAAAATTTCTTGAACATCAATATCTCCTCCTTTCCTTGATTATACGAAAAAATGACGGGAAAAGGTTCAAATTTTTCTTTAATTGTTTCCCACTCATATAATTAATTACGTAGTGAACTACCCTCCACTTACCACCCTTACGGGTCGCTTGAAGTGGGGGCTTCTTGGGTAATCGCCACTTTTGTTAGCTGACGAAATAGACCAAGCTAACCCTCTTGTTCCAAGAGTTTATATTCATTAGAGCAGTGCTAATAGCCGAATTCCTTCTTTTTTGATGTTGAGAGCCGAATTGTAATCTCTATCGAGATTCACCCCGCACGAACAAGTGTATGTCCGAATATTCATAGGCATCGGCTTTGTATTTCCACAATGCGAACAAGTTTGTGTAGATGGGTACCATTTATCAATCTTGATCAAATGCTTTCCTTGTTCGTTCA